>CAYMSF010000012.1:0-81719 GCA_964392985.1 uncultured Victivallaceae bacterium | reverse complement strand
CATCACCATCCCACGGGGATTTTTTATTTGCCGGGTCATAATCAATCGATTTTATTCCGGCATCCTGAAAACGCGCGCCCAAATAGATGAATTCCTCGTCCCAGCATATCTTCCATACCGTTGGTAAATCGTTGTTTTTCAGGTTGCCAGGCGGGTACTCGCCGCGAAATGTGAGAGCGCCGTCCCACCCGTCGCCGTCCAGATTTCCATCCAGCACCGGTTTTTTGTATGCGTACGGAAGCTCGAACTGCTGCCGTTCTTTGATCGGCCAGTTAAAGCCCTTATCAATGTCGCTGAACAGTTCTTTCATATAAGTGCGGGCAGTATTCAATGCCTCTTCATCGCCAAATTTGTATTTGCCGAGAAGAATCCTCTTATATACCCAGGCGAAATGTGAATTCAGTTTGTCAGTCGCCCATTCGGCCGGGGTATGTTTCCCTTTCAGATAAAGCTCGTCAGTCGCTTTATTCGCCAGCGCCTCATCTTCACTGGTGGCGTATGCGCACGGCGTTAGAAGAGATACCGCTATCACGCAAGCAGCAAATCTGAAACAATTCATCAAACTGCGTTCCCGCATAGCTGAGTCCTAGTTTGAACAGCTTTTATTTGTACTTCCAGGTATATATCCCGCGGTTGCCGATAAATATTCTGCCATCGCCAATGGCGAGAGCACCCGTCACCACGCATGGCAGGTTGTAAGTAATCCATTTGAAAGATTTGCCTCCGTCCCTTGAAAGCAACGGCCCCATACCATGTGCCAGATTCGAAGAATTGGAGGCGTTGGCGACGAAAACAACGATATCTTCGCCGTCGCAGGCGACAGGACCGAAACCTTTCAGGGCGGCCGCCCACTCTTCGACAGTGTCGCCAATGGTCATTTTGACCATTCCCGGCTCCACTTTGCCGCCGGCAATCTTGTCGTAGGGCATGACAACCATTTTGCCGTCGAGACCAAGTACCAGCGTTCCGGAGGCGGTAACCCCGAGTCCTTTGATACCGCTCTTTACTCCGTCGAGTGGCACTATCTGCCAGGTGGCGCCGAAATCGCGACTACTGGCAAGCGCCGATCCACCGGGGAAGTTCATGGCATTGCCTAGATAAAGTATTTTATGCGTCGCATCGTATTCCATCTCTCTGAACGCAGCCTTGCCATCCCTTAAGAATAGAGGTGAATTCAACTCCTTAAAGCTTTTACCACCGTCATTGGAGAAGAAAAGATGATTGGTAAACATAATCCACTGCCTGTCGGAGTTGCCGGGATCGATGATCATTTTAAATCTTGAACCATAAGGCGTCTTGCGCTCGAAGTCAAGAGTATCACCGTAGCCCAGGCGGGTTGTAACGTCCTGCCAGGTGTCACCCCTGTTCAAGGACTGAAGCAGTTTGATGGTGGGTGAAGTATTGTAACTGTCGCCGGGCGCCGCCTGGGCGAGCGCAAAAGTATAGATATATTTTTCGTCGCTGGACACACACATCGGAGAATAAAGCCCTTTGCCCCATTTGGGAATTCCCGGATTGATGGAGATACGGCGCCATTTGGTGACGTCTGGACCATCGCTACGGAAAAGTCCGTGGTCGTTAGTTGACATATAGGTGTGGTTTTTCACGGTGAAGAAAGATGTGCCGCATTCGGCAAAGCCGGCACCCTTGTTGCCGTATAAACGTTTGGTATTATCAAAAGTCATCAACAGGTCGTTCCAAGTCTTGAACTGATCGGTGCTGTACCAGCCGGTGAAAGCTGAACAGGTGAGCGCGAGATCAGTTTTGCGGTCGAAGTATAGCTTCTGCGTCTCGAAACAAAAAGACATCCCGTTGTGTAAGTTGGGTTCGTCATGCTTAAGCTCTTTCGGAAATGGAATCTGGCGGAAAGTCTTCATTTCGTCATCCGAAACAAAAAGTCCGTTTGTTTCCTGGGAACCGACAAAAACCTGACCCTTATGCCGTGGGTTCCACTTCGCCATCACTGGCTTTGGCACTCTGATTTCCTTACCGGAAACGTCCTTGATGGACAGTTCTGAGCAGGCAAGAGAAGTGCCGCCGGAGTCTTTGGCGAGGATAATCTTGAACTTGCCCTTATTATCCTTTGGCATCATGGTTATGAGCAATTTGCCGTACTCAGTTGGCGAAGCATCGATGTCGATGGCAACAAATCCCTCCGGAAGACCGCCAATCTTTTCAAATTTCGGGTTGGCGTCTTTAGCGTTGCGCGTAACGAAAAATTCACCGTCGGCAAAAGAAAAATAAACAAGGTCAGGATTTGAATAATGCGGATAGATACAGCGTATTCCGGCGAACGGTCCAAGATCGAAGGATTTGAAATTGGATGCGTTTGCATCGCCGGCGAATATTTTCTTCTGATGAAATTCAGCTTTCATGGCTGGCTCATATCCCCTTGGGGCAAGACCGTGGCCGAAAGACCCCAGAGAGGCAAATATTCGCGAACCATCACAATTGAACCTGACCCGGTCAAACATAGATTTGCGTCCGAGCGTGAATGGGGGAAGTCCCTTGTCGTAAATAGTTGACCAGGTTTTGCCGCCGTCAAGCGTCCTGTCAAGGTAACTGCCGGCTGAAACGATAAGTTTTGGGTTAACCGGAGAGATATCGAATGACTGGTATGGTGGGTTGGTCATGTTATTGGATATCTGCTTGAACGTCTTACCGCCATCCACTGACTGTGCGAGACAGGCCCCGTCGAGTGTTATGGTTATGACCCCATTGTCAACCTTCGCGTCATAGATTACATTAGCATAACCCGGGGAGACATTCTGCCATACGCAATTGATTCCTTTGACCTGAGCATCAAAAACTTGCTCTTTCAGTCCGGGTATCTTGACTTTGGGCCACTGCCGGTTCGCCAGGTCTTTCTTTGAAATATCTTCCAGATTTTTTTTGACGAAGTCCGGAATGTTCCGCCAGTCCGAAGTTGCCGCAGCAGTCGGCTCGCCAGCGTTACAAAGTGCAGTCGGCAGCAGTACTGCCACAATAACCAGCCGTAAAAATTTTTTCAACTGTTTCATACAATAATTCCTTTTTTCCACATAATTACATTATACCGTTCCGGACCGTCATTAGCAAGAGTATTTTAGTATTTAGATTGAAAAGGTTAATGAAATAAATGTTGAATTTCTACAAAAAACAAGATATATTGAAAATGAATCAACAAAAAGGACACATTAATGAAATTACAGGAAATTGCAAAACTTGCCGGAGTTTCGCCCGCCACAGTATCGCGGGTTTTCAGTCATCACCCGAACATCAGGAACGAAGTGCGCGACCATGTTTTTACCATAGCCAAGGCTCACAACTATCATCCACGTCTCTCGACCAAGCAACGGAATGTCGTAATTATAATGCCCGGGGAGGCTATCTATCCCGTCCGTAACTGTCTGGAAATGGTGATGATGGCTCTTACTTTTGTGCTGCCCAAACACGGCTTCCGGATTGAAGTGCTGCCGCAAGACAATCTGGACCGGCTTGACAGTATTCAGTTCTGCGGTGCGGTGGCCATCGGCGCAGAACCGGGCGACTTTAAAAATTGGTCGAAACGTTTTTCGGCGCCACTGGTACTGGTTGACCGGGATGCGCCGGAAAATTGCAAGAATATCTATTCAGTACGCTCAGATGAAGTACAAGGCATGGATATTGCAATCGGGCATCTTTACGAACGCGGATGCCGGAAAATAGGCTGTATTGTCTACGGCTCGGCTGGAAGTGGCAACGCCGACATCCGGCGTGCCAGTATCGTCAAGGCGCTCAAAGCCAGAGGACTCCCCGCCAACGACACCCTGATTTATTTGTCCTCAGATGATAAATATGTGGAAATCATCGGCAAATTACTAAAACAGAAAGTGGATGCATTGTTCTGCCCCGGTGGCAACGCCGGGATCGTAACAGCATACGCGCTGTCACTCTTTAACCAGCATGTTCCGGATAACATCTCACTGGTAACCTCGGAACACAAACTGTTTTCGAGCTATGCGACACCACCACAAACAACTATTACTCAGGATCATGTGGGACTGGCAGAAATCGCGGCAAACGTCATTGATTTGTTTCTTAGCGAATCACGACTTCCGCAACGGTGCATTCTTCCGTACAGCCTGATTGTACGCGACAGCGTAAAAAACGTTGAAAGCAGGTAATTCATCGGGACCAACGGTAAAAACTGAACGGGAAAGAACAGGAATACAATCTCCAGGACACGGTCAATATTCTAAACCCAAAAGGATTTTTCTATGAATATTTCAATGTGGACCAGTTATTTGTGGGTACTGTCGCCGGAAGAAGCGATAAAAACACTGAAACAACACGGCTTCAACCACGCAGAACTTTCAGATGAACATGCAAAAACGCTTCTCGCGCGCAACGATGATCCGGTAAAAACCGGCAGAGAATTCAAACAATACTGTGATTCGCTGGACTTTAAACTGCATCAGGCACATTTTTCACTCTTCGCCAATCTTGATGAGACGGATAGCGAAAAGCGGAAAATACTGATTACTGATTTGAAACGCTGGTGCGACCTTTTCAATATACTGGATGTCAAAGCCGGCGTACTTCATCCAGCCGGAGTGAAGACAGTTGGTTCGGATAATAAAAAACTTATCGCGACCGCACTTGAAGAGTTGCTCAATTATTCGCGCAATATGTCATTTTCAATCAGCCTGGAAAACCTCATCACCTCATTCCCGCAATTTGAAGATATTGACGAACTGATACGTTTAGTTCCATCTAACGAGCGACTGGGAATCTGCCTTGATACCGGGCATCTTGCAATTAACGGCGTAGCCGGTGACGAATTCGTACGCAAAGCTGGAAGCCGGCTCAAAGCGCTGCACATTACCGATTGTGTTGATCAAAAAACAGACCACATTCTGCCTTACGGCGCGGGAAGTATAGAATGGGAAAAACTGATTCATGCGCTAAAAGAAATTTCTTACAATGGTCTTTTTAATTTTGAGGTTCCACGTGAAAGAACATGTCCATATCCAATTCTGTTGAAGAAGTTGGACTACTCGCTTGAACTCGGAAAACTAATGATTGAACTTTAGCTGAAAAAGCAACCCATTTAGCCACAAGCGGGCACGACCCGCGGCGATATTATAATACATCTTTATTTATGAATGGTAAAATCCGGGATATTTTACTACAAAATTATCGATAATAGTCAAAAAAATCAATATTTTTTTGATACATGACTTGACAAAATATTTGTTTGCGATAGATTTTAATTTGGTTTAAAATATCAAGTATTTAGCGATAATACTTTTTCAAACAGTTTTCTTCTATTGTTGTTGTTGCAGTAAAATGTCAACCCCATAACTAACAAGGAGTAGAAAAATGAAAACCACACAAAGCAACGCCAAAGCACCAACAACCGGTCGCGGTCATGCAAACAGATCCGAAAAAGCCACACAATCCACCACAAGGGCAACCGTGGCAAGAAAACCGGTCAGCAAGAAGACTGGGGCAACATCTTTTGCCATTGTAAAATCTCCTGTTGCGGCAAAACCGGCAAAAAAAACCAAGGCCGTAACATTTAATGTTCAGTCAAAGCCTGGCAGCAAGGTATATATTGCCGGAGACTTCAATGAATGGAATACGCTGCTCCATGAATTGATTGACCAGGACGGCAATGGAGTTTTTCAAGTAACAATAGAGTTGGAACCGGGAATCTATGAATATAAATTCCATATTGATGGTAACTGGCATGCCGACCTGGAAAATCCAAATTTCCGACCCAACTATTTTGGGACATTGAATAGCGTTATAATTATTGACTAATACCACCAATGGTATAAGCGTCTGTACCTAACGGCGGCACGAACGGGAAAACACGCATAATTTCGCCGTACAATCAGTTTTACCAATAAGCATTTTTTATCATCCATTCCCCTCGCGTGACAATTGTGCCGGGATGAATCATATTTTTAAAATATTAACTTTTCAATTTGCATTGTCAAAATGCCGGATTACTGTTTAGTTCAAAATATGCTTTGCTTTTGCGTACGCACGGCAAAAAATTAGGGAGGCGGAATGAATAGTAAGTTGTTTCTATTATCAATGTTTGCCGGATTATCTCTGGCGGTATCGGCTGAAGACATTAAAACCAATGATGGAACGGTATATAAGAATATTTCCATTGAAGGGGTTAATCCGTCCGGTATCGACATCGGATTCAGCGATGCAGCCGGTAATTATGTTCTGCGCGGATTAAAATTTACCGACCTGTCGCCGGAACTGCAACAGCGTTTTGGCTACAAACCTCAAGTTTCCCAGCAATTTGACCAGAAAATCAATCAATACTCCACTGCCGAAATGGATGATGTTACATCGGACCAAAAACAACGGGTGGAAAATGTTATCAAAGAAATCAAAGAAAAGCTGGCTGGCGTTCAGGTTGATATCAAACCGGAAGACTTACGCTTTGCCGTATTCGCATTAAGACGTGCGGTAAAAATCAAACCGGTGACAAGCATCCGTCAGGGTTGCGTTGTTGAAATTGAAGAAGTAACCAGCGGCAAACCCATTGCCAATAAACAGATATTACTTGACGGGGTAACATTACCGCAGGAAGACTCCTGGGTTGGTTATATTTACCCGACAGGCGCAAAAGCAAACTGTAACGGTAAGACCGGAGTTCCGGTTTTCACCGAGAGCGTGAATCGCTCAGTAGATATCATTAATAAATATTTAAGTATATACGGGGAATATGCTGCCTCCGCCGCGTCTTCAAATCAGTCACAGCAGCAGGATATTGCGGCGCCGGACCAGGTATTGGATAACAGTGACAATTATTACTCCAATACAAACACAGCAAGCACGACCAATACTGATACATCAACCAGCAGCATGCAACAGCAGCAGCCTGCACAAAGTCCGCAGGATAATTCATATCAATATCAACCCGACTATACACCGTCTTACAGCTACTACCCGGAAGACAACGGGATAGGATGCAGTTATTATTTCGGCGGATCATATGCGCCGGTAAACTGGTATTGGCACCACCACAATTACCCCCACCCGCACCCGAGACCAAATCCAAGACCGCTCAAAGGACAAAGTGGACTTGATCGCGGCAATACGGGCGAACGCGGTAACTATGGTCAGCGCAGTAACTATGGTCAACACAGTAACTATGGACAACGCGGTAACTATGGCGAACTCAGCAACTTTGGTGAACGTAACAGCATGAGCGGATTTCAACACAGCAGTATGGGTGGATTCCATCAAGCCGGTGGCGGAATGCGCAGCGGCGGCGGAATGCATAGTGGTGGTGGAATGCACGGCGGTGGCGGCGGCGGACGCCGTTAATTATACTCTATAATGATGATTTTTTTTTTAATTTCAACCTTATTAGAGTAAATTATCAGGAAAAAACAGATGATGCAACTGCTTAAAATAATTGCAGGAGTGTTTTCAAGTTCACAGGCACGCGCCAATGACATAGCAAATAAATTGGCGCTTGTCCGTTACATGGAGAAAAAAGGAAATGTTGTTGACGCTGTCTCCACTTTAAAGCTGTTATTATTGAAGTACCCGTTTGAACCGGAAACATCGTTAGCGCTGATTAAACTTTATGACGACAAGCTCGACAAAAAAAGTGAAGCCGCCAAAATTATTGAGCATTACTTCGGTCAAAATCATATTGAACCGGGTAAACACCACCGTGAAATGCTGACCAGATACGCCACAATTTGCGGGCAGCTTGGCCACCGCGGCACCGCAGTATCTCTTCTGGAACATGAACTGAAACGTAAGACCATTCCAGCCAATGAACAACAATTGATTACAGATACGGTCAAAGGCTTAAAAGATGCGATTAAAAACAGCCCGTTAGATAATCCTAACGCAATAAAGCCGCCAATAAAAGATTACTCCCCTGCAAATATCAGCAATCAGACACTGATGATGAACATTCCCGAATAACCGCCTGGCATTTGTTCAATAAACAACGGTATTAAAACATAAATCGACGTTGATGCTGCTCGTTAAGTTGAGCAAACAGTTATGTTGGAGGTCGTAAATTTTCGAATTTACGCAGTGGATATACTCAATAACCGTGACCGAATTTTAATGACACGTTTTTTGCTTGCATAAATTTACAATAAATTGTTGGAAAAATAATCAATCAACGGTATATTCAATTATTCATAAGGTTTTTGGTGTTGAAACCGGCTATCCGGGAAAGGATTTGAGAAATGCGACAAAAGATGTTGTTGCTGGCAGCCGTATTTTTCGGTGTACTGGCATTTGTACTGACCTACCAGCAAATTCAGTCAGAAAAACAGCGAATCAGAGGCGAGGCGGAAGTTGTTTATGTAATCCGGCTTGCAAAAGATATTGCACCGAATGAAGAACTGAAAGAGACTGATTTAGCCAAAACCAAAACAGAGCGGTTTCGCGGTTCGGCGGTTGCCATGCGTGAAATCCCCTGGGACAGCAGCTTGAAAATAATCGGCCGGAAATTGAGAGCTTCAATGGATAAAGGTCAGATTCTGCAATGGGATGATTTAAAACCGGCATCCAGAAAATTCACCGGACTGACCGGCGTTGTTCCGACAGGTTACCGTGCCATATCTATTGCAGTTGACACCACTTCATCCGTAAACAATCTGGTCAATCCCGATGATCACGTCGATATTATTGGCACATTCCGTTTCCCCGATATGAAAGGGGATCAGGCATTAGATACGATTACCATGACCATACTGCAAAATGTAAGGGTGTTGGCAACTGGAGCCAATTGGGGTGTGATGTCGAGTTCACAGCCGCAATCTGCGGCGCGCGGTTACAGCACCATAACGCTGGCATTGACACCTAAAGAAGTTGAAATGATAATTTTCGCAAGTCAGAAGGGTAGACTTTCCTTAAGTTTGCGTAATGATGAAGAGACCAAATTTGACTCTGATTTGCAAAGTGTAAACTTTAAATTTTTGGAAAAAAATATTCCTGTCTATAACTCTGAACGCCAGAACCGGCAGAAATTGCGCTGAATCAATCTCAAGGAAGATGCATAGATGTTTGAATTAATCATCAAGCAACCCGGGCAGCGTGAAATGCGAGGCAAACTTGCATCGGGAGCATATGTCATCGGCTCTGCCGATTCCTGTTCAATTCAACTGAGCAGCGCTGGCGTATCCAGTCGCCATGCCCAGCTGATATTGCGCGATAATCTAATGCAGATTATGGATTTGGGCAGCAGCAATGGTACAATGCTTGATGATATGCCGTTAACGCCCGATGAATTATACGAAGTCGGCATCGGTTCTTCAATAAAGATTGGTCTGGCGGAAATTATTACTAAAGGTCCCGACAGTCAGGAAACCAACCTGAACAAGATAAAAGAACCACCGAAAGCCGCACCTCCGGTCATTCCACCGCCCACCGTTATAGATGACAAATGTGCTTCCAGCGGCAAAGATAAAATTCCGGTTATTATTATATCAGGCGTGCCTGAAAGCGTAAGACCGCTCGTTCAGGAAATAAAAAAGCGGGCCCATATTGAATTACTGAAACGGTTGAATTTGAAAAAAATGGCGCTTTCCGGCATCACCGAAAAGGAACTGGCGAATAAAGCCAAAGAGACAATAAAGGAGATCCTTTGTTCTCTGACTATTCCTTTACCGCAAGGCGCAAATATTGAAACAATAGAACTGGAATTAGTACAAGAGGCAATCGGACTCGGTCCGCTGGAATACCTGATTGCCCGTGACGATATTACCGAAATCATGGTAAATGGTCCGGATAATGTTTATGTTGAGTGCAAAGGTATTCTCTACCGGACAGATACTGCATTTGCGGACAGTGGACAGGTGCAGGCGGCGATTGAACGAATTGTATCTCCGCTAGGACGAAGAATTGATGAAAGTTCTCCGATGGTCGATGCCAGATTGGCAGACGGTTCACGCGTAAACGCAATTATTCCCCCGCTGTCGCTCGTTGGACCATCAATCACTATTCGTAAATTTTCCAAGAAACCGTTTGAAATAGATGATTTGATACGATTCGGCGCTATTAACAAAACTATGGCGCAATTCCTTGATGTCTGTGTCAAAGTGCGTAAAAATATCATTATCTCAGGCGGTACCGGCTCAGGTAAAACTACGTTGTTGAATGTATTAAGTTCATATCTTCCCAATCGTGAGCGGATTGTGACTATCGAAGATGCCGCTGAACTGCAATTGCATCAGGAACATATTGTCCGGCTGGAGTCACGACCACCGAATATTGAAGGCAAAGGTGCAATTACGATCAGAGATCTGGTACGAAATTCCCTGCGTATGCGTCCGGACCGTATTGTAATCGGTGAGTGTCGTAGCGGGGAGGCTCTTGACATGCTGCAAGCGATGAATACCGGTCATGACGGTTCCTTGACGACAATCCACGCGAATACTCCGCGCGATGCGCTTTCGAGGCTGGAAACACTGGTGTTGATGGCTGGATTTGACCTGCCGCTGCGTGCAATCAGGGAACAGATTGCCTCCGCCATCTCAATCATCGTTCAGGTTACCCGTGAGCGGGATGGTTCACGCAAAGTGACCAACATCAGTGAGATAACCAAAATGGAAGGCGAGATCATCACGATGCAGGATATTTTTATTTATAAACATGAAGGCTGGGATGCAAACAACCGGATTATCGGGAGACACATTCCAACGGGGAATATACCAACCTTTATGGAAGATATTGAACGGGCGAAACTTGACTTGGACATTTCAATTTTCAGTCAGAAATAATCAGGAGACGGTATGTTATACGAGAGTGGTTTACTGCCAAGCATTTGCGTCGGGGTCAGCATTACGCTGATGACGCTGGTGCTCGTGGACTTTATCTCTTATGCCTCGGCCAGATACAAAGAACGCTATATAAAAGAAGCGGCAGTTGAACTTGATGATGTGTTGCTGCAACTGCCGGCAGGACGGATATTGGATGTCAGTATTGCAGTCAGCCTGCTGGTTGGATTCCTGACAATTGTGGTTTTCGCATCATCCAGCGACAAGTTCAGTTGGAGCAAAGGAATTTTCCTTGGCAGCGCAGTCTGCGTAGCGGCATTCCCGATGCCACGATTATATTTACGGTTTCTGAAAAAACAGCGACTGATTAAGTTTAATGAACAGCTTGAAGATGCACTTGGTTCGATGAGCAGCTCACTGAAGGCGGGATTCAGTATCAATCAGGCAATGGAATCAGTCGCCAATGAAAGCAAACATCCTATTTCCATCGAATTCAGATTGTTGATGCAGGAAATAAGACTTGGAGTACCGCTGGAAAAAGCATTGGACAATATGAACAACCGGTTGGGCAGCGATGATTTTGAACTGGTGGCGACCGCAATCATCACCGCCAGACAAACCGGCGGTGAATTGACGGTGATTTTTGATCGTCTCGCCGGCCTGATTAGAGAACGCGCCAGAATCAACGGCAAGCTGCGGGCGATGACGGCACAGGGAAAACTGCAGGCGGTGCTGATCGGCATTATGCCATTTGCATTGTTATTTATGATGTCGTATGTGGCGCCGGATACGATGAACCAGTTTTTTGGTTCAATCATCGGGATTATTTCAATTATCGGCGCCACAATACTGGTAATAATCGGCTTTCTGGTCATACGCAAAATTACGACCATTGACATTTAGCGGAGCATTAACATGGATTTTTCAGTCTTAACATCACTGGTTGCCGCAATCTCGGCAGGGATATGTGTCACCTGCCTGTGCCTGTTGCTGTTCATGTTCATGGAATCAATTCACGTTGACAAAGATGTCGGCGGTGAAGTAAAACGCAATCTGCCGATACTGGTCAGAATCTTCATGCCGCTGGCGCCTAACTTCCGTTTTGTCGCACGCAATAATTTGCTGGCTCATCCGATGAAATACACTGAAGAACATCTGCTCATGGCCGGTTACAGTCACGCAATCAGCGCCGAAGATTTTATAGCGGTCAGAATTATTCTCACGATATGCGGTTTTGCATTAATGATATTTTGCATAATTTACGGTAACGCATTGATGGGATTGATTCTGGCGTTTTGTCTCTATATCTATCCCGGTGCATGGCTTAAGGCGGTCGTCAAGAAACGCCATCTGGAAATCATGAAAGCGTTACCCAATGTCCTTGATTTGCTGACGCTTTCCGTTGAGGCGGGAAAAGATTTTATCACCTCGCTGCGGGATATTCTTAACCGGCGCAAAATGGATTCGCTGGGCGAAGAACTTGGCCGGACATTCAAGGAAATTCAACTCGGAAAAAAACGCCAGCAGGCATTGCGCGATCTTTCTTTGCGGGTTAGACAACCGGATTTAACTTCGGTCTTAAATGCAATTATTCAGGCGGAAGAACTGGGGGTAAGTATTGCAAATCTACTCCGTATTCAAGGTGACATGTTCCGCAACAAACGTTTTGTCCGTGCAGAAAAACTGGCGAATGAGGCCCCTGTAAAAATTTTGTTCCCGGTAATTTTTTTCATTTTCCCGGCGGTAATAATCATACTGATGGTGCCGATATTGTTGCAGGCATTTAAGATGCTGGTTCGCTAAGAGGAGCGTTGATGATTATCAATCTGACGAGAAAAAAATATCTTGCCCGTTCGCCTTTTTATGCAAACGGATATATATTACGAATGCGCGGTATGCTGGGTAGAGACTTTGCGACCTCAGATTTTGATGCGATGGTCTTCAGCAATTGTAATTCCATCCATACCATGTTTATGCAGTGCAGTCTTGATGTTATTTTTGTCCGGCGGGACAATGTCGTTTGCCGGGTATGCAAAAATCTGCCGCCATGGAAATTACTGGTACGTTCAGCGGAAGCATTTACCACGATTGAGCTTCCATGCGGTATCATTGCAGCGACAGATACACAAATTGGCGATGTGTTAGATATGTCGGCAGAACTTTCGGCCGAAACTGAACGGGAAATGAAAGGTGAAAAAATAATTACTGTGGCAGAAACAGTGATTCCGTGTAAAGCGAATAAAGAATGAAATTATACTTTCTTAACGGTGAAAAAGCAGACAGTTCCATCGAATTGAATAAAAGCGTGTTCACGCTTGGTCGTGAGGAGGATAATAATATTTTTCTTCTTGCCGCAGGCGTTTCCCGCTATCATGCCAGATTGGAACAGCATCCTGACGCCACCTGGCAGATAACCGACTTGAACAGCACTAACGGTGTCAAAGTCAACAACTACACGGTTAACAGCAGTCAAGCATTAGTGGAAGGCGACATTATCTCACTCGGTGACCAGACATTGCGGTTTGGCGAAAAAAGGGATATGAAATCAGAAATCGCTCAAGCGTTTTCGCCGGAAAGCACTCCGGTTATCCAACCATCGCCATCTAAAACTCCGGAACTAACCACGCCCAAAGTAATATTTGAACCGATTGATATGACACCGCCCTGCACTGATGTTAAGTCGTCACAAGATCAACACGAAGGCACAGTCATCTTCTCTCCTGAAAAGTCAAATACTGCCGACCATTCCGGCAAGTCCAAGTTGATGTCATTTATCAATGACAAAACCGAATCTGCCCGCGAACAAATTTCCGAGGCGGTCATCAAGGGAAAAATCAATATCTTCGGTGGCAAGGAGCAACCTTCGCCGACAACTACCGTAGAAAAAGGCAAACGCCGGTTTTCTAATTTAATTTTTTATGTAACCGTTATTTGTTCAGCGGCAATATTCGTAAGTATATTCATTTCCTATCAGGAATTGGAAAAAAAGAATATTGAACCGAAAGCGGTAAATAAAACTTTCAATGCGCCTTTTATTCTTTACTACGAAAAAGACAAGGTTTCTACGGACAGTTTATTCAGATTCACACTGAGAATTGAGAATAACAAGGCTTATTTTTCAATTTTTGACTTAAAGTCACAACGTAAATATATTAAAAACATTGAAAAAATTAATCCGCAACAGTTGGATAATCTGAAAAAAGAAATTGAATCAACCAGTTTTATGTCGCTCCAGCCGCAACCAGCCGGGGTCGCCGCTGATAATCAAGATGAAATCAGAAAACTTGTTATAAGTTATGACTATAAAATCAACAGCATTACAGTAAAGAATTCCTATGCGCCAAGTTCTTTTGAGACCATTGAACGCGCCATTAACGATTTTTCCGGTAATTTCGGGTTACAGACCATCGCCATGCTGCCAGATGAATTAAAGCGTAATGCCGAGGAGTATTACCAGAAAGCGGAAGACCTTTTCCAAAACCGGGAAGCTAAACCGGGACGACTGCTGGAAGCTATTTACCGTTACCGCACTGCGGTAGAATATCTCGACCAGTTTTCACCTAAGCCTGAAATCTGGCATAAAGCCAGACAGCGCTGCCTTGAAGCAGAAGAAATCAAACAGAAAATGCTTAAAGATCTGGATTTTGAATACATGCGCCTGTATCGCCTTAATGAGTTTGAAAAACTGAAAGAAATTACTGAAAAAATTATGGAACTTTATCCAATTGATTCTCAGGAATATCAAAATATCCGGGTCAAAAGTATGCAGATTGACCGAATCCTCAAAAGCAGAGATAAACGATGAAAAAAGCGATATATCTATTCTTAATTCCAATTATTGCTGTTGCTTTAATGGCAGCAGGCTGTGGAAAATCTCAGGCGAAACCCTCGTATGCGACGTTAAAGATTACTTCAGACCCGGCGGGAGCAACAATTTCGATAAGGGACAAGGAAATAGGCGTTACGCCATTCTCTGACAAAGTTCAACCGGCAACCCTGATTATAAAACTATCCAAACAGAACTACTACCCGGTATGGGAACGTATTGAGATGAGTGCCGGTATGGAGACAGCTGTTAATGTCAAGTTGTCACCGGTTAGAAGCGCGGTATTGATCCTCTCCAGACCTGAAAATGCCAGAGTAATTATGAACGGCGAAAACAAAGGTTCCACACCACTCATTTTGCGTGAACTTGATATTGGCAGTTATCGCGCCAAGATTGAAAAAACAGGCTACACTGTCCGGGAAGCTTCCTGGGAAGTTAAAGATGAGCAACCGCAGGAAGTTATTGTATCACTAAACTCAAATGTTGGCAGAATTGAATTAAACAGCAAGCCGGCACATGCGCAAGTGTTCATAAACGGCCAACCGGGCGGCTATACCCCGTTCAAACGCGAACTGGAAGAAGGCAAATATCAGTTCAGGGTTGAAAAGGATGGTTATGCGCCGACTGAAGAATCGCTCACCATCAGACGCGATCAGAATCTGGAAAAAGAGATAAAACTGAATCTTCTACCAGGTTCACTTGAAGTCACCAGCGCCCCTGCCGGAGCAGATGTATTTATCAACGACCAGCCCTATGGTGTTACCCCGCTACAGCTAAAAACTCTCCCTGCCGGGAAATATACCATCCGTCTGGAAAAGAATCTGTATGATCAGGTATTTAAAGAAATTGTCATCACCCCGGGACAAAAATCGGCGGCTGAATTTGTTTTAAGTAAAAATACCGGCGGTATCGACATAGTGGTAAATCCTCCCGGCACTACTATATATGTAAATGGCAAATCTTATGGAGTGACACAGAAAGGCGAAAATCCGATGATATCGCGAATATTCCAGATTCGCGGTCTTAACGCCGGCAAATATGAAATCACCGCCGCACACAAACGTGCAGTACCGGACAGCACTGTCGTTAACGTAACAGTAATCAAGGGACAGATTGCCCGTCCGAAAAACATCACATTATGGGTTGCAAATGCGGAACTTAAACTTAAGAGTGGCAAATCATCACTGGGTTTACTCTATGCAGAAAATGCTGAAAAGATATTTTTCGGACCGGAGCCGGGTGTAAAAGTTGAATATAGCAAATCCGAAATCGAATACATTAAACCCATTGAAACCGGCGATGAATAATTTCCCGTCTGATATCTTAACCGGAAACAAAGTGAAAAAAAATCCCTCAAAGGTTGGATTTTTATATATACTCCGTCAAAACATTTCCTTCTTGATTATTTTCCTGTTGCTGGGTACTCTTGGAGCAGT
Source organism: uncultured Victivallaceae bacterium (assembly GCA_964392985.1). GTDB lineage: Bacteria > Verrucomicrobiota > Lentisphaeria > Victivallales > Victivallaceae > CAYMSF01. Next base: position 65,715 of record CAYMSF010000012.1, on the reverse strand, counting down.
TTTCTTTTCTAAATTTCGTAGTGAATACTCCAGTTACACTTACTTACGCAATCTAAAACCAACCGTATTGAATATCAATCCGGAACAGACTGGATGTTACCTTTCGCTTCTGGAAATCAAGCCGGAGATGAGGCGATCAATCGCTATTCTGGCATTGGAAATCAGTTCTGAACAGATTAATGGCTTGCCGCTGAATAAAATATTGCGGAATCTCCTATACGAACTGAAGGTTACCGACATTGCCGGAAAAAGTATCTATTCATGCGTATATTATGGGCAATTCACTGATTCCGGGGCTGAAATCACCAATAAAAAGATTCTTGACATTGATTCCATCTGTTCACTGCCACCGGACAGATATGTCCTGCAAATTAAAATTATTTCTCCTTTGAAGCCATTTCTTGACTGCCAATACCGGATGTTGTTGCGTAAGCAGATAAACGCCGGAGATTTCACTTCTAAAATAAACCTTTACCGTTCTTTCAGCATTCTGTTATTTGCCGCCGCACTGATTACATTGACTATCTATCTGCTTTTCACGCTGAAACTGATATTGCTGAATATGGCTGCGAAACCGGTGATTCTGTTTGAGGAACCGCCCGAAAATCAATAAATATAATGCAGCGATTGCATTATAAAACCCATGGCGGTTTTATATTCTATAAAGAACGGCGGGAATCAAAAGGCATTACCGAGAATAACAACGGCAGACGAAACAACAGCAAGAGAATAATACAAACTATAATTCCGCCGCCGGATAAGATAATCAAAGTAAAAAATATTGTGCCACAGGCACAGCCGACGCAACGTAATACCGGCAATCTTTCTCCGGGCATGGAGGTTATTCTTCGTGTAAGCAATTCTTCAACCAGACCGGCAGAAACCGCCAGAACAATTACTGTAATTGGCAGTAAATATTGAAAATAATCGTTATTATTGAAGAAAAACAGCAATGGGCACAAACACGACAAGGCCGCGGTAATTATTTTACTGTACGGCACCGGGAACAAGGTCTTGCCAAATACCATCCATCCCAGCATTCCGAGCAGTAGCGGTACAATCTGACCGATAGTTCCATAGGCATGATGGGCTGCAATCATCAATAACAGTAATACTCCGACAGCAAAAAAACCATTTTCAAACGAACCGAAACCTACGCCGTAATTGCCAATTCTAGTCAGAAAAAACCTTATGATCACATATAACAGAATACAGACCAGTAAAGACAACACCAATGATAATTGCGGCATGGCAACCTCTTGAGAATTAACGCCGGCAAAGACATCATTATCACATAAAACACCCTCGACAGCGGGAGGTTCATCCGTGATAGAATATATTGTGGATAAAATTCCCACCGGTACCTGCATCACAGGCGCAGAAAGCCGGACTAAACGTTTTTCCAGTTCCTCTATATTGCCGGTAACATTGCCATTACCCCATATTTGTAACTGTCGACAGCCAGGCATGACAACTTTGTGTTTGAAATGTTTTGCCAGCGTTTGAGTAGAAAGAGGAGCAAAGTTGTTAAGTTGTACCGATGGCACCGCCAGAACGCCATTGCTGTTCAGCCGTTCCAGCAACAAACCGCAAAAACGTTCAGTAATCAACTCTCCGGTTATAATTGGTTCAAGTATGATGATAATGTCAAATTTATGTTGACTCTGTCGCAAAAACTCAATGGGATCGATGGCTTTCAAACAGTAGTATCTGGGTTCATCCCAATACCCTGCGGCAACAGCATAATCATTCAACGTGGCAGACGGGGAAATCTGGACAATTTCTTCAATAAACGGCAAATTTTGCAGGGCTTGCGATACAAAAGAAAACGGTGAGTCAAAAATTAAAACCTTTAGATTCGTGGTGTCAGACTGCAAGGCCAACGGCAACATGGCAGCAATATATTTTTCCGAATCTTTCGGATAATGTCCAACGGGAATATTGTTACGAAAAACCGTTATTTCGGAAACACTGTTTTGTTTTTCCGGTTGACGTTTAAGAACATTAAGCCTGCCGTTACTGGTATTGATTTGACCTTGAAAATTCCAGCCCGGCATGACATTCGTCCAGTAAATCCGGTTCATTTCCTGAGTGGCATAAACACCACCGGCACTAATAAGCATGGCAACAGCTGCAATTATCCACAACCGCTGCCGGTAATAACTTGAATCAATCGTCCGGTCTCGTCCGATTACGGCCATAAAAATAATGGATATACCTGCGATGGCAAGATATGCCGGCGGTGGCTGCCAACGCAATGACGGGGCAAGAAATATCATGCTGCCGGCAATTAAACCTAAACCACCGGCAAACTCCCGCCTCAATCTTTCCGTTTGATTCAGAGTGAACAGCAATCCGGTAACCATTCCTGAAACAATTCCAATCCACAATGTGGCAAATCCCACCCCGGCAACAATCCCGGTCATGTCTCCGACCCATCGCTGAGGAATCGGGAAAAACATCGCGGAAATCACCGAAATCAACGCTGTCGCAGGCAGTAACATCAACGCACAGGACAACATTAATTCTCTTGATTCACGACTTACGCCGCGGGGAACCAGCATCGCACCGCCAGCCGCCCATAACGAGAAGAAAAAAACAAATATTACCATAACCATTGACGGGTTTTCAAATCGTGCCACCAGTTCATTCCAGACAAAAGTAATGGCGATGATAGTGAACACTCCGGCGAGAATAAACAATATTGTCTGCAGAAAAGATATCGGAGATTTACTGCTCATTTTTTCTCCGCTGAAATCCTGCTCTGGCAATGGCCAGTCGCAATGCGGCGGTCATACTGCCGATATCTGCCCTGCCCTGCCAGGCGATTTCAAACGCCGTGCCATGGTCAACACTGGTCCGGATAATTGGCAGACCCAATGTTGAATTCACTCCACGGTCAAAGGCCAGCATTTTAAACGGAATATGCCCCTGGTCATGATACATTGAAATAATTCCGTCAAAACGATTTCTGACTGATTCAATGAAGAGCGTGTCCGGCGGGAATGGGCCTTCGATGCAAATCCCTTGTTCCTGTAAAGATTTAATTGCCGGTTTGACGATTTTTTCATCTTCAGCGCCCATAAAACCATTTTCGCCGGCATGAGGGTTGATTGCCGCAACTGCCAGACGCGGTACAGTAATACCCTCCGCAATCACAGCCGCATGCAACAGTTTGGTAACTTCAATAATACGTTCAGTGGTAATAATTCTGCTGACGTCAACAAGCGGAATGTGGGTGGTGACAAAAGCTACCCGCAATTGTCCATCAGATTGCATCATGGCATAACTTTTGCATCCGCAAAGTTCTGCAATCAACTCAGTGTGGCCGGTGAAATTAATGCCAGCCAGATTTACTGATGCTTTATTCATCGGTGCAGTTACAATCGCGTCAACCCGACCTTCCAGAGCCGCACTGGCAGCCGCGATAACGGCATTCATTGCCGCCAAACCGCATTCAGGTGAATTTCTGCCGATTGCGACCGCATCCATGGTAAGGTTGCCGGTTGCAAAAATTTCAAGCGGCCTATCTGAACCATATTTTTTTAAGGCGGCATTGATAATTTCGGGACAACCGTAAATAATAATTTCGGCCTCGGCGTAAAATTCCGGAAGTTGAGCGACACGCACAGCAATCTCCGGTCCGATTCCGGAAGGATCACCCATAGTCAAAGCAATACGGGGGATAGTCTTCATCTTATTCCAAATAAATTTACCATACCTGCCCTTTTGAGGCAAAGTATCTGGCTACATTCGGGATAAAAGGCTTAATCAGCTGCTTTATTGCAATGGCATATTCGCGAATCTCCCATTGGGCATGTTCACTGTCACGCAATTCCAGAAAATGCAACAGATTACCCAAATCTACGGTACCCCAGAAAGTAACCATCATATTCTGCGGCAAAACACCGCGCGCCTGTTCGCGACAGACACCGGCGGCAAGTAATTCCTCATAAAATTCCAAAGATTTTTGATTATGCGCCGTTATTTTATCCTTCAAGTCCGGACGGTTAATGGCAGGATCAACCACTGAAGCCTGACGGTTAGATACGGCCTGAGCCCGGACAACCGGCGGAGTGTAAAATTCCATATCTATTTCAGTATAACGTCGTGAAATTTCATTGTAACTCCAGGTACGGTGCCGGTGCCACTGCCCCCGGACAAACAGCGGGCAATGCACGCTGAAAGTAAACACCACATGTTCTAAAGGACTGGTATGACGGTTTTCAATCAGGTAATCCAGCAAGACAATGTCTTTATCATCCATGGAGCTTTTGAGTTTTCCGAAAGAGACTCTGGCGGCATTGACAATCGTCGTTTCATTGCCCAGGTGGTCAATCAGTCCAACCCACCCCTGCCCGTCAAGTACTTTTACATGATTATCCGGCGGAACATTCAATCTTTGCTGCATAATCAAATCCTTTTATTTGAAAAATTATTGCATAACTCAAATTTAACAGTCACTAAAAAAACGAAATAAAGAGCGCCCGTGAAATCGCATCGCGCACAAACCTGTAATATTCCCGAACCGTACCGGAATTGTTTTGCTCAACGCAAAATTATTGCATAAAAACATCGAGTCAACATCAGACGACAGAAAATAACTGGGAAAACGACAAAATCAACCTTAGTTATCTGAAATCGTTCACCTTTTTGTAAATTATTAACGCCTTTAAACCATGCCTGGCGGTATCATTTCAGATTTCTTATAATTGGCGGTCACAGGTATAATGTCAATTCCAAAATTACGATATGCCTCGATAGCTACAGCAAAAGCCGGCCCCAGCAGGTCAACTTGTGCACCTAAACGGCTGAAAGAAACCATCTGTGGTGTTAAACTGCGGAACTTACTGCCGGTATGCAAACGCGATTCCATTGCCTTTAATAAATATGGTGCGGCTTCAGCAATCCGTCCGTTAATAACGATATGCTCAATATCCATCAATTGAAAAATATTGACAATAGCTTCGCCAACGTAAGCGCCGACCTCGGCAAACATCTTGAGCGTCTGACTGTCCCTTGACGCAGCCGCGGCAATAATCTGTCCAAAAGGTTTTCCGGCGCGTTTTTCAATAGCATTAATACCGGCCAGCTGTTCAAAACAACCATGATTGCCACAGTAACATTCAGGTCCGTTACTGTCAAGAGAAAGATGTCCGAATTCGCCTGCTGTATTCCCGGCGCCGCGAAATAATTTACCGTCAATTACAAATCTGCTGCCGATGCCTTTGTCAATAAACAGGACGCCCATGTTACGGCAATGCGGCGCAGAACCGGCAAGATAATATTCAGCCATGGTAATTCCGGCGGCATCATGGTCGACCGCTACAGGTACCTGAAACTGGTTCAGCAGGAAATCCTTGACGCGGACATGATGCGGACCGGGAAAACTGGCAGATTCAATAAAAATACCATTGACATAATCCACCACTCCGGGAAAACTGACACCGATTCCGGCAATATCAATATTCAAATAACCGGCATTGGCAATTGTCACATTAATTGCCTGTTCGATTTCGCGCAACAGCATGTGATTGTCAGGCCGTGCCGGAATTTTGGCGGAGTATTCATATTTTTTATCCATGCAACCATCAAACAGACCGCACTTGATATTGTCACGAGCTGCCCGGACTGCAATCAACATTAAAGCTTTGCGGTTTATTCGCAGCAATACCGGCTTTCTGCCGCCGGTTGAAACAAGCGTTCCTGATTCAACCACCAGTTGATCTTCAATCAACTTTCTGATTTCCTCAGTGATGGTTGCCAACCGGATACCGCATTTCATACCAAGCTGGCAACGGGCAATAGGTTCATTGACGGCAATACTTTCATAAATTTTCTGTCTGATAGTTGTCATAAATATATTTCCATGTGGTTACTTTACTGTTTTCGTGCGCGAGAGCCTCTGCCGGCAATTTTCAACGCCAGATTTTCAAGAATAATTCTGGCATCACCGCCACCGGAAACCAATTTACGGTTGGCTTCCAGCAATGCTTCCATCGCTTCAGTCAGTTCCAGGTCAGTGAAACTCATCGAGCTTTCACACATCTTGTAAGCCCGGAACGGGTTAGCCGTCACAAGCATATTTTTAGGATATTTTTCTTTAAATTCCGGCGGCAACGAATAAAAAAATGATTTCCCGATGTTGCGCGGCACATTCAATTCATCCATGGCACACTTAGTCATTACCAATTCCTGCACGCCCTTGATACTGTTAAACAAAACAGCCAACTCTTGATTGCCGCCACCGCGTTGATTCCTCATCTGCTCGAGCAAATCACCGATAATGCCGATAGCTCCGGGAACATCCCGGTCAATCATGCGGTTTGAAAATTCCCATCCCATAGCTTCTGGAGTGCGACTGCAGACTGCCTTGCAGTCTGCAAATGTAATGTTGTCCTGTTTGCCGACATAACAACAGAGTTTATCAAGCTCAGTTTTCATCCGTCCGCTGTCGCTGCCGATAGTTTCAACCAAATAATTCAGCGCGGCCTGATCAATATGTTTCTTTGCTTTGGCACAAATTTCTTCAATGCGTTCACTTTGACCGCGAGAATAATCTTTGGAAGTGATGTCCGCTTTGCGGAAATAATGGATTTCTGCACCAGCCGTCTTGCATGCCTTAAAAAAAGACTTGCGTTGATCAAGTTCAGCGCCGTCAATTACCAGAGTAACATCCGGAGGCAACCCACTTTTTATGAAAGCAGTAAGTTCATCAGCCACATTGCCGCTTTCCGAGGAAAATGCCTTTTCAAAATGAATAAAATGTCGTAACCAAATCTTTTTTTCAGGGCAGAGAAAAGGCGGAGTACGAAGCGCATTAAGCAATGCCGCAAGAATCTCTTCTGCCTTCATACTCTCATGATCACCGGCGATGATTTCCAGATCCTCACTGTTCTCAAGATTATCACCGCATAATGAAGCGATGATTTCACGCGATTTTTCTTTCATGGCAAATTCATCATTGCCGCTGATAAGAAAAAAGTTCACTTTACCGTCAGATTTACTATCTTTTGCCTGTACCATTTAGTTTATTCCGGGAATAAAATTTTCTTTACCGGTAAATGAAGCTATCGTTTCCGTCAAAAGCTCAACGGCGCCTTCAACATCGCGCAAGTCACAGATTTCCACCGGAGAATGCATATAACGATTGGGGATGCTGATTAATGCCGTCGCCACTCCGGAGCGGGTAAGTTGCATTTGCGCGGTATCAGTACCGCCTGAAGCACGATGCGAAGCAGTTTCCTGATATTTAATCTTATGTTTTGTGGCGATTTTACGTAATGTCCGTCCTAATACTGAGTTATTATCGGCATTGCGGTTCAGTTCCGGACCATTGCCAAGTTTTATTTCGCCAAGAATTTTTTTAGCAATGTCAGGGATATCAGTGGCAAAACCGACATCAACAGCAAAACCAACTTTCGGATCAATACCAAATGAACTCGTTACCGCTCCCCTTAATCCGAGCTCCTCCTGTACCGTGCCGACACCATGAACCTCAACTTTTATTTTACGTTTACTCAAATTGCGTAATGTTTCAGCAACAACAAAAGCGCCGATTTTATCATCCATTCCTTTGGATTTGATACGATTTTTTCCCAGTCGCTGGAAGTTACTGCGAACCGCGATAGGATCACCGATTGCAACAAACTTCGCCGCTTCTTTTTTATTTTCAGCGCCAATATCAATCCACAAGTCGGTCAATTCCGACGGAGTTTCACGCTCTTTCGGTGAAAGCAGATGAATTGGTTTTTTTCCGATAACTCCGGGGATTCTGCCCTTCGCAGTCAGTATATCCACCTCAGTACCAGGCACCGTGAGCTTGTCAATCCCGCCATTCGCACGAAAATAAATCATGCCCTCTTCCGAAATATAGACTGCCTGAAATCCAATTTCATCATAATGCCCCGCCAGCATCACCCGGAAAGCGCCGCCCGGATTGATTATCCCAGCCGTATTACCCATGACGTCTGTTGTGACTTTGGCGCAAAAACCCTGCAAATATTTTCTAAATACCCCGGCGGTTTCTTCTTCAAATCCAGATGGACCAGAACAATTCATAAGATCTTTTAAAAAATTCAAACTGGCAACTGACAGCATTGAATGCCTCCATTATATCTTTAAAACATTTTAATCTGAAAAAAACTCAAGTTAAAATTCTACCATTTTTGATTTTTTTCAACTCCATTCCTCATAAATTTAATAACTTTTTTTCGATTAACGGAAATTTCAATGTAAAAATGTGATGTCCATAGCCTCAGACAACAGAAATCATTACTAAATGCAAAAGACCTTTTTATCGGCGTGAAATTCGCCGGAACGTCTTGTGCTTTCGTCTTTCACAGGCTATATTATCGAAAGTAAACCAAAGCATTACAAAGGCAAAATATTCAACTTATATAGGGAATCAGGGCAATGCAAGAGCAGGTTATTGTTTTCCAGGGAGACTCCATCACCGACTGCGGCAGAAGCAGAGAACCGGCAGTGTTCAATAACGGACTTGGCAGCGGTTATGTTGCGCTTATTGCGGCGGAATTACTCTATAAAAAACCGGAAAATAATATTAACGTCTATAACCGCGGCATCAGCGGTAATCGTGTTGTCGACCTTTATGCCAGATGGAAAATTGATATGATTAATTTAAATCCGTCAATTCTCAGTATCCTTATCGGCGTCAATGATACCTGGCATGAATTCGGCAGTAAAAACGGTGTTGAAATTGACCGATTTGAACAATTCTACCGGATGCTGTTGGACTGGACCCGCAAAGCCGTACCGGAATGCAAAATTGTGTTATGCGAGCCGTTTGTTCTCTCCTGCGGTGTGGTCACCGCTGACTGGATTACAGAAATGTCAGAACGCACCACTATTGTCAGGAAACTTGCCAAGGATTACAGTACTATTCTAGTACCATGCCAGACTGATTTTAATAACGCGCTGAAGCGCGCACCGGCAGAATACTGGGCATTGGATGGAGTTCATCCCTCTCCCGCCGGTCATGCCATGATGAAGGAATCGTGGCTGAAAGCAACCGCAGCAATAATCTGAACGCAAATTATCAGAGAACGGGAAAGCACGAATGAAAACCTTTGAAGAATTGTTTGCTGAACTGAAAACCAAAGCAGCCAACCAGGATCCGGCATCAGGTACGGTGAAAGCTTTGCGTGCCGGCAAACACACCATTGGCAAAAAAATAATCGAAGAAGCCGGAGAAGTATGGATGGCAGCTGAATACGAGGGTAAAGATAAAACGGCTGAAGAAATTTCCCAATTAATCTACCACCTTCAGGTCATGATGCTCGCTTGTGAGCTTGAACTTGAAGACATTTATAAGCATTTATAGCAATCAGGAACAGTATTATGTTGCAAATCGCGATTCCAAATAAAGGCGCACTGTCAGAAGGTGCGGTAGAACTGCTTAAAGAGGCAGGCTACAAATGCACCCGCTCCGGTAGAGAGCTTATCGTCACCGATAAAAACAACCAGATAGAATTTATTTTTCTACGTCCGCGTGACATTGCGGTATATGTCGGTAACGGTACTTTACCGCTCGGTATTACCGGAAGAGATCTGGCATTAGACAGTGGTTCAACGGTCAAGGAAATTCTGCCGTTGAATTTCGGTCATTCCTCGTTCTTTTATGCTGTTCCGGCCAATTCAGAACTGGTCCCTGAACATTTCGGCGGTTTGCGCATTGCCACCTCATACCCTGCCATTGTTGAAGATGATTTGAATAAGCGCAATATTCAGGCAAAAATCATTAAACTTGATGGAGCTGTTGAGATTTCCATCCAACTCGGGGTCGCCGATGTTATCGCTGATGTCGTTGAATCAGGCAACACCATAAAAGAGGCTGGATTAAAACTGGTCGGCACACCAATCATGCAATCAGAGGCAGTACTTGTCGCACATGACCAGGAAAGTGCTGAAATACCGGCGATAAAGACCATACTTGGACGAGTTAAAGGAATTCTCGTCGCCCGCTCTTATGCCATGATTGAATATGATATTGAAAGAAAGCATCTGGAAACAGTATGCTGGATTACCCCGGGCATTGAATCACCAACCATTTCACCGCTAAGTAATCCGGACTGGGTAGCGGTTAAGGCAATGATTTTACGGAAACAAAGTAATCATATTATGGATAAACTGCATCAAACCGGCGCCAGGGGAATAATTGTTACCGACATCCGGTCATGCCGTATTTGACATAATTGTTGTCATTAAACGTGCGGGGAGTTTTGATGACTTTTGCAGAATTGAAAAAAATTGCTCAAGATAAAGTCAAACCACGGCAATTGTCAATAAATTGCCATGTTGCGTCAGTCGCCAGTGCATTATTGACAGATAAAGGTAACGTTTACACCGGAGTCTGTATTGACACCCGTTGCGGCATGGGATCTTGTGCTGAACACTCGGCTATCGCACAAATGATTGCCAATGAAGAATCCAGAGTTTTAAAAATTGTTGCAGTCGGCGTTGGGGGAAAGATATATCCTCCATGCGGTCGATGCCGTGAATTTATGTACCAGATTGATAATGATAATCTAGAAGCCGATGTATCGGTAAGCGAAGATGAAATAGTAAAATTAAAAACACTGTTGCCATACCGTATGGCCTAACCAATATAACCATACAAACACAGGAAAAACGAGAAGATGAGCAAAATAATTCAAAAAGCACAATCTGTTTTCGATATCGAAATTGACGGCCTCAAAGCTGTCCGTGACCAACTTGGTCAAGATTTCGAAAAAATGGTTGAAAATTGTATCAAAACTTTAGACAACGGCGGAAAAATTGTCATCACCGGTGTCGGAAAAAGTGGCTACATCGGCAAAAAAATCGCAGCGACACTATCGAGTGTTGGTTCCCCGGCAGTTTTCATGCATCCGGTGGAAGCGCTGCATGGCGATCTGGGAATAATGCAGAAAAATGATCTGTTGCTCGCACTCAGTTACAGTGGTGAAACCGATGAATTGCTTTCAATTTTGAGTCCGGCAAGAAGGCTCGGCATGGAAATTGTGGCAATTACCGGTTCTGCTGAATCAAGTTTGGCAAAACTCAGCAATCTGGTAGTAAAAATGACAGTGCCCAAAGAGGCATGCCCATTCAATCTTGCCCCGACAACTACTACCACAGCTTTACTGGCACTTGGTGACGCACTGGCATTGGTTCTGCTGGATTGCCGCGGTTTCACGCGGGAGGATTATGGCCGGCTCCATCCTGGCGGAGCAATCGGCAGAGCAGTTACGATGACCGTTGCAGACATTATGCGTTCAGGCGATAGGCTCGCAATTGTAAAGCCTGATTCAACCGTTAAAGATGCATTGTTGAAGATGACTCATACCCGCTGCGGTTGCGCTATTATCGTTGATGATAACAATAAACTTCTCGGTATTTTCACTGACGGCGACTTCCGCCGTCGCGCTGAAAAAGACATCAATATAATCAACCAGCCAATTGCCGCAGTAATGACGACAAAACCCGCTACTGTCAGCGCCGAACACCTCGCCGTTGAAGCGCTTAAAATCATTGAAGACCGCCGCATCAACTCTATCGTAGTAGTTTCACCCTCCGGTCAAGTTGCCGGCTTTGTTGATGTTCAGGATTTGCCGCGATTTAAACTGATGTAATCAACTATAATGTTTGATAACTATAATCCCGCATCTAAATGCGGGATTATCGTATAAGCCTCAACCGATGGCAGTATTGCCGGTCTCCTTTGTACGGATGCGTATGCAACTTTCCAAATCCATGATGAATATTTTACCATCGCCGACCTCGCCGGTACGGGCACCGGTGACAATAGCTTCAACTGCCAGTTCCACAAAATCATCATTCACGGCTATTTCTAGTTTTGTTTTCTTCAATAAACTGCCGGCTTCTGTATGACTGCGGTAAACGGCGGCGATGCCTTTCTGCCGTCCGCGTCCCATAACGCTGGAAACTGTTACCAGATGAATCTCTTTATCTTCGAGATTCTGTAACACATCATCAAGACGGTCAGGTTGAATAACTGCAATAATATATTTCATAATCAGACTCCTTTTTAGTCTATTAACGTATATGCCGCTTCGCGGTGTTCACTCAAATCCAGGCCAACGCGTTCTTCATGATCAGTAACCCGCAAACCCATGACCAAATCTACCACTTTCAATAGAATATACGATGCAACGAACGAAAAAACAATCGTAATCGCCGCGGCCTTGCATTGAATCAACAACTGCGCCGGATTGCCGTAAAACAATCCATTGGCGGCGGAACTGTTGACCGTGGTTGTCGCATAAAGACCGGTTGCAATTATACCCCAGATTCCGCCAATACCATGAACACCGAAGACATCCAGTGAATCGTCATAGTTAAATCTCGGTTTAATAAATGCCACGACGGGATAACATAATACTCCGGCGCCGATACCAACACCAATCGCACCGCGCAAATTAACAAACCCGCAAGCCGGTGTAATCGCTACCAACCCTGCAACTGCGCCAGTTATAATACCAAGAACCGTCGGGCGTTTGTTATAAATACAATCCATAATCCCCCAGACAATAGCCGCAGTCGCACCGGCAATATGAGTTGTCACAAATGCATTTGCGGCAACACTGTTTGCGGCCAATGCACTGCCGGCATTGAATCCAAACCAGCCGAACCACAGCAGTCCGGCGCCGAGAACCGCAAATGGCAGATTATGCGGTGGCGATATTTTATCCGGATAACCTTTCCTTTTGCCTACAATAAGGGCAGCCGCCAGTGATGCCATGCCGGAATTGATTTCAATGACCGTCCCGCCAGCGAAGTCCAATACTCCCATACCGCCGGATGTACCGAGAAAACCGCCATCAGCCCAAACCCAGTGCGCTAACGGATCATAAACACATGTCGCCCATAACAATGTAAACACGCAAAGACTGGAAAATTTTATTCTTTCGGCAAAAGCACCGATAATCAGCGCCGGAGTGATTACCGCAAACATCGCCTGAAACATCATGAAAACCTGATGCGGAATAGTTGTCGCGTAAAAATTATGCGGTTCTAATCCCACGCCTTCAAGAAATGCCCATTCCAGGCCCCCGATCAATCCCTTGCCGCAAAGGTCAGGTCCAAATGCCAGACTGTAACCAATGATAACCCAATGCAGACTCAAAATACACAATATCGCAAAACACTGCATGAGAATGGATAATACATTTTTCCTTCTCACCAGACCGCAATAGAAAAAAGCCAGACCGGGAACGGTCATGAGCATTACCATTGCTGTCGCCACCATCACCCAGGCTGTATCTCCGGAATTAATTTTAGAAACCGGAGCCGCGGCGGTTTGAGCTGCCGCCGGCAGTTGCATTGATGCTGTTATTGTTGAAGACGTTCCAGGTTCTCGCGCAAAAAACATGAAAGCACAAATGATAAATAAAAAAGCCGGCAGCAGCATTTTATATTCGATTATCACTTTTTTCATTTCAATCCCCTTAATTGATGTGGTTATTATTGAATTTGTTGACATTGCGGTATTAAACAACTTCCATCCGATTCCACGAACGCATCGTTTGCGCCTCTCAATAAGACCCATTCTCTGTACAGCATTTCAAATCCTCCAGTGTTATGTTTTTTAAATACAAGAAAGAACTGGCACACAACAACCTGCTTTTTTTCCTTATCCTGGCAATGCCAGATACTCTGAAAAAACAACCGGTTATTTGTTCCAGTTCTTTAAATATATTCCCGGTCGTTTTTCAACAGACCGGGAATGGTTTTAATATTATCCTATTGCGGTATTGCCCTTTTCTCTGGTACGGATGCGAATGCAACTCTCCATATCCATTACGAAGATTTTGCCGTCACCGATCTCGCCAGTCTGAGCGCCTTTTATGATTGCCTCTACTGCCGGGGCAACGAACTCATCGTTCACCCCGATTTCCAGTTTAGTCTTCTTCAACAGGCTTCCCGCTTCGGTATGACTGCGGTAAACTGCGGCGATACCCTTCTGCCGTCCGCGTCCCATGACACTGGTTACGGTCACCAGGTGAATCTCCTTCTCTTCCAGCTTTTCCAACACGTCATCAAGACGGTCGGGCTGGATAACTGCAATTATATATTTCATGATCTGACTCCTTACTTATGATTTAGTCAATTAATGTATATGCGGCTTCTCTATGTTCACTCAAATCCAAACCAATGCGTTCTTCATGGTCAGAAACACTTAAGCCCATCACTTTATCAACTACCTTTAACAGTATCAATGAGGCGACAAAGGAAAATACCATAGTGATTACAACCGCCTTGAACTGAATCATGAACAAACCAGGATTACCATAGAAGAGACCATTGGCTCCGGCCGAATTAACCGAACTAGTCGCGAATAATCCAGTAGCCAAGGCTCCCCAGATACCACCGATACCATGCACGCCAAACGCATCCAGCGAATCATCATAGTGGAATTTCGGCTTGAGGAATGCAACTGAGGCATAACATATCACGCCGGCGCCAATGCCAACTCCGAACGATCCAAACAGATTGACAAATCCGCATGCCGGTGTAATTGCTACCAAACCTGCTACTGCTCCGGTAAGAATACCCAGAACCGTCGGACGGCGATTGAATATCAAGTCCATCACCGCCCAGGTGATTCCAGCCACTGCCGCACCAATATGTGTCATTACAAATGCACTTACTGCCAAACCATTGGCACTTAACGCGCTTCCTGCATTAAATCCGAACCAGCCAAACCACAACAAGCCCGCGCCAAGCGCTACGAACGGCAGATTATGCGGCGGAGAAATTTTTTCCGGATAACCTTTGCGTTTACCCAGAATAATAACCGCGGCAAGCGCCGCCATACCGGCATTAATATGTACGACAGTACCACCGGCAAAGTCCAGCGCGCCAATACCGCCAGCTGTTCCAAGTGCACCGCCATTCGCCCACACCCAGTGTGCCAGTGGACAATAAACAAATGTTGACCACAACAGCGTGAATACACAAAAACTGATAAATTTCATCCGCTCTGCAAACGCGCCGATAATCAACGCCGGAGTAATAACAGCAAACATCGCCTGGAATATCATGAACGCCTGATGTGGCACAGTCGTCGCATAAAAATCATGCGGTTCCAATCCGACACCGTTCAAAAACGCCCATTCCAGACTGCCAATCAAACCTTTGCCGCCGACATCGGGACCAAAGGAGAGACTATAACCGATAACTACCCAATGCACACTGACCAGACACATAATTGCAAAACACTGCATTAACACCGATAATACATTCTTCTTGCGGACTAAACCGCAGTAGAAAAATGCCAGACCGGGCACGGTCATCAACATCACAAGCGCGGTACATATTAAAACCCAGCCAGTATCGCCAGCACTGATTTTTGATACCGCTGCAGCAGCCGCAGCAACAACAGGAACCGCAGGCGCGGCTGCCGGAGCTGCTGCAACTGGTGCATCTGCGCCCAAAACTAACGCCGGCAACATAAATATGGCCGACAACAACAAATACCTCGTAAATTTAATTATTTTTTTCATAGTATCTTCTTTTTCCTTATTTTTTATAACTACTCAATAGAACAAATAAACATCCACGTTATAACAATTTTTGTTGTCGCATATTTCAACACCTTTCAGGCAACCGTGGCATCTACAAATGCACCGCATTTAACAACTGTCACAAACATCACTGCAACAGTTCCGGATCCCACTATCACCTTTCACGTTATATATTTGTTTTCTTTAAAGCAGAGAACATGCCAACTTTTATACAATATTTGCAATTCATTAATCATAAAATACTTACATATTTTTTAACAAAATCGCACCGGCAAATAAACTGACAAAATTGTAACTGCGCATACCGCATACTACATTTTTGTAAGCGCATTTATATAACAAATTTGTAGACGGCAAAATATTCCTGATTGATGGAAACAGATGAAATATTTAATTTAAGTATTGTTATATAGCCTTATTTTCGGGAAGAAGTTCTTTGACTTTTGAATTTTTACGAATGTCCGCAAAATTTATATTTCTGGATAAAGTAAAGAAAAATCAAGCAGGGAAAGGACGTGTATTGATATTCCATAGTTGATATAACATAACTTATGACGCAAATAGGTTAATATGCTGAAACCGTGGTAAAGATTCTCAGATAGCAACTTGACAATGACCATAAAAAATGGTATTGTTGTGCACTCCGGACAAAAAATAGATTGTGTACTCCGGCCAACCTGAACAGATACTGAATTATGGATGAATGGATTGAAATTCAAAAAGACCCCAGGCACGTTGCCATGGAAAAACAGAAAGCCAGAGATTTACGGCAGACAACGTGGTGGAAAAATATCCTTGCCAAAGGGATTTGTCATTATTGCCATCAGAAATTCACGGTATCAGAACTGACAATGGATCATGTCGTTCCGATTGTCCGCGGTGGCAAGAGTTCACGCGGTAATGTTGTACCCAGTTGCAAAGATTGCAATAACAAAAAAAAATATCTCACTCCGGTTGACATACTGCTGCAAGGCAATGAAGAAAAATTAAAACCGGAAACTGATTGAATATTGCCACCTGTCTGAATATTGCATCATAATACACTTCAAGTAAATAATAAACTATATAATGTTGAAATTTTAAGGATAAATAATGGCGGAAGCAGTTAAGGTGATATTTGCCGGCGAAGGCCTGACATTGAATATTGGCAGTCAATGTTTGCTCAATGATACCGCATTGTCGGTACATGAAGGCGAACGCGTCGGTCTGGTCGGACGTAACGGTTCCGGCAAATCAACGTTACTGCGTATATTGACTGGAATTGAACAACCCGGGCAAGGTAAAGTTGCTTTTGCCAGAGACCTTCGGGTGGCATTTATGCCGCAGGAATTCTCAATTAATGAAGAATTATCGGTTTATGCCAATATTAAGGCCGGTCTCAATTATTTTGAAGGACTGCTTGCCCGTTACGATGCGGTCCCTCCGCATTCAGCGGAACACGCCAGGGTGGAAACTGAAATTAAACGCTTCAATGCCTGGAACCTTGATCATAAAATCTGCACGGTCATGGAACGGTTGAATCTTCCGGATGGAGAACGTGTCTGCACCTCGCTTTCCGGCGGGGAGAAACGGAGGGTGGCACTTGCACAGTCAGTAGTTGGCGAGCCTGATCTGTTGTTACTTGATGAACCAACTAACCATCTTGATACAGATACGGTTATCTGGATTGAGAATTTTCTGATCGGTTATCGCGGCACTTGTGTTTTCGTCACCCATGACCGCTATTTTCTCGACCGTCTGGCGACACGGATCATTGAATTAAATAACGGCAAACTATATTCATATAATGGCAGCTATGCTGATTTTATCGAGGCAAAAGCTGAACGTGAATATGCCGAAGACGAACAGGAGTCGAAACGTCAGGCGTTTCTCCGGTCTGAAGTGGAATGGGTCAGACGTTCACCTAAAGCCAGATTGAAACGCAATCTCGGCAGGGTAAAACGTTTTGACGAAATATCGGCCAGTACCGCGCCGGCACGGGAACGCGATATTGACCTTGTTATCCCGGCCGCCAGTCGCCTGGGCAATAAAATAGTCAATTTAAATAATGTATCCTTGTCATATCAAGCCGGTTCACCCCTTTTCAGCGAATTCAGCTACGAGTTTAAATCGGGAATGCGGGTGGGCATAGTCGGACGCAACGGCAGCGGTAAAACAAGTTTGCTCAAACTCATCACCGGCTCGCTTAAACCTGATTCAGGACAGGTCGAAATCGCCGATACCGTCGAATTTAATTATGTTGATCAGGGCAGAATTAAATTAAACCCGGGAAATACCGTATTCGATGAAATCGGCGAAGGCAATCAGACTACCTTCGTGGGCAGTGACAAAGTCAGCGTATGGACCTATTTGCGGCGATTTCTATTCTCCGATGAACGCATCAATACCCGCATTGACCGCCTTTCCGGCGGAGAGCGCGCCCGTTTAATGTTGGCGAAAATACTAAAACAGGGCGGTAATTTTCTTATCCTGGACGAACCCACCAATGACCTTGACCTGGCAACATTGCGTTTACTTGAGGAAGCATTGGCAAACTACTCCGGTTGTCTGGTGGTAGTCAGCCATGATCGTTATTTCCTCAACCGCATCTGTTCGCATATCATTGCCATCGAGGATGACGGTAAAATTACTACCACCACCGGTGACTACGATTACTACCTCAGTCGCCGTAACAACTCGCCGGTAACAAAAAAAGAACCCGTTAAACCGGCAGGCAAAATTACTGAATCACCAGCAGCAGACAAAATCCGCAAATTAAAATTCAGCGAGAAAATGGAACTGGAAAATATTGAAAGTAAAATAATTACTGCCGAAACGGAAATCAGCCGTATTGAAAGTATCTTTGCCTCCCCCGATTTTTTCACCAGATACGGCTCGCAAAGCGGTCAATTGCATGAGGAACTGAACACCGCAAGAAATTGCCTCGAAACTCTCTTTCACCGGTGGGAAGAACTTGACAAAATCAACCGCCAATAATATTCCAGTAAACTCGAGTATCTTCTCATATTTAATAACTTCCTAAGCATTAACAAAATATTTTTTCATTATTTTTTATTAAAGCCATTGATATTTAATAATATCACGGTATTGTAGTACTACAATACAACAATAATTAACAGTACAGGTTATAAAGATGTCTCAGAATATGTTAAAAATATCAGAAGCGTTGACACTGGGTTTACACGCCTGCGTATTGATTGGCGGTAATGGAACCGGGACAAGACCGACAACAGTCACTATGGCGGCAAAGTTATCGTTCTCGGCGGCGCATTTATCGAAAGTAATGCGCGCTTTAGTTCGAGCAGGACTGGTTAAGTCGATTGCCGGACCCGGCGGTGGTTTTGAAATGAAGCGCGAACCGGCAGATATACGTCTGATTGACATTTATAAAGCAGTCGAGGGCGAATTTCCTGAAAGTAATTGTCTGTTGAACCCGACAGTATGTGCCGGCAATGGTTGTGTCCTTGGGAAATTTATTCTGGGAATAAATGTACAAGTAAAAGATTTTTTTGTAAATACAACATTAAAAGATTTAATCAATAAATAAAAGGTGGCGTTATGATTCGCAAGATAGTAAAAATTGATAGTGAAAAATGCAACGGTTGCGGACTCTGCATTGGAGCCTGCGCCGAGGGTGCGATTCAACTGGTTGACGGCAAGGCAGCATTAGTAAAGGATATATATTGTGACGGTCTTGGCGCATGCCTCGGTGAATGTCCTCAAGGCGCTATCACTATTGAAGAAAGAGATGCTGCTGAATTTGATGAACAAGCTGTAAAGAACCGTCTGGATAAATTAGCGGCGCAGAGTAATAAACCGGCACATCATAGCGGTTGTCCCGGAATGCAGACAATGAGTATAAAACGTGAAATATGCCCGGACAATAAACCGGACGGAAAGATTGATACTGCTTCTGAACTGCAGCAATGGCCGATACAACTGCATCTGGTTCCAACTATGGCGCCATACTGGGAAGGTGCGGACTTGCTACTGTGCGCTGATTGTGTTGCTGTAAGCTATGGAAACTTTCAACGTGATTTATTACGCGGAAGAAAAATTATCATTGCCTGTCCGAAACTTGACGACACCGGCAGTTATCTGGAAAAACTTACAGAGATAATCAGCAACAACGCAATCAACAGCGTAACAGCGGCGAGAATGGAAGTACCGTGCTGCAGCGGCATTACCGGATTGGCGCAGAAAGCAATCGCAGGTTCAGGAAAAAATATTCCATTCAACGAAATAATAGTCGGAATTAATGGACAAATTATACTCAATAATGTTGAAATTTTAAAATAGATTGCGAAGATTTTGAGAATTGGTTCGTATTCTGAGAGACTGCCGATACCGTGGTATCGAAAGTTTCGAAGAGTGCGAATCCAAAATCAAAAGATCGCAACCGCTTTGCGACGTGTGTCTTGTGTCCGTATTTTTCCGTTCCTTCTTCAGGCGATATTCATATCGCCAATCAGTCGGACCGAAAAAATCCAATCCACAATCCTACTCGTCTATTTAAAAATTTCAACCTTATAGAGTATAAATAGTTCCAGAACAACTAAATCATAAAAAATGGGAGAAAGATCATGAAATGTTCATGCGGTCAGAAAAACAAAGTTGAAAAAGGTATTGGGCATGAGTTAAACCAATTGGTACAATACGCGCCTGGCGCCATTGTCAGTCGTACCATTGCAGAAAATAAATCCGGGACAGTTACGGTTTTTGCATTCGATGAAGGGCAGAATTTAAGTGAACACTCTGCGCCATTCGATGCGATTGTCCAAGTGCTTGACGGCGAGGCCGAATTTATTATCGGTGGCACGCCGAATCCATTGAAGGCAGGCAGTATAATTATCATGCCGGCAAATATTCCTCATGCGGTAAAAGCGATCACACAGTTCAAAATGTTATTAACAATGCTCAAAGCATAACCGAGTCACCCTGCCCTTTACCATGCCATGCGCCATCAGGTGCATGGCATTCTCACTTCTTTGATGCAATTATCAGCCATGGAACTTATCGTTTCAAACCGGGTGATATGGTGAATTGAGAATAACACCATTTCTCTATTGCCCATAAAAACACTCTTTTTTTATTTTTTGATATTGTCAATGAACAAATAAAGATTCATATTGTCTATTGTAACATAAAGTTGTAAGATTTTAACTGAAATAACCGGAGACAAAACTATGCAACAACACGAAATACAAGAGTTACAGTCGAAAATCAGAGAAGTGTCGGGCTTTCTGGCGCCGTTGAAAACTGAAATTGGCCGGGTAATGGTGGGGCAGGAACATTTAATCAACCGTTTACTGATGGCGATTATCGCCAATGGTCATGTTCTGCTCGAAGGTGTACCGGGACTGGCAAAAACGCTTGCGGTAAAAACGCTGGCTCAAACATTACAGGGAACATTCTCAAGAATCCAGTTCACGCCGGACTTGCTGCCGGCCGACGTCATCGGCACGAGAATTTATAACGCTGATGAACATACTTTCAGCACCAAACTCGGACCGGTTTTTGCCAATCTGGTGCTTGCGGACGAAATAAACCGGGCGCCGGCAAAAGTTCAGAGCGCATTACTGGAATGTATGCAGGAACATCAGGTTACCATTGCCGGGGAAACGCACCCCATGCCCAAACCATTTTTAGTAATGGCCACCCAGAATCCGATTGAACAGGAGGGTACATATCCGCTACCGGAAGCGCAGGTTGACCGGTTTATGTTCAAATTAAAAATTGATTATCCGAAGCGCGATGAGGAGCGCATGATTATTGAAAGGATGGCGCATCCGGATCTTGTATTGAATGCCATTTGTGTAGGTCAGTTGCGAGATATTGAAATTGCCCGTGAGTGGCTGGATAAAATTTATATTGATGAAAAAATTATTGAATATGTCCTGGATATAGTAATCGCCACAAGGACGGCACGGCACAACGAATTGTCACACCGCCAGTCAGAAGCAAAATTGAATAATTTAATCAATTATATTCAGTTTGGCGCATCACCGCGAGCGGCGATTTGCATGGTCGTTGCAGCTAAAGCGGCGGCATTCATGGAAGGTCGAGCCTATGTTGTACCGCAGGACGTCAAAGAAGTTGCCGCTGATGTGTTGCGTCACCGCATAATCCTCACCTATGAGGCTGAAGCTGAAAACCTTGATGCTGACGCAATTATCAAAATGGCGCTCGATGAATTACGCACCCCGTAATAAAGAGTGGAAACTGAGGTGATAATATGCTGCCTTCAGAACTAATCAAACAGGTCAGAAAGATTGAGATAAAGACCCGCCGTGTCGTTGATGAAATTATCGGCGGCGCCTATCACAGCGTATTCAAAGGGCGCGGAATTGAATTTGACGAAGTCAGAGAATACACCAGTGAAGACGATGTTCGTGATATTGATTGGAATGTAACGGCGCGCATGGGTACTGCATACATCAAGAAATACGTTGAAGAACGCGAATTAACCGTCGTGCTGCTCGTTGATATCTCTGCTTCCGGTGCATTCGGCAGCGGGGAAAAATCCAAACGTCAACATGCGGTAGAAACAGCGGCACTGCTCGCTTTCAGCGCAATCAGAAATAACGACAAAGTCGGTATGATGCTCTTCTCCGACCATGCAGAACTTTATCTGCCGCCGCGCTCCGGACGCAGTCGCGGTCTCAGATTAATTCGTGAACTGGTGGCTTACGAGCCGCGGCACCGTGGCACCAACATTGGCGGGGCATTGAAAAATACAATGCAACTACTGCACAAACGCAGTGTAATATTTCTGATCAGCGATATGCTCGATAATGCTGATTATGAGAAATCGCTAAAAATCGTCAACAACCGCCACGACTTGATCGCGGTAAGAATATTAGACAAGAATGAATTAAGCTGGCCGGGCGGTGTTAATGTAATGCTCGAAGATTCGGAGAACGGTAACGATGTTGCATTCAATGGCAGAAGTCAACGGTTGCGGAATAGTTTTCAAACTGCCGCCGCCGCCATGCATGACACCATAAAACGTTCATGTGACCGCGCCAATGTTGACATGATTGATATCCGTTGCGGTGAAGACTATGTCAAACCGCTCGTAAAATTCTTCAACTCACGCGGCAGGAGACGTTAGAACCTTATCGCCAGAGAATAAATAAGGCAAATTGAATATGAAAACTGGTATTAAAAAAATAATTATCCGCTCACTTATAGCGCTTGTGGTGATGTTGTTACTCGCCACGACTGCGGCAGCCTGGTTATACTGGCACGGTGTAAAGCAGAATAACAAGATTCAGGACGTGAACGGTATCACCAGATTTCCGGCAGGAGATGTCCAACTAGGAGAACCGGTAACATTTTCCGTGCTATTGCAGTGCCCACGGCACCGCCGGCCGACCGAAGCTGCGGTAGAACTCGGCAAAGGTATATGCATGACGGCAGAACCGGTTATTGCCCGTGCCGGATGGCGACTGGGATATTCACTCTGGCGGGTGAACGTAACGGCGAAACCTTATCGTACCGGGAATATCCCTTCCGGAAAACTGGAGATAAAATTCAACCGCTACAACGAGTATACCTCTGACATCGGCATGAATTTCCGGATTCCGGAGTTAAATGTCCTTCCGTTAAACAATGCATCAAGCTTTGAATTGCAAGTTGCAGGAAAAATACCGGAACCGGGAATGGCGTCGAAGAAATGGTATTGGATTACCGGAATTATACTCGCGCTGCTGCTGTTGATACTCTGGTTATACCGGCGGCGCAGTTCTGCAACTCAGATCATCACTCCATGGGCGGCGGCATTGCTGGAACTGGCGGAACTGCGTAACAGTTTCCGTAACGGCAAAACCAGACCGGAAATATGCTTTGTCCAGCTTACCGACATTGTCCGGCAATATCTGGAAAAACGTTTCCATCTCCATGCACCGCGACAGACAACTTCAGAGTTTCTGGATGAATTGAATCAACCGTCCGGCATTCTTCCGGAACCACACCGCCCGTTCCTGCGTGAATTCATGACCGCGGCAGATCTGGTAAAATTTGCGAGGCTTGACCCTGACGAACATCTGCTCAGTGCGGCATTGGAAAAAGCTGAAACTCTCATTGTTGAAACCAAACCGGCAGAAACAGACGGAGGCAAAAAATGACATTCGCATATCCATTAGTACTATTTTTCTATATTCCCCTGGCATTGTTGCTGTTCTACGTCTGGCGTAAACCGTTACCGGCAATACGCATATCAACAGCCAGTCCATTCATTACAGCCGGCTCCAAACGGCGCCCGGTGGCATTCCGCCTCCCGATGTTGATGTATGCGTTGGCGGTTATACTGTTGATTTTCGCACTGGCCAGACCGCAAATGGGCAGTGAACATGTAGTAATCCGTGCAAAAGGCATTGACATCATCATAGCTATTGACCTTTCCGGCAGCATGCAGGCAATAGATATTCCAGCAGGAATTTCCGGAGAAAAAGAGTTATACGATGCTATCCGTTCCGGAAAAGTACAAAGCCGTCTTGAAACCGCCAAACGGGAAATAAAACGCTTTATCGAAGGTCGCCCCAATGATCGTATAGGATTAATTGGATTTGCCGAGATGGCTTACAATATCTGTCCGCCAACATTGGACCACGCCTGGCTTATTGCCAATATGAACCGGCTCCAACCCGGAGTAATCGGCGACCGTACCGGCATTGCCTCGCCGATAGCCAGCTCGGTTCATCGCCTTGAAAAGTCGGATTCCAAACGCCGGGTGATGGTGCTTTTTACAGACGGCAGCAATAATGTTGAGGACCGCATTACACCGCGACAAGCGGCTAAATTCGCCAAAACCGGCAATGTAGTAATTTATACCGTAGGTATCGGCAGTAATGAAGCCTGCGTTCCACAACAGACTTTCAACGGTATCGCGCTAGTGCCGATCAAAGGCGAATTTGATGAAAAATTGCTTAATGACATCGCAACATTTTCAGACGGCAGATATTATCGCGCCGCCGATGCTGACGGATTGGAAAAAGTCATGAACGAAATTAACAAAATTGAGAAAACCACCATCGAACAACCCAAATATATTGATTATCAGGAATTTGCCCCGAAAATTATGATCATCGCGCTAGGGTTACTGCTCGCAGCTTTTATGCTGGAACAAACCGTCTGGCTCAAAGCCCCGTAATCGTATTTAGTGAAGGCAACTATCTGATTAATAATTTTTCGTTATTATTACCGGCGGGGGGTAAGGAATAACTTTATCGCCTGTAATGCTGTAATAACCTTCACCGTTTTCCGGTTGATAATCGGGTTGAAGCGCTACTTTGCCGCCGCCTTCAGGTAAATCAATAGCAAAAGTCGGCACCGCCAACGATGAAAGAGTTGAACGGAATTTTCGGAGAATTTCCAGACCAGCTTCAATCCCGGTGGCAAAATGGCGAACCCCGCGTACCGGGTCAACATGAAAGAGATAATGCGGCTTAACCTGTATTTTAATCAGATTTCGGAAAAGGCGCTCAAGAATATCGGCATCATCGTTGACGCCACGCAGTAATACTGTCTGGTTCAACACCGGAATTCCTGCCTTGATAAATTTATGGCAGGCAGCGGTGGATTCCGGTGTAATTTCACACGGGTGGTTGAAATGTGTCATAATCCACAATCCGTTGACCCGGGATAATCTGTCAATAAGTTCTGAATCAATACGAGCCGGCCAGACCACAGGGATTCGAGTACCGATACGGATTACACTAATATGCGGAAGCGTTTTAAGTTGTTCTATAACCGCCAGCAAGCGTTCATTGCTCAGCATCAACGGGTCGCCGCCGGAAATCAGTATTTCCTGAATAGCAGTATTATTGCGCAGGTATTCAAGAACGGCAGTCATCTCAGCGGCTGTAATATTGGGCAATTCCCTGCCCTCAGCCCAAAACCGCTTACGAAAGCAGAAACGGCATCTAACGGCGCAATTTCCGGTTACCAGCAATACGGCACGGTCACGGAACCGGTGAATCAATCTTGGCGCAGGCATTTGTTGTTGTTCAAATAAAGGATCAAACGAAGTATCCGGCTCAAGAAGTTCGTTTGAATCCGGCATGCACTGTTTCCATACCGGGTCATAACGATAGTTTTTGCGTTGAATTAAGTTCAAATAGTACGCGGTTGCCTGAGATGGATAGAGTTGTTCCACCGTATCACATTCATCCGGCCCCGGCACACCCAGAAACTCCGCAATAGCGGCGGAACCACGAATGATTCCGGAGTTCATTTCACCTGATATATCCAGCATTTGTCATTCCATGAGCGTGAGATAGCGCCGCACGGGCAGTTTAGCGACGCCTTATCAAGCAGTCCGCCAATTTCAATTTCATCGTCAGGCATGCCGATTTGGGTGGCGATTTCTGTGGCAGAACCGCTTATCGCGCCGTGTTCTTTCAGCTTGTTGATTAGACTTTGCCGCAAGTTGATAATATTTTGCGCTGCCAGTTTATACGCCTGCACACCGGGTTGATGGAACGCATTAATATGAGTAAGTTCAGCATACACCGCGACGGCACGTTCATAGAGGGCGATAATCATACCTAAATTGAATTCATTTACTTCGGTAATGGCGATATTAATTAGTTGTCTGCCCTTATTATGCAGGGCGGCGGCAAGTCCGGTCATAAAGCCGTGCAGATAGTCCCCCATTTTAGTCTGTTCATCAACCTGGAGGTTCATGGCGTCTTTAGTAACTTCGATAAAAGTAGCGAAGAAGTCATCACGACCATCATTCAATTGTTGAATGAAAGCATGTGCGTCAGTACCGCCTTTGTTGCCAAAAACATTTAATCCCTGATGGACAAATTTGCCGTTCAGGTCTTTCTCCTTGCCGATACTTTCCATCACCAACTGCTGAAAATACCGTGACAACAACACCAGACGGTCTGAATATGGCACAATTACCATATTGCGATCACCCTTTCCGTTGCCAGAGATATACCACATGGCAGCAAGCATATACGCCGGATTGGTAAGCAGTTCGCGATTTCTGGTCCAACTGTCCATGTGACAGGCACCCGCGATAAACTGCTCGAAATTTACCCCGGCAAGGGCAGCCGGCAGATGACCGACAATGCTGGTTTCGCTTGTGCGCCCTCCGATAGATTCAGCCATTTCAAAAACCGCCATCCATTTGTTGCCTCTGGCATATTTATCCAATTGACTGTCTTTCATCGTTATCGCTGCGGCATAATCAGCAAATTCAAGACCACGTTCACGATAAAAAGCCTCCATGGCAATCATGTTATTTTTGGTTTCCTGAGTTCCACCCGACTTGGAAATACTGACAATCAAGGTTGATTCCGGGTCAATAACGGCGATAACATCTGCGAAACCGGAGCTGTCAGTGTTGTCGAGGAAATACAATTTTAAGTTATTCCGCCGCTGCTCCGGAGAAAATTCATTCCAGTACGGACCGTTAATCGCAAACTGCATTAGTTGAGGTCCGAGTGCAGATCCGCCGATGCCGTTAATAACGGCAGCGTTAAAACGTTTGCCGGTTTTGCCGCGGATCTCGCCGCTGCGAATTTTTGCCGCGAAAGTTTCGACTTCGTTAAATCCCGGCGAACCGCGGTAACGGGCACGGTCAGTAAAGTGTGTTACTTTGCGATTTTCGTCGGGATTTTTAATTGCTCCGGCCTCGATACGCATCATTTCAGCGTGAGCCCGCTCAATACTGCCACGCATGTCATCGAGTTCGTCGCCAGAAAATTTCATTCCGGCGACATTCAGCGAGAAACCGCTACTGCCGTCAGTGAGATTATAATCATGGTTGCGCTTAATCCATTCGGTCTTATTCATAGTCAATATTCCTGTTCTGAAAATTTTTATGTTACTCAAGTATACTTCCACCGGTCAACACCGATGTAACAAATAATAAACCTGAAATATCTCAAAGAATATAGGCTGATAAACGCCAAAATCAAGGGTTGATATCAGGAATGGCGTTGTAAAATTGAGGTTATGTTATCATTTTACAGCCAGGTCGTTTGCGATACTGTAACCTAAGAGAAACGAGAACTGCAAATTAAGTTTAACAAGGTTTATTTTTAAATATTGCATTTTAAAATTAATGCACCATATTATCTTCAGTGTTCAAGCAGTTTACTGCACGGATTAAAAAATTATTGCTTTGCAATTTGAGTTCGTATAGTCAAGATTGGAGACGCAGGTATGAATTATAAAATTTTAGTAGTTCTGGCAATCAGCCTTTGCCTGTCCGGCTGCTCATCGCCGCCACCGCCAATGCCATTAGCCCCAGTCATTAAAAATGCAGATGTAGAAGAAGTCAAGGTTGAAAAACAGACACCGCAGGAAATTGAAAAAGAATTAAAATCGTTGCAGAATTTACCCCCGGAGGTTTACCGTATCTGTTCAGGAGACCGTTTCGACTTTAAAGTTTTCGACAATTCAGAGTTGAATGCTACCGCCTTGATTGTTGCTCCTGATGGCATTATCTCATTGGGCTTAATTGGCACAATAAAAATCGGTGGTTTGACGCTGGTTGAGGCGACAAATGCAATTCAGGCGAAATACAAAAAATATCTTGCCAATCCCCGGGTAGCGCTTATCCCGACCAGAATTCAAAGTTCAACCTTTACAATTTGCGGGCAGATTATAAATCCCGGCAGGTATCCATTGCGTAACGGTGCAAAAATCGCCGATGCCGTCGCCATTGCGCAGGGTTTGTCAACTGGTGAACATCAAGGCGACACAGTTGAAATGGCTGACTTAAAAAATGCATTCCTGGTAAGAGGTGGTAAAATAATTCCGGCTGATTTCAGCAAAGCCATCAAGGAAGGCGATAAGTTGCATAATGTTTATCTCCGTAACGGTGATTACATCTACATTCCATCTTCAATGAATCAGACGGTTTATGTACTTGGTGAGGTTGGCTTCCCGGGGTATATCGGCTTTAAAGATAATATGAGTCTGACCAATGTGATTGCGTTTTCACGCGGTCTTCTCGTTACCGCTTCTGAAAACGTATTGATTATTCGCGGCAGTTTGAAAGAGCCCAAAGTATATAAGGTTAACATTGACAAAGTTCTCAGGGGACAATCTCTCGACTTTCCACTGGAACCGAACGATATTGTCTTCGTGCCTAAGGGAGGACTTTCGGAGTATAACGTTATCGTCAAGAAAATCATTCCAACACTTGCAGCGATTAACCTGATTGTCAGTCCTGCTTCACAGTTTATGATGCCGGGCAATTAACAACATAATAAAATTTCAATGTTGAGGTTTATTTATGCAAAAACTTGAAGATTTTTTTTCGGATGCGGACAAGCAGTCAATTTTGGTTGCAATCAATGCTGCAGAATCGATGACTTCCGGGGAAATCAAGGTTAGAATTGAACGTAATTCCGGAGGCGACCCGATGAAGACCGCCCGGAAAGCATTCAACGCGTTGGGTATGCGAAAAACCAAATTACATAACGGTGTTCTATTTGTTCTCGCCGTTGAAGACCGCACATTTGTTATTCTTGGTGATGACGGAATTAATGCTAAAGTTCCAGAGGGCTTTTGGAATAATGTCAAGGACACGGTGCTCCAACACTTCAGTACAGGAAATTTCGCCAGCGGTCTCACGGCCGGAATAAAACTTGCCGGAGAACAGTTAGCAACATTTTTCCCACACGACAACAATGATGTAAATGAACTCGCTGATGCCATTTCTTATTCTGAATGAGGACTAAAAATGACAAAAAAACTATTCATAATTATCGTTTCTATTACAGCGCTGTTTTTCAGCATTCATACCAATGGACAAATTGGAAATACGCTGCCGTCACCAAAAGATGATTACGTCAATGATTTTGCCTCGGTTCTGAATCAAGGTGATGCTGAATCAATCCGTAAACTTTTTTCAAACCTTGAAAAACAGACTGGTGTTGAAGTCGTGGTAGTTACCATTAATTCAATTCGCGATTATAATACTACGACAAATACAATTGAGACATTCGCGACGCAACTCTTCAACCAATGGGGAGTCGGACATAAAAAAGCAAATAATGGCGTCATGTTTCTGATTGCAATCAAAGACCGTCAATGCCGTATTGAACTTGGCAAAGGATACGGCAGACAATATGATCAGATAATGAAACAGGTCATTGATGAAAGTATCATACCATACTTTAAAAACAATGAATACAGTAGAGGTATATTTGAAGGGTCACGGGCTATAGTTGAAAAAATAATAGTACCGGTCTCGTGGTTTGAGTATTATAAATGGCATATAATTCTTGCGGTATTTATTGTTATTTGTGTCTTTGCCGGGATTTCTTGCATCGGATCGGGCAAATCGGGTTGGGGATGGGTATTCTTTGCCGCAGTTGGAGTACTGTTGTTTTTCCTGATTAATTTGATTTTCAGTGGCAAAAGGTCAAGCGGATTTGGCGGTGGCAGTTCATTCGGAGGCGGCGCCAGCGGCAGTTGGTGATATCGGTTCATGCGGTAAAACCAAATTTACGCAGATATCGTGAACATTGTATATGATCGCCGGTTAATTCACAATTGGTGAGTGTTGCGTGTTTTTTGTTTTGACAGCTTCCAGTCGCAAACTGATAGCATGGTTTTCCGGGTTGGAATATCCTTTTCGTTGCAATTCCTGTTCCAACAAACGAATTGCGGTAACACTGGCGCCGTTATCTGAAGCGTAATCACAGTAGCGCATCAACAATTCGATATTCTCCGGGAGTGCTTTCAATTTAGGTTGGGAAAAATAGTTGATAATCAGTTCAGCACCACGAATACCTTCACCAATATGGTAAAAATATATTTCTGACAGAAGCAGACATGCAGATGGTTCAAAAGGTGTTCGTTCAAGTATCTCATTAAGGCGCTCCATTGCTTCGTCATAATTCTGCTGTTCAATCATCCCCTTAATCTGCGCCAATTTCTCAGGAGGAGACTTTAAATATTGCAATGGCAGATATATAAATCCGGTAAACCAGTTGCTGAGTCGTGGAACTAAAACGCCGGCAAAAGCCATCCCGGAAAAAGTTGCCCATACCAATGCTATAATTACGGTGGCCATAGCAGAAGCGTATCCCCCCAGGATACTGTTGCTGGTTCCTGAAGCCGCGCTGAATGTGTTGACAGCTTTGTAACCGCAAAATATACCAATACCGCATAATATAATTCTTTTGATATCCACAACTCCCCCGGAACAAAACCGTATTGTTACAAAAATAATTTTAGATGAGGCAATAATATCGCTGGTTTTTTTCAGTTCTTAATATACATTTCTTTTGTGAATAACGCAATAAGAAAAGTATTCTGGCTAAGGAGCAGATAAAATGGCTAAAAATCGCATTGCAGAGAATAATAGAAAAACGAAAGAAACCGATATTAAGGTAAAAATAAACCTTGATGGTAAAGGTGAAGGCAGCATCTGCACGGGAATTCCATTTATGAATCATATGCTGGAGCTTTTTGCAAAGCATGGATTCTTCGATTTGACAGTAACAGCCAAAGGCGACCTGGAAATAGATTATCATCACACCATGGAAGATCTAGGCATTACCATCGGCGATACCATTGCGAAAGCGCTTGGAGATAAAACAGGCATCCGCCGTTACGGTTCATGCCTGCTGCCAATGGACGAATCACTCGCACAGGTAGCGCTGGATTTATCCGGTCGCCCCTATCTGGTTTACGATGTCCGCCCGCCGGCGGCAATGATTAAAGATATGGATTGCGCACTTTTTCATGAATTTTTCCAGTCACTGGCGGTGAAAGCAGGAATGAATTTGCATATCCAACTGCTTAAAGGCGAAGAGGTACATCATTGCTTTGAAGCGATTTTTAAAGCTTTCGCCAAAGCCATGGATCAAGCAGTAAGATATGATGAGCGGATTGATGGTGTATTGTCCACCAAAGGCTCACTATAGAACGTTGCGGCATGTCACCTCTTCAATATGTTTTAAAATATATTGAAGAGTTCATTTCACCCGACTTTGAGCAGAATAATCCATAACGCCCCCAATAACAACGAAATCAGACTTACCGGTATGCCTGATTTTGCGAATTCCCGGAATGAAATTCGTAATCCCATTGAAGCGGCGGCGTCAACAACAATGATATTCGCCATACTTCCCACGATAATTAAATTACTCGACAAACCGCTGGCTATCGCCATAAGAGGACCGGAAACTGGGTCAGTCGCGTAGGGTAAAAGCAACATAACGCCGGGAACATTCGAAACGATATCACTCACTACAGCAGTGACACAAAAGAGAACAATCGGATTTTGAAGGTTGAATCCATTGCTTTTGAGATCCTCCACCATCTTTGACGGCAAGCCGGTAGATTCCATTGCACTGTTCACGACAAAAAGACCAAAGAAAAGAATAAGCAGTTCCCAATTAATTTTACTAATCATTGTTTGCGACTGGAAATGAGCGTTCATAAGCAGAAAAGCTCCTGCAGTAACTGCAATCATGCCTCTATTATAATCGGTAAAGATGAAAAGTCCGATAACAATACAAGTAATAATAACACCCTTAACTGACTCATCCCGGTCAAAAACAACATCAGACGAAACTGTATTGGAATTACCGGCAAAATTAATTTTACCCGGGTCAAGCTGCCAGGAATTTCTATAAAAGAATACTAATACTGCCCATCCTGCAATCAGTGATAAAATTGCAGGTACTGCGGTATAAAGAGCAAAAGTAGCAAAGCTCAAATTAAGTTTTTGTGATATCAGCATATTCTGCGGGTTGCCGACAAATGTGGCAATAGCACCGGAGTTGGCGGCGAAGGCGATGCCAAGCAGGAACGGGACCGGATTGAGTTTTTTTCGTATACATATTCCAAGTATTACCGGCGTCATCGCCACCGCGACAACATCATTAGTCAGAAACGCTGACAATCCCCCGGCAAGTAATGTAACAAGTCCTAGTAGAAATGATGGTGAGTATTTTCCATCTTCCATGTATCCGGCGACTTTGGTGTAAAAACCTGACATCTCAAGTTGGACTGAAACGAGCATCAGTCCAAAAAGAAGTGCCAAAGTTCCAAAATCAACACTGGCAAGCGCTTTTTCTCCACTGATCAGATGTCCGGAAAGCAATGCCACGGCACCAACTAGAGCGATGGCTGAACGGTCAACCTTGAGCCATGGAATCCTCCCGATAATCATACCGAGATAGACAATCGAAAAAATTATGACAATGGCTATCATAAATTGTAATTTGCATTTTTTTCAACATAACACAAAAAAAAATAAATCATTTAAATGTTTCTTAAAATTTAGAGATTCTAAGTCAATCAGCGATTTTGAGCATATCAAACGTGCCAGGCAACATCACCCGACCGGCAACCAATACGGGTAAAATAGTTACAATAATCCGGCACCAATAATTCTGAGTATTATTATATTTTATTACGTCCAGCAATGGTCGGCTCAAGCAATAAACGCTTTGGTTTACGCCGTGATGGATTTGATTGTTTGATAATTTTCAAAAGCATATCGGTCGCAATATTGCCAATCTGAGTAAGCGGCAATAAAATTCCCGGCCGTATATCCCGGGAAACAGCGGGTTCGCGATAGATGTTGTAGATGAATTGGACATCCTTACGTTCAGCCAATTCTTGTTTAAGCAGATTAACATGGATTCCATGACAATTTACGGCGGTAAATTTCCCGGAGTTATTAAGCAAATTTATGACCTGTGCATCGGTAAACCCATTATCATTGCAGTGCCAGAGATGTTCATTCCATTCGACACCATACTCCGCAAAAGCCGCTTTGCACCCGGTCTTTTTATCGGCTTCCAAGTCAGCTGGATTCCGGTTAATATACAGAATTTTGCGGTGTCCGGATTCAAGCAGATATTTAGCAACAATATAACCGCACTTGAAGTAATCGATTGCCACATAATCCACTTCGTTACTGTTAAAAATCGGGCAGACAGATACGACTGGAACATTGCAAGATTCAAAAACACGCATCGTTGGAATTTGTTTCCGTAAAGGAGACAACCAGAGAACACCATCAAGTTTACCCTTACTCAAGTCTTCTGCTTCCTGTTCCGGATTGCCACTAAAATATATCGGACGAATTATACAATTATTGTCAATCAAACGCTCATAAATTATCGCACTGAGCATCATAAAATATTCGTCCATAAAGGTAACCATCCCGTCGCAACAAATCAGACCGATTACCGGTTTATTTCCAAAAAACATACTGTAATTGCCGACAGCCTCAGGTCTTATAAAAGTTCCCAGGCGCGGTTTACGCACCAAAAAACCTTCTGCGACCAAACTTTCCAATGCTTTACGCACAGTAGTACGGCATACTCCATATATTTTGCATAATTCATCTTCGGTATGGATTTTGAGTGAACCGCCGACAAATTTAGCTTTGGCGATATTACCGAAAACATGTTGACGAATTTTTAGATATATTGGTGTTGCTTCGCTCATATTTATCTTTTTTCCTTATATGAAATATTGCAATATAAAATTTTGCACGCTATTATAACAGTTTTAAGCCGATTTGTCAATAGTATAAAGAGAAAGAAATCTGTATTTACAAACAATATATACAATATATACAATTATAGTATGTTAACTCAATAGGGATTGTCGACATAAAATCCCCAATATCGAATGCTAAAATTATAAGTAATAACACTTGTATAACATAATAATTGTTTATTCACTACTGATTATAACTGTATCTATTGCTTGTAATGAGTTACGGGCGTAATCACGATTACTTCATTGGGCGACTTTTTTTCAATTTGTTTTATGGTTTCAATATCACCGCCGAAATAAAAATATTTCTCGTTGTCATTACATAAATCTCGCTCCAACCGTAATGTTCCATAATGATTTTGGTCGGAATTATTACTGAGGCATAACGAAATCACACCCTCGCATATTGGCGACGGGAATCGACTTTTTAATAATCTTTGGACATTCTCCGTTAACAGCGCACGTTCTTCAGCACCGATAACAATTACTTGAGAAACAAGATTGCTGTTCAACAGCGTCTGCGCCAATGCAAGGGCTTCAAACCATATATCTTCAAAACCTGTGATTGAAAATGACGGTCCAGTTAAATTTAATGCCAATGCAACATAAGATGCCGCGGCATTGTGTAATGAATGTGAGAATTTAGTAGGCATAATTTGATCTTCCGGATAATCTAGAATATCATCCAGTGTAGCAAATGTAGTCCGATGCGGACCGAAAGCGCTGGCAGTGACCAACGCGGTATCAGCACCGTTGCGAGTATCAAACCCCATCGCCAAAGCACCGGCAAGCAGCAAGGCAGTGTATCGGTCTGCCCGCCGGAGATTATGCCTATCCCGTATTTCGCGAAGTTCTTCCTCGCTGACAACACTGCCATGATTATCAGAGATTAAACTGAATGCGTTAATGTACATAAATCATATCCTGTATTTTTTTACCAGAATAGCCGTGTTTGACCCGCCGAATGCCAATGAGGTTGAAAGTGCTATCCCGCCATTAATAGGCGTGTTTTTTGTGACAGGGGGTGACGAAATATCAGCCGGCAAATTCTCGAAACCATGACTTTTCAGAACACAATTCCGGTCAAGCATCGCGCAGCAAAAAATCAGCTCCAATACTCCGGCAGCTCCCAATGTATGTCCGGTAAGCGATTTGGTTGACATATATTTCAAGCCGCTGCCAAAGATTTCAACTAGAGTATTGGCTTCAATTTTATCATTGGCAATAGTACCCGTGCCATGAGCATTGATGAAGGTTACATCTTCAGGCAGAATTTTTGCCATCATCAGCGCCATATCAATCGCCCGTTTGAGTCCAGTACCATCAGGATGCGGTTTGGTGATGTGAAAAGCGTCAGCGCCCTTGCCAAAACCAGGCAGTTCAAATTGAGGATTAATTTTCCGTCCTTTCGCTGATTTAATATTTTCAAGAATAACTATTCCAGCTCCTTCACCCAAATTCAACCCCTCACGATTAACATCAAATGGACGGCAAGGCAGTGTTGAACAAACGCCAAGCGCGTGAAACCCATCCAATGGAACCTGATTCAGCTCATCAGCACCACCTGCAATAACCAGATCACATACTCCTTGTTGAATCCAGAGCATCGCAATTCCTATCGCATCAGCGCTGGAAGTACAGGCATTGGAAACGGTAATGGCAGGACCTTTCAATCCATAGGAACGGTGCACCCATTCAGCAGGACACCCTTCAACAAAATCTTGCAAAGGTTCACTTGAAACGTCTTCCCCTTTACGTAATTTTGCATAAAACGGCAAATTATTAAGCTGGCAAGCTACTGTGGTACCCAAACAAACTCCGACGCGTAAATTAGTCAAATCACTTTTTGTCAGTCGTGCCGAATCTAATGCTTCTTCGAGTGCATATCGCAGTATAGCAAGAGTAAATCCGCCTGGCACATCAAAATTAATAGACAAATCAGTCAATTCAAAAACGGGCAGGTCCAATGTGGTTTTGAACCGCTGTGGTCTGCAAGGATTGACAGGAGTCGAAAAAAGACCTTGCATCGTTTCCGGGTAAGATTTTCCTATCGTCGAAAGACAACCAATGCCACTGATTACTACTTGATTTGTAACGGAATTCATTCGTTAATTCACCGCATTTTAATTTGTGCGTTATGCCATTTTACGTAACCGAATTTATGAATCATCTGAACTTGTTTTTTGCCTTTTTCTGCAGGATAAATACAATAATGACTGTCATGAAAATTATGTGTCAACGTTTGTACCAACCACTCCGGGTCTAATCCAGGTGCAAAATAGTTTAATGGACTAATTCCGTCCCAATCTACCGGAACCAACCCGTTTTTTATTGCGGTTTCCATCAACGGCATCCCGTTAATCAAACGAATTCCAGCATAAATAACGGAGTAAACTCCTTGCAGTGAACGCAAGTTTTCTATACCCTCCATAACAGTTTCCCGTGTTTCACCCGGACCGCCAAAGATTACACTGGCGGTCACGCTGATACCCAGTTTGTGCAGAGATGCACAGGTTTTCCTGACAGTGGCAAAATCATAACACTTATTCAATCCGGTTAAAGTTATGTCACATGCGCCATCAACACCCAGTTCGGCGGCAATCATTCCAGACGCTGCCATCAACGCCAGATCTTCATCATTTAAACCAGCAGGTGTAACAAAAGCAGTCCATGAAACATCCAGCTTTTTGTCAATAATTTTCTTCAACAATGAGTGATAATGCCGCGCCGGGTCATTAAAAACAGCATCAACAAAGTAGATCATTGCCTCTGGATAATTCTGATGAAAATTGGCAATATCATCAATCACGCTATTGATATCACGCAGAACAATTTCACGCCCTTCCAGTCTTGGATAGGTGCAATATACACAGTTAAATTTACAACCGCGCTTTGTTTGTACCGGTAACAGATGCGTTTGTTGGTAATAAAAATCAGTTATATCTTTTTGATACAACGGTGTTGCCTGTTCTGTTACCGGCATTGTCCAAATTTGTTGTCGCGGTCGATTGCCTGACTCTAATTCATTGACCAGTTTAATTATCGCTTCTTCGCCAGGTCCAACGATTCCATACTCAGCGCCGGTCAACTCCAATAATTTATCAGGGCACAAAGAAAAGCCACTGCCACCAAGCACCCATGGAACATCAAAAAAAGATTTCAATTTGCGTATGATTTCAACTGTCTGCCCAACCAAATTATTGCCGTTGGATTGACATTCAATATTATCAAGATTACGTATCGAAAATCCAACTAATTCCGGGGCAAAGCTGTTAAACGTGTTTTGACACAGTTCCATCCAATTTTCGCCAGGATAAATATTGCCGTCAAACTGACGTACTTCATGCCCTGCGGATGTCAATGCACCCGCAATCACGCTCATACCCAAAGGATAAACAACATACGGATTATCACAAAAATTAGCAGATAACAACAGTATTTTCATGTTCAGTATCAGTAAAATTATATAATTCAACCGGGTCAAAAGATATTATCTTCAACTTACTATCATACGGCGGGATGATATTTAGTGCAAACAATAAAATACTATAAATTAATAAATTTTATTTGCTGCAATTAAATAAAAACATAAAAGGCATTAACGATTTGTTATTAAAGTTTAACACGCCAAGCTGAAAATCGTTTCTGTCAGCGTAATTAATTAATCCAATTTGAGTCCCACGCCCTCGATTTACTATATTCAAAACACCAGCTTGAAAACCCTCATTACGTTGAGCGATATTTGCAATACCTATTTGAGTACCATCAATATCATTACTCAGATTTACTCCCCCGCCTTGAAAACCTTTTGAATATTCTGACATATTAAAAAACGATACTTGAGTACCTTCAAAATCCCCCTTGTTCATGCACAAACCTCCTGCCAACTGAAGACCATAACTTTTCGTGGAAGTATTACAGAAACCAAAACTGAGCTGTGTTCCCTCAAGACTGACGGAACTAGACCCTAAAACAGACAGTTCAAGACCTGACACCGGTGATGTGCCGCAAAAAGGGAATCCGAATCTGAAACCATTAACTCTGACTTTTTCTGTATTCCCGGGAAAGTTAAACCAAAAACCAATTTGCACCGAAGCCCAATCATCAACTCTATAGCTTTCAACCGTCATTGCATCGCTTAAAGTATTGGCAGAAGTTTTTGTTTTCACTGGCTGTGCCAACTGATTCTGAGAATAAACGTTAAAGGAAAGGCAAACAAAAACCGTCAGGAAAACTAACATAAATTTTTTCAGCATTACTTTCTCCGTGAATAATCAAGGTTATGGCTTATAACTTTTTTACTGAATAAAATAGCGGGTATTTGAAATTAAATCAAGAGTTATGAAAATTTTTATTCCAATATAAAATTTTACTGAACACCACCCGAAAACGATATTTCCCTGTAGATATTAAGATATTTATCAACAAGTAATTTAACTTTTGAAACCCGTAAGTGCATAATCGGGAATTTATCGTTGCTATAATAAAATTATTGAGACAGAAAAAAACTGATATGAACAACCGTCTTTCCTGCAAGAAAGAATGAATAAATGACGAAGTCAACGGTAATTCCGGACAAAATTTAAGCGAATTCAACTGCATTTATCAATCTAATTCGTAGAGTAAAATACGCATTCAAACTCATATTTTCCAGAAACAAAATAAGAATAATTATTTACAAAAGTTGAATAATATCATAAACGGCATAGATGATTTGTTATTGATATTAACCAGACCAAGCTGAAAACTGCCCCTATCCGCATAATTAACCAGTCCGATCTGCGGTCCGCTAATTCTATCTACCACATTGACAATACCCGCCTGAAAACCCTTTAACCGGTTCACTATATTTGTCAAGCCAAACTGGACGCCGTCAACATTATTGCTTACATTTCCGCCGCCAACCTGCCATCCCTTTGACTGTTCAGCTTTATTAAAAAGAGACAGTTGCACGCCGTCAAAATTACCTTTATTCAGACACGTCGCAACGGCTGCCTGGAATCCATAACTTTTGGTCGAGGTATTACAGAAACCAATACTAATCTGGGCGCCGTCAACGCCGACACAGTCAGAACCGAAAAGCGAGAAGTCAAAACCGGAGACATGAGATGTCCCTGAAAACGGAAAACCAAATCTAAAACCATGAACTTTGACTCTTTCCGTATTGCCTGGAATGTCAAACCAGAAGCCAATTTGTATCGGCGAAGAATGCTCATTTTTTGCAGTTTCTGATGCCACTGCACCCTTTGAAGTTTTGGCGGGAATGTTAGCCTTTTCTGGAGGTGTCTGAGTGGTTTGACCGACAACTTGAAATGAAAAACCCAAAATACCCAACAGGCACATCAACAACAATTTCTTTAACATGACTTTCTCCGTTAATAATATGACTTAGCGCTTCCAGAAAATATTTTCCCAACAGAATAAAATAGTGGATATCCGAAATTAAATCAAGAATTATCTGTTTTTTATTCCGATAATAAATTTGACTGAACAAAAATAGTAATAACGATATTCTCCTGCACATATAAGATATTTTGATGGATTACAATTGAGTTTTTTCAACAAATCATTTAACTCTGAAAGCCGGTAGGCACGCAACCGGGAAATTATCGAGTCTGTAATTAAAATTATCGGGACCAAAGGAACTATATATGTAAACAGAAGTCTTTTCCATGAGAAGGGATGGATCAGTGGCGACATTAAAAAAAGCAAAATAACTCCACAGATAACTGCAAAAAGCTCCATTACAAATTTACGCTGCGAATAGTCAAAAAAAGCTACTGTTTGTTCATTATCAATTGCACATTGGAGTATTTTACTCAATTCTTTCTCATTAAAATGGTGCATAGCAGAGAACATCAGATGAATTCCATTCAGTTCCCTAATGGCAGATAACGCTGATAATGCCTGCGGATGGTAATTTATGACTCCATTAGTAGTAATATTGACAAATTCACTATTAAAGTGTGGGTGCAAATCGGTCAGGGTAATCTTAACCTGTGGACAATTTAAATTCTTTAAAAATTTACACATATACAATCCATTGCCACTGCATAAATCCACCAGATGGTTCTCATTGCTTTTTTGAATCAACTCCAAAACCTTGAGTGCGGCAGGAGCATACACACCAGAATGAATATTGAAAAAACTTAAAAAGTCTGTTAAATAATCTCTTAAAAAAACTGGACACCAACTACGTTCATGCAGTTCAAGACAATTCCATCGTTTCATGTTTTACCGTAAAATTTTACCGCTGGCAGTACGGGGAATTGACACCGCCACATTAAAAGATTTCGGCACCGCATACCCTGCCATCCGGGCAAAAAGGAATCGGCGCAAATCTGTCAGAGCTTCATCGTTAAGCTCAAAACAAGGTTTTAAAACCACCTCAGCAACTGGAATTTCACCCAGGTTACCCATTTTTTTACCAAAAACACGTGATTCTTGAATAATCGGATATTGATTGATAATTGATTCTACTTGTTCCGGAAAAATTTTCATTCCCATATAGTTAATTATCTGCTTAGTTCTTCCTGCAATATATAAATATCCGTCCTTATCAAGACGTCCTAAATCACCAGTATTAAACCACCCGTCCTGACAAACCCGCTCACGAAGGCAGAATGGCAAAAAATATCCATCAAACATACCTGGTCCTTTGAGCCATATTTCACCAGTGCCTGAGGCATCAGGGTTATTGAGTTTAATTTCGTATGAGTCCTGTACTTTCCCTGCTGATTCGCAACGTTCGCATTCACGGGAGTCATTTATAGCAGGCAATCCAACTTCAATAATTCCATACGCTTGATTCAATGGTATCCCGAATTTTTCATAAAATTGTACCCACTCAAAAGGTTCTAAACGCATCGCTGTTGATACGGCAAATTTCACTGATGACAAATCATCTCTATTACATTGGCTGGATTGAACCATCATCCGATAATGATAAGGGGTTGCATATAAAAGGTTAATTTTGTATTTTTTAATCATGGCAAACATTGCAGTTTCAACCGGTACCGGACATAATACAATTGAAGCACGCCGCCGCAAAAACAAAATGATGGTCACAACAAAGTGAAAGGCCATATCCAATACCCACAATACCTTTTCACCCTCTCCAATAAGCAATCCCTCACATGCAGACGTACGCTCGAGAACGGATTGATGCGACAAAATTACCCCCTTGCTTGCACCGGTTGTTCCGGAAGAAAACCGGATAAAGGCACATTGACGATTGTCAGCTAAATCAATGTGCCTGTTATACAGGCACTTTCTGGTCAAATAACAACCTGAAGATAATATTCTGCTGTCAGCTGAATATTCTGTGCTTGTAACCAAAAAATTAATTTCCAAATCCGCGCAAATAGCTTCTATTTCCGGCCTACTGGCGTTACGGCTAAACGGTACGATTATGGCATCGATTGACAATATCGCCAGACTTAATATTATGTAGTCACTGGAATTTTCCGCGATAAAACCCACGCGGTCATCTGGCCTGACCCCCGCATTCAGCAGTAGTTTGCCGAAAGCGTCCACCCGCCCAAAAAGAGATGGATAACTGAGCTCCAGGCCCTCCTCAATAAGAGCTATTCCAGAATAATTGCCGACATCAATGCAAATTTGTCGATAAATGTTCATTTCTCAACTCCGGTCAGCAAGTTCAAGCGCAAAACCCGAGCAAAGTTTTGCGCTTCATCTAAAGATATAACGCCTTCCCGCCATGATAATACAATATTCATTTTTTTCTCAAAAACATTAACGAAAACACCTATTCCAGGTTCTGGCGGCATCAACGGCAAATGGTATAGATTTTTTATTTTAATTGAACATTCAGTATTCGTAACCAGACTGTCCGGTAAAAATGAAAACATCGTGCTTCCGCTCAATGTTGCCATAAGCCGCTTCATCAATCTTAATGGCACAATTCTTGTAAGCATATTAGCTTGACGAAATGCCTGCGGAATACGATTTGACGTATTAAAAATTATTTGCTGCCTAGCCGAAGCTAACCATCCTTTAAGCGCCGGACTAACACTGGTAGAAAAATATAACGGGGAAACACTCCACTGATTGAAAAATAAAATATCATTGGGCACAGAAATTCCCCGCAAGTCTATTGACATAGGTAACATGACGTTGCCTTCAATATGGCGCGACTGCTTAAGGTGTTCAAAGCTCCACGCCACTATCGCAGCCAGATATCCTCCCAGCATGAATGGACCAACCGCATCTTCCGATTTATGCTTGATTTGAGTAATTTCCTCAGAATTAAGGGTAATTACATAAGAATTATTTGTTGCCAGCGCTGTCTGTTCAGTTACTAAACTCGCTACTTTTCCTTTTTTTCGCAAGGCAATTAATAACCTGTTCACTGTCCTTCCTGCAGAAAACTTACTTTTCCATTCGCATAAATCTGGAGATTTCAGTCCTATATCCGAATCCGAATATAGATTATTAAACAAATTCATTACAAACATTTCAGCTCCTCTAGCGTCAAATATCTGGTGGCTGAATTTAAAAACCAGCATATTATCAATTACAGCTATTCCAATTTGCGTATTACCTGTCAATGGTTGATTGGCGTAATCATTCAGGTGTGAATATCCCTCTTCAATTTTGATTAATTGTGCTTTACCTGGCTTCCAATGTGGTGCCAACAGGAAATTGCGTCTGAAAGAACCATGCAGTAATGCAGAATAAGGGGCAAGGTTTAGAGATAATTCATTGGCTTGAATTGCTCGTTCCAACTCCAAAACAAGCAAAAAATTATTGCTTTTGCCGGGAGTATGGCGACAACTGTATCCCAAAGCTCTCGTCACATAGTCAATGCCGTTTAAAAAATGCTGGTGTTTTTTGAAAAAGATCAATTTCAACCTAAATCATTGGCAATTTTGTTAATAAGTTTTCGCAAAGAAGATACATCATCTGAACTTAATAAATTGTCATTCAAATAGTCAAGCTGCCACTGTCTTTGAATCGCCAGCAATAATTCGACAAATCTTATCGAGTTTACGCCATTATCATACAAGGACTTATCCAAATCAATTTGCGCTGAATTACATTGTGTAATAATAGACAATTCTTGAATTAAAAACTTGCTGATTGTTTCTTCGTTCATAAGCCTTTACCCTTTGCAATAAATCGGTTTTGTTTGTGTCATAAACAAAGATATCTCACTATATTTAATATTTTATATGATACAATACCGCCGATATTTATTTTTTCACCTCGATAATTGGTTGATTACATAAAACATGCACCAGACCTGGAACTTAATTCCCGATAAAGATAATATTGTCAAGGTCTTCAACTTTAAGACGATGTTTCAGTCATTATAAAGAGTAAATAACACAAAATTATTTTTTCACCCAAATGTCTGAAAAAATAAAAAAGTGGTATGGATATCGCTTTATCATATCACTTAAATACTCGACATAAATTTCCAGAAAAGGACGTAAGCTATCGTTATTTAAACGCTGATGAGTAACTGGAACGTTAATAACCGGACCAAAATACTTAACCATCATCGAGCTTTTACGGTCGTAAACCATTGTCAAAGGGATAACTGGACATTGCAATTGAGCGGCCAAGTGAAAAGTGGCCTTGGGAAAAATTGCTTTATCGCCGAGGAATTCGATTTCGATTCCGCTACTTTCATAATTCCGATCACCCATGATGCAAACAACTTCATGATTTTCTATTGCCTCCAAGACAGAAAGCAAGCCGCCAAATGGTTCACTGGTTGAAATAATTTTCACATTATCGGTTTTACCTTTCACTGCCATTAATTTATCAACATTCACATTAGCGTCGACCTCAACCAATAAATTTACAGCACGCTGATATTCATCAAAATAGTGAATTGATGCCTGCCAATCACCAAAGTGTGACGTCAACAAGATGAATCCCTGATTTTTATTCTGCATATATGATTCAAGACTCCGCTTATTTTCGGAATTATACTTAATGGTATTATTATTCCCAATATATGCAGCAGTTAATAGTGACTGCCCCTGAGAAGTCAACAACTTGTAAGTATGGAAGAATAACGCTAACTTTCCTGCCCGGGGAAAACGATGTTTTAAATAAGGCAAAGCAGCCCGGCACGCCTTGCGATCAAAAATTGTATAGAACAAACTCACCATCCAAACTAAATTTCTAGCATGATTCAAGCCGAAAAAATGCATAAAACATTTAAAAAAAACAATCCCGGCATGATTGCCGCGGCTGGAACTTAGATTTTCACTTTTACTCACCATGTTTAAGCCTCCGGGAAATCAGATAGGTAATTGCCCCTGTAACTATCGCGAACACTGGCGCAAGCACCAAACTGCCAATCAGCCAATCCTCAAAGCGGTATGGAATCTCACATAACCATGGGGTTAAGGTAAAATCTTGCAAAAACTTCCCGTGACAAATATAATAACCAGTCTCAATACACAAAAACGGCGAGAATGGCGGCATAAACAAATTTTGAATCAATACGGCGATAACCTTGTTAAGATTCCAGCGAATGGCTACATAAAGTATTGCAGCGGTATGAAATC
This sequence comes from uncultured Victivallaceae bacterium, assembly GCA_964392985.1. GTDB lineage: Bacteria > Verrucomicrobiota > Lentisphaeria > Victivallales > Victivallaceae > CAYMSF01. The sequence continues at coordinate 21,119 of CAYMSF010000012.1, read as the reverse complement.
CAGGAATTGGAATCACTGCTAAAAAAGTTCCAACCGCCGCAGAAATTGCCAAACCTGCCGGGGTACTATTCTCATTTATTAATGACTTGAGTAACTCTATGGGGCGGAAAATTGATAATTTATGCTGTTTTGATTTGACCAGTTTGGGAAAATTAAACGGAAGTAACCGTAACGCAATCAAGTGAAAATGTATCAATGATATCCGCCAGTTATCGATGAATGGCCGGAAGTGTGAAACACGTTCACCGGCAGGGGGGTAATAGGTTCTGACCGGGAGGTTGATAATCTCCAATCCAGCCCAAACGCTACGAGTTAAAATTTCAGTTTCAAAATTGTAATGATGACTGATTAGTTTAAGCTGGTTAATATATCTGAGCGGATAAGCTCGAAATCCACTCTGGCAATCGGCGCAATCAACTCCAGTCTCCAATTTCAGCCAAAAATTGGCAAATTTCCTGCCAAATCGACTTGCCCCCGGTACATTTGCTCCAAATTCCCTGCAACCAACAATAACAGCATCTTTATTATTTTCTATAACAGGTAAGAAACGTAAAATATCTTCGGGATAATGTTGTCCGTCTGCATCAATCGTAATCATGACAGTTGCGTTGACTGTCTGGAGAAAATGTATAGCGGTCATCAATGCCTGACCTTTGCCCTGGTTACGGTGATGGGTAATCACCGTCAGTCCCCGGTGAGCCAAAGCCGAGCTCACATCAAGATCAGTACTGCCATCGTCAACAACCAAAACGTTGGGATGAATTGCCCGGCAAGCTGACGCCACCGCGACAATTGTCCGATGATGATTATAAACGGGAATTACAACCCAGATGTTTTGTTCCATTAGTGCCCCCGATAAACAGAGGAGAATATATCACTAAGGCTTTGCCCGCTAAATGAATTTTTGCCCGGGACAAAAACCAGAGCGACCCCGTGGTCATCAAATATCTCCATAGCTAATACAAATGAATGTCTTTGTGTTTCAAGCTCAATTTCAGTAAGCAAATCCGAAAATTCATTACCGCCGTAGTAAAAAACCGCCCCTTGCAAATTTATAGCAATCGCTGCCTCTGCCGCCGGGGTGGAAGGTAACGTTGCAACAAAAAGTTTACCTTGTCCTGATTCCCGGTTGAACTGAAGATAGTCTGAAAAATACCTGCGATTTTCACTGATACAACTGGTGCCATTCCAGGCAATCAAAGCACCGTTGCCGGCATCATGAATTTGTGCATCATTAATCGCCATAATGGCTAATAATTGAGCCATTCTAGCTTTCAAGCTCTGCCGGTAAAAATTTTCCATTCGTCCTGATTCAACGAATTTCAAATCAATTAGTTCCTTCAATAATTTTACCATCTTTGCATCGACGGCAAAGTCGCGTTTGCTTCGCATGCAACAAGCTGTATCTTGAAAAATTTTTGCACCACCGGCAACGTTTAATTGCATCAACAGTCCTCCAGCAATACAGCGGAATTCAAGCCGCCAAAACCAAGGGTTAATGAAAGTATTCTACCATTTTTAAATTTCTGTATATCTTTTGAAACCAGTTTTTCTGCCCCTGCCATCGGAGTAGAAAGTCCGACCTGCGGCGGAATTTGACGTTCATTAAGCATTTTCAATGCTATAACAGCCTGAACAATGCCAGCAGCGCCAAGAGTATGGCCAAGATTGGCCTTAAGCGAAACCATTGGTGTTGAATTATCACCAAAAACTTTATTTATTGCATTAATTTCAGCCTGATCATTAAAAATGGTACCAGTACCATGACCTAGAATGGCACCAATATCACCGGTGACAGCTTGCCTGATTGCCGTTGCCAGACCATTACCGCTAATTTCCGGCGCGGTGATATGAGTCGCATCACATGATGCACCAAAGCCAGACAAACGTCCAAGGCTCTTACCTTTATTTTTTTTTGATGACGCCAACACCATGACTCCGGCAGCCTCACCCAGGCTAACCCCTCCCCTGTCTTTATTATACGGGCGGCAAGGTTGTTCATCCAGAGCTCCAATCGAACGAAAACCTGAATATACAAATTCACTAACCATATCGCAACCAATAACTATGGCATAATCGAGCAGGTTCGCCTCAATCCGCTGCCTGGCCATTCCCAGCGCAAAATTGCCGGAGGAGCACGCTGCCGAAACAAGATGCCCGCGAGTAGCTCCGAAAATCCTGACTGCCTTGTTCATCAATGACCGGCAGGTACAGAAACTTGTAGAATTATCGCTTTCAAGAAGGTCGATTTCGCCCACCGTAGTGGCAAAAAAAAGTTCAGCATTTGACGGCAACTCAGCAATATTAGCGCGCAACAATCGTAACATAGTTTCGGGAAATGATTGCTCCGGTACGCGGAAAATATCCATTGTAGCCGCCATCGGCATCGGGGCGACTCCTGAGAATCTGGTTACAGGTCTAAAACCTGTCTGCCCTGTCTTGATACTTGCATAATTATCATTCAAATTATTACCCAGGGCACTAATCAGTTCAGCGGCTATAATTTCAACCATGAAGCACTCCGTCACGCCAGTTACGGCGGCAGTTTTCCCAGATTTCCGGTGATAAGTAGAGTGGTTCTTTGCTCTGAGTATCAACAAAAATCTGCGTTGTACAACCGGTACAAGTAACTATATTTTGTGAATTAGTAATCTGATAATCAACAAGTAACTTCGCCGCATCAGTATAAAACAACCTTGCACGAATCTTGATTATTTCATCAAGATACAACGGCAGCATGTAATCAATTTCCAACCGTACAATCGGAGCAGACAAATTTACCATTCGATACTTTTCATAAGTAAGGTTGCAGTGGTGAAATAAAATGGTATGCGCCTCCTCAAAAAACTGTGGATACCGTCCATGCCAAACAATACCAAGCACGTCAACCTCACTGAATAAAACCCGGCGCTCTACAGTTTTTTCTATTGGCTGCGGCGTCATCTGTTCTGGAATAAAATAGTTTTTTTTGCGCATAATTAACCCACTTCTATTTGAAGGTCACAAATTCTTACGTTGCCACTGATAACTGTTACATTAATCCGAGTTGAATTGACAAATTGCAGCTTAAACTCCAGCTCATCACCGGGGATAACTGGAGCGACGAATTTTACTTTATGAATTGATAGCAATGACAAATCTTTTCCTTTTATTTTACTAACCAATTGACGCGCCGTCTCTATCAAACATGCACCGGGTACTATTGGATTTCCTGGAAAATGACCTTCAAAACCCGGAAATTCAGATGAAAATTTTATCACCCCGGAATCAGTTGAATTCAAGTGCAGCGCCGAATCAATATACGAAATAATGTTCATGATATCTGAATCTTTTGCTTGTTAGTAACATTATTGTTCATTTTATATAAAAAGCTTATTTTCTCCAGATTGGCAATTAATAACAAATTAAATATATATGGCATGACAGATGCATGCATTAATGTGCAGAGGGAATACATAACTTTAATTCTCCTCTTGCCAGTAATTTTTCATTACAGGTAATTTTGAATTCTACCAGATACCATGACTCAAAAACCGTAAGTTCTTTAATGGCGATGTACAGCAAATCGCCAACATTAACTATTCCTGAAAATTGAGTATTACTTACTCCGCTAAGTACGCCGGGAATTATTTTTAAATCATTTTCCCAGCTATGCGCCACTCCCGCTGCTTGCGCAGCAAGCTCAATCAACGCGGATTCCGGCAATCGTCCATCACTTGTCAAAAATGGATTATCTGCCCTTATCTTTGACTCAATTACAGCCACCTCGCCAAGTTCAATCAACCGGTCAACCATTACTATGGGATGGTGATGCGGCAGCAATTCATGAGCAGGATACGGAAGTACCTTTAAATTTGAAAGTGCTTTGCCGTAATGCCAGCAGGTCGGATCCGTGGCTAAAAAATCGCCAGTAAGCTGATAAGCAGTACCTCTGCAGCCATAACAAAGTTCAGATTGAGTACAATTTTGGCATGGTTGCTTAATCAATTCGCGATATCGCTTGAGTTTTTTGATAACTCCGCTGCTTTTTATAATATTTTCCAGAGACTGTTCGCGAATATGTCCGATTTTGATTGTAACTCCAACACAGGGATAAACCACGCCGGTACTGCTGACTAACACTGAATACCAATGCCGTAAACATTTGGAACCAACCAACGGAACTTGAGGTTTCCAGTCAATACCTAAATCGCGGTCAATTTCAGCCATTTCTTCAAAAACAGATTTGAGCTCATTTTGTTCAATCATCAAGTGTGCATTATCCAGAACCCTGCCCTGTGGAGTAATAACCTCAAAGTAAGGCGTAATTTTGTTAGAGCGCAAATAACTGTAAAGTTCAACGATTCCGGATAAATTAGCACTGCTGATTATGGAACTGCCGCCAAGTCTTTCCGCCGAATCAAAACCGGCCTCTTGCAATATTTTAATCGAATTTAATGCTATATTCAAAGAATCTTTTATGCCGGTCAACTCATCCTGTATCTCAGGATTAAGTGAATTAATTTTTATAACTACGCGGGTATTACGGCTTGCAAGTTCCATAGCCATAGCTTTATTGAGCAAAGACCCATTGGTAAAAATCTCCGCTCCCATGTCAAGGGAATTAATATAGTCAATTATTTCAATAATTTTGTTATAAAGGAGAGGTTCTCCGCCAAGTATGACAATTTTTTGGGCACCCAGTGCTGCCGCTTCATCAATTACACGTTTTGTTTCATTTATCGTCAACTCATCATGCGAAACGGTTGCTTCACCAATGTAACAATAAGGGCAACGGTAATTGCATCCACGACTGAATTCCATTTCAAGAGAGAGCAATTTATGTTCAAAACGCGCAGTGCTGATTGCTTCATCGCTGAAATTAAACTTGTTAACGTCAAACTTCATGTTTTATCCTTGACGTAAAAAAGCGCGCTGGTTTGCGACCTGAATAAATCTTCGACCGCGCAGACTCCACAGAAACAACACTGACAGGGACTTTGATACGGGTTCGGGCATATATTTGACCAACAAGCTTAACAATGTCAATATGTTCTTTCGATGCAACAAAGATTTCCACATGTTCAGAACCGTCGTCACAAATTGAGCGCTCAAGATAGTACTCATCAATCCATGGCAGTTCATGAAGTACGGAAAAAAAGGAATTTGGGAAAAGCGTTGTTCCGCGAATTTTCATCATCTCTGCAAGACGCCCCTGAATCGGACCTAAACGTACAGATGACCTGCCACATTTACATGGTGAATCAACCAAAAAAGCTATATCACCGGTGCGGAACCGCACTAAAGGCATTTTCTTCACACCGAGCGGAGTTACCGTAACTTCACCAATTTCACCTGCCGGCAGTACACGACCGTCAGGATCAAGAATTTCAATCATCGCCAGTTCTGGTACTAAATGTCCGCCGGAGCACTCGGCACATTCGGTAAAACTTGTAGCAATTTCAGAAGAGGCATAAGTTGAGTGAATTGAACATTGAAAAATGTCAAATAATTCCTCACCCAACAATGTATAACTAAAGTCTTTATTGCGTAATGGTTCTCCAATACAAATTATCCGGTTAATTCCATTAAGCAAAATTGATTCATCACGGCACAAACGACCCAGTCGACGTAAAAAAGAAGGCACGCCGACAATAACAGTCGGATTCAACAATTTAATCATCTCAACATGACTTTCCAACGTACTTAACCCGTTGCGAATAGTTGAAGCGCCTAATAGTTGAACGCCTGAATAATAGGCAACTCCTGCGATAAAACACCGGTCCAGAGTGCAGGTCAGTAAAACTCTGTCTTTGCCTGTAACTCCTGCTGCCATAAAACCTACGGCATCATTATAGGCAAGACGCTTCAAATCACTTCTACTATAAAACATCCTGCATGGAATGCCAGTGGTTCCGGAAGTAAAACATATATCAGTGCCTCCTGCTGTAGATTTTACAATAAAATCTTCCTGATTCTCAGCAAATATCTGCTTATTAGTTGTCGGCAATTCATCAAGTTTTACATGTTTTACATCAATATCCCGTAATAATTTCCGGTAAAATGGCGAGTTGCGCTGACAATAATTCAAGTGGCAACGCAATAAGCGCATCTGTTCGCGCGCAATGTCATCACTGTTTTTAAACCAAAGTTGATCTTTAATTTTCATATTTTTTTATCGCATCATTGATTAAATTCCACACCGCTTCCTTAAGACAATATGGATTGCGTCCGGCATAATCAGCGGACTCTACTTTGGGCAGTTTATATACCTTAATCTCTCCTGATGAGAGTAAAAATTTCCGGTTGGGAATCTCCTCATCACCAAGAATACAGCAGGGATAAATTCGCAACTGCAATTCGTGTGCAACCCGAAAAATCATGCTGTGAAACTTATTCATTTTGCGCGTTCCCGAACGGGTACCCTCGGGAAATGCCACAATTGACACCCCTGATTGAATCAGCCGGGAAATCTTCTCCCTGGCCTGATCATAGTTAAGCCTGGTGATATCCAGATATTCACCCCGACGCGCAAAAAAACCGAAAAAAAAGAGTCGCATCGGCCATCCATTAACAATTTGAACCATATTGTTTGTGAATACCCATGCCCAAAAAGGGTCGGAAGCAGATCGGTGATTGCAGATGTAAATGCCTGTACCAGCTTCATCTTTTGCCGTGTCACAATATGAAAGACGAATAAAAGGACGAATAGCTACCAGCGAAATCCAGGCACCGTATAAAACAATGGTATATCGCATCAGAATACCATCTGGTCGCTTTAACATCCATAAAATCACTACCCCGCAAAACAGCGGTATCACAACTATTGAACAATAAATTACTGTCGCAATGAAAATATTAAAATAGACAATAATACTTAATAATATTCTCAGTGACTTTGAATTATTTATTTTTTTCACTATCAAGCTTAACAAAGAACTCATAAATATCTCCCATAGTGACAATCTTGCGTATCTCCTCATTTTGACGCAGTGATACACCAAATTTCCGTTGCAACCCAATCATCAGGTCGACAATATCCAGACTGTCTAAGCCCAAATCATCAAAAAACCTTTTATCAGGAGTCAAGTCGGCAATATCAAGCTCAAATTGCTCAACAAAAACTGTATTGACCGTCTTTATTATCTCTTCTCTAGTCATCGCTATATTCCTTTAAATGAAAATTTACAGTTAAAACTATTACCCAAACCGGCATTAATATAAAATACCGGATTCAAAATATGCATATATGGCAATGAGAGCCATTTAATCAATGTTGACATTTCGTTATTCATAAATTAAGACAATGGTTATGGTATCGATTGATAAATTAATGCGGAATTAACGCCACCGAAGGCAAAGCAATTTTTCATCATGATTCTGGCCGGCGCATATCTTAGTGCCTGGACATGATTGATACCTGCACAATCTTCAGCTACTGTTTTTAGATTACGAGTTGGCAATAATGTATCTCGACGCATCATCTCATCCGCCGCAATCAACTCAATAACCCCTGATGCTCCAAGTGTGTGCCCCAGATGCCCTTTAAGACTACTGACCGGTACGTTGTCACCAAAAATATCTTTAATCGCCATTGCTTCTTCTCCATCGCCGGCAATAGTTCCAGTAGCATGCGCCCCGACATAATCAATTTTAACCGCTGTTAATGCTGCATCGGCAAGAGCCAGATTCATACATGACTTAATCGATTTTCTCTCTGACTGACTTAATTGAGCACCGCTGCAACAGGTCGCATAACCGAGAATTTCACCATAAATCGGAGCATTTCTCCTGACCGCATGTTCATATTCCTCAAGAATAAGAACGCCCGCGCCATCACCACATACTAAACCACTACGATCTGCGCTGAAAGGTCTGGAACTGTCAGATGGTATAGCAATATCACTTGCAGTAGCAAATAATGCCTCAAAAGAACCACACACTTCAGGAGTAACTTCATCAGCTCCGCCACAAACAACTATATCTTGTGTTCCATAGGCAATTAAATCCCTTGCCACTCCGACAGCCTGCAAGCCTGATGCACATGCAGCCGAAGGCGATAACAAACATCCGGTAATTCCCAAATAGTTGGCGACATTGAATGCCGCTGTATGCGAAACACATTTAAAAAATTGCATACCCGACAACTCTTCTGAACGTCCATTTAATATAAATTTACTTGATTCGATGATATCGGCTCCGCTACCCATGGTAGACCCCATTACGCAGCCACAACGTCCTGAACATAACAGGTCATTACTGATTTTGCTTGCAAATACCGCAGACTTTGCAGCAAGTGCGGCATAAATGCTCAAACGTCCCATCGAACGCCGGAATTTACGATCAATAATTTTTTCAATACCCGGGTCAATGGTAACCGGTGCGGCTACTCCCCGATATGGTTTCTCTGTATAAGGATAAACGGTGTTCCATTCATCCATCAACCGGATAGCGCTAAGATTTTTCTTTATAGAAACAAATAAATCTTCCGGACTGTTGCCTAATGCACTAACTACCCCAAAACCGGTGACTACTACCCGACGCCTCTTCATTATGAGACCCCCAGTTTGGCATTAATCAAGTTTGAATAAGCATTTTCACCAATCAATCTTCTGAAGAGTACAAATGAAGACATCATCGCGCCAAGCGTTCCAGGCAGCAGCGCACTTTGTCCGATTGCATAAAAATTCCGTACCGGCAGACGTCCCCAAAGGTTATTATTACCAATTTTCTGCCGGATGCCGTATGCACAACCAGTTGGCGGAATATAGTTTTTAAACGTCAACATCGACGCTGATTCTATAAGTTTAAAGCGATTGCGCAATTCCGGATAAGCTTCAAACAATAATGTCATTAACTTCGCGCTCTTATTTTTTTTATATTCAAGATAACTTGAATCTTTATGATAATCGCAATTATTCCATTGCGCTGTCTCAGCGGGCTGAACCGTCGCAAACGCAGTCAACGTTTGATACTTACGATCATCCTTGCCTCGCTCTTCAGCTAAAACCACACCCATTCCATACGCATCTTGAAAGGACACTAAAATATTATCAAGATTATGAGATGATAAACATGATGTCAATTCTGAATGAAAATCTTCTAATTCAGGATCAATAATGCCAAAAATGGTAAAAAAACCGCAACTGTCCTCAAAACTTGAAACTCTTTTTCTGAACGCTTCGCTTACACGGGCAGGAGGTAAAATATTCAAAATCGATTGTGGATGAATTGCCAGAAATGCCCGGTCAATTTCCAACGCGCTGCCGTCAGTCAAGCGCACGCTATGGCAATTATTTGAAGCATCAAGCTGAAGGCATTCGGCAATAGTAACACCAGGTCTGACGTCAATATTAAGCCGTTTCGCCTCACGCTCAAATCCTTTAATGAAAGCATCTCCACCATTTGTAACCCGCGAAATGTGATCAGAAAACCCGCAGTTTATGCGACAATGCGACGCGACAGAAGCCTCACTGGACAACATACCGTGGCACATTGATGCGGCGCCAAGCACTGCCCTTAATTCCCGTGACACATTATACTTTTCAAAAAAACTATCCAAAGTCATAAAGTCATAGTGATTCATCGTGAGATTTGTCATGTCGTTCATACTTCGCAAATCGTACATCGGCGTGCTTTCCATTATCTCTTTTTCCATGGCATAAAAAAACCTGATAGCTTCAGTTTCCAGCGGATAATTTTCACACAAATACTCGCATACGCTTGACAAACCGTCAGAGGGCAAACTGATTTTGCGTTTGGACTCCGCAAGATAAAGGTGAACTCGAAACGGTTCCTCTTTTACAACATCATCAAGATTGAGCACTTTCAACATTTGCCCCAATCCCCAATTAAAACCTCCGGTAAAATGAAACCCGGTGTCAAAAGGGATACCTTGACGCCAGAATCGTCTCATACTACCACCAATTTGTGGTGTCTTCTCAAGCAATGTAACAGGAAATTGTTCGTTAGCCAGCAGAAGCGCCATACTCATGCCACTGATACCGCTGCCAATGACCAACTGTTGTTTTTTGATACTCAAATTACCAGTCCTCCGTTGACTGCAATCACCTGACCATGAATATAGTTACTATCAAGTCCGCATAAAAAACTCACCACCCCGGCAACATCTTCAACAGTGCCGGCACGATTCAAGGGGATTAACGGCAGAATTTTTTCTTTAGGCAGATCAGCAGTCATATCAGTGTCAATAAAACCCGGGGCAACCACGTTGACCAGAATTCCCTTTTTTCCGATTTCCTTGGCTAACGCTTTGGCCGCTCCAATCAAAGCGGCTTTGGCCGCTGAATAATTTACCTGTCCTGCATGACCAACCTGACCGGATGCGCTACTGATAACAACAATTCTACCGCTTTTGCGTGCAAGCAAACCAAAAAGCAACGGTTGAATAGTATTAAAAAAACCATTAACATTGGTATTCATAACCCCGTTCCATTGCTCCGCTGTCATAAATACTAGAAGATTATCTTGAGCAATACCGGCGTTATAAACAATCACGTCAGGACTCTCTTCTGAAAAATACGCATTAAGTGAAGCCTGCGCTTCCTCGTAATTACCAACATCAAAGGTCAAAACGTCAAAAATCCTTCCCTTTTGACGTACATACTGAGCCGTTTCTTCCAAATCAGGAGAAATTTTACGAGCAGTCCCGACAATGTCGAAACCGTCACTCGCAAGCCGGATCGCCAGAGCGCGCCCGATTCCACGACTGCTGCCAATAACTAAAGCCTTTTTTGTCAAATCAATATCCTTGAATATTATTAGATTAAAACATTAATTCACAACGTTACATTTTACTTAAAACAGTTAAGTAAAAAAGTAAGATTCGCAATCCACCTTATTCCCGTTACAAAAACACAAAAAGAAAACCACCAAACACCGGTAATTAAGTTAGCCGTTTTATGTCAAATAGTCAAGCGTGTTCCAAACCAATAAAGTTTTAAAAATCAGCGGGAAAATATGACAACAGTATTATTATCGTGAGCATGCAAGTTGACTGTCAATAATAAATTTCCGTCTGAGATAAACATAATGCTTATATTGCATTTGGGGTGAGAGGAATCAATTAATGGCAATATGAGGATTTTCCGAGTTATTTATTGCATATCCGTGAATTCTTTAATTTTTATCGAAAGGACATATTTCGGTACACTATTTTCCAGCCTTACTTCATACGGCACCGAATAAGTACCAATAGACTTATACTGACGAAATGATACTTTCCATAAACAACTGCCATCTACAACATATTTTTTTGTCATCAACATGCCGCTGTTATTATCAAATTCATAAACAATTCCAGGCACATTTACAGTCTTATTGTCAAAACTGATGCGCTTCAGGTCCCTGATTACATCTTCAACTTTAATGCCATGTTCCTGCAGTTGAGGTATTACAAATTGATGTGTAATTCTATCCCCATTGAATGAAGTTTCAAGTATTTTAATTCCGGTCGGATCCATACAAACAATTGAACCTTTGCGATTGTCAGCGTCAAACTCAACGGCGCACAAAAGACTGTCCTGTTGCCCTGAAACAGCAAATGTCAATAAAGCAATTGAGCTCCACCGTTTGTCTGGCGGATTATATTTTACCGGTAGAGGAGAACTCAGCAACGGTCCTGGTTCAGGCAAGGTAGAGTATAACGCACATCCGCTGCAATAAAATGTAACAATTAATAATATTCCTGATAACTGAACAATTTTAATCCGTTTACCTTTGAGCAGTACCGCCAGCGCTGGAATAAGCGTAACGGCAGCGATATAGGATATGATAATCCCGGAAAACAGTGTGATTCCAAGCTTAAACATTACCGGGTGTGAAGCAAATAACAGAGTTAATGCTCCGGCGGCAGTGGTCAAAGCACACAATGCCACAGACGTCATTACCTCGTTTTGAAGCGATTTAAAGCAACGAAAAACCATAAATATACCATAGTCACTGGATAGACCGATGATAATAATCATTGCAACACACGATGGAATTGTCAGCGGAAAATGAAGCGCCGCAGAGAAACCGCAAATAACTGTCACTGCCACTACTACCGGTAACAGTGCAACAATACCATTTACGAATCCACCGGTGGCAATAATACTGAGCAGAAGTACAATCAAAAAGCTTGCTATGCCAATCCCAATCAAACGATTAAGCTCGTCCTCTCCGATTGACTGGCGCAATACTCGCGGAGAAATCACCCGGAGTCCGGGCACCTGTTGTTGTACTTTTTCGATTAATTTGTAGTTTTCCGGAGAATCAATCATGAATGAGGTCAGAGTCCAATCTTCTCCGTTACGTTTTAGCAGTTTTTCTTGAATATTATTTACCAAAGCACATTTATTATCACTAAAATTACGACTCGCCGGCAACCATGAATTAAAAGTTGCAAAAGCGTCATCACGAAATCCATTTTTAGCGCCGTTTGAAGCAATCGACGATAATGTTTTGCTGATTTTAGCATCATTCCAAAAATTTCGCCAGGTGTTGAGATTGTGGCGTATGGTTTTAGTGCTTGGGGTGAGCATAATTGGAGACACAAAACCATTAATTCCGGACTTACTCGCGGCAGCCCAAAGCGACTCAGCCTCCTCAAGAACCTTCTCGCGATCTTTGCCTTTTATAACCAGAATTGCCGGCATTTCACGTTTACTCCAGTAAGCATTGAAATCAGCTTCTGATTTTATAATGTCACCCCCTGCTCCGTCAAGAGAAGTAATGCTGCTGTCAAAGAAAGATGATGACAGCGCAAACGTCATTGAAACGCCAATAATACCACACCATGCCAGAACAATAAAAATTGCACTCTGAACTTTGAAAACCGGAGTCTTCAATTTAATAATCGGACTGTTTACTTTGTCAGACAGAAGATTAGGTAAAATATAGATTGCCAGCGCCAACGATATTGTAACACTTAAAATAGCAAATATTCCCAGTTGCATGTATGCACTGGTGCCGGAAAAAAGAAAGGCAACAAAAATACCTATTGTTGTCAGTGCTCCGGCACAAAGCGGCCGGATAATTTTGCGGATTTCAAGAAACTTTTTGCCGGTAGTTTTCCCGCATATTTCATAGACACAAATACCATAATCAACGGAAATTCCTGCCATCACGCCACCCAATCCGATGACAAAAGCTGATACATGGTTAATCAGCAGACTCATAATTGCTACAGTAAAGAGCACTGCAAACATAGGCATGAGAATAATCAGAAATGATTGAGTCCCCCGGCGATAGATTACAGCAAAAAGCAAGGCAAATATAATTAATGACGCAATTGAAACCTTGAATATATCATCTGCAATAGTTTTCTCGTTGCCGATGGTATGTTTGTGTCCGCATAACACCGAGGCAACAACCTCTTCGGGTAACTGCTTGAACATACCGTCAAGATACGATAGAAAAGCTTTTGCACGCCGGCTGTCAGATACCGGTATTCTGGTTTCAATAATTAATAACGCACGTTTATAATCCGGCCCAATCAACATTGATGACCCTGATGCCGTCCGATAGGTCATAATATCGGCAAAGAGTTCAAGTTTTTTCAAGACTAAGCGGTTAAGCCCAAGCGGATCCTTCTCAATAAAACGGTAAAATTCAAAGCCTCCCGGAGAAACAAGTTGCAGGTAATTCCGACGCATGGTTTTGGTTATTTCATCAACCGTGGTCATTTCAGCTATTTTTGCCAAATCATCATTATTTACCAGTTGCGGTAATGCCGTGTATGCGTCTGAAAGTTCGTCACCACCAGGCATGGCAAAACCTGTAAAAACAGAGATAATTTCCGGATGATTAAGCGATTTTTCCAATTTGGTAACCGCATAAGGCAGCATCTCCGTTTTACTGCAATCGTTGTTCAGACGAAGTTCAACAGTTATTCTGCCGGCGACATTTTCCTCATGGAGATATTTCAACATCTTCGCCGCTACAGAACCTTCAGGCAACATGTCGGTAATATCGCTACTGTATTTTTTTCCGGAAAGCAGTAATAGACATAAACCAACGATGACGATGAGAATACCAATAGTAGTTTTGCGATTACTTCTAAAATCTAGACTCATTTCCAATCATCCATGCTTTGTCGGGAATGGTGTCATTAATTCTAATATCTGTAAAATCAATAATAGTACTGTTACCGCCTGGTTCGGCTATCGAAATCGAGGTGAGGTGCTGAAATTTTTCATTAAAAACAAATATTATTTTAGTAATGGCTTTACTCATGTTGCTATTTGGAAATGGCGTTACATTGATTGCATTACTGCGTTTATCAACAGATATTTCACATTCTTTGGCAATTCGCGAAAAATCCCCCAGTAGAATATCATGGTATGTTTTTGAAATCATACCCAATACCGGATTATCGCTGAATATATATTCTTTGGCACGGGCTGAATCGTTATCCCATTGCAACAATCTGTCGTCGCTTATGATTACAGAATAGCTAATCGGCTTCTGAATGTGCCATGCCAGTTTAAATGGTGTACGGTTAATGTAAATCATCCCGTCAATCACCATTGGATTAGTAAGAATGCGAAATCTTTTAATCTGTTTAAATTTTGCGTTGAACGTTGACATATTCTGCGTTGCTTGATTGATTATCGCAATGGTGTCATCAACGTCAGGTGCGGGCTTAGTGTTTTCCGCACTAACGTTAACATTGCAAAATATGATAAGGGTGACAAAAATTGTCTGCAGATATCTAATCAGTTCATCCATACTTTCAACTTGCCTTCAGTCAGGAATTACATCAGCGCAGAGTCCATTCATTTAAATTTAGTATATCATCGCCATATAGCGGTTTACAACCAAATAGCAAGGCGACAAATAAAACATTTCTCGATGTATAAACTTTCGTTGAGTATAAAATTGGGGTGGATGAGGGGACTTGAACCCCCGACCTTCTGGGCCACAAGCTATATCTATTAAGCACAAAATACCCCTAAAAACCCCGAAATGTTCTAAAAATGTTCTAATTCAGATATTGACATGAGCTGTTTGTAGCATTATAATGTTATATGAAAGTTTATTAATATATATCATTTATAACTAAGTTAGTAAAAACAAATGTAATATCACTACTGTCCATACCATATTGCCACCATGGTAAAATTCAATACAATAATAATAAAAGCGGGTAATATATATGTCGGTGTTCAAGAGAAAAACAAGTCGTGGTGAAAGCAAGTTTTACCATTATAAGTTTATGGCTGATGGTAAATGTCACTTCGGAGTCTGCAAAGGTTGTACAAAACAAAAAGACGCGCTAGACTACGAAAAAGACATACGAAGCAAGACCATCGAATTAAGCAAACAGAAAACTGCAAAAGCGCTGGTTGAGAACTTCCGTTATGACTTAACCGGCGGTAAAAAGGTAGAGTTGCAGGATGCCTATGATTTGTCTCTGGCAAAGCCACGAAAACGCCAACCATCTGAAATGTTAAAAAAAGCTAAGCGAACATATTGGAACGACTTTATTGCTTTCATGACCTCTAACTATCCTTCTGTACAAGATCTGGCGGGTGTGAGTAAACAACATGCAGAAGCATATGTTGCATACTTACGAAGCAATGGCCGGTTTAATAAGCAGGTAAAATTGAAGACATCTTCCAAAGCTACAGCTTACATGACTAAATCTAACTTGTCCCCAAAAACATGCAATATGTATCAAATAACGATTTCAGAAGTATTCTCCCGTCTCTTCCACGATGCCGGTTTAATCGTCAACCCTTTTGATGACATCGAGAAACCTGATAAACAGTCTGAGACCAGAGAGGCCTTTACAGAAGCAGAACTGCGTTTAATCGCCGACAATGCCGATGACTTCATCAAGCCGATATTCATCATCGGGATTACCACTGCGTTAAGAGAAGGCGATATCTGTACTCTCAAATGGTCAGAAATTGATGAAGCAAACCAGGTAGTGCTACGTAGAATGCGCAAGACCGGCAAGATGGTTGAAATCCCTATTATGCCACCTCTGGCTGAATTTCTGCGTGAACAACGGGTTAAGACTGGCAATCAAGAATATGTGTTGCCCAAACATGCTGCCATATATCTTGCAAACCCATCCGGAATAAGTTACCGTGTTAAGGCGTTCCTGGAAAGTCTTGAGATTAAAACAACAAAAAAAGTAAAAGGCCGCGACAGAGCCGTCTCAATCAAGGACGTCCACAGTCTACGCCACTCTTTCTGCTATTACGCCGGACTGGCTGGAATACCGCTGATGATTGTTCAAGGGGTGGTTGGGCATATGACACCGGAGATGACAAAACACTACCAGGCCCATGCCAACCGTGAGACCACCCGGTTGAAACTGATGCAAATGCCGGATTTTATGGGGACTATAGTGAAAGAAGTAAAGGTATTACCTGTCCCTGAATTAGAACAACTCCGAGGACACTTAAGCGATATGATTGCCAAGACTACGGATATAGCTAAACTAAAGGAGTGCGTAGAGTTACTAAAGAATTCCTGACAATTGATAACTTTATTTTATTGGTGTATACCCGATTATCCCGATTATCCCGATTTTGCTATGGAATATATATTTTAATAGGATAAGTTTAGTATAGAAACTAATAAGGTAAGTGGTGATTAATCCGACTAACCCGACGGGTATAGTAAAATTTAAAATAGGAGAAAACTCAAAGATGAGAAATAAAAAAACAGAGAGCACAAAAGAAAAAAAAGTAAAAAAAATAAAAAATGAATTGGCTAACGGGAATAGTCCGCTGAAAAATATACCTCCTCTCCAGAGGCCACCCTTAGTTAGTATGACCGCCGTCATATATAAAAAAATAAAAGCAGAAGGCAAAACAATACAACCAACATCAGCTAAAGTCAGCGTTACAAAAACGACAGAAACAATATTACCATCAGCAGAGGCCAAGCAAAATAAAACATCGCCTCTCAAAACCGAAACTTCAGAGGAAACGGTTACTATACACGAACACATACAAAAGTCTGCTCAACAAACAGCAAAAAGATTCTCATTGCAAGAATTGCAGGCTCGATTAACAGTTATGGCCAGTTCTGAAGAAAAACCTGTTCTTGTTCCCGCTGAACAACTACACAAAAAGATAAAAAGTCTCAATACTATTGTGAACGGATTGTCTGTATCTGGAATAAACAAACCAACTCCAACTAATATGGCTTATATAATTAATCTGGCATTGGACGTTGGCTTTGCCTATTGCCACAATGCATGGAAACCTCACGCTGCTGCAGCAAAAACAGGAAACTCGTTAGGTGCCCCCAGCAAGGATGATAGTCAACGTTGGGCAAACCGAGTAGAAGCCTGCTATGTCGAAGAATTAAAAAAGGAATTTCCGCCTAAAACAGCAACCACCAATGCCTACTGGACGGTAACTAAAGAATTTTTTGCAGGTAAGAATATGACTGCGAAGCAAATGAGAGCCCGCAACCTTAGTCCAAAACTCAGCCGCTGGTGGCACTGCCATTACCCTGAGCGAAATAACAAGAAGTAAAACCACTCATTCAAAAGACGAAACAGAAAAACTGTTAGTTAACTCCACCATTGAAACGGTTGCCAATTCAGCATTCATCGATTGAGTTGATACGTCTTTCCACAAAATCGTTTGATTACGAAAACGTAATTTCCCTAGCTCATCTCTTTTAAGCCCCCCCACTCAACATTTTGTAAAACTCACAGTCTTGTTGTCACGTGGCGGGTTAAAATGGGCCACTCAGGAACCATCGCGCGCCCGCATATCTCCAAAAATACATAAACTGCGTCATACTTTTACATGCGAACATAATATTATGATCACATATATGACTATAATATTATAGTCATACTGTTTTTATTACAAAGCACTTGCACATATTGACAAAATCTAAATACCGCTCTATAATTAGGAGTAGTTACATGAAAAATAATTTAAAAAAAGGAGCTGAATGATGAACAAAGAATCAACAAAAGCAGAGATTATAGCTGCCGCTACAGTCGCCATGGCAAAACTTGATGAATTAATCCGAGAGCCATCAACTGAGGCAAACGATCCTCAGTTTTTGAGTCTTAAAGATGCGGCTAGGTTGGCCGGTGTTTCAAAATTCACAGTTGCCCGTTGGGTGAAAACCGGAGCACTACCGATGATAAAATTGAGTTCAAGCCGTCAAGGTTCTGTGCTCATCGAAAAAGCAGATATTATTAATCTGATGCGCAAGCTAAAAAACAACACACAGAAAGGCTTACGAAAATGAAAAGCAAAACAATAAAACGCCCGGCAATCCACTGCCAGGCACAAGAACTTATTCGAACTAAAGGAACTATAAATATTTATAGCATAATTAATAAATCTATTTTAACTGAAAATTATGGTAATATTATTGCCGCGGAGGTAAAAAATGACTGACCTCGACAAAGCATTAAATTGTCTGGACGAACTAGACCCGAGAATGGCAAGTTATGAATCGTGGCTACACGCTGGGATAATTTTAAAATCAGTGGGAGCATCGGTAGAAGACTGGGAACATTGGAGCAAGAAAGACAGCGAGCGATATAATCCTGGAGAATGTAAACAGCTTTGGGATAAGTTTAGTTCAAATCGGAAAAACCCGCTTACAATTGCAACATTGATTCTATATACCAGGAATCCCAATTTGTTTGAAAAAAATAAGGAAAAATGAAATGAGCGATCCGTCGATACAACATGATCAAACAGCAATTGCTGGATATCAAGCTGAAGGCCAACAGCAAGAGTTTGAAGGCGTTGAAAGAAAACAGCCAACAATATTTGAAGATCAGACACATGCCTGGATAAATCAAGGCTGGAGCGGAGTCGAAGCGCTAAAGAGATATATCAAAGCCATTTCTAAACCTGGTGAAATGATTAATATTGTAACGCAATCAAAGGACGGTAGACCAATAGGAAAAGGGCAGACATACGAATTCAGCGAACTTGTTGAAAAATTAGACTCCTGCGGCGATAACATCTCAGACGCAATTGGTCCTTACGATATTAAAGCAGGTGTCTGGATACGATTTAATCCGGTTGATGGACACGGTGTAAGTGACTCAAATGTTAGTAACTTTCGCTATGCACTCATAGAATCTGACAGCCTTACTCTGGATGAACAATATTCAAAACTTTTGAAATTGGGACTGCCGATTGTAGCGCTGGTATATTCAGGAGGAAAATCCTTGCATGCCATCGTGCGCATCGATGCGAAAAACTTGGCGGAATATAAGGCAAGAGTTAAATTTCTTTATTATTATTGCAATAAATACGGCCTTAAAGTAGACCTGGCGAACAGCAATCCATCGCGACTATCGCGACTTCCCGGGGTACTCAGAAACGGAAACGAACAGCGTCTAATTGGGGTCAATTTCGGCGCTGCCAACTGGGAATCTTGGGAAAAAGGATTGCCTCCGGAAATTACGCCTCAAACAGCCGACACAATACCCAATGAACCACCAGAACCATGGGGAGATCTGGACCCTCAAGATGACAATGTTACCGAGTCACCGCCGTGGCCATGGGAAGCGATGCCGACACCGTTAAAAGATGTCGGACAGAGTATTGCAAAAGCATACGATGCAGACGATTCAATGGTGGGTGCCGCACTGTTGGCAATGGTTTCGATTGCAATTGGCAACAAGCGTAGTATCCAAATTAAACCCGGTCACTGTCAGCAGCCGAATCTGTTATTAATGGTATCAGCGCCAGTCGGCAGTGGCAAAACTCCGATAACAAAACCACTGCAACAACCGTTACTGGACTACCAGGAACAACAACTAAAACTACATGAATCTTCAATCAATCAGCAGCGTGGGCAAAGGCGCTGTATCGAGGCCCGGATACGAGGGCTTGAGCATAAATTGAAATCTACAGCAGATAACCCTGATGACCGCGATAAAACACAAGCAGAAATAATGGCATTACAGGCTGAACTTACCGAGGAACCCACCGCCCCCGTAATCATCTGTGGCGATGCAACTTCGGAAGCCATGGGTGTCCGCTTGAAAGCTAACGGAGAGGCCATTGGTGTTTTATCTAGTGAAGGCAGAAAAATCCTCGCAATCGCCAGGGGAAGATATGCCGAAGGGGGCGACATCGACCTCTGGTTGGCCGGACACGCCGGGGACTATATCCGGATTGACCGCATGGCTCGCCAACCCATTGTTCTGAAACACCCCTGTATTGCGGCATACGTCGCTACCCAACCCGACGCTGTTAGAAAACTCGGAGAAAATCCGGCATTGAGTGAGTCGGGATTCTTAGCCCGCTGGTTATATATCGTAAGCGAAAAAGAACGTGGCGAGTATCCAACGGCGGAAGTTTCTCCTGATGCTTTGCGTAAATACAACGATCTTATAACAAAATTATTAACCTTGGAGACAAATTAAATGAAGAAAACAATTCCAATGTCGAGTCAATCCTTCACAATATGGAAAGAATACCATGATATGATTGCAAAAGAAATGCGGACCACACCCTCGGATTTCTACAAAGCATGGCTGTCCAAACAGCCAGAACATGTTGCACGCCTAGCCTTGATTATTCGTGCTGTGAATGAAGTGTCCGGGGATGTTCTGGAGTACATTCCAGAATGTGATATTCGTGCGGCAATTAAGATCGCCGATGTACTCAAAGTCCATGCCAGGCGCATAGCCAATCTGACTGGCGAAAACGAACAAGCCTCGATGGCAAGAAAAGTTCTTAATTGGATTACGTCGAACCGCAATAAAATTGAAACTCTGCGGCAAAAGGAGGGGATAGAAGCAGTTGTGGTAAAACCAAAAGACATTGCTCATTTTGGTGTTGCTGGAATCAATACAACGGATAGAGCATTAGCAGTTCTTGACATCCTAGATAACCAAGGTCACTTGCAGCGCTTTGAACACTATCCGACCGGACAAAAACGCCAGACAGTTTATTATGTAAGGGCATTTACGGAGTAAAAATGAAAAATACAAAACTATTTATTGATGTTAATTGCCGCAGTCCCTGCGCGTTGCATAATATTGCAGTTGAATAATATGTCGGAAGTTAGTTTTTTAGGGAATTCAAAATTGAAACCCGCTAATTATCCGATAAATACATCATAAATAAATGACTTGTGCGAAATAGGACAAAAATAGGCGATTGGCGATTCATGCGTGC
>CAYMSF010000011.1:0-82167 GCA_964392985.1 uncultured Victivallaceae bacterium | reverse complement strand
TCTGCGGTGAATAATTTTTACCAGTGAGGTAAAAGAAATTCACCGCATGGTTGGTTAGTGTTTAGTTAGTGTTCGTTAGTGGTGCAGTATTTTCCGCGAATAAACGACTTTCCGCGTTGGCTTTATTCAACAACTTCTGGCGAATGGATACGGCAACATTTTTTAGATTTTTTACGGTCATAGCATCGCTTCCAGGTAGGGGATCATCACTTTCTCCACGCGGCAGATCTTGCCATATCTAACCAGAGCATCAACATTAAAGGGTTTTCGTTCTTTGTAAAGCTTCAATGCTTCCAGTACGATATCCATACCAATTTTATTTCTGAATTTGAAACAATCAGCCAGCGTTTTTTCCGGACTGTAAACACGAGTCTTAATACCGTCGATGATATGTTCCTCAATACCTGACTGGAAAGCCACCCGGGAGAAGTGGTGAACTGTTAGCGGCGGTTGGGATATCATTGGTGCTTCCATGCCTTTTTCAAGCGCGACATTCACTGTATGCGGAATCTGCGTGGTAATTTCGTGAAATGCTAGCGCAGAAATAAGACATACCACCCCGCGCGGAACTCTCGATCCAATTATTGCCAGGTCAGGGTTGGCAAACGGCGGAAGTTCCGTCAGACGGTAAACGCCGCGCGAGAATTTTTCGACAATGCCGCTATCGAGTAGAGTACAAAGCGTTCGCTGCGATATGCCGGCAGTAATTGCCGCTGAGCTCCTGATAATTCCACCTCTTTTGCGGATTATCCGTACAGCACGTTCTGAACATGAACCTCTTTGCGATTCTTTCATTTGTATTGTTTTACCATTACTTATTAATATGTATTGGTAATTTTAATCGATATTTTGTAAAAGTCAAATCAAATGCTGCAATTTTTAGTAAAATTTACCATGAAGCGGGTTAAAACCAAATCCTTTTTCACCATGAAGCGCATGAATGTTTACCCGCCTCTGGAGGGTTCATGAAGGGGTAGAACCAAAGTCGTAATACAATTTTATTGTAAAATATTCAATATAATGAAAAAATACCCCTTAAAACTGGCATTATTATTTGACAAATGTAATTTTATTCATTATATTGAATATATGATAACATGACTTGGGTTTAAAGCGATAAAACCGGGGATATATTCATTATAATGAATACAGAAGCAATAGGAAACGTAATAAAGAAACGCCGGGTTATGCTCAAGGTGAGCCAGCAATCCCTTAGCGAAATATCCGGACTATCCGTCCATGCCTTGAGCGATATCGAATCCGGCAAGGGTAATCCGACAATTAAATCGTTGAATCTTATTCTAGAAACCCTGGGGTTGAAATTGCAGGTGGGCGTGGCTGGAGAGAATAAAAAGAATACACCATGACGGATAGAAAAGCTAAAGTTTATTTTAACGGTCGTTATGCCGGTATTCTTGAAGAACTCGGCGGCAGAAAATCAAGGACATACCGCTTTGCTTATGACCGTGAATATCTTGCAGATCCGGCAACTCAACCGGTTAGCCTGACGTTACCCAAACAGGCGGAGCCTTATTTATCGCCGGTTCTTTTTCCATTTTTCTATGGACTCTTAGCGGAAGGACGGATTAAGGAACTTCAATGCAAAATGCTCAAACTGGACGAGAATGACCATTTTGGCAGACTCATCAGCACCGCCGGTGACGACAGCATCGGAACGGTTACGGTAAGAAAGGATACGGCAATATGACTTTCCGCTGTTTCAGCACTCTTAAAGAAATACCCCGCGAAGGATTCAGCCCTTCGGCACAGCGACTGCTCGCCGGCGGCAGCAAAAAATTCCCATTCCGCCTTGCCTGTACCAGAGCTGATATTGTCAATGTTCAAGTAAGGCAGGCTGAACACATGTCCATTTCCGGCGTGCAGGACAAGGTATCACTCAAGCTGGAGAATGGAGAACTTGTTCCAACGGACACCGGCGGTGAATACATTCTGAAACCTGTTCCATCCGCAATCATTCCCGCATTCCGGGACGATGTGCCGGCGAATGAACACCTCACGATGCAACTGGCCGCCCAGGTGTTTGGAATAACCACTGCGGTCAATGCGCTCATATATCTCAAGGACGGAGAACCCGCCTACCTGACCAGACGTTTTGACCGGCTGGGCGGGCGGAAAATCCCGCAGGAGGATTTCTGCCAACTCGGCGGCAGGACGGATGAAACCCACGGCAAAAACTATAAATACGATGCCACTTGCGAGGAACTCGGTCGAATCCTGAAACAATTCTGTCCGGCATATCCGGTGGAAGTCGAAAAACTGTTCCGGCGAATCCTTTTCAACTATCTCTTTTCAAATGGTGACGCGCATCTCAAGAACTTTTCGCTATTCATGACGGAGGAGGGTGACCATGTTCTGACCCCGGCTTATGATCTGCTGTGCAGTTCAATGCATTTCCCCGAGGAGTCAAGAACCGCTCTCGAACTCTTTGATGATTACGAATCGGGTTTCTTCAAACTGAACGGATTTTACGGCGCGGAGGATTTATTGAAGCTCGCTGAATTATATGGAATAAAACTTAAACGGGCGGAACGTTTCATCGCCGCCTATCGCGAATGCCGTAATAAAGCGGAAACCATGATCAATAACTCATTCCTTTCCAAAGCCGGGAAAAAAGAATATTTGCGCCGGTTTAAAGACCGTCTGCAGACAATAAGTTGAGCCATTGGATAACCACAAAACCAAAGCCTTTTTCACCATGAAGCGGGTACGACCCGCCGCGATATAGTTAAAGCAAAAGCCTTTTTCACCATGAAGCCCATGATGGACATGAAGTGGGGTTAGAACCAAAGCCGTAATACTCTTTTAACCACGAAGGCCTGTCCGCCGGAGGAGGATTTACCCGCCCTTGGCGGGGTTAAAACAAAACCCAATGCATTCTACCACGAACCACACGAAAAGGCACGAAAAGTTAAAGCAAATTCTGCGGTGAATAATTTTTACCAGTGGGGTAAAATAAATTCACAGCAATCTTGGTTAGTGTTCGTTAGTGGTGCAGTACTTCCCGCGTTTATCCAGGTTAACATCGCTTGGCTATTATTATCAGGGGAATCGGCTGATCGTGGCGTTGCTGATGGTGTAAAAGTGGCACAATAATTAAAATATTTTTTGACATTATGTGTTAGAATATTAAATTATAGCAGAGGGCAGAGAATATTTACCAAAAATAACACATGGGGAGGAAAAAATGAAAAGCGACTTGCTCAAAAAAATCAATGACTTGGAACACAAAATCACAACGACCGATATTTCCGCGGAAGCAAAAACCGTTGGGGATTGGGGCGGTGCGGATGTCATAATCAAAAGTAAACTGGAAGAATATATAAAGGCATGGCTCGAAAACCAGCCTGTGGTAATCAGTTTGCAGAGCTCTACACCAAGACGCAGAGCGGTTATTACAAAACACGCCAGTGAATTGAGTTGGCTATTCTTCCAGTTAAAGGATATCTTTGCCGGGGAAATCGATTACATTACCAAGTATGATTTTTACGGTTTACTCGCTCAGTCAGCCCTTGACTATCTGGCGAAGAATGAAGAAGCTCAGGACGCCAAAGGTTTGCTCCTTGCCGTTCTGGATGCCTCAAAAGGATATGGCGAGTCTGAATCGTCCAGTTAATATTTTTGCATATGTTTTTTTCAAGACAGGGCAGACATCAAAGTACCAGTAACTAAAATGCCGCAATTTCGTCAGCGGCCAGGAATTTTAAGAAGGATAAACTTTATGCCCTCGCCGTTTTAATATCATGGAGAGATTGAGAGCAGAAAAACCATAATTAAAATTGATATAATACTTGAATAATACCATGTGAAAGCTATTTTTCATTATATTTTAGTTGATTTAAGGTTGAATTGAGGAGCGTGTTATCAATCAAAATGTGGAGAATTACCCCGATAAAGATTAACCGTTGGCGAACTATATACCAAATGGAGCATTGATGAATAAAAAAGAACTCGAAGATTTATTTACTCAACTGAAAAATATAGGTGTTGAACTATGACTGACGCAGTAGTACCGCACCACCTCTATTCAAAAATAGCCGAACTGCTGCGCGCCGCAAGACAGACTGTGGCGCGCACCGTAAACCAGACAATGGTTTATACCTACTTTGAGATAGGGCGCATGATTATCGAAGATGAACAGCATGGAAAAAAGCGCGCTGAATACGGCAAACAAATTTTGAAAGAACTTTCCAAAAGGCTGACCGTTGAATTCGGCAAGGGATTTTCAGAAGATAATTTAGGCAGAATGAAAAAATTCTATTTGCTCTATTCAAATCAAATTTCCGCAACGGTGTTGCGGAAATCGGCGACACCGGGCATTAGTTCAATTCCGCAGACGGTTTCCGCAGAACTGCCAGTTCCTCGTTTTCAATTGTCATGGTCGCACTATCTCAAATTAATGCGCATTGAAGATCTCAATGAACGAAGTTTTTACGAAATTGAGTGTGCTACCAATAATTGGAGTTTAAAAGAGTTTCAACGCCAATTTGATAGCGCTTTATATCAACGCCTGGCTCTAAGCCGGGATAAAGAAGGCATTAAGCAGTTATCGGTCAAAGGGCAGATTATAGAAAAACCTGCCGATGCGATTAAAGAGCCCTATATCTTGGAGTTTTTAGGTTTGTCAACTGCCAATAGTTACTCCGAATCGGAATTGGAGCAGGCAATTATTGATAAAATCGAGCATTTTTTAAAAGAGATGGGCAAAGGATTTATGTTTGTCAATCGGCAGGAACGCATCTCTTTTGATGAACGGCACTTTTATATTGATCTGGTTTTTTACAACCGTATTCTGCGCTGTTTTGTGATTATTGATTTAAAAATAGGTGATCTTAAACATCAGGATTTGGGACAGATGCAGATGTATGTCAACTATTACGACCGCTTTGTCAAACTGCCGGATGAAAACAAGACGGTGGGAATTGTGATTTGCCGCGACAAGAGCGAATCTTTAGTCGAAATAACCTTGCCGGAAAACAATGATCAAATCTTTGCCAGCCGCTACCAGACCGTACTGCCGGATAAACAAGCTTTTATTCAACTCCTGGAACAGAGTGATATATAATGGCTATTTAATTTGCAACGTCTTAACGAATTGCCAACGGAACAATGGATATTCAGACTCTAAAATATTACGAGAGTAATGCAAATGTACTTGCCAACAAGTATTATAATTCCAATGGTGGAATATCCAGTCATTTTCAACAATCCTTTGATATCAAAGACAAAATCCTTGACATTGGATGTGGCTCTGGACGTGATCTGGAAATTCTGAAAAGAATGGGGTTTGATGCAGATGGTATAGACCCGTGTAATGAATTTGTCGAATTATGCAACAAAACAGCCCATGGCTTTGTAGTTAAAAAAGATTCTCTACCAGAACTCAAAGAAATTCCGGATAAAAGCTACGGCGGCGTTTTGTGTTCTGCCGTATTAATGCACCTTCCCAAGGAAAATCTTTTTGATGCGAGTTTCGCAATCAGAAGAATACTCAAGAATAACGGAAGGTTTTTGATGTCCGTTCCGCTATATGATGAAACTATTGACGAAACAACAAAAAGAGATTCGGATGGACGCTTCTTCAACGGTATCACGCCTGAAAACTTTCAGCTAATCTTCGAACGGATTGGTTTCTCTTTGATAAGCCGCTGGGACAGCGATGACAGTCTGGGGAGAGGGCATCGAAAATGGGGAACGCTTCTCTTCGTTCTTCGCAATTCCAAGGAAAGTCGACCGATAGACACTATTGAATCAATATTGAATCGTGATAAAAAAACTGCGACATATAAATTGGCATTATTCAGGGCGTTGGCTGAGATTGCAATTACCAATTATAATCTTGCTCAATGGCAGCCAGGCGGAAAAGTAAAGATTCCAATAAAGGATGTTGCCGAAAAATGGATGGAGTATTTCTGGCCGTTAATGGAAGCTAAAATTAAACAGACAACTGGTTTACCCAGCGCATTTGAAAAGACGATGTTCCCGTTGCTT
The DNA here is from genome assembly GCA_964392985.1 of uncultured Victivallaceae bacterium. Classification (GTDB taxonomy): domain Bacteria; phylum Verrucomicrobiota; class Lentisphaeria; order Victivallales; family Victivallaceae; genus CAYMSF01. Next base: position 76,158 of record CAYMSF010000011.1, on the reverse strand, counting down.
GAATATTATCGCGGCAACAAAGGGGGCTTGACGAGATTCTCGATAGAATATAAGAATAACAGGCTTTCACCCGAAGCCTTGATACTTGCCGACAGGTCTTTGAGAGATATAAGCAGTACGATATGGAAGCAACCGGTCAGATATGCTGGCGGAGGAGATTACTCGGTATTTCAATACGACAGGGAAGATAAAACCATAATTGTTGGAGCTGATATCTGGCGAGAATTGTCGCTGACAGGTTCATGGATTACTGATGCCTCAATTCTGCGCTGGGCGGAACTTGCCGCCAAAATTTCCAAAAATGCTATTAAACCCAGTTCGGTAATCGACTGTCTTCTTTCCGTCCCAGATCCAGAACGAGAAGTCTCCATGGCAAAAAGTCTTTATGATACCATTCCTGACAAGCGTTGTGTATGGACGGATAAAACAATAAAAAACAAATATGCAATTGATCATGCCATTCCGTTTTGCCTATGGAAAAACAATGATTTATGGAATTTGTTCCCGTCTAACAATGAGGTCAATAGCAATAAAAGTGATAAGCTTCCAACGAATGAACTTATCAAAAAACGGAAAGACATTTTTGTTGATTATTGGAAAAAATCCCGGGATAAATATCCGATTTGCTTTGACTATGAAGTTTCAAAACTCACTGGTCAAGATGTTTCAAAACTAAACGGTGGCTGGGAGAATATATTGTTTGCTAATTTTGCGGAAGCCATTGAGATTACAGCAATTCAACGCGGAATAGAACGCTGGCAACCTGCAAGTTTTACGGCAGAAAGCACAAATGAAATATCTTTAAGCACAAACCATGATATAAAAAAGACAAACAAAGAAAATGTCTCAGTGGATGATAATAAATCAATAACTGTTGAAGTTATAAAAGAGAAGCACCCTGAAAAAATAGCAATCAATTTCTTTCCTGACTTAAAGATCGCTTGTGGCACTTTTAAATCTGATTTTTTTAGGCAAGATTATGAGTTTGAAACGGTAGAAATCAATAATGTACACGGGAATATTGATCCTAAGCGACATTTTGTAGTTGTGGCAAGCGGGGATTCTATGGATGCCAGCAATGCCCCGATTAAAGATGGGGACATGCTTCTGCTGGAAATTAATGAGGGAGGAACTATTTCAAACCAGATATTTGCAGTTGAATATCAAGATGATTTTGGCGGAACATCATATGTGTTGAAACGCATAGAAAAGGATACTTTCGGGCAATACCGTCTTGTCTCGACAAATAAAAATTATGCTCCCATTGCAGTCAGCACAGAAAATATATTCCCATTTGCAAGACTTAAAGAGAATCTAGGAAAAATAAGATAATTGCGGTATAACGCAGTCAAATTTGACTTTTAGCCTGTATCACATTATTTTTAAGTATTGAGTAAATTTAAAGAGACAAGGAGCTGGTATGAAAAAGGTAATATTGATTCCCGCGATTATGTTGGTATTGTTTTCGTTTGGCTGCCGGTTTGCGTCAATTGAGTACGACCCGCAACCTGGTAACATCAAAAACAAAGAACAAGCCAAGGCTGTTATCTTAAAAGCATTTACTGAACAACCGCGCCGTAATGGTGCACAGCAAGTAACGGTTGATGATGAACGGATAAGTTTTGCCGAAGATAAAAATAACCTTGTAAGCCTTGGGAAAATACATTCCGGCATGGCAATATATTTCTCCACACCTGATCGCATACATCTATACCGGCACAGAAGTTCCGAAACGTATAATGTTGATTTATTTAAAAACCGGACCAAAATATATGCAGTTCGTATTTTCTCCGAAGACGATGCAAAACAGTTTATGGACGCGTTTAAATACATGCAGGATTTAAATGCAAAGAAAACGGGTCAAGAAGTGAAATAGCGTTAAAGCCGAATACAATTTTCACCATGAAGCTCATGAAGGACATGAAGGGTTTAAAACCAAAGCCGTAATGTATTTTTAACCACGAAAGTCACGAAAAGACACGAAAGGGTAAAACCAAAGCCGTAATGCATTTATAACCACTAAAGGCATAATGCCATTTGCAATGGGACGACTAAAAAACAAGGAGATGAAACGAAATGACAAAAATGAGGGCTATCTTGGCGGCAACGTGCGCGGGGTTGATAATCGGACTAAGCGCAGCAGGGGCAGAACAGACGAAGAACGTATTCGCAGACATTCCGTACGCTGACGGTCAAGCGGGGAAACGGAAAATGATTGACGAGAAACACCTTTTTGTCATGCAAGTTGCGTTGAAACCCGGTCAGCAGATTCCGCAACACAACGCCAATTCTAATGTCCATTTGCTGATTGTTGAAGGCGAGGTCATTGTAACTCTGGACGGCAAGGAGATTATCGCCACCAAGGGTGATATTATCCCCGTCGCGTTCAAAACGCCCATGAGCATAAGGAATGCCTCCAAAGAGAACGCATCGTTCCTGAACATAAGAAGCCCGAATCCCAGCGAAATGAAACCGTGAGGAGTGAGGTTTAAAAACCCGGGAAATTTTTAACCACGAAAGTCACGAAAAGACACGAAAAGGTAAAGCAATTAAACCTATTTTTACCATGAGGGACATGAGGAGCATGAAGGGTTAACAGCCGAAGGAGGATTTACCTGTCTGTGGCGGGGTTAAAACCAAAAACAGAATACCTTTTTAACCATACATAGATTTGTGTTTGTTGGAGTTTTTCATACTCAAGTCTATTCCGCAATAATACCTATAATTTCAAATTTCAATATAAGCAAAAAAAAAGAGAGAATCATGCGGGATTCTCTCTTGAATGTTTATATAGAAGTGTTATTTCTTTTCCACTACGAATTTTTGCGGATTCTGGGGAACGAAACCGTGAGTTGAGCCCTGAACCCAAATAATCTTTTTAGGCGAGTTGATGCTGTTGTAAAGAATTGCCAGGCCGGACGGCGGGCAGGTATAGTCACCAAGTCCGGCACGGGGAATCACAATCGGGCATTTGATGCGTTTACCATGGAAGACGCTGTCATAATAATTCAACGCCGGTACATAATCCGGTCTCCAGCCGCCAAGACGTCCTTTGGTCGGTCCGGCGAAATCACAGCACCAGGTGATGCTGGAATCGGCACTGGTGACATCCGGATCCAACGCCGCCGCCCAGACGGTTTGCAGGCCACCCTGGCTGCCACCGGATACGGTGAGGTCTTTGCCGTTCCACTGCGGCAATGATTTCAGAAATTGCAACGAACGCATTAAACGTAGTGCCATACCGTTAAAATAGGCCGTTTCCGGGTCGGCGTTTTGTTTGGGATCCATTGCATAACCCTTATTGTTGGACTTGGTTTTTTCAAAGAAATCTTTGTAATAAGCCTCGGGTTGGCCAAGATCATACCCGTGCGCATTCACATCGAAACGAATGCGGTCTTCCGGTCCGCCGGCTGGTGCTTTCTGCACTCCGGTTCCATAGCCATGATAGCTGGCGGAAGCAGGAAGCGATTTATCTTTGGCGCCGGCCGGGATGGTAAGATATCCGGTTGCGGGACGCGGTCCGGCGCAATCAATGGAAACGGCATAGACTTCAACTTTTGCATCCGGCTTGCTTATTTTTTCCATTTTAAATTTGACCGGAACCGCAGCGAGCTTAGCCTTCTGTTTTTCCCAGAATGCATCAAAATCGGCAGGTTCCTCGGCGGCGGGTTGGAGTTTTTCTATATCGACGCCGGCTCCACCATCAAAGGCGATGTTTTCCAGTTGTCCATTATTATTCTTTTTAGAGACCGTTCGACCTTTCGGGTCTACCAGTTCTGCCTGAATACGGACAAATCCGGGGATGTCGAGACTGGTCTTAACTTCAACCGGTTTACCGGAAACGACAGTTTCAGTACCGGCAGCCTTTTTGCCGTCGTCGCCGGTACGGGTCCATTTGAGGGAATAGGGTTTTTCCGGAGCCGGTTGATCACCGAAATTCACGGTAAAAGTAAATTTCATCTCTTCGCCTGGAGCAAAGACAGTCTTTTCCGTTTCGCCGCGGAAAGAGACCTTTTGGCTATCCAGCTTGACGACCTTGTTGATTTTCAGGTCATCGAATTGACCGACCACCAGCATTTCGGCAGTTTTATAGTTTTTGCAAGAGGAGCTGAATGTCCAGTCCGGCTGTCCGTCCTTGGCGGTATTATTGCCTATGCCCAGGTCGCAACTCTGATTGCGGACATTGTTGAACGCAATAACCGTATGTTTTTCCAGATAGTTATGTATCTGCATGGAACCATATCCGGCAACCGGCTGGGCGATGACATCGCCGAAATCAAAAGCTTTGGTCGCACCCGGAATATTTTTTGCATTATCGCCGGCGTAATTATTCGGCCAGAATTCGATATTGCCCTTTTCGAACTTACCGGTTTTTACGTCAGGATTATTGCTGAAAACTTCCAGATTGTTGACATAGGTCTGGAGAACACCGGAGCCGGAATTCGGAACTCCGACCTGGTTGAGATCCTGAGAAAATGCATCCATGGTCGCAAATGCCCAAGTCATTTTCCCTTGATTGTCAGTTAATTTGAGCAGGTACCCTGTTTTCTTCAAAGTCCCGGAATAACTTTCGCCATTGTCGATCTGATACCCCTTGGCAGAATATTCGAGCGGATTAAACTTATAAATAGTTTCATAGCCTTTGGCGTCGGGAACCAGCTCAAGCAGTTCCGGCACTTCAGCTTTTAGCGGAGTGGCAAACGTCAAGGCGGCAGTGGCAAGAGTCAATAGTGTAGCCTTGAAACATTGTCTGGCGACGTTCCAGTGTTGACCGGTGGATTGTTTGTGTTTCATTCTTTCTAAATCCTTCTGTTCGGGCTTGAAATTATTTAAACGGCGATTTTTCAGAATGGCTGAAAAATTCAATTCTCAGCCGGACAAAGTATAATATTATCTTAATCCGTTGAATGTTCAATCTATAGTTTCCCTGAAAATTGAATTATTAATTTATGCTACTTCAGTATAAATGACACCACGGCAAAATTTCATTGAAAAATTTTATTCGCCGCTTGACTTTCCTGAATATTGGATGTTTCTTAAATAAGAAAACATTAAATAACAGGAAATATAATGCTTAAAGATGAAATTATCGAAAGATTAAAGAAGGGGGAGATACAACTGCCGCAGTTACAGTTTGCCCCTTTTTCATTTGCCGGTGTGATGCCGGACATGGCATTTGATGCGGTCATTAAAATGAAATGGGACAGGGTTGAAGAGAAATTTGTTGTACAGGTGAAATCCCTATCAACGCCAAAGAGCATCATGGATGCCATTTTGTCAGTCAAAGCTTTGTCAATGGCAATGAAGTTAAATCCATTGGTACTGGTACCCTATCTTTCCGATGAAGCAATAAGCAGGCTGGAAGGAGTGGGGGTGAGTGGTATCGACCTCTGCGGTAATGCTTTGATCATCGTACCCGGCAAATTATATTATTCAAGGACCGGGAACAAAAATCAATTCCCGAATACGGCACCGATAAAAAACATATATTCTAAAAACAGTTCGCTGGTCGGTCGGCTTTTTCTCGTTAAGCCCAAGTTCAATAAAGTAGGTGAAATTCTTGATGAGATAAATCTGCGGATGCTGCCAGTATTCAAGGGTGATGGTCTTTCGCTGGCTACTGTATCAAAATGCCTCAAGAGCATGGAGCAGGATCTGATCGCGGGGCGGAATGATCTGGGAATAAGACTGCTGCAAGCAGATAAACTGCTGGCAAAACTTTCCGGAAACTATATTCCACCGAAAATTGGCGAGATTATCAACTGGGAAATTCCAGCTTCGGACACGGTGATTAAGGTATTGCCATCTATTTTCAAGTGCGGAGTCCCGGCAGTTGTCACCGGCAGCAGTTCGGCAATCCGGTATTCGGTAATGCAGGGTTCAGAGACAATCTCGATTTATTCAGCAGACCCCGGAGCCTTGCTTGACGGCATCCCGGGCAGACGGAATGACCGCTTTCCAAGTCTTTCCTTCATAAGGACAGCGGATATGCCGGCATATTTTGATTGCAGAACCGGCGATGACGGCATCAGGTGGGCATCACCAGTACAGTCCTACTGCGAACTGATGGCCGGTGACAAGCGCGATCAGGAGACTGCGCTTCAGGTCAGGGAATACATATTAACGGCTATCAAGGAGTATAAACATGGATGAACTCAATCAATTAAGTGATGCGCTACTGGACTTAGTCGAGCAAATTTCCGGCGCAAAACTGAAACTTATCGTGGGTGGCGGTTTCGGCATCTTCCTCCGGCATAAAGAACTTCTGAAAACAGGTAATGTCAAGACGTTGCTTAAAGAGTGGCCGCAGCCGCGTTCTACCAACGATCTTGATCTTTTCCTGAAGACTGAACTGCTGACTGACTCGGCAAAAATTAAACCACTGGCCGATGCAATTCAGCGGCTTGGTTATAATCCAATCGCCACGGCAAAGTATTATCAGTTTTTCAAGCCAGGCCGAACAGGTGGTGAGACGGGTGGATTCAAAATTGATATTCTGACGGGACCGGTTGAGAGTCTAAGGGAACTCGGTATAAAAGCTGACAGTCGCCGGGCCCATCCCGTTCCTAAAATTGAGTTTCATGCGCATCCGCTGGATGAGGCGTTGACACTTGAAGAGCATTTGAAATCAGTAGTTATTGAATCCTCCGGCAGGCACGGTGCAGTATTCCTGCCTCATCCCTTCTCGTTTATCATGATGAAACTTTTTGCTTTGCACGACAGGCAGGATGACCCTGAAAAGGATCACGGACGGCACCATGCCCTGGATATTTATACTATCGTGGCAATGATGACAAGCCGCGAATGGGAGGAGTCGGTACAGCTCGCTGAAAAGTATAAACACAACAGAAAGACGCAGGATGCCGCAGTTATTGTCCATGAGATGTTCAGTGATGAGTTAAGTCCCGGCGTCATCAGGCTAAGGGAAAGTAAATATTATAATGAGAGGTTTCAACTGGTTGAATTCTTGAGGGCGTTGAAGGATTTATTTAATACTAAGCAGGTATAAGCGTACAAATATGAGTTGTTACCAATGCGGCAAGAGTCAATATTTTTAGGATATTAAAAAATGCGAATCAAAGGAAGGATTTTATCAGTTATCGGTGTTGTCGCTTTCACTATTTCAATAGCGTCGGCGATGGCAACGCCCTGGGAGGAGAGCGACGCGATTGGCGCTATTTTTAAAAACGCCGGGATTAACGGTACTTTCGTGCTGTATGACGTTACTGCAGACCGCTATATTGGCTATGATAAAGTTCGTGCCGAAAAAAGATATATTCCGGCATCAACCTTCAAGATTCCCAATTCTTTGATTGGACTTTCAACCGGCGCGGTAAAGAGTGTTGATGAAGTCCTGCCCTACAAATCTGATTCGCCGCCATTAAGAAAAGAGTGGTCAAGGGATATGGGGTTGCGCGAGGCTATCGCTATGTCCAATGTGCCAATCTATAAAGAGTTGGCACGGCGCATCGGACTTGAACGCATGAAAGAAGCAATCACCCGAATCAATTACGGGAATAACGAAACCGGCAATTCTGTTGACAATTTCTGGCTGGAAGGTCCGCTCACGATAAGCGCTGTCGAACAAACCGGATTTCTGGCCAAGTTGGCGCAACAGCGTTTGCCGTTTCCTGAATCCTGTCAGAAAAGCGTTCGTGAAATAATTTTTCTTGGCAAAGGGGAAGAGTGGAAACTATACGGCAAAACCGGCTGGGAGAACGCCACCAATCCCGGTATCGGCTGGTGGGTCGGCTGGGTTGAAAAAGAGGGTCGTATTTATGCCTTTGCCTTAAATATGGATATGCAAAAACTGTCCGAGGCGAACAAACGCATTGAACTCGGCAAGGCCAGTTTGAAAGCGCTCGGGATAATTTAATAATCATGATTATAGATTAGGCAAATTAATTAACATTGATGGATACATGATTAATCTTTTTACCGGTTCAGTCATAAATTACGATACGATACTTATATGGTATTGCGGTTAAATTAAGCAATGTCACGATGAATAGTTGCTGACTTGACATATCGCGTTGCGGTGTTATTCTTTTGTTCATGAATACATCCCGTTTCCACTATGGCTGAAATTGAAAACAAGGACATTGAGCATGAAAAGTTACCCGGAATACTTTAAACGACAGATTATTTCACTCGACGGTGTTTGGGAATTTCACTGGCTCGGTGAAGACGTTGACTGGAATACTCTCAATCCCGAGGGGGTTGAATTTAATGAATTAATGCCGGTGCCGGGCGTTTTCGATTTGACCTTGCAACGTTGCGGTCAGCACGGCACGGGAATCTATCGCAAAAAATTCCGGTTGAACCAGTGCAGTGACAGACTGAAACTGAAAATCGGCGGCATGGGTTTGCTCGGCAAAATTTGGTTTGACGGTGAGTTTATTGCCGATTATAATCTGCCGTATTCGGGTATGGAATACGAATTGCCAATGTCCGGATGCGGGGAGGAACATGAACTGATTATCGCGGTGAATAACAGTTATAATACTGAGCTGGATTCACTTTTCCTGCCAGGTTACGATTTTTATGGCTACGGCGGTATTTACCGCAGTGTGGAACTGCATCAACTCCCCGCCTGCAGCATTGACCGGGTGAAAGTCATTCCGCTTGATATTAAACAGGGAACGGTACGCGTTGAAATCAAGCTCGATGGCAATATTCCGGCGGAGTGCAGTTACCGTCTTGGTTTTGACGGAATCGCCGGCCAGCACTCTACGGCAGTTCCGGTAAACAAGTGCATTGTTCTGGAAGTAAAAGTTCCCCGATTTAAAGTTTGGTCGCCGGAAACTCCGCATCTCCATACGGTCGAAGTTGACATTGGCGATGATGCGATTTCTGAACGTTTCGGCATCCGCAGTCTCCGTACTGAAAATGGTAAAATCATGCTGAACGACTGCCCGTTGCAATTGCGCGGATTCAATCGCCATGAAGCCCACCCGCAATTCGGTCCGGTTCAACCGTTGCAATTGATGATCGAAGATTTGCAATGGCTGAAAAAAATGAACTGCAACTTTATCCGCACGGTTCATTATCCTCAGGATCAGCGTTTTCTCGACCTTTGTGACCAGTTCGGATTCCTCGTCTGGGAGGAAAGTCTGGGTTGGGGCGTCAAGTTAAAACAGCTTACCCATCCGGAGTTTATCGCCAAACAGGAAATAGAAACCCGCCGGATGGTTCAGAACAGTTGCAATCACGCCTCGATAATCATTTGGGGATTTCTCAATGAAGGGGAATCGAATATTGAGGCAGCGCGTCCGTTGTATCAAAGTTTGTCCTCAATCTTGCGCGAGGAAGACGGTTCCCGGCTGATTTCGTTTGCCTCTGACAAAGGCGTGAATGACTGCTGCCTGGATTTTGTTGATGTGATTTCCATGAATCTCTATCCCGGATGGTTTGGCTCCAATAGCAGCAATCAGCATCCATTCACCCGGATCGCCCCGGCAATAGAACTGCTTGCCCGGTTTGCTGAACGTGACGATTTGCGGAATAAACCGATGATTATCAGCGAAATCGGTATGTGCGCCCTCTATGGCTGTCATGACCTTGCCGGTTCGCAGTGGACGGAGGAATTTCAACGCGATTATGTGGTTGAAGCAATACGTGCAATCTTTGCGCAACCCAGAATCAGCGGTATTGCCTTGTGGCAGATGTTTGATGCCCGTTCCTATGGTCCGGGAGGCGAGGGTACTGATATTCGCGGTAAACCCCGCGGTTACAACTGTGCCGGTTCACTCGATGAATACCGCCGCCCGAAACTCGCTGCCGCCGCAGTCGGGGAAATGTTCGGCAAATTTTAACGGCAATCCGTAAAAGTCTTCCATAAAAAAAGGATATATTTATGTTTGACACATCTGTTCCTTCAATTCAGAAAATCAATCTTGAAACGTATCGCGACAAAGTACTTGGCTGTTGGACCGGTAAAAATATTGGTGGCACAATCGGCGCGCCGTTTGAGGGGCAGCGCGAAGTCAACACTGCCACTTTTTACACTCAGAAACTTGGTGGTAAACCCGCCCCGAACGATGATCTGGATTTGCAGTTGATATGGTTGATTGCCGCCGAAGAGAACGGCATTTATCACCTCAACGAGCGAATACTCGGTGAATACTGGCTGACCAATATCACTGGACCGTGGAATGAATATGGAGTCTGCAAATCTAACATTCGCAACGGATTGGTTCCACCGCTGTCCGGGTCGTGTAATAACGATATTTGGAAATACAGCAACGGAGCATGGATACGTTCTGAAATCTGGGCATGTATATTCCCCGGTTCGCCCGATGAGGCGGCACAATTTGCCTACTTCGATTCATGCTGCGACCATTGCGGTGAGGGGATTTACGCGGAAATATTTACCGCTACGATGGAGTCGGCGGCGTTTATCGTCAGCGACATCCGCGAAATTATCAAAATCGGATTGTCGCGCATTCCGGCTGAATGCCGCATCGCCCGCAGCGTCAAGTTGGCCTGTGACTGTTATGACAAGGGCAGCGACTTCCTGACTGCCCGCGAAGCCATGGTCAAGGACAGTACCGACCTCGGCTGGTTTCAAGCTCCGGCGAATATCGGGTTCGTTATCATTGGTCTGCTCTACGGAGAGGGAGACTTCGGCAAAAGTGTTTGTCTCGCCAATAACTGTGGTGACGATACCGATTGTACCGCCGGTACCGTTGGCGCGATTCTGGGTATTGTTCTGGGACGTTCAGGGATTCCGCAGGAATGGATTGAACCTATTGGCGAAACTATTCAGACTTGTTCGATAGATACCTACGGCAGAAACAATCTCTGCAATCTGCCCGGAACGCTTGGTGAACTGACTGAACGCGTCATCAGGATGGCGTTTTCGGCACAACAGGAAAACCCGACACTGCCGCAAATCGTTGCCATGCCAACGGATATCACCTCCGACTACCGCGAAAAGTTGTTTAATGCTGAACCGGTGATTAAAAGAATCTGGAGCAAGTCACCTTATGAAATGGCATTTGATCTGCCCTATGGCCGCTTTGCCGTTGACTACGATAACGGTCCGGAAATAGTGCCGGGTGAAAACAAGAAATTAACACTGAAGATGAGTAATGTCAGGTTTGTCGAAAAAGTAGGATCGTTCAAACTGCTGCTGCCGGAGGGTTGGTTGGCGCAACCTTCAGCCGAATGTGTTTTCACGGTTAAACATACGCACATTGCTGCGGTTGAAATGACCCTTGTTCCGGGTGATTTTTCCGGAGCATATTTATATCTGCCGGTGGAAATTAGCCTTTGCGACCGGTTCAATCCGGTGGTAGTGCATATCCCGTTGCAACGCAAAGGCAGCGTCAATCATAATACGGTACAACCCTGTCAGGATTTCCACGACGCCTCTGACCGATGCAAAAGCCGTAACCAGAAGACCCTTAAATAATCCTGATCAATCCGATTGACCATACCGATTGATTTTTGCGCCGATTATTGCCATAAGTATTCGTATGATGTTTATAGCTTTTATAGCGAATAAATGAATTTATTCTTTTGTCGCTTTAATTTAATATAAAAGGCTATATATTGTCTTTAAACCAATAATAATAGTAATAAAAGACAATATATGAACCATAAAATAAGCTTAGTGATGCCTTCAGAAATAAAACTGGAAATCGCAAAAAGAGCAAAAACATTGAGGCTTCAGAAAAATTTTAAAAGAGCGACTTTAGCGGCGATGTCCGGTGTTTCACCCGCCAGTTTAAAGCGTTTTGAAACAACTGGAGAAATTTCATTTGTCAGTCTGCTGCAAATAGCCAATGCGTTAGGTGTGCTTGATGACTTTAACGCTTTATTTATAACGGAAAAACCTATGACTTTGGCTGAACTTGAAAGAATAGAACGTTCCTCAACTCCTTTGCGAGGCAGAATATGAGAAAGCTTAACGTATATCTGAAATATATTCCCGTTGACCAGGTTTGGTAAATACCGGTGTTGAAGTGTCGAGACTCTTGTAGCGATCAGGATGGAGATAAAATAAAAAACCGGAAGAACTAAGTTCTTCCGGTTGTGTAAACACTAAAGAGTGGAAATTAATCCAACTCAATGAATCTTTACTTAGTAGCTTCTGCGGTGTCCACCGCCGAAACCGCCGCCACCACCACTACTGCGACGCTCGCCGCCTTCGGGTTTCGGACGTGCTTCGTTCACGTTGATGCTTCTGTCATCAAGACTGGTGCCATTGAGCGCGCTGATAGCGGCTAAGGCTTCTTCGCGATTGGGCATCTCAACGAATCCGAATCCTTTGGAGCGACCGGAATCGCGGTCCATTACGACGCGTGCAGAGTCCACTTGTCCATGAGCCTTGAAAGTTGCGTTGAGTGACTCATCCGTAGTTTTGAATGAGAGGTTGCCGACGTAGATATTCATCTTATCTTCCTTCGTGTCATGTTATTATAACCACTGAAAACTTACCATGACGTTAAGCTTTCAATATTACTCTTTGATCCGGTGAGTAACTCCCCGGTTTTTTGTCAGTCCCGAGAGGGGGCTGACTCAATAGAAACCATTACTGGCTGCTTTTCTTCATCCGGTAAACTTCGATAAACGATATAAATTTCACTTAAAATCATTAATCTGGAGCTCTATAAACACTTAACATACAGTAGATATCTTATATAGCAAACGGCATTTGCAAGATTTATTAAAAATAAATAAAAATATTTTATTTAGTTTCCGGTTCACTGTTTTCGCAGGTGCGTTTAAGTGCTTTGAGGATATCCGGCATCATATCATTGACGGTTTTCTGCATCGCGCTGTTGATTAAACTCTGATATTCCGACTCGGTGCCCCACGCGGCGGGTTGAGTGATAGTATTGGAAAATGTTTTAGAAAAAACATTCTGGTTATCTTTTTTGATGATAACCTGCAGTTCGATATTGTTTTCGTAACTGGCGACAAAATTGAGTTTCATGTCGCAATCCAACCGGGAAATAACCGAGTAAACCGCAATGCCTTCTGCCGCTTTTCCGGAGGGGATGGCTTTGTAACCGGCATTCCTGATATTATCCAGCAGAATTTCCCGGAGCCATAAATCCACCTCTTTGTCCGCAACGACGTCGGCAGTGTGCACATTAAAACCATTCCGGACATACCCGACGAACGCGGGGTTGAGATTGCGGTTGTCTGAAGGCATTACCACATAGACCGGCAGTTTATTCTCCGGCGCCCGCGGCGAAAGATCCGTAGCGTTGACCGGTTGTAACGTCACTTCTTTATTCATTACCGCGCAACCGCTGCCGATTGAAACTGCAACGACGAACAGCACAAACCGACTGAGGATTCTTTTCATAGGTATCCTGTTTTTGAGGAATTGTTCTTGAGTATTATTTCAGACACTTCATCAAATCAAGGTGTCCGGAGTTGACGGCAATTTCGCAAGGTGTAAACCCGGAGTTTGATTTGGCATTTTTATTGGCGCCTTTGGCGATGAGCAGTTCACAAATCTGGTTGGTGCTGAATAATGCGGCATAATGCAATGGAGTCATACCGTCATTGTCCGTGGCATTGACGTTGGCCTTTTGTGCAATCAACAGATTGATGATGGCGGCATTGCCGTTTTTGACTGCATAATGCAACGGGGTGACACCCTCATAGTCTTTGGCATCAACCGGCCATTTTTTGTTTAAACATTTGGTGACGCTTTCCTGATCGTTGCTGATGCAGGCATAATGCAGTGGTGTAATGTCATTGACCGCGGCAAGAATTGACTTGGCGGCATCTTTATTTCTCGAACTGGCGGCGGCGAAAGCCGGTGCGTTTGCGGTGGCATGGTTCAACAGCAGTATTTTGACCACGTCATAATTTCCGGAGCTTGCGGCATAGACGATTGCGGTTTTGCCATAACCATCTTTATCGTCGATTCCTGCGCCATTATCCAGCAGGTACTCAACGGTTCCAGGTTTACCTGCGGCAGAAGCCAGATGCAAAGGTGTCTGACCGCTTTTGTTTTTTGCATTAACGCTGTTCTTGTCCTTGGCGAGATATTCCGCCACGGCGGCGTTATTGCCTGACGCTGCAGCGGCGTGAATGCCGGTTTGTGTTCTGCAGCCGTTACACAAAATCATTGCTGCCACGGCGGGTAAAATGACTATTTTAGACCAGATTTTCATTCAATCACCCATTCCGGCACCATCAATGGACCATAGCCCCAGCTTCTTTCGCCGTTTTCTATCGTTCCCGGCAGCGGAGAGAAGAATGTGCCGGCATCAACAACGCCGATGACTTCGCGGATGATGAAAAATCCGATACCTTTAAGTGTACCATAGGAAACGGCTTGAAGTAAACCGTCGGTTTCACCGGTTCTGGCGATTTCAATGGGTATTTCGCCGACACCGATTAAAGCATTGACGATACCGCGGGCGAGTTTTTTGACGGGATTGCCCGGGTCGGGTTTATAAGCATTGCCGGTTGTCGGTTGCGGCAACACCCGATTCTCTGTTGCAACCGGCGCAGGAGCAGCGGTTACACTTTCTGCTGCGTGAATTGCGGTAAACAGTCCGATGACCATCAGAGTAGTGATTAATACTTTCAACATTTTTTCCTCCGGGTTATTTGTTAGTGGTGGTGTTCTGGGAAGGTTCCAGCAGTAACTTCTTAAATTCTTTCATTTTCATTAAATTTGCCGGGATCTGGTCGGTAGCCTCTTCATAGAGTGATTTCAGGTTTTTGCGTTCGCTGTTCAGTTTTGCATCAGTCAAAGGCGAATTTAACTCTTTGATGCCCCTGCCGCAGACTTCAACCGTGCCGATGCGTTTGGCGCTTTTTGAATTATAAACCTCAATTTGAAATTTGACGTCACCGCCATAGTTATTGGTATCATAAATCTCTTTTCTTTCAACGAGTCCGACCACCACCAGCCGGTCAATCGCGGCGCGGTCAGTGCCTTTGAAGTTGTAATCATATTCAACCGTGGCATCGCTGATGTCATTTAGAACGTTGTTAAGCGAATAATCTTCCGGTTGGACATTTTTATCGCGCAATGTGATATTTTTGCTTTTCAATTTTTCCAGGTATTCTGCAGTTTTATTTTTGCCGGGTATGTATCCGGTGGCGATTTGATATCCGGCCGTTTTCATATTTTTCTTGATTTGTTCCGTGGTATTTCTGGCAATCTCAAAATCAATTACGATAAGTTCAAGCGAGGCGATCTTTGCTTTCAACTGTGCGATTTCCTTATCCTGCTTTACGTCAAGCAGGCTCAACTCCTTTTTCAAGGTTTTCAAGGCGGCAACTTGAGCTTTGCCGTCGTTCGCGGGAATAACTAAAAAGAGCGGACTGGTTTCGCCTTTTTCAAGTTTTAGCGGGGCACCGGAATATTTTGGTATTGCCGGCAGTTCGCCTTTTAGCGGAACGGGTTTTTGGCGGGAGACACAGGCGCTCATTAACAGCATGAAAATCAGGCTGAATATTAAATTCATGCCGGTAATTTTGTTAATTTTTATCATATTTATATTCCATCATTAGTTTAAGTTATTGTCAGATTACGGGAAAGCGATGATGACGTTCAATTTCGACAGGTTATCAATATTGATTTGCTCAACTTTACTTTTGCCGGACTTTAAATAGCCGTCGAAGAGGCTGATTTCAATCTGATGTCTGCCATAGGGCAGTTTGAGTGGAATAAGTTGCAATTCGCCGGGCAGGGTTTGCCAGCAGCGGGTGTCGCTTCTCGCCACTGTCATATAGGCAACGCCCTTGATTATCATGCCCGAGGCGATCATGCCGCCGCCGACGGAATAGAAAACGATGGCGGCATTGCCGTTACCGCTTGACGCACCTGCCACGATCATGGCGGCGCCGGTGATAATCAGGATATCGGCGACATTATTGGCGGTACGTTTAAACGTTGCCTTTTTCCGGAGGACTTCATCCATGAGGCGCTTGCCGCGGGTCATGGCCTGATAATTCACATCACAGATATCCTGAACCGGATCTAACGGATCATTGGCGTCAATGGTGATTTCATAGCGGATTTCTTCATCTTTGAACGGCTCAATAATTTCCAGCTTTTCACCATATTGACCTGAACGGCTTTTTTTAACGCTGGGGGAGAGTCCGAGGACGATGAGGGTGTTATAGTCACCGCTCAATAATGGCTCAACCGGTAAAGTATTTACTGACGGCTGTAACTTATTGAGCTTGAATTCGATTTGTTCAATCAGGAAATTAACGACCAATTGTTCCTGTGCGCTTTGATTGTTGGCTTTCGAGGTTTCCAGCAACTGCCGTGACAGCGATAACTGCCTGACATCAACAGCGGTGTCGCGAAATGCGGCACGCGCCTGTCTGGTATATTGCTGCCACATATCATTCTGTTTGCGTTCCTTGTAACACTTTGCCGCGAGCGCGTAAAGCAGGAAGAAGTCAGAGGACATTTTTTCATCTGCGACTTCGGCATCGCAAAGAATGCCGCTGTTGAAACATGCCAGGGCATTGTCCACATCATTGTCTTTGAGGAAGAGCAGTCCGAGGAACAGGTTGTTCATTGCCCGTTCATACGGATCGCCGTGATAGAATTTCTGAGCTTCCGCGCCGAACAGGTGTGAAGCCTGCGCTTCGGACGCCGGATCAAAAACTTCCATATAGTCATGGGCGCGCCAGAATGTCTTTTTGGCTTTACTGTATTCTCCGGCCGCAAGATAACATGTTGCCAGTTCATTCAAATACATGGGCGTATTTACGGTACTGCCGGACGCCAGTGGCTCAAGAATCGCAACGGCTCCCTGGTAATCACGATTATAGAAATCTTCACGGGCTTTATTTGCTTTAACTTCCTGCGCGTCAATTTCTTTTTCGGACAACGGGTTTATTTTTACCTTTGAGGTGGTGCAACCGGTGAGGACAAGGGCAGCGACAAGGAGCAACAGATAGTTCTTCATGAGTTTGTACCGGTTTTATTTACTGTTTTTATCGTAGATTTTGTCCCATACCCGTTTAGCGCGAGATTCACGTTTTTTGTCTTTGAGCCAGATATCAGGCTGTTCGAGAACATCTCCGGCAGCCAATAGCGGGGCATCGCCGACTGCTTCAACTTTTGAGAATAACTTGCCTTCTTCGATAACTTTGTATTTGCCGGTTTTCTGCCCGTATTTCATGAGGAGCAGTTCGTCGGGAACGGTGATGTCAATTTTGCTGTCGGAGGTTATTTTCCAGCCCTGAAAGGTATCGCCGGCTCTGACCCCGTCAATTCTGCCGCGATTAATAATCATAGCATTACCGCTGACTTCGCTGATCCGGCAGCGCCATGCGCACATTGCCGCATCATTCTCAATCGTTCTCATAGCCTTGTCAATCGCGTCTTCAAATTTGGCGCCAAAGGCGGAAGAAGATGAAACCACTGCGCCGGAGCAGGGGTCGGCCAGACGGAGAAATACTCTTTTGCCGCCGTCCGGTGTCGTGCCGAATTTTGCCATGAGTAAATAATCCGGCATGGCAATTCTAGTCTTGCTGTTTTCTGCTGACGCGGGCAACTCCATCACCCGGATGGCATTGGAGTCGGCGATTTTTTGTTTGAGTAAATCAATCGTTGTTGCCCATTCTTCAACCGGTAACGCCACGCCTTCCTCAGTTTTCATGTTTTTCCAGATTTCCAGTTTTTCGATGAATGCGGGAATCTGCATCGCATTGCCGCCAGCCGGAACCGCAATCACTGCCACCGGGTGTTTCAATACGGCGGCGCTGCCGCTTCCGGCACCGCTATTGTAATCCTGTCCGGACAACGGCAACAGTAAGAACGTGAACATAAAGACGAACAACGATACTATCTTTGTCATGATACGCCTCCGCAGACGGAATTACTGGGATAATGAGTCAGTAAGAATCGTCTGATAATATTTAGCTGATTTATTCGGGCAAATAACCTTATACTCTTTTACGGCACCGCGTTCCAGTGACACCTGTTGTGAATTGGTTTCATAAACCGGCGCGCTCATCTGACCGCCGCTGACAATTGGTTGTTCAAAAAACTTGGTCTGGGCGTTGATCGTAATCACGTTCGGACCGGAAACATCCCAGAAATGCTGACCGCCGCGATTACGCAGTCCGATTTGGATCTGGAGGAAGCCGGCTTCGTTGAAAGAGGGTTTTTCGTAGAGTATTTCGACATAATCGCGCATCGAATCGGTACCGAACAGCCACCAGTAACTTGGCGGACGGACGAAGATAACCGTTTCCTCGCGCTGTAAGTCGCTGCTGTTGACCTTTGAAACCGTATATACGGATTTACAGCCGCTGAATCCGATTGCCAGAACCGTAGCAGAAGCTGCGAGCAGAATAATTTTTTTCATTTTCATCTATCAGGCTCCTTGTTATTTATAAATTCCGGCGGGCAGAGTCAACCGTTTAACTTCATAGCCGTTATTCCAGATGATTTTATTGCTGACCGGTTCGATAAGTTGAAGTGAAATCAGAATATAATCGGTGCGGTCGCCACGATTGGCAACATTGCTTAAACCTTTGAGTTCGCCGGTGAGAATATAGTCCGCCCGGTCAATGCCGGATTCAACTTTAGTCTCTATTTTGACGTTCTTTTCAAACGTCACCCCGCCGGATTCGGCGTCAATGAGCATGACGTTAAGATATTTATCGGTATTCGGCTGTTCTCCACCGGCCTGTTTTGCGGTAGTTTCCAATGCTTTTGAAGTGAATTCGCCCCCGAGAAAATAATCTACGCCATATAAATCACGGCTTTTGCCTTTAGCCAGTCCGGCAGACTTCAGGTCTTTTTCATCCAGTACCTGTTCAATCGCTTTACCATTCTGTTCCCGTGCCAGGAACTGAACTTTGCCGGCGGCTTTTTCTGACAGTTTCGCGCGGAGCAGCGCGGTAACGCTATCGGCATTCATTCCGACAATATTGGTGTTTTTTACCGGGATGACGGCAAATTTAATACTTTCTTTGGTATCGGCGATGAGCGGGGTCTTTACCATGACATCAACGATTTGCGCAATGATATTATCAAGGTCTTTCTCATCAATCAGACGCTGTCTGGCAACTCTGGCTCCCTGACCAAGAGCGGAGCAGAAGGCTATTTTGCCTTTGGCCACTTTCATGAATTCTATCCGCAGTTTATCGGTAAAAATATCTTTATCAAAAATGAAGCGGGTTGAATTGGTGAGCGGTTCAATGGCGATATTAACTTCACCTTTGCGACCGGCAATTTCCGGCAGTGACAGGATTTCACTACTCATTGTTGTGGCGACCGTGCGGACATCAACGCTTTGTATTCCGCCCCAGTCTTCTGAATCAACCGAGACATTTTTGGATTCCGATGTTGGTGTGGCGCAACCGTGGCACAATACCAATAATGCGGCGAACCCGGACAAAGATAAAATCCGTGTTAATTTCAACGTCATAAAAACCTCCGATTAATTTGGGTTTGAAACTCCATATCCGGCGAAAAACTGATATCAAAATACTCCAACCGGGTAATAAATCCTGAATACTGTAAAACAACTCCGGGCAAAAAGCAAGTTAATAACCCCATATATCGCATTTTAATACCGTGTTGTTCAGTATGAAACTGGCTGAACGTTATGCTTTTGGCTCCAGCCATTTGATGATAGCGGCAATAAGTTCCGGTGATTTGACCGGTTTAGCGACGAAGTCATTCATGCCGCAGTCAAAACAACGTTTCCGGTCTGAATCCGAAGTATAGGCAGTAACTGCGATGATCGGGATATTGTGGTTTGAAACGTCGGATTGCGGATCGCGAATATTTGTAGTTGCTTCAAATCCATCCATTACCGGCATCTGACAATCCATCAGAATTAAATCAAAATTTTCCTGTTTTAATGCATTCAGCGCTTCCCGTCCGTTGACGGCGGGGCGGAAACGATACCCGGCGCGCTTTAGAATCATTGTCAACAGCGCCTGATTAACAGGGCTGTCTTCAACCACTAGAACATTATATTGATGATTTTTGCTGATCGTCGCCTCATTTTCCTGTCCAGTTGCTGTTGCCGGTTCAATAGCGTCCTTTGCCGGTTCTAAAGCTTGTTTCAGTGTTGCCGGCAGAGTGGTCTGGCGCACCGGTTTGATGACGCTGCAGCAATAACCGTTTTTTAGAACCGCGTCAGTTTTATTATACTTATCAGCAAATTGCGTCATTAACACCAGGGCGATGTTACCATTGCCCGGCGCTGCTTTAATTTTTTTTGCAAAATCGAGAATATCGCCGGAAGGAAGCCGGGAATCAATTATGATTGCCCGATAAGGAGAAACGTCCGCGTTGTTTAATTTAGCAATGACGTCATCCTGACTGCCGGCTTCTTCTGCGATGCATTTCCAGCCCTGCAACATACTGCAAATTATATTTCGCGAGACCTTGCAACCGTCGGCAACAATGATTTTAGCATTTTCCAGTTTAGGGAAATTTTCAACCGGGCGGGAATTGGTTTTATCGACAACGATAGTGAACCAGAATACGGAACCGTCACCGTAAATACTGTTTACGCCGATTTCACCGTGCATGATTTCCGTGAGTCGTTTGGCAATGGAGAGCCCAAGCCCGGTGCCACCGTAACGTCGTGCGGTTGAAATGTCAAGTTGTGAAAATGGTTCGAACAACTGATTAATCTGCTCGTTCGTGATGCCGATGCCGGTATCAGCGACGGTGAAACGAACAGTGAGTTTATTCTCGCACTCATGGTCAATTTTTGCCTCAAGCGTTACAGAGCCGCCTTCGCCGGTGAATTTTATGGCATTGCTTAAAAGATTGACGATAATCTGACGCAGTCTGGTCGGATCTCCAATCAGCATCGCCGGAATTTCAGGCGAGGTGAAGGAACAGAGCTCAACTTCCTTTTTTTGCGCTTGTATTGCGAACATTGCGGTTACGTTTTCCATTAAGTCAATCAGGCTGAATTCAATATGCTCCAGCTTGAGTTTATTCGCTTCAATTTTGGAAAGGTCGAGAATATCGTTGATGACCGCAAGGAGGGTTTCTCCGCTGTTTTTGATGATGTCAACATAGGTTGCCTGGTCTTTGGTCAGTTGACTTTCCAGCAACAATCCGGCCATGCCGATGACTCCATTGAGCGGGGTTCTGATTTCGTGGCTCATGTTGGCAAGGAATTCACCTTTGTCGCGACTGGTATTTTCCGCTTCAGTGGCGAGGCGTTCTGCAATTGCAACGTTCTCCTGCAATTTTTGATTGCCTGTGTACAATTCTTTATTCAGTATTTCCAACTGACGATATGCGGATTGCAATTTGTTTTCCGCTTGTTTCTGTTCGGTAATGTCCCGGAAAACCGTGATGAATTTATATTTGGCCGGTGAATAGGCAAATACTTCAAAATATTTATCCAGCCCTTTGGTGTAGCTGACAAATTTTTCGGTTTGTCCGGATAACGCTACTTTGCCGTAAATCTCAATCCATGATTTTTCAGTGTCGGGCAATTTTTCAGAAACGGTTTTGCCGATAATATCGGCCCCTTTGAGTCCGGTAAGTTGCTCAAACGCCGGATTGACCGAGAGGAAACGGTAGTCAACCGGCTTGCCGTCTGAATCAAGAATGATTTCATGACAGGCGAAACCGTCGAGCATTTTCTCGAATAGATTGCGATAACTGACTTCCAATTCCCGTGTTTTGCTGATATCGCGGAGTACGGCAAGAAACGATTCAAAATTGCCATCATCGCTGAACTCGGCCAGCATCCGCAGATTTAAAATTTTACCTTCGTACTCAAGTTCAGTTTCATAAACAGACTTGTTTTCCAGCGTTTGCTTCATAGCCGTGTCGCAAATATGGATGATATATTCCGGATAGCCCAGATCTTTAATCGCCCTGCCGATCAATTCCTGTGGCGATTTCTGGAGTAAATCTTTGACGGTTTCTGAAATATAGATGATTTTACCACTGATATCCAGTCTGAAAATAACGTCAGGAATATTGGCAATCAGCGTTTGTATTTCTTTGCCCTGCGCCAGAATTTTAGTTTCAAATTGTTTTCTTTCCGTAACTTCGCGGGCCACAGCGTAAATTCTGTCGTTCTTAGGGATGGAACACCATTCCACCAAGTGACATTCGTTGCTCCGGTCCAAGTAGCGATTGACAAAACTGGACACCGGTCCTTGCAATGCTTGCAAAAAAACCGTTCGGGTCATCTCTATATCGTCGGGGTGGACAAAATCCATGAATTTACGACCAAGCAATTCGTCTGCGCTGAATTTGAGCATTTTTTCCCAAGCCGGATTAATTTTTACAAATACTCCATGCGTATCGGTAATGCAGAACAGATCCATATTGAACTGGAAATACTGATCTAACTCCTCGGACTTCTGCCGTAATTCATTTTCAATTTCTTTTTGTTTGGACAAATCCAGAATTACCAGAGCAATTTGCCGTTTGGTCAACTGCAAGATGCTGACCAGCAGATGTTTGTTTTTGCCGATTGCGTGTTCAATAGCAACTGGCTTTCCGGTTTTAACCACAATTCGTTGCTGTTCAATTAATGTGGAGCTTTTTAAATCAGGATAGATGTCGAGCATACGGCGTCCGATAAGTTCCGCCGCCTTCATTCCCGACAATTCCTCGAAGCAGGGATTGACGTCCATGAAAATATAATCTTCGGGATTGCCGGATGATGTGATGACGTGCATTATCACAACACCATTGCGGGTTGAATTAAAGAGTCGTCTGAATTTGGTCTCGCTTTCCTGCAACATCTCTTTGTCATGATACTGCCGCGAGATATCATGCCATGTCAGAACGATGCCTTTGAGCTGGTTATCCACTCCGGGTATCGGTGACGCGCTGCAGATTATCTGGCGTTCGATGCCGGTTTTTGCGACCAGTGTAACCGTGTGCGGTATTTGGGAGACTTTGCCGGTTTTGATTACTTCATAGATGGGATTTAGAACCGGTTGCCTGCTGACTGGGTCAATAATCTTGAAGACATCAGAAAGTATTTGTCCGCTAGTCTGGGGAAATGTATATCCGGTTAACTCTTCAGCTTTCAGATTCATCCGTTCAACTTTGCAGGATTTATCAGTTACAATGACGCCTTCGTCAATGGCATGAAGGGTGGTGGCCAGGTACTCTTCCTGTTCCAGTAATTCTCTGGTCCGGGTTTTGACGGCAATTTCAGCGTGTACTTTTCTGGAGATGGCGAAGTAGATATACAGCGCGATAAAAATACTCAATATCAAACCGGAGCCGAGAAGCAGATTATCATAATTACTGGAATTATTGTCAACATATTTAGTATCAGGACGAACGTTCAGTTGAAACTGCTTGCCGGCGAAGAGCAGAATGGCGTGATAATAAAGGTCATCATCATAAATGATGTCCTGGTTTAAACGACTGCGGTGGACGTAAACCGGTTTGCCAACGCTGTATTGACCCGGGTGGGTCAGCGTCATTTCCAATCCGGCAGGGTTGGTTTCCTTTACCGAGAGGTCAAACATTTTTTCAACGTCAATGCTGCCGCAAATTATTCCTTTTAGTTTTCGTTTTGACAGTATCTGGTCAAGAGTGGTGTTATGATAAACCGGCATGAAGACCACAAAATTGGTAATTTGACGGTTGTCGGCAGTAACAATGGTGGACAGTTCCGTTGATGTTACGTTTCCGGTTTCCTTGGCTTTTTTTATCTCGCGCTGGCATGCTGGAATCGAATACAAGTCGAATCCCAGCTTGAATTCTGATGGTACGCCCTGAGGTTCGTAATATGTTACCGGAAAATATAGACTGCGTCCGCCTGCCTCTATCAGTTGATTGGATTTATCAAATTCCAGCAACTGTGGATTGGTTACTCCGGCATCTTTGAGTTTGTTGAGGTAATCTTCGCGTTGTTCAATTGAAAGTTCCGGAGCCCAGATGAGATATTTAAAACAGGAATTTATCATCAGATGGCGGGTGAATCCGGCAAATTCCTGCCGGTCCACCAGGCTTGAGCCGTAATAAAAACTGCGCAAGACTTCAAGCCGCTGAATCTCACTGTCCATTGTCCGGGAAAGCATTTTTTCCCGTTCTTCCGCGATATTTTTGAATTTATCATTCAATTCACGCTCGAATCCCTGGTGTGATTCCCAGAACAGGACGAAGGTCAGCAACCATCCACCGGCGAGAACTGTCAGCATTATTTTAATTGCTGATGAATACATATCCCTCCACAATTTCGAGGATCACTGGTGATGGCGACACCCAACCGGTTTTTTGATGTACACAAAAAAACTGCACACTTTACTCTTGATTGATTAAATTATCGCATAATTTTCTAAAGTCAAGCGTTCGCGATACATTTCGCTCTTGTCACAAAGTTACCGTTACGACAAGTAACCGTGAATGGTATTGAATAATACTGATTTTGAAATGGGTTTGGTGATATAACCGTCACAACCGCAGTTGAACGTTTTTTCCCGGTCCTCCATCATCGCATTGGCGGTTTGAACAATAATTGGCAAATTTGGTTTTTGTTTCTTGATTATCTGGGAGGCTTCCCAGCCGGTGAAATCAGGTAGCCGGATGTCCATCAGAATCAAATCCAAATCCGAAATTTGCAATGCCATGTCAACTGCCTCCTGTGCTGTTGCAGCATGAAGAATTTCCGCGCCGGTGCTTTCAAGCAGTTTGTGCAACAGCATAAAGTTTATTTTGTCGTCTTCAACAATCAGTATTTTTTTGTTTTCCCAATTGAATACAGTCGTTTTCATGATGGAGAGGCGGGATAATTCCTTCATTGCGTCACGCGGCGGGCGTTCCAGCGGAATTGTGAAATAGAAGCAACTGCCTTTATTAACTTCCGACTCCAGTCGCAGGGTACCGTTAAGGAGTTTGACGAAATTCTTGACTATCGCTAAACCCAGTCCGGTACCGCGATATTTCTTGGAAAGAGATTCCTCCGCCTGCCGGAATGGTTCAAAAATTGATTCATGTTTGTCTTTCGGAATGCCGATACCCGAATCCTTGACATAAAATTCAATTGCACTGCCTTTTTCAAAATAACCGAAGACAACATAACCGGAAGAGGTGAATTTTAATGAGTTGCTGAGCAGGTTGATAATTATCTGGCGCAGACGGTTTTCGTCTGAATAGATGATACATTCATCATCACGCAATGTCTTTTTCATCTCAAACGATATATTATGATCGTCTTTGTTGACGAGCGGCTCAAAAAAGTTGTACAAATCCCCCATCATCTTGTTCAGGGAAAACTCGGATTTTTGCGGCTTGATTCCCCCGGCCTCAATTTTGGAAATGTCGAGAATATCATTGATGATTTGCAACAAGTTATTACCGCACTCGGTGATAACTTTGGCGTACTCATTCTTTTTGTCATCGGTGATGTCACGATGCTGCAGTAATTCAGCGAATCCCATAATCCCGTTCATCGGTGTTCTAATTTCATGACTCATATTAGCCAGGAAAATTGTTTTAAGCTTGTCAGAGTTTTCGGCTTTGTCTTTTGCCGTCACCAACTCGTTTTCAAAATGTTTGCGTTCGGTAATGTCCTGAATATATAGACAGGCATATTCACTATTGCCGATGGATAGGAAGTCGGCAGTGTATTCAACTGGAAAACTGTCGCCGTTAATATTCGTCTGCACTCCTTCCATGCGAATATTCTTGCCCTCTTTTAATTTTTCCCAAAGATCGGCAAATCCCTGTTGCTCAAAGTTTTTGTCAATGCTGTGAATTGGCATGTTTTTCAGCTGGGTGATACTGTAACCGAGCCGTTTGCATGCTGCGGTATTGGCATAATGACAGGTACCGTCCGGATTATAAACAAAAATTTCTATACCTGAATTGTCTGCCGCCAGATTGAGAATATTCCGCTCATTTTCTATTTTTATGCCTTCGGTCAAGTCAAAAAAGATGGCGGAAGCACATTTTCTGCCGTCAATTTCAATCGCTGATGCCGTGATATTTACCAGGATAAACGAACCGTCACGTTTGCGACAGCGTATTTCAGGCAGAGTCACTTTTTCGCCCGGCAGAAGGTGTCCCCAGCGGGAATCAGATTCAAAACTTTCACGCTGGTGCAGATCACGCAGGGAAATATGCAAAATCTCATCATGATTGTAACCAAACATCTGGCAGATTGCCTTGTTGGCATGTTTTATCCTGCCGCTGACGATATCTATGACCAGAATACCTTCATTGATATTTTCAAACAGGGCGCGATAACGTTTTTCCGAGTCATAAAGAGCCTCTTCTGTCCGGCGCGCTTCGGTAATGTCCTGTACTGTTCCGAATGAACGCTGCGGTTTGCCGGTCTCATCATAGCGATGATGACCGCGGACGTGAACATATTTAATGGTGCCGTCGCCAAGCATCAAACGGTTGGAGATGTTGAAAACAGTTTTATTATTCAGCGATTTTTCAAAAGTGGTTTTGACCATTTCCATGTCATCTTTGTGGATATAATCAATCGGTTCTTTTCGCGTCGGCGTGAAGCCGAGTTCATGTTTGAAATGAACAATCTGATAAATTTCATTAGACCACGTCCAGCTTTTCCGGCTATGATCATATTCCCAGTGTCCGAAGTGGGCGTTGCTTTCTGCCTCTTCCAGGCGTTCCGCGTATTCCTGTAACCGGTGTTGAGTAAGGACGCGTTCATCCACATTGGTGTTTGTTCCTGAAATGCGGACCGGAAAACCTTCATGGTCCCATTCGGAAACGTGACCGCGGCAAAGCACCCACAGCCATGCGCCATTTTTAGTTTTCAAGCGGTATTCGACGGCGAATGGTTCTTTGGAAGCGATACTGGCGTTGATGGCGGTCAGCGTCTTGTTTCTGTCGGCAGGATGTATCATGTTCTGCCATACTTCCAGCGTTACCGGAAATTCATCCGGGTCATAACCCAGCATGGTATGGCATTGAGAATTCAAAGTCATAGTTCCGCCGGCAATATTTAAATTGAAAATGCCGTCATTAACTGCGTTTATAGATTCACGGAATCTGGCTTCGCCCTGTCGTATCGCCTTTTCACGCTCCTGATATTTTGCAAACATAAACGCGGCGACAGCGCCGCCGGTTACGGCAGAAATCAGAAAACAGATACGGTAAACCAGTGAATTTCTGGGTATGGAAAAAAAGAGTGAATCAAGAATATCCATCGGTTCATTTGAGACCATGTAAATCAGGTTTTCTTTAAAGTAAAACAGCTGATAGATACTGTCTGCAACCCAGAAAGCCACACCGAAAAGCAGTGAGCTGATGAAAATCAATAAAGCAATGTTGTTAATTTTTAAATTCATTCTATTTCCGTTTAATAGACAGATAGCAGTTTTCTGCCGCCAGTACGATTCCTTTAGGTAATTTGAATTCAGACTTTTGTGCCACGACCCGGTTCAATACCAATTCGTATTTATTTTCAACAATCGGATTTATCTGCTGCGGGGTGGCTCCATTCAAAATCATCCCGAAATTTTCGGCGTAACTCTTCCCGTCATCACGGGGTATTGCTTTCATGCTGAGCATCGCGCCGGATTCGACAAATCTGGTACCATACGGGCTCCAGGAGGGTATTTTCCGGTTAATTACCGGTTCAATCACTTTGGACAGGTTGTTATCATCGGCAAAGGTGGTAATCCAGACGGCATCGACATGTTTGGACAATTCGTCAAAGGCCGCACTTAGTTTTACTGCTGACTCACTGCTGTTGACGTCATATTGATTTACCGGCACAGCAGTCAGACTGAAATTCATCTCTTTTGAATATTTTTCCAGCAAAGACATATTGCTTAACATTCTGCCCTCCTGGGATGGGTCATAAATTACTCCGAGCGTGCGGAATCCGGTAATAATCTGAAACATCCTGATTTGACGCAAAATAAAATCCGGGTCATATTTCACGAATATGTGATTAAATGAATGACGACTGCTGCGCAACACCCCATACTCAACCGGATTCAACGAACTTATAATTAATACCGGCACGCGGTGTAAATTGCTGGCTAAATCTTCTCCGCTCCATAACCCGGATGCCACAATCAAATCAATATCACGGTCGAGCGTCAGGCGACGCAGTATCTGCTTCCTGTTCCGTTGCCGCTCCTGAAAATTCCACTCTGAAGACCAGAACGCATTCTCTTTGAAAACCAGGTAATCACTGACCGCGTTTGCCGCGATATAATTCCACAAGGTTCGACCATCGGCGTTTTTAGGCAGATTATTCCACGCGCATTGCTTGACCCAGCCCAATTTCACCAGTCCGTTAACCAGTGCTTTCAAGTGTTCTTTGCTGTAAGAGTATTCTCCGCTTTGAACACAACCGATCTGCCACTTTTTGCCATTATTCAAACATGGCGAAGAAGTTGCCTGTTCCGTTAAATTCAGCCGTGAAACTACAAATAACAGTACAATTACCGCCAGACTGATTAAGAATGCCACTGCGAATATCTTAAAACTTTTGTTCATAAATTAAACGCCTGTCTCCAATAGTCCGTCAATAACATTTTAATATCTGCCGCTGCCAAAGTAGATTCATTACTCTTTAATAGAGGTATGCCGTCCGTTTAACTGAATAAAAACGAAATCATTAGCGGCCGTTACAACTTTGCCGGATTACCGCTAATACATTGACAATCGTGATGAAAAAGTATTTCCGGCAAAAAAACCATATACAAAATAAACAAACACTAAAATATTATCTCCGATAATGCCAAATTCAAGCGGTTATTTCATAAATTTAAATAACGGTTTTGCGGTGTGCTCTGCCACCGCAAAATATTTTCAGCTAAATTATACTCTATAAGGTTGATTTTGTCCGATGCAGCGTTTATCATTAAAAAGAAAGAATCGTATTCCATAAACATCAACTGTTGACTCATCAGGGCGCTTTTTAATTATGGACATTTATCCTCATTCGAGTATTATACTGGCGCCGCTGGCGGGTTATACTGACCAGCCTTACCGGATGTCCGCACGCCGTCATGGTTGTCATTTCTGCTTTACTGAAATGATTGATGCCGGTTCGCTGGCTTTTGCTAACTGGCGTTCTGCCAACTACTTGAAACGCGGCGACGGTGAACCCTGGCTTGGTGTTCAACTGGTCGGCAGTAATCCGGACTGGCTGGACAAGGCGGTGGAAATTATCAATCAGTATAATTTCGATGTTCTGGATTTTAATCTCGGCTGCCCCGTGCCGAAAGTAGTAAAAAAAGGCGCCGGCGCCGCGCTCGGTAAAAATATACCGGAGGCGGAACGCCTTTTCAGCATGATCGTCGCCAAATCACGCTTTCCGGTCACTGCAAAAATCCGGATTTTATCCGTAGAGGATCCTGCGCCGACGGTTGAACTCGTAAAACGGCTCGAAAATGCCGGCGCCAGAGCCGTGACTGTTCATGGCAGAGTGAGCGAAGCGTTCTATTCCGGCGAGGTTCACAGCAATATTATTGCCGCGGTAAGACTGGCGGTAAAAATCCAGATTATCGCCAATGGCGGGGTGATGGGGTTGAGTGGTTATGACCGTTTGCGCCAGGATTCCGGCTGTGATTGTGTCATGGTCGCTCGCGGAGCGATGGGGAATCCATGGATATTCCGGGAATTGATATTCCGGAATGAATACTCGCCGCCGGACATCGCGGAACTTTGCCGTGAGATGGAGCATCATGTCATGGAAACTATTGCATTGTACGGCGAAGCCCCGGGAATGACCATCTCCAGGAAAAATGTGCTGGATTATTTGCGCGGTCGCGGTTTTCCCGGCACGTTGCGGGCGACCGCTTCATTTCTGTCCACGGTCGAACAGTTCAAGTCGTTTATGGAACAGGTGCAAATCAACCATTCCGCTAAATATCGGGAATGGCTGGAGAAAAACCCCGGCGCAGAACGTCGTCTGTCACCGGGGATTTGAATATTACTTACCTGTGACCAGATTGCTGACCATCAGTCTGGCAACGCGTTTGCTGAATTCCAGCGGGTCCGCAATCGGACTGCCTTCGGTCAGTAACGCCTGGTCATAGAGCAAACCGGCATAATCTTTCAACATGGCATTTTCCGGTTCTTTGTCATAAAGTTGCTGCATTGCGTCCACCAGCGGATGTGCCGGATTCAATTCCAGTATCCGTTTGGAGGAAGGCATGGCCTGATTCATCGCTTTGAACATGCGCTCAATATGGGAACTCATGGCGTGTTCATCCGCGACGAGGCAACAGGCGCTTTCGGTCAGTCTGGAGGTGAACCGTACTTCCTTAATCTCTTTTTCCAAAGATTTTTGGAGAAATTCCACCAGTGTCTTATGTTTTTCTGCTGCCACCTTGATAGTGTTTTCCGCGGCCTTATTGCTGTCCGCGTCAAGGTCGAGGTCGCCCTTGGTTGCCGACTTGAACAGTTTCTTGTCAAATTGCTGCATGGACTGCATCACCCATTCATCAATCGGGTCGGTCATGAATATTACATCATAACCCTTTTGCCGGAATATTTCGAGCGCCGGAGAATTATTTACTGCATCGCGACTCTCGCCGGTGATGTAGTAGATATGATTCTGGGTCGCCGGCATCTGCGTGATATACTGTTTCAGCGAAATCATTTTTCCCGGCTCGCCATTCATCGTTTCATAAATCGCCAGTTCTTTGATTTTTTCCTGATTGGTATGGTCAGTATGAATGCCTTCTTTTAATATTTTACCAAATTCTTTGAAGAAAGTAAGATATTTTTCCGGTTCATTGTCGAGCATTTTTTGTAATTCCGCCAGAACTTTGCGGACGATACTTTTCTGTATCCGGGTAATCAGCGGATTTTCCTGAAGTATTTCCCGCGAAACGTTCAACGGAAGATCGTTCGAATCAACCACCCCCTTGACAAAACGCAGATAGTCCGGAATCAATTCCTTGCATTCATCGGTGATGAACACCCGCCGCACATAAAGTTGCAAACCTTTCTTCTGGGTATCGGGCATGAACATATTGAACGGCGCTTTTTCCGGCAGATAGAGCAATGCCTTGAATTCCGAAGTGCCTTCTCCGGACAACTGGATTGCTTTCAGCGGTTTGCCGCCGAAGTGGGACAGATGTGAGAAAAATCCGTTATGGTCTTCTTCAGTTATTTCACTGGCGCTTCTCAACCAGATGGCTTTTTGTGAATTTAGTGTCCGGTCTTCAATCTTTTCCGTCTTGTCTTCATTGGTCGTTTTTATCGGCAGAATGATGGGATACTCAATGAAATCGGAATATTTTTTGACGATTTCAGAGATTTTCCAGGTTTCGAGATAATCTTTGGCATCTTCTTTCAGATGCAGGGTGATTTCTGTACCGGATTCCGTGCGGTCGGCGTCTTCAATGGTATAGCCTTCTTTGCCGTCTGAAGTCCAGCGTACTGCCTTTGTATCAACACCGGCTTTGCGCGTGACCAGTTCAACTTTATCCGCAACCATGAAAGCAGAGTAAAATCCGACACCGAATTGACCAATCATCTGCGGTAAATCCGCCGCTTCGGGATTTTTGTCTTTCATGCTCTCGACAAATTCACGGGTGCCGGATTTGGCAATCGTACCGATGTTGGCGATTACCTCTTCGCTTGTCATGCCGATGCCGTTGTCGCTGATTTTTAACAATTTGTTCGCCTGATCAATCTCGAGACGAATTGCCCATTCCCGTGCCATATCCTTGTGAGTCAATGCTTCAAAACGCGCCTTGTCAATTGCGTCCGCGGCATTTGCCACCAATTCCCGCAGGAATATCTCTTTATTGGAATAGAGTGAGTGAATCATTAAATCCAGCAGATGCTGGACTTCCGCCTTGAATTTTTTCTGGTTTCCAGACATAATCTAAAATCTCCCTTTGTATTTTTACACTTTTTAACTTATAAACTGATAACTTATTTGCTCCGCGATATCTTTTACCGCCATCTACAACATATACTTATAGCGCTTAAAACCGGTTTTTTCAAGTTGCGTCATGACAAAAATCCAAGCGAATTTTACAGTAAAAATGACACGACGGTCAATCCATCGTGTCATTATTATTAATCGTGAGAACCGGTATTATTTTTTCAGCAAATAGCTTGCCGCGTCAGTCCGGAATGGACAGGCGGGGAAGCCTTCCTTGTTGAACAAGTTTGCTTCAATCGGATATATATCCCAGGCGTAACGCACATGGACCGGTGTTTTTACCTTTTCCGATTCGACCACGACGGTGTCACCGTCAATAGTTGCCTTGCCCCAGACAAAGACGCCATCTTCACCGGCGATGGCAAAATGACCAAGAGGTCCGTTTTTGGCAACAAGTCCGGAACCGGTATTTTTATAGAAAATACGGATTTTTCCGCCTTCAACTTTCATTTTGTCAAACATCGGTCCGGCGCTGATGATATTCATCCCGTACATGACGCGTTCCGCCTCTTTTGCCAGACGGAAACCGACATCCTGTTTATTGGTCGGATGAATGTCAGAATGATCGCCGATATCAATAGTTACTGCCATGCCGGTGTTGGGGACATTTAAAGTTGCGGTCTGAACTTCTCTTAACTTCGACCATTCCGGGTCCCTGGGGTCACGGCCTTTCCAGAAGTTGTCAAGAAGACGACTCTTGGGCGTGTGCTTTTCATAACCGGCCAGCTGGACAAAGAAAAAGCCGAAATCCGGGTCATTCCACAGTGTCCGCCAGTTATTGATGAGCAACTGGTGCAAAACCATGTAATCTTTGTATTTACCGGCGTTGCTTTCCCCTTGATACCAGATAGCGCCGCGCATCGGATAGACGATCCATGGCGCTACCATGCTGTTATAGAGTGTCGCCGGAAAATTAGGACTGTTAATACCACCGGCAAATCCTATTGGGCTGACGGGGCGGGGAGTCACCTTATCTTTATCAACGGCAAATTCAACACGACGATTCCATATTCCGGCTAAATCAATTTTCTTCTGTTTGTCGTCGGCAATAGCAAGTGTTATTTGATCACTGACACCGCAACCGCCGGCATAGTCAGTGATGCGAATGGCAATTGTATTGGTTCCAGCCTTGACCATTTTCGCGGGAATGTTATAGGTGCGTTGAGCCAACCAGTGCTGCGGGACTTCAATACCGGTACTGCCGGCAAGTTCACCGTTGATGAAGGTTTGATCACAGTCATCGATTGCGCCGATTGACAGCGTCAGATTTTTATCCGCCCAGTCCGCGGGAATATCAAAAGTACGGCGAATCCAGATGACCCCGTCAATATCGTTGACATCTATGTTGCCCGGAATACTTACCTTGTCCCAGCCGTTCAATTCGATATTAACGTCTTTCCATTGCGCTGCCTTTGCCGTTTCCGCCTTATGGTTTTCGCCGAAACGCGCAGCCCATTGTTGCAACTGTGGAGTAAAATCAGTCCCGCTCTTGTCAACCTTGGTAATTGCGAAAATTTCTCCGGTGCGGTTTCCGCTCTGATAGCCCTCAAGACTGATCCAGCTTTCAATCGGCGTGCCACCCCATGAACTGCTTACTAAACCAATTGGAACTTTTAAGTCAGTATAGAGTTGACGGCCGAAAAAATAGCCGACGCCACTGAAGTTGGCCGCGCTTTTAGAGGTGCATATTTCCCAGCCGTTACCGTTAATTTCGTGCCGTGGACCGGCCGGTGATACTGAACGTTTGGCGTTCGTATTAAACAGACGGATCTCGTTATAGTTGGCATTGGCAATTTCACTTTGGGCGTTGTTGCAGAACCTCAATGAAAATTCCATATTGGATTGACCGGAGCATATCCAGACTTCACCAATGAGAACATCAGAAAAAGTTACCTTGTTCTTTTCGTGTTTCCCTTCAACCTCTACGGTATAAGGTCCGCCGGCAGTCATCGCCGGCAGTGTCGCCACCCATTCGCCTTTGGCATCCGCGACAGCCGTGACGCTGTTCGAACCAACCGTCACTCTGACCGCATCTCCGGCGGTGCAGTTACCACTGATCTTGACCGGGCGGTCACGTTGCAGAACCATGTGATCGGTGTAAACCTTGTGTACTGTGAAAGAATCCGCCATTTTTTCCGGGGCGGTCCATGAGTAACATCCGGCAAGAACTGCAACGCTAAACAGCGCGGCAATGAGCGAAACTGATCTTTTCATACCATCATCTCCTGTTTTGTGATTATTTTTTTTAAAATCTCAATATTTTTCTATAACTTCTTTCTTGATTCTGTTCTGAATGGAGCATACCCTAAAGCAGACCAGGTTTTTTCCGCCTCGGTATTACCGTTCAGATACGAAACATCGGCATATTCTATTGACTTAGACCGAAACCATTTTTCCAGTTCATCAACCAGTCGTCTGCTGTAACCCTGCTTTCTGTGTTCCGGTTCAACCCAGCATAATTCAATCATACCGATTTTTTCAATTTTTGACGCATGGATATAAGGCGCGGTGATACCACCCATGATAAATCCAACCGGTTTATCACGCTCTACTGCAATTAATATTTTTCTGTCATCCGATACAATTGAACGCTTAAACCAATCTTCAATCGAATCGAAAAATTCCTGTTTTAAATTGCAAGCATAAACATCTTGAGAACTTTGTTGAACGTGCTCTACTAAATTATTCATCCACACGCATAACGTCGGGACGTCACCAATTGTTGCCTCTTTAAACATGATTGTTGAAGCCTTTAATATTTTGCGTATATTCTATCAACAAACTTCAAAATACTTCATCTTTACGACAAATGCAAACAAATGTTTAATCAAATAAAAGAAACACATCCCTCCCGTCTATATACCCTAAGCTCTATTAATTTATTGAGAGGAAAGCCTTTTTCTAAATACCTTGCAAACGTGTCGTTTGCTTGAATATAAGTTCAATCTACAAACGGTTCCATTTTACGATAATTTAATTCAACGCATGCCGGACAGAGGTGTTTTTCTGTCTTTTACTTTTTGCCGGTAATTGGCTTGTGACTGCGTACCGCCTCTATCCATGCGACGATATTTTCCGCCGGGGTGTCATCCTGCATTTCATGGGCGGCGGCCATCACATAACCGCCGTCTTTGCCCAGAGTATCTATCAAATCATGAATAACCGGAGCTACTTCATCCGGCGAGGCGTGGGGAAGAAACTGCTGAACATCCACGCCACCCCAGAAAACCAGTCTATCACCAAAAAATTGTTTCAATCTGGCAGGTTCCATGCCGGTCGCTGAAGTCTGAATCGGATTGAGAATGTCCACGCCGCAGGCAATAACCGGTTCCAACAGTTTGAAAACTGAGCCGCAGGAGTGATGCCAGTAGTAACACTTTGCTACTTCCTTGGTCCGTTTTATTCGTGCAGTGAAATACGGCGCCACCAGTTCGGTAAACATCTCCGGCGAAATCATCGGCCCGTTCTGAGTCCCGAAATCGTCACCGCTGACAGCCAGGTCGAGATACGGTCCAAGCGCACCGTAGTATTGCTCAATGACACTGAGCTGAATTTCCAGCACCTTATCGAAAAAAGTCCGGATGAAATCCGGATCAAGCGCCATTTTCAAAAGAAAATCGTCAAAGCCGCACATCCAACATCCCAGTTCAAAGCATCCGAATACCGGATGATTGCTGACCACCACATATTTGCCTTCTTCTTTCAGCCGTTTCGCCTCTTCAACCCAGACTGCCAGTTGCCGCTCCTCGATTACCGGTTCCGGCCACGGATATGACTTCAGATCATCTACGGTTGCCCCATGCAGCGGGTTGTTGGTCATTTGCCACTCCCCGTCGACATAATTTGATCTGATTCCCCAGCAATCAACCGTTTGTGTTGGCGTGATGTTCTTCTGGAACGGCGGCAATTCCACAATACCGCCAACCTGCCGGAAATCAGTTCCAGCCCATTGCATCAATCTTTCATCGACACAATTGCCTCTGGCCGGATTAAGTGGAAACCCCAGAACATCCATCAAACGGTCATGGCATTTCGGTCGCATACCGGTAAGGCAGGTTCCGCCGATGTCAATTGCCACCCGGTCAGGTTGCTCATGTTTCATGATTTTTGCAAAACGTTCTCTACTATTCATTAGTTTACCCCGTATAATCTTAAGATTTTTTTAATCTATCCTGCCGATAATATTATAGACACAGTTATCATTGTTTTATTCGCGGGAAATATATACCTGCAGAGCATGCTATCAAAATATGTAATATCTAATTTAACTGAAAATATCCGGAATATTCTGATTTTTGCTGGATTGGTAGTTCAACTGTAAGTCAACATAATTTCATAGGGATGATTTTTTTGAAAAAAACCTTTATTTTTTCGATTTAAGCTGTATGTTATAGGTTTGCAACAATAATATACAATTTAGCTTTGCAGTAGAAACTGCGTTTAAAATTATGAGAAAAAGAACGGTAACTGATTCTGTCAATAATAAAGCGCCCAAAAAAGCCTATCTTAAAACCGGTATAATGTTACTGGTTACACTGGCGATTTGCGGTTGGGTGATTTACGGGTTGTTTTTTGCCAAAACGGCGACACGATATAACGATTTCACCATAGACTCTGCTATTGCGTGGCTGGAAAATGCTGACAGCAGGAAATTTGATAGCTGCCGGAAAAATATTGTTGACACCAATGACTGGTTTGACTGGTTTGTGAAAGACCGGAAAAGTCTTGGAGACGTAAAATCGCGAGCTCTTTCCGTCCGCCAGGATAGCCCCGGCGCTACTGCCGGCATGAAACGCTATGAACTGAAATTCGGCACGCAATTCAGTAAATCCCGCGGCAATGTGTCGGAACGGCTGTTGGTCGAAACTGATGGACAACGGCAGTTTAAAGTCATTCTTGCTGATTACTGGTTATCTAACGGCGTAGATTTTTCCGAATTTCAGGTATCGGACAGTGACAAGGCGCAAATCATGGCAGCCGCCAATGATTTTTTACAGAAAATGGCGGCCAAAGATGTTAACTTCTTTAAGCAAAGATATGCTGAATGGGCTAAAAATCCGGATTACTTCGGTTGGAATCAATTTTTAGAACGTGAAATGAAAAATCCGACCATTATCCCGTTGCCGGATCTGCAATCGAAAGATAAAGCATCGGCGTTGAAATTTATAAAAATGCGAACATACATTCCTAACGGGCGTACCGGTTTTGAATGTAGCGCCGTTGAATACAGATACACGGTTAACAATACCGGGGAAGATGAACAGCACGCCAAAGAGATTGCTCTGGCTATGAACGTTGCAGAAAAGTGGCTGGCTTTGGTTGACGCCGGCAAATACCAGGAATCCTGGGCAGAGTGCGCCACAATTTTCAAACAATACATGACTGCGACCAAATGGGAAGAGGCAGTTAAAAAAACGTATGCGTCGTTCGGTAAACAAATTTCGCGGAAAGAGAAGAGCAGTGTTTATAAAACCAAATTGCCCGGAATTCCTGCCCCGGAGGGACGTTATGTAGTCATTAAATTCAAAACAGACTATAACAACAAGTTTGCGGTTGAAACGGTAACGTTGACGGTGGATACTGACGGTCAATGGCGGGTTTGCGGTGACTGGGTGCAAGAAACCAAAGATACCAAAGATACCAATGACAAATCACGGAAATTTGGATTTAGAGTATATGTTGACCGTGATCTTTATCTGAACAAATTTGCTGAATGGAAGTTTAATGCATTCAACAACTGGGAAGAATAATAATAACTTAAGGAATATTTTGCAATGTTTACCAAATCAAAAAAGACGAATTTTACATTGATCGAACTCCTGGTCGTGATTTCAATCATCGCGATTCTTGCCGGAATGTTATTGCCCGCGCTGAACAAAGCGCGACTGCAAGCTGCCGGTAGCAGTTGTATTAACAACCTGCATCAGATCAACCTGATGATGCTTAATTACACCCAGGACAATAACAGCAACTACCCGACGATTACGATGGCTCCAGACTGGGGCGCCAAAGTAACTTATAACGGTAATTCGGTTTACGGTTGGACCTATTTGCTGGCATTGAACAGCAGTCCCAGCGGTCCGAACAGTTACCGTAAACTTTTCCGTTGTCCGCGCGAAGACCAGAACCGGCGCGAATTTTCCTATGCCATGAATATTCGCGAACTGGCAATTAAGGGCAAAGACGGCGGCGCCGCTAACAACTATACTGCCTGGCATCAGAATGAATTGGCCAAATCCAAAATGCCGACCAGCCGTTTTATTATGGTTGAGGAATCACCGGAAACATTGTTTACAAAAAAGGATTGTGATCAGGATAATTATTCCAGTTCCTGCACCTCGACTGATCCCCGGCGCCACGGTAACACCAATTTGCTGTTTGCTGATGGCCATACCGGTAGTATGCAATTTTTTGATACCTCGCTGCTGACCTATTTCACTAATGAAATGTCGGCGTGGAAATAATAACCCCTTTTGCGACAGGCTGAAGTTAATGCAAACCATAACGCCGGGTATCCCAGCCGGTATAATTCTGGCCGGTTACGGTTCGACGCATCTTTCCGCCTTATGCGGGTATAACTCACTACGCGAAAATATCAGTAAAAGATTTCCCGGAAACTTAATCCGTCTGGTTTTCACGTCACCGCATGTGCTTTCGCAACCATTGATATCCGATGACATTATGACGCTGCGAGATGCGGTTGCTTCAATCCATGATGCCGGTTGCAGTCGTGCCGTGGTTCAGTCGCTCCATTTTATGCCCGGCAGTGATTTTAATTCTCTGCTTCACGAAACCGCTGCTTTGAATAATTCAGGCATCAGATTGATTTCCGGTCTCCCGCTTGTCAATGACGCCGATGGTATTCCGCCTCTGGTTGAAGCATTGTGTAGATCGCTGCCGGTTGAACGCACTTCAGACGATGCTGTGTTATTCATGGGACATAACAGTCGTGACGGCGCCGGCAACCCCATCTATGCAGCTCTGGGAGCGGAGTTACGGCGGCGTGACTCGCTGTTTTTTCTCGCCAACTTACTTGGGGAACCGGATTTTAAAGCTGCCGCCGCCGACTTGATCGCACACAAAGTCCGTCGTGTTTATATGCAACCATTGATGATTGCCGCTGGCGGACATCTGCATCATGATTTTTGCGGAAAAAACTCCGACTCCTGGAGTTCAATACTTGAAACTGCCGGAATTGAGTGTATTCCTGTATGGCACGGTTTGGGTGAATATGATGAAATCAGTCAAATTTTCTGCTCTCATATCACCGCCGCGTTAAACAATTAATAACGTTACGCCATGAAAACATATCCGGTCAACCTGCTACTCCAAAACCGTAAATGTCTGGTTGTCGGCGGCGGCAAAGTCGCCACCAGAAAAATTAATAATCTGTTGCAGGCGGCGGCAGATATTATTGTCGTCGCCCCCGAGGTCTCCTCCCGTATCGAAGAGCTGGCGGTCGCTGGAAAAATCCTCCTGGAAAAACGTAAATACCTGGAGTCGGATCTGAACGACAAATTTATCATCTATGCCGCCACTGATGACCACCGGCTGAATCGCGCTATCACTGCCGCGGCGGAAGAGAAAAATATTCTAGTCTGCTCTGTTGACCAGCATTGGATTGGCGGTTCATTCATCACCCCGGCAACGATCAGAAAAGATGAAATCACCGTCGCAATCTCTTCAAATGGAATGGACTGCCGCAAAGCCAGAATGATTAAAGAAAACCTCGCCCGGCATATCAATGCCATTGAACATATTGACCTGCTGGTTTTCGGTACCGACCACAATCATCTGCCACTAGCGCAACGCGAGGACTTGCATCTTACCCCGTCCCGCCTGAATCAACTTGGCGAAACGTTGTTGAATTTGTGGGGAATGCATGAATTTGCCTTGATTAACACTTGCAACCGGGTTGAACTGATCGCCGCCGCCAATGTAACGCCGGCAATGTTGAATCTGCTGAAAATCCTGTTTCATTTTAACGATTTAAACCCTGGCCAGTATTATGTCAAAACCGGATTTGATGCCTTTCGCCACTTGTGTCTGGAGTCGTCCGGTCTGCTGTCACAACTTTCCGGCGAAAATCATATCGCGGCACAAATTAAACGGGCGATTGCTCATTCCGAAAAGCATAACTGGAGCGGAACACTCGTCAGTTCGATGCACAGTCATATCGCCCATATCGCCAAACACATCCGTTCCATGACGGCATCGCTCCTGAAAAATCTTGATATCGAAAAACTCACCGCTGAATATCTCGGCGCGGAATGTGTGAATAAAAATCTTACTATAGTTGGTACCGGACAAATCGGCACCGGGCTCAAAAATATCCTGACCGAAAAAGTCAAACAACTTGACTGGTTATATTATCGCAATCGTCCCGAAGTCAATGAAAAAAATGTCAAAATCGCGCAACTGAAAGAACTTCCCCTGATATTGCCCGATACAGATATTCTGATTACCGCGCTTTCTGTGGAGAATCCGCTGATAACTCCGGCAATGGTGGAATTATGTAAACCAGGCGTAGTTATTGTTGACCTCGGCATCCCTGCCAATGTTGACGCCGCCGTTGTGACCGAACGCCCGGATTTGCGTATCGTAACACTGGAACATTTACAACAGTGGCGAAAACATCATGGCTCAAAATTAAAAAAGGCAATGAACGCCGCTGAACATATAATTGAGGAACACCGTGGATTGTATGAAAAATTCATCGAAAGCTATCTTGATGGGAACTCGCGACAGCCGGTTGTCAATAGCTCAAACTCAACAGTCAATTGAACGACTTTCCCAACTGCTGCCGGGAATAAAATTTGAGCTGGTTGCCAATTCCTCCCCGGGAGATCGCGACCGGGAAACCGACTTGCGTTGCGCTCCCGCTGATTTTTTCACCCGCGACCTCGATATGGCGGTCATCACCCGCGATGTTGATTGTGCCATTCACAGCGCCAAAGATCTACCTGATGAACTTGACCCGGAACTTGATTTTGTGTATCTTCCCTGGTCGGAAGATCCCAGAGATGTATTAATCCTGCCTGCAGGTAAACATACCGTACCGGATAACCCGCGTGCCGGCATCAGCAGTCAGCGTCGCGAAGAATATTGTTTGAAACGCTTTCCCGGCGCCATTGCCACTCCAATTCGCGGTAATATTGACTCTCGTATTGAACAGCTTGATTCCGGTAAATATGATTTACTTATTATGGCGGCGGCTGGCTTAAAACGCATCGGGTTGGAACAGCGAATTAATGAATATATCGAACTTGCCGCATTGCCTACTCCGCCGGGGCAGGGCAGACTGGCGGTAACTTTCCGTAAAAACAACCCGTTTTTCACCACCTTGCGCAAACTTTTTGTTAATCCGGTTATTTTTGCCGGAGCGGGAACCGGTTCTGTCGCCAACGTTACACTCGGCGTTGCCAATGCTCTGAAAACTTGTGAAGTTTGTTTTTATGACGCACTCTGTCCTGGCCATATTCTCGAGCTGGTCTCTCCTGCGGCTGAACTCATTGCTGTCGGTAAACGTGCCGGAAATCATGCCTGCCCGCAAAGTGAAATCAATGCGCGACTGGTTGATGCTTCCCGCCGCGGACTGCGGATTGTCCGTTTGAAAGGCGGTGATCCCGGTATTTTCGGCCGGCTGGCAGAGGAGACGGCGGCACTGGATGAATATCATCTGCCGTACCGGGTTCTCCCGGGAATATCCAGTTTGAATGCGGCAACTACCGCAACCGGACTGCTGCTCACGCGGCGGAATGTCAGTCGCGGTTTTACCGTCGCCACTCCACGCCAGGCCGATTCCGGCAAAATAAAATGGTTCTCCTCCGAGGAAGTTGATGCTTTCCCTCATGTCTATTTTATGGCATCAAGTGAGTTGCAGCAACTCACCGCTGAACTGATTGCCGCCGGTTCTAAACCTGAGCTTCCGGTCGCAGTCGTATTCGATGCCGGCAGCGAAAATGAACAGATTTATTCCGGCACACTTGCCGATATCGCCGGAAAAGTTCCTGATATCGACGCACCCGGACTGATAATCACCGGTACTGCCGCCGGCCCGGAATATCTGTTCAAACAGCATGGCGCACTGGATGGAATGCGGGTAATGTTTGCCGGCAGTAAAATTCTTGCTGAAAAAGCCGGGAATGCGATTGTTAAATATGGCGGTCGCCCGGTGCTGCTGCCAATGATTGAACTGAAACCCGTCAATAATGCTGCTGATGTTCTGCCGCTTATTCCGGAATCAGACTGGATTATTATCACTTCGCCATCGGCGGCGGAAATTTTTCTGAATATTACCTCCGAACACCATTTTGATATGCGCCATATTCCGTCTTTAGCGGTTTGTGGACCAGGTACCGCCAGAATTTTTCACAACTACGGTATCTATCCACAGGTTAGCGCAGAGGAGGATTTCAGTTCTGAGGGTCTGATTAAAGCGCTGCATGGCAAAATTATTCCAGGTCAGAAAGTGCTCCGACTGCGTTCCAGTTGCGCTGGCAGCACCCTGTGCGGTAAATTGGAACAATCGGGGGCGAATGTTACGGATTTTCTCTTTTATGTGAATGTTCCGGTTCATTATCCTGAGCTTCCGGAGTTTGATGCCGTTTTATTCACGAGCGCCTCGTCGGTTGACGCATTTATTGCAGATTTTTCGCCTCTAAAGCTTGAAAATAAGTTAATCGGGGCAATTGGTAATCTAACCGCGGCAAGACTGCGGGAGGTTTTACCTGAATGTAAAATTATTATCAGTCCGGTAGCCGATGTCGAAGCGATGACTTTGGCATTGGCGGCGGCAAAAATAGAAATTTCATTACAAAGAATACGATCATGAGTAACGACAATACTGACTGCTGTTTTCCGGAACTGCGTTTACGCCGGATGAGAAAAAATGCATCATTCCGCAATATGTTTGCCGCTCCGATGCCGGGACCGGAAAAATTTGTCTGGCCGGTGTTCGTCGTGCCGGGTAAAGGGATTCGCCAGCCTATCGCGGCAATGCCTGGACAGTTTCGCTATTCGGTTGACACTCTCGTCGAGGCTGTCGGCGCAGTGCGTAATATGGGTATTAATGCCATCATGCTTTTCGGCGTGATCGGCCCGGAACACAAAAGCCCGGACGGCTGTTATGCCTGGAATGCCGAGGGCGTTACGCAACAGGCAATCCGCGCTTTGCGTGCGGCATTTCCGGAATTGATAATTTTTGCTGATGTTTGCTTGTGTGAATATACCAGTCACGGTCATTGCGGCGTGATTGATGAACGCGGCCGGGTACTCAATGACCCGTCCTTGGAATTACTGGCGAAAATCGCAGTTTCCTATGCCACTGCCGGCGCTGACAATGTCGCTCCCAGCGCCATGATGGATGGACAGATCAAAGCTATTCGCGCCGCTCTCGAAACTGGCGGTTATCATGATACCTCGATTATGAGTTATTCCTCCAAGTTTGCCTCCGGCATGTATGGACCTTTCCGTGAGGCGGCGAATTCCGCGCCGGCCAGCGGCGACCGCAAATCTTATCAGGCGGACTGGCGCAACCTTTCCGCAGCATTGCTGGAATCACGGCTGGACGAACAGGAAGGCGCCGACATTTTAATGGTCAAACCCGCGCTCTTTTATCTCGATATTATCGCCGCGGTCAAGCAGGATTCTCTGCTTCCGCTGGCGGCATATAATGTCAGCGGTGAATATTCCATGCTCATTGCTTCATCTGAACGCAACTGGGGTGATTTGAAGACCATGGT
Organism: uncultured Victivallaceae bacterium; assembly: GCA_964392985.1. Taxonomy (GTDB): domain Bacteria; phylum Verrucomicrobiota; class Lentisphaeria; order Victivallales; family Victivallaceae; genus CAYMSF01. The sequence goes on along the minus strand of CAYMSF010000011.1, from coordinate 32,606 downwards.
GCGTGAATCCATCGGCGCGATTTCCCGTTCCGGCGCCGACATCATTCTCTCCTACTGGGCCAATCAGTACAATCAATTTTTGAAAGATTAACTATTTATGAAGACCAGTATTTCTGAAAATTTGTATCAGCGTGCCTGTTGCCATTTACCGGCCGGTGTCAACAGCCCGGTACGCGCATTCAAATCTGTCGGCGGTAGTCCGGTTTATATGGTTCGCGGCAAAGGCTCCAAAATGTATGACGCCGATGATAATGAATATATTGATTTTTGCGGTTCCTGGGGACCGCTGATTCTTGGTCATGCCCGGCGTGAAATTATCGCCGCCGTAACTAAGACTGCCGCTAATGGTTTAAGCTTCGGCACCTGTAACCCGCTTGAGGTCGAATTTGCTGAACTTTTCTGTAAACTGGTACCTGGTGTGGAGATGATTCGCATGGTCAACTCCGGTACTGAAGCGGTTATGACCGCACTGCGGTTGGCGCGCGCATGCACCGGCAGAAACAAATTGATCAAGTTTGACGGTTGTTATCATGGTCATGCCGATCATCTTCTTGTTGCCGCCGGGAGCGGTCTGCTCACCAATTCCATGCCGGCGTCGCTTGGTGTTACGGACAGCACCGCCGCTGAAGTAATTTCCACACCCTACAATGATATAGATGCGATTGAAAAAATTTTCCAGCGCGACGGCAATAATATTGCCGCGGTCATTGTTGAACCGGTCGCCGGCAATATGGGACTGGTAATGCCGCAGCCGGATTTCCTCCCGGCATTGCGCCGGATATGCAGCAAATATGGCGCGTTACTTGTTTTTGACGAGGTTATTACCGGTTTCAGGTTCCATGCCGGTTCTTTTGCCGCTTTGATTAATGTTGCGCCGGATATTTCAACTTTCGGTAAAATCGTCGGCGGTGGTCTTCCGGTCGGCGTTGTCGCCGCATCCAGGGAAATCATGGAACGCCTGGCTCCGCTGGGACAGGTTTATCAGGCTGGAACGCTGAGCGGCAATCCGGTCGCCGCCGCGGCGGGCATCGCCACCATGAAATTGCTCTCTCAACTTAATCCATATCCGACCATGTTTAATCTGGCTTCTTTAATCGCCTTTAGAATCAATGAGGCGGCGTCTGCAGGGCAATTGCCGGTGCATTGTGCCGCCTATGGCAGCGTCTTCACCATCTTTTTTTCTGCTGATGCCCCGTTGCGCAATTTAAATGAGGTGAAGCGTTGTGATACGGCGCGATTTGCCGCCTTTTTCCATTATATGCTGGAACAGGGCTTTTACCTTTCTCCATCGCAATTTGAATTGAATTTTGTTTCCGCCGCCCATACCGGGAAGGAGATTAATCGTGCCGCGAATGCTGTTGTCAATTTTATTGAGAATAACCGGACCTGATCAAAAGGGATAATCTGTGATAAAAAAACATCTCAAAAAAATCGTTTCCTTGATTATCTCAAAAAAACACGATTTGCCGGTTCCGTGGAAATTTTCGCCGCCACCGGGAATTCGTTTCGTTGACGTGCGCAATCTCGATGAATTGGCCAATCATGCCGCTGCCTGGAATGAGTTATTTGCTAAATCGGTGCAAATTTCACCACAACTTTCATATCAGTGGCTGAGTCCGTTTTTCAAACACAAAGTAACCAGTCCGGAACAGTGGTTATGTCTGTTTGCCTATCGCAATGAACAACTGGTCGGAGTCATGCCGCTGGTGGCAGGATATTCAATCGGTTTTGCCGGTGTCGGAATGAAACTGTTCAAACTCCCTTATCACATCATCAGTACGAGCGGCGTTGACTGTCTGGTGTTGCCGGGTGAGGAGAGCATTATCGGGACGTTTGTTGATTACTTAAAGAAAAATCCTCGCGGCTATCCGGTATTGAGTTATAAATTCATTCCCGGACACTATCCTTCGGCTAAATATTTTACCGGCGGTAAAAGTGGATTGCAGGTGATTCAAAGACCGGCAGGATTCGAAAACTTTATTCAATTACCGGAAAATCTGGAAAGCTATGTCGCGGCGTTTTCATCAAACTTTAAGAAATACTTGAAGAAAAACGGCAAAAAACTTGATGAACTTCCCGATGTAAAATTCACCTTCGGCGACACCTCGCATACTACGGAGGAGAACTGTGTACGATTTATGGATGTCGAACACTCCAACTGGAAAGGCGAACGGCAATCATCGCTCAAAGCTGACCCGGGCGATGCCGGTTTGTTTACCGATGCCGCCATCGGATTTGCGCAACTGAACATGATGAATTTTAACTTTATCGAAACTGAAGGCAAAGCTATTGCCGGACAATATTCCATCCGCGCGGGAAAAACATTGTACATCCCTAAAATCGGCTATAATCAGGAATACATCGCCTGTTCCCCGGGTAATTTGCTCTTTAATCACCTTATTGAGCATCACATTGAGTCTAAAGAAGTAGACCGTATCAATCTCATGGCGGATTGCGCCTGGCACGAAAGCTGGAAACCGGAAAAGATACCATTGTATCACTTTATCGTGTTACCCGCTATTCCCATTTTGTCCACCATCCTGAAACTTGCCATCAAATCCGGTAGATTCCATGAATTCAAATCTACAAGATGATATTGCGCTGTTTCATTCCGTATGGGGCAATTTAACTTTTTCGCATATTTCGGGTCGTATTGAATAACAGCCTAATCACCCGATATTCATACCTGGTCTTCTACCCCTTTTTCTAATCATCTCTTGTAATACTTTTCTTAAAAGGCTATTTTAATGGTATATGAAAAACAAAATTAATATCGATTCAGTTGTGTTTGTATTGCTTTATTGTCAGTCCGGCTGTCAGCGGGGTGTAATTTGATACGGCGCGAAAATCCATTCAAAGCTGCCCGGCATTTTGCCGAATATCTCCTGGTGCTTTTTGCTTATGCTCTGGTGAGACCTTTGCCGCATGTGCTGATTTTTAAACTGTCGTCGTTTTGCGGTTTTTTCCTCTATCTGCTGCCATCGGTGCGGTGTATTGCCAAGGCTAACCTCCGCATTGCGTTCCCGGAAAAGCCGGAACGGGAAATTGCTGCAATTGCCCGGTCCAGTGTTTATAATATCGTTCTTTCCATAGCTGAATTGTTCTGGTTCAACGGCAGGCCGGAAAAAGTCAGAAAGTATCTGGATTTTGATCCGGCTATTGCTCAGGAATGGGATGCCTGTGTCAAAGAAGGCCGCGGATTAATATACCTTTGCATGCACTTCGGTAATTGGGAACTTGCCGCGTTAATGGTGAGAACTTTTATCAATGATAAGTTCGCGGTTATCGCCCGAGAGGTCAGAAACCCCAGAATTGATGCCCTGATTAATGACAGTCGCGCTACTGGTGGAAACCGCGTCATTCCCGCGAAAGGCGCCGTAAAGGAAATGATAAAAGCTTTGAAAGACGGTTATGCAATGGCAACTTTGGTTGATCAGAATACCCGGGTCAGAGATGGCGGACTTTTTGTCAATTTTCTGGGTCTGCCCGTCCCGGTCAGTCGCGTTCCGGCGATGTTTGCCCGGAAAATGAATGCCGGAATTGTTGTCAGTGGCTGCATGAGAGTTGGACAGCGTTACAAAAGTTACTTTGCCAAGCTCCCCCGTGAAACCAGTGATTATGCCGATGACCTGGAGATGACGCAGGATATAATGAAAATTGTCGAAGAAATCATCCGCAAAAATCCCGAACAATATCTCTGGTTCTACAAACGATATCAGAATATCCCCATAGACGCCGACGAAGAACTTAGAAAAAAATACCCATATTACGCCGAAATGACCACCGAACGCTTTTACAACAAAGCCTGTCCGCAAACCAACAGCGCTTCACCAAAAAATCAGACATAGTTCAGCGGGTAAATCCAAAGCCATTTTTACCATGATGGACATGAAGTTCATGAAGGTTTAAAACAAAAGCCAAAATGCATTTCTACCACGAAAGGCGCAAAAACTCGAAATTGTTTAAATCAAACCAAAGTATTTTTCACCATGAAGATATTGCAGGTCATGAAGAGCAAAAGCCAAATCATAAAGATTATTAACTACGAAGCGGGTACGACTTGCGGCGAGATTGTCTTAAATCAATAAAGCACAGGCTGAAGTTTACTATTGTGTCTCATTTTATGATTTTTCTATTTTACTTATCAGCCAGATAATATAATCTTTAATTTTATTTACATATTCATCCGGCGAGTATTTGATTTCATCAGGCTTTGTAATAATGTCATTCACCTCGTCAAATAAGTATATCCATTGCGGATATTGTTCTTTTAGCTTTGCGATGACATCCTCATTTTTAAAGCCGACGAAAGAATTATCAATCATTAACAGGTAGGCTCCTTCAAGGATAAAGACATTCTGGCATATCTTTCTGACAAATAGTTTTGGCGATAATGGAATCGCAAAAAGATTTTCAGGGGCATGGCCTTCCAGCATCGGTAAAAAAGCACTTTTTATAAAACTTAATCTGCTTTGGGCGTATTCCCGGGAAGGTACTGTTTCACTCGCCAGATCTGGTATTAACTCTTTAAATATATTTATTCCGTAAATTCTCTTTGAGCTGTATTTTAGAATAAATCTACACCAGAATTCTTTTCTGATAAATTCCGGAGTGACTACATAAGAAGAAAATCCGTTAATAAAGGGATACTTTTCTTTCAGCTTGCTGGAAATATTTTTACAAAGCTGATTCGCATCAGAAGTGGAATTTTTTAAGATAACGCAACCATCGATATCGGAAACAAACGGTATCAACTTTTGATAAATAATTGAACCGCTTAAATACAGACTGATAAAATTATCACCGAAGTTTTCTTTCAAACAGTCGATGGTTTCTTGTATGGCTAATTGATAGGATTTTTGGATTTCTTCAATTTCCATAACTCGTCCTGAATTTGATTATTCTTTGCCTTTGGAGATCAGTTTGCCATCTTCGGCGTATTCGATTTCCATCAAAGTTCCGTCTTTATCGAAATATGTTATGGCGTAAATTACTTTACCATCATCAATTTCCTTTTCCACTTCTTTGATTTTGCCGCCGGCAATCTCTTTTTCCGCGAGTGGTTTAACCACGGCAGGGAGTTCATTCATGGTTATCAATGTGGAATCTTCATCGTCCATAAAAAGGCAGCCGGTGGTAAGAATTAATCCAACCAGAACAACTACACCGATGGCGATACCGCGCGCGCGAATATTTTTCATGATTAATCTCTTGGGGTGGCAGATTTGTCAGCAGCAGGGCTTGTCTTTCTTTTCCTGACCGTTGTCTTTTTCTATTTTGGTATAGCCGACAACCATCAGAACAATAAACGTCAACAGGGCGGAAAGGAATTTCAATATCTCGCTTAATTCATTCCAGTAGTTAATAAAGCCATTGCCGACACAGAATATCCCGCCGAACATCAGTCCGGCGCCGATTGCCCGGCATGGCATACATGCGCCCAGAATAATTGCGGCGATTCCGATTGGCACCGCGATAAAGTATAACAGTTGCTGGAATTTCTTTTCCTGACTGAGCCGTTCTGCCTCTTTGGCTTTTCTTTCCTTATCTAATTTTATCTTTTCTTCAAGGGAGGCTTTCTGATATTTCGGGTAATAGTCTTCAACCTGATAGTCGCGCCATTTTGGTTTCGGGGTAATGGTTTCCACGCCAAAATGAATCATTGATGGAAGTACGATTGCCAGACCGAAAGCCAGAGCTATTTTTTTTGCTGTCATTGAATTCCCCCGTTATACTTTTAATTGTTTTCGCATTGCTATTCCCGCACAGAACCATAGTCTGTAAATGATATTCAAACTATAATGGTATTTCATGCTTATTCAATTGATATATACTCTATAAGGTTGAAATTTTAACATGGGCAGCGAAGCGTGTATTGCGTGGAGAATAATGTCTGCTATTCGGGCAAAAAAAGTGGTGGCAGGACCCAGAATTGAACTGGGGACACGAGGATTTTCAGTCCTCTGCTCTACCAACTGAGCTATCCCGCCACCATATAAAAAATAAATTTTTTATAAACGTGAGCAGATAATAGAATACAAAAAGTAAAATATTCAACTCCATTTTGATGAAAATCACTATTTTTTTCAGTGCCATATAATTTTTGCCGCAGCATCTTTACCTGGCGCAGACCCCGCTGAAATTGGACAAGAGATAGGATAATGCTATATTATGCCAGACTTGATGATAATATCAACATTATAGAGTATATCAGCTGAAAGGACTGGATAATGGCGCAACCGGGAGTCACCTTTTTGAATAAAAATTTTTCGTGGCTGATTTATGTATTTGCCGCATTCTGTTCCTTGAGTCTGCTTTACAGTGCGCGTTCCGAGGGCATGCTGCCGATGCCGGTGCAGGGGACGGATCAGTTATCCATGTTGCAGGCGGCGGCGGATATTTATCGCGGTAAACTTCCTGACAGCGGGTATATGTATTCGCCGGTATATACTTTGTTCCTCTTTTTTACCGGGATATTGAGTCACGGTAATCTGGTGGTGATGCGGATATTGCAGGCATTGCTCTGTGCATTGATTCCGGTTATAATCTATCGTCTCTCCATTCGACTGCGTCTGGGACGTGGTGCCGGACAGATTGCCGCATTGCTCTACTGTTTTTATGGTCCGGCATTATTGATATCGCTTGATTTTCTGCGTGAAGCGCCGCTGGCGCTGGTTTTTCTGCTACTGATTTTTTATCTGGTTTATGGTTTTTCCCGTAAATCACTGATTGGTTACTGTGCCGCCGGTTTTTTTGCCGGGCTTTGCGTTCTCGGACGCGAGAATTTCATTCCGGTGGTAATCGCACCGGCGGTGTTGCTGCTGCTGCCGGAGTTGCGCAAACATGTCAAGTGGCGTTTTTTGATTGGTTTTGCCAGTGCTATGGCGGTAATGGTATTACCCCTGTTATTTTATAATTTTATTCAGTTCGGCCATTTTTCCATTGTGCCCGGACATGTGGCGAATGTCTTAGGGGCATATCACGGCGATGAAGCGGTACAGGACAAAACGGTAGCAATTTTTTCCATTCTGAATAACATTCCGGTACAGTTGTCCAATTTTCTCGGTTCGTATGAAATTCCGAACAGTTTATCCTATTATGCGCACCGGGATATGATTGACTTTTTCAAAGTATTTCTGGTGCCGTTCAATTTACTGGCGGCAATGGCGCTGGTGGCCTGGGCTTATTGTTACCGCCGGCACGGAATTATCCTGCTGACATTATTACTGTTGGTTTATGCCGCTACGATGATGTTTTTCACCATGTTCTATCGGTTTCGTATTCCGGCGGTGCCGTTGTTCTGTGTCATGGCCGGGGGCGGTATCAGTTACATCATCAATTGTTTCCAGAAGCAGCGGCTCATGGCCGGTATTGCGGCGGTTGCGCTGGGATGCTTTATTTTTATTGCCTGTTGGCGTGATGTTGACAGTTTGCGACCGCATGGCGAAATGCGTTCCGTTGCGGTGTTGCTTCTTGACAGTGAACGTTATGTCGCCGCCGAAGATTATCTGATGAAACTCAGACGGCTGGGCGCATCCACTCCGGCATTGGAACGGCGATTGATCATGGAACTGGCCAAGTCGGGAAATTCCGAACGTGCCGGCGAACTTGCCCGGCGCTGGTTCCCGCAGTTGTTACCTCAGAAAAAATAATCATTCAACCTTATCTACGGCTGCTTTATTACTGCTGATGGCGTTCTGCTGGCAGACATTGCCGCAACGGTTGCACTGAATGCAGGAATAACTGGAAATAGTTGATTTTTCCGGAGAAATGGTTATTGCTTGTACCGGGCAGACATTGCGGCACTGTAAACACCTCGTACATTTTTCCTGATTAATCACGCGGCGGCGGAATCCGACTGCGGAAAAAATTCCCAGTAATACGCCGTAAGGGCATACCCAACGGCAGAATGGCCGGGTGATCCAGCGCGAAAGAATTAGAACTCCTGCCAGAATCCCCCAAGACGCAACACCGCAGACCAGCAGCATACCGTGTTCGCAGGAAGTCCCGGACAGCCATGCCGTAAATTGTTTAAACCAGGCATGGCCAAGAAAAAAAAGCGGTTTGAACGGGTCAAGAAGGCAAATCAACAGGCATGATGCCGTGACAGCTTGATAACATACCGCCAGCAACATCAATGGAGCAGTTAATAAGAGTATCAGGTTTAATTTACGGGGAAGCATCAACGGTTGTTTTTTTGCGGTAAGATGTTGGCATGCTCCGAGCGGGCAGGCGGTAACGCAGAATACTCTGCCGGCAAAAAAAGCTGCTGCCAACGGTATGAGAAAAAATATGACTGTTACTCTGCCGACATTCTCCGGGGTAATCATACCGATTACTACATTTGCCACTGCTCCGACCGGGCAGATACAACCACCGCGGATGATCCCGTAATAACCAAGACCAATGGCGGCAAACAGCCAGAACATCCGGTTTCTGCCGGTTCTTCCAGCGGTGGCGGCAATCACCAGCAGTATGACCAGGATGGAGATGTCTGCAACTTGCCACAATGCCGCTTCGGGCAGATATTCAACCGGCTGATATTTTACTTTGTATTCTGCGATATCTTTCCAATCAGCTCTGGAGGTGGGACACTCGAGATTTTTTGCCGCCGGTGACTGACCGTTGATTATCAGACAGGAAAAAACGGTGATGATAAATAATATGATACGTTTCATCTTATCCCCTGCCGGCAGCCGGCATATACTCGCCGCGATAATCATCAATGGAGTTGATCGGCACCTGTTCAATTGCATCAAAAGGGCAGGCTCTGGCGCAGGCACAGGAATTGCAGCCGAGACAGAGGTCAGGGCGAATTATTAGAAACATGGAACATGTACCCAGTTCATTACACTCTTTCACGCATTTTGCACAACCGATACAACGGGAATGATCAATATTATACAAAAAACAGCCGTCAATCCCGCCGGAGAAGTTTTTCCGGACTACCGCATTACGCGGACAGACGCGCACTCCGGATTTTTCAATCAGATGCGAAGGAATATCACGGTTGGTGATATGACCGTAACAGACAACGCAGTTTGAGCATTTTTTCTGGTCGTTGACGGCTTTTACCGCCGCCGCTTGACGGACACAGGCACGACCGCACTTACCGCAATAGCGACATTTTTCCGGATTTATCTGCCAGACAAAACGGCGTGCGGGTTGTTCAAACTCGCTGTTTTTGCTTGAAGTGAAAAATATCCGCCATATTGTCCCGGCGAAGACGAGAGAACCCAGTATGCGACCTCCGCTCATAATGAAATTTCGTCTTGACCGGTCCGGAGTCATGGTTTTTCCCATGTCTTGATTGTTTCAGGCTGCCATGGCGCTGGCGGTAAAAAGCCGGAGCCGAGGAAACTCTTTGGAGTATTTGCGCCGGTAAACTTGAGCAACGCATTTTGCAGTTTCAGCGTGTCTCCCGGTGAAACTTTTTTGATATCCACCATTACAGAGGTAAGTGGAAATTTTTCAGTGACTGCAATTGTCTTAAAATCTTCGGGTTTGGCAAAATCAACGGCGCAATCTGCGGTGATGGCGTAATCGCTGATTACCGCGGCATCGCAGCGACCGTCGAGGAGTTCGCCAAGATTTTCGATGCAGCTTGACTTTTGAATAACCTTGCCGGGTTTTATTCCGGTCTGTTTAAACATGGCGAATGCCGCGAAATGTTTTTCATAACTGTCCGGCTGTCCCATAGTGACTGCTTTACCATTCAATTCACTTAACTTATTGAATGGAGAACCGGCCTTGACCACTACAATTCCCGTCAGCCATTGATTGCCGTTCGGGTCGGTGACATCGGCGATGCGTTTAAATTCCCTGCCTGAAGCACGACCGAACCATGTTGCCAGCCAAGGTTTGCAGATGAAACCGTCAAGGTTTCCGGAGGCAACAGCTTTTTCCAAAGCAATCGAGTCAGGGAAATAGACCAGTTTCAGCTCAATACCGGCAGTGTCAGCAAGTTGTTGCTGCAGGTCATAATATGTTCTCGCCGCAATATGGTGGACGCATTTGCATGCGGAGTCCTTACAGTAGATATCATTTACGCCGAGCGTGAATGTTATTTTCTGAATTGATGTTCCCGCAGGTGGCGGTGTTGTTCCGGTTCCGGCAGTGCAACCGGCAACGAACAAAACCAAAATCATTATTGAAAACAGATTGATGGCAACCTTGCGAATTGAAAAAAAGCACCGGTGGTTTTGTGACAGTTTCATGGTTATTTATTTTTCACGCATTTGACGATGAATTGATTGCTGACGGCCGGTCCGAACATCGGGCCGGAGCCTTCGCGATTGGCCGCAAGATAGATATTACCTTTGCTGTCAACGGCGATAGGAATATCGCTGCAACCTTTAACCAGTTCATCCACGCCGGCTACCGCGGTAGCGGTCTTGCCGTCTTTATCGTAAATTTTGATTCTGGTCGGATCTTTTTCCGCGGTGATGTATGAACCGTCCGGCAGAACTGCCACACTTACCGGATTGCAGCAGCCGTGAAATTCATTGAGCGTATTGCCGCGACTGCCGAATTCAGCTGTTTTTTTACCGCTTAAATCATAGGTTTGTACTTGGAATGCGCCGAGATTGGCGACAACAATACTGTTATTATCCGGTCCGGTTGAGAATTGAAAAATCCCGCAGCATAAACGCAGATTGTCGCCGATACTGGCGGTAACGTCTCCGGTCTGCGCATCACAGACCAATATCTTTCTAACTTTCATATCAGCGATAAGTAATTTGCCGCCGACAAGCTTGGCGGTTTTGGCCGATTTCACATCTTTCACAATGAAGGATCGCGACTTTTCTCCGGCGGGTGAAAACACGGTGCATGACACACCCGTCGGGGTGTTCCGTTTGTACTTGCGGCCCTGATAGGTATATTCCTCCATCGTGGTACCGGTGGCAAGCAGATAGATATTACCCTCTTTGTCACAGGTTACGGTACTGACATCCTTGACTCCGGTGCTGATTTTTTTGGTAATTCCGTCAGGACTGGTAATAACCAGATTGCCGTTGGCATCGGTGGCGATAACATTGTCTTTGCTGTCCACCGTGATATCCTGGATCTGTGCCTTGAATTGTCCGCTGCCGGAACTTCCTGCTGATTTGTAGCCTTCGGCTTCGGCGAAGAGGCTTATACCGGCGAATATTCCCGAAACCGCGATAACTGCCATTGTTTTATTCATTGCAAAACTCTCCGTTATTAATGTTATTGTTCGTAATTTTTATGGTTTGAACCGTAATGACTGGCGGTTTATCCCATCTGTCAGTGAATAAACTAATCCAATCAAGATTTAGTTCAATAATTTTTTTGCAATTTTGCTAAGTTATTTTACCCTTTATCAAATCTGAAGAATCACTCCTGCCGTATCGTGACTTGACATAAACTTTTTAAAACTTTCCGTTCTATGTTGTTATCGGCTTTGACAAATACCGTTTTGGGGCTAACATTATTAAGTTTCAATTCTGGCGTATATTGCGCAGATAATTCACGATTAATTTAATATAAAAATACATCTCATGCTGTTAATGAAAAATGGATTAATAATCATAGCTTTCGGGCTGTTGCCGGCGTTATTTTTTACCGGTTGCCAGCACAATCCGAAAACACTGGGCGAGATTGCTGCACCGGTTGAAAAGTTGCCGGAAAAGGTGGCCCCCGCCCCCGTTGCCGACTCTGCGATTGCTGTTATCGGCAAAGCTAATGTGATCACTCCGGCACCGGTTCCGGCGCCGTTACCGCTGAGGATCAATGCCAGCCGGATAATTGTTCCGGAATCTGCCGTCAGCCAGTTCCTCGGTAATGACTGTTTTATCACCCGATGGAACTTTCTCGGTCCATTTCCATATCCTCCGGAACAGAGCGCCGGCGTGATTCATCAGCCGTTGATGCCGGATGAGAAGTTGCTTAGCGGTGATGAAAAACCGGATAACCGTAACGCTTATTGGCAGTTGATGCGATTCAACTATGGACAGACTCCCGGCAGAATTGACCTGCGCCGTATCTACAAGGAAAATATCCGTTACGCCGTTGCTTATGCGGTAACATTCATCCAAAGCGATACTCCGGTGAATAATCTTGTTCTACTCGCTGGCAGCAGTGATAATATTAAAATCTGGCTTAACCACAAATTAGTGCACACTTATGACCTCGGTCCAAGGAAAACTGAGCTCGATCAGGATAGTGTCAGAGGAATTAAGCTCAATGCCGGTTACAATCTGATTGTCGTAAAAACAATTAACACCGGCAGCGACGATTGGGACTTTATTCTGCGCTTCGCAACAATGGATAATTCACTGCTGAAATTCGAGGCGGACAAAGAATAAGCGCCGGATTATTCATAATCCAGTTTGAATCTCGCGTAACATCATTAATATTATATTGTAATTAGTTGAATTCTATACGCTTAAAGGTTGAAATTTTATAGAGTATACAACCGGACGGACAATAACGCCGGCAGGATGGTGTAAATGCCGAGATTTATTCGAAAATATGTCAAAAAAGCCGGAATGGTTCCCGGTTCAGTCACCTTTATCGGCACACCCAGACAGGAACATGTCATCATCTCTGTGATTGATTATGACAAAGATACCTTTACCGAAAAAATCGTCAAAGATGTGAGCGAAATTTTTCCGGTCATCGAGCGCGAATCGGTTACCTGGATTAATGTTGACGGTCTGCATGAACCCGAGGTAATCAAGCAACTGGGTGAATATTTTAAGATACATCCGTTGATTCAGGAAGATATTATCCATCCGGTGCAACGACCGAAGTTTGAAGACTTTGATAATCATATTTATCTGGTCTTGAAAACACTCTCTTATAATGAACGCGAAAGCCGGATAGATTCTGAACAAATCAGTATGCTCATGTTCAAAAATTGCGTAATCACGTTTCAGGAGAAAACCGGGAACGTCTTTGATTCCGTCAAGGAACGCATCCGGAATAATAAAGGACGTATCCGCCGTACTGGAACTGATTATCTGGTGTACTCGCTAATGGATGCGGTTATTGACAATTATTTTTTGATTCTCGACCGCGTGGGTGATGTTATTGATGATCTTGAGGAGGGTTTGATCAGTAAGCCCGATCATAACCGGCTTGCCACTATTCACCGGATGAAACGCGAAATGCTTTTTCTGCGTAAATGCGTCTGGCCCTTGCGTGAAGTAATCAATAATGTGCAGAAAAACGGTTCAGACCTGATTCATCAGGAAACTATCATCTATTTTCAAGATATTTATGATCATACCATCCAGGTGATAGATACTATTGAGTCGCTGCGTGATATTGTCCTGGGTATGCTTGATACTTATCTTTCCAGCCTCAGCAACCGTATGGGCGAGATAATGAAAGTGCTTACCGGTATTGCGACGGTATTCATGCCGCTCAGCTTCATGGCCGGGGTTTACGGCATGAACTTCGATGTTCTGCCCGGCAAAGAATTGAAATATGGTTTTTGGTTACTGCTCGGAGTGATGCTCTCCGTTGCTCTCTTCATGTTCTTTTTCTTCAAGCGTAAACGCTGGTTCTAATCTACTTCATCTTCCTTACTAAAGACTCAGTCTCAAAACATTGTTTCCTCTGAAATTCCGAAGAAACGAGGAGTAATGTTTGGATACAAATTGTATTTCAGGCAAGCCCTTCATTATTCCTCAGTGTTTTACATATTATACTTTCTTCTGACCGGCTTTGCGGGCCACGGCAATCAAACGGTGTGCGTTCGGTCCGTAATTGTCGCCATCAAAATTCCCGTAAAGCGTGACGTCAGAGAATCCAGCTTGCAAGATCCGGTCTTTCAACTCCTGTCCTGAGTAGAGTGTATGATGGAACTTGAAGCTTTTTGCTTTGCCTTTCTTGATCAAAATCCATTCATTCCGGATTCTGGTCCAGTCGTCGAATATCTCATGTAGCTGAATAACCTTTGTGCCATTTTGGAGGACCGTGGACGTGGTTGGTTGCAGTACCTTTGCCAACGTTTCCTTTCCCATGAGGTCCATCAGGAAGACGCCACCGGGTTTTAGGCTGGTGAAAATGTTCTGCAGGACCTTCATGTCCTCGCTCTTGTCATCGAAGTATCCGAATGATGTGAACATGTTGAGAACCAGATCGAATGACGCTTTACGGACGAAGTCGCGCATGTCCATCTGTACCCACTCCACCTTGGTCTTGACCGCCCGCGCCTTTTTGCGGGCTATGTCGAGCAGGAATTTCGTTCTGTCGACGCCGGTAACGGTGAATCCGGCCTTAGCGAGGGCAATCGAGCACCGACCCGGTCCGCAACAGAGATCAAGGGCGCTGGTACCGCCGGGTTTCGTAAGTGCCAGTACTTTCTCTATCTGTTCAAGCGTGGACTCGAAGCGTTCTTCTGTGAACATGAATGGATACATTTCCAGCCAGAACGAATCATCGTCGAACCATTCTTTCTTTTTTCTTGTTGTCATCTTATCCTATCTTTTTATTGAACGCAAACATCTTTTAAGTGTTAATATATGAATTATCTGTTGTAAAATACTTCCTGCGTGAATCAACTCAAAAATGTTTTATAATTTATACTCTTTTGTATTTAGTTTTTTCACTAAACTATTATATTTTTATTTACCATGAAAAAAGGCAAAAAAAATGCCCCCTCAAGTGAGGAGGCAATTTTAAAGAAAGTTATTTCTTTTTGGCGGCTTTGGCGGCCGGCTTTGCGGCGACTTTAGCTGCGGGTTTGGCTGCGACTTTGGCTGCGGGTTTGGCTGCGGCTTTCTTGACGACTTTTGCTTTCGCCATTTTGGAGCTCCTTGTTCCTTGTTGTTTACGCTGGTATTACTGACCATCAGCAATACCAAACTTACACATCATACTAACATAATATTGCACAAAAAATGAATTACAACTAAAAAAAATAAAAAAAGTTAAATTTTTTTCAAAAAACAGTATATTATGGATTAAGTGACATTTTATTACACAATATCTTGTGTTTTTTGCCATTTTTCATGGAATCATCAAATTTCACTGCCAGACGAAGCAGTTTTTTTATTGAAAAATAGAATCATTTTTGAACAGCGTTGAGCAGGAATTATTCCAGCGTTGATATTGTATCATTTACCCTGTCAGTCTAAAAACGTATTTGCCGCGTGATTATTCTGTCACAATTGATTTATGCGTAAAATGAGCTACATTAAGCACATGTGCGCGAGGCTTATGTTCCTGCGGCAGGTTGTGCCTGCAAAAATGGTTTGCCGGCGTGAATTGTAACACGGTGATGTCGAGCATAAATAGATTAAGCGAAATTATCAATATTTGTAAAGTTAAAAAATTAAGGATGTGATTGAAAAATGAGTAAATTTCCGATTGCAACGATCCGGCATAGCACGGCGCATATTATGGCGGCGGCGGTGAAGGAACTTTTCCCCGGCGCTAAGTTCGATATCGGTCCTGCAACCGACGACGGTTTCTACTATGATTTTGACCTGGAACATCGCCTGGTTCCGGAAGACCTTGAGAAAATCGAAGATGCCATGCGCAAACTCTGTAATCAGCAGTTAAAATTTGAAATACAGGAAATGGAGCGTTCCGAAGCAGAGGCGCTTCTGCGGGCGGATGGACAGAATTACAAGCTGGAACGCCTTGCCGATATTCCTGCAGGCGACAAAATTACTTTTTACCGCAGCGGCGCATTCAGTGACCTCTGCCGCGGTCCTCATGTTGAACATACCGGACAGCTTGGCGCATTCAAACTGATGTCCATTGCCGGTTCCTATTTCCGCGGCAAGGAAACCAATCCCATGCTGCAGCGTGTTTACGGCACGGCATTCCCGAGCAAACAGGAACTGGCGGAATATCTCCGCTTGCTGGAAGAAGCCAAAAAACGCGATCATCGTAAACTGGGCAAAGAACTTGATCTGTTCAGTTTCTCCGAAACCGTCGGACCCGGACTGGTCTTATGGCATCCAAAGGGTGCAATAATTCGTAATACGTTTGAGACGTTCTGGAAAAGTGAACATTACAAGAATGGCTATGACACGGTTTATACGCCGCATATCGGGCGCAGTGATTTGTGGAACACCAGCGGGCATTTGGACTTTTACAAAGATTCCATGTATGCGCCGATGGAAATCGATGAAGTGGATTATTATGCCAAACCGATGAACTGCCCGTTCCATATCGAAATTTATAAATCACGGATGCGTTCATACCGCGAATTGCCGTTGCGCTGGGCAGAACTCGGCACTGTTTACCGCTATGAAAAGAGCGGCGTGCTGCACGGGTTGCTGCGGGTGCGCGGTTTCACCCAGGATGATGCCCATATTATTTGCACCCCGGAACAGATTGAAGCTGAAATTACCGAAGTGCTGCGTTTCAGCTTGAGTATCTGGAAGTCATTCGGCTTTACTGAAATCAAACCCTACCTTGCCACCCGTCCGGAAAAAGCCGTCGGCGAACCGGAACGCTGGGAAAAGGCCATGGTGTCACTCGAAAAGGCTGTCGCCGCATGCGGCTTGAAATGCGAAGTTGACGAAGGCGGCGGCGCTTTCTACGGGCCTAAAATCGATTTAAAAATCAAGGACGCTATCGGTCGCGAATGGCAGACATCCACGATTCAGTTCGACTTTAATCTGCCGGAACGCTTTGATATGACCTATATCGGCGAAGACGGACAGAAACACCGGCCGTTCATGGTGCATCGCGCGCTGCTGGGTTCGTTGGAACGTTTCTTCGGTATTCTGGTTGAACATTATGCCGGGGCATTCCCGATATGGCTGGCACCGGAACAGGTGAGAGTGATGCCGATTACTGACCGTCAGCATGAATATGCGAAAAAATTATTTACCGAACTCCGCGGACTCGGGTTCCGTACGGAACTTGATGCGCGGTCGGAAAGTATTGGCGCAAAAATCAAGGATGCACGGAATCAACGTATCCCGTGGATGCTGATTATTGGCGACCGCGAAATGGAAGCCGGCACGGTTGCCGCCAGATCGCGCCGTGAAGGCGAAATGGGGGAAATGACAATTCCCGCGGTAATTGAGAAACTCCAATTTGAAATTGCACAGAAATTGTGATAAGTTATTTGAGTTGTTGCCGCAATTTGAAAATTGCGGTCATTGTTATCAAGCACGGACTGCAGGAATTGTAACGGAATATTATTCCCATGAATTCGCGAATGTCCGGATTAACTGGAGGGTACTCTAATCGCTAAGCTAATTAAACCAGGGGACGTCTCACTTGCGTCCAAAGAAATCCGTCTTATTGACGCAGAGGGAGAACAGGTCGGCATCGTAAAATATGACGTTGCCCGAAAAATGGCGCAGACCGCGAAACTTGATCTGGTACTGGTTGCCGAAAAATCCGACCCGGCAGTTTGCCGTATCATGGATTTCGGTAAACTCTGTTACGAACAGAAAAAAGTTCAACGCAATCAGAAAAAACATGTCGTTGCGCAAAAACTCAAGGAAGTTAAATTCCACGTCAATATTGATGAGCATGATTATGAATATAAAATGAAACATGCTCTTGAATTTCTCGAAAAAGGGTTTAAATTAAAAATCACGCTCGTTTTCCGGGGTCGTGAAATGGCGCACAAAGAGATCGGTTTCGAACTCATTGAACGCATCATCAACGATCTGAAGAAATTCGGCGTTACAGAAGATAAGCCCAAGTTGCTTGGGCGTAATATCAGTCTTACCTTTACCCCGGTGGGAAAGAAGTAAGACCATTGAGGCAGTTAATGCCTCATTAAGCGCCGGGAATGGCTGGCATCGGCCGTTCCGGATGAACAGTTAACAATTTGAATTACAGGAGTTTAACTAACGATGCCTAAGATGAAGACCAGAAAATGTGCCGCCAAGCGGCTCAAACAGACGGGAAGTGGCAAGTTTCGCCATTTCAAAGCAGGCAATCGCCATCTCATGACCGGCAAAAGCGCTAAGCGCAGACGCCGTCTCGGACATGACGGAGCCGTAAGCAGTGCAGAAAGACGTCGTATTAAGTCAGCATTGCCATACGGGCTCTAATCCTTAACTACTAATTCAGGAGAATTTATCATGTCTAGAGTTACTTATGCCGTACCCTCCCGCAAAAGACGCAAGCGCGTTTTAGAGCAGGCTAAGGGATTTTATGGTTGCAGCAGCAAAAATATCCGTACCGTTTATGATGCCGTGGACAAAGCCATGCGTCATGCGTTCGTTGGACGCAAACAGAAGAAGCGTCAGTTTCGCCGCCTCTGGACCGTACGTATTAACGCCGCATGCCGTTTGAATGGCACGACCTACAGCCAGTTCATCAACGGCCTGAAAAAGGCGGAAATTGAATTGAACCGCAAGGTTCTGGCTGATCTGGCTGTAATGGAGCCGCAGGAGTTTAAAGCCCTGGTAGAGCGCGTTACCCAGGCCTGAACCAGTCAAACAACCAATTAAAAGCTTGAACATAAGGCCTGACCTGAAGTTCAAGCTTTTTTATTTAGAACTAAATCTAAACGGAAAAAATTATGGCAAATCCAATTATCGAGCGCATCGAGGCCGCCGTCAAGGATGCCGCATCCCGTTTGTCCACTGCTACCGACAAAGCAGCGATTGAAGCTGTCAGAATTGAATTGTCCGGCAGAAAAGGACTGTTTCCTGAACTCAGTCAGCAGATGGGAACACTGCCCCCGGAGGAGCGCAAACTTACCGGTCAGGCGTTTAACACCGCCAAAAACAGTTTACAGGAATTCATGGATGCCGCAACGGAACGCCTGAATGCCGGTAACAATAATAGTGATGGCGAGCAACTGGATTTGACTCTGCCTGGTCGTCGTCCCCGCTTGGGACACAAACATCCGGTGACACGGGTTATTGATGACAGTGTGGCGGTTTTCCGCCGCATGGGCTTCATCGTTGCCACCGGTCCGGAAATTGAAACCGTTTATCATAATTTTGATGCCTTGAATACTCCGGCTGACCATCCCTCGCGTGATCCCGGTGATACTTTTTACTTTGCCGACGGACGACTCCTGCGGACTCAGACTTCACCGGTACAGATCCGGGTGATGGAGAGTCAGGAACCGCCGGTGCGGATTGTCGCTCCGGGACGCTGTTTCCGGCGCGATACTCCTGACGCCACCCACGGCATGAATTTTCATCAGATTGAAGGTCTTTACATTGACCGCGGCGTTTCGCTGGCGGACTTGAAAAGCATTCTTCAGGAATATGCCCGCGAAATGCTTGGACCGGATGTTTCCATCCGTTTGCGCCCGCATTTCTTCCCGTTTACTGAACCGAGTGTTGAATACGATTTTTCCTGTATCATGTGCGGCGGTAAAGGTTGCAATGTCTGTAAACAGTCCGGCTGGCTTGAAATCGCCGGCGCCGGGATGGTTGATCCGAATGTGCTTCAAGCCGTCGGCTACGATCCGGAAATCTGGAGCGGATTCGCTTTCGGAATGGGAATTGAACGTCTTGCCATGCTGCGTTACCGCATCAATGACATCCGGTTGTTATATGAGAATGACACCAGATTTCTCGAACAGTTTTAATTGAGGCTCGGAATATGAATATTTCTTATGAATGGCTTTCGCAATATGTAAACATCTCCTGCAGCCTCGACAAGTTGGCGCACAAATTGACGATGGCAGGAATTGAGGTCGAAGCAATTGAACGTTCCGGAACAATTCCGGACGGCATTGTCGTCGGAGAAATTCGCGAACGCAAACAACATCCAGATGCAGACAAACTTTCAGTATGCCGCGTTTTTGACGGACAGAATGAATTGCAGATTGTCTGCGGCGCGCCTAATTGCGACGCTGGCAATAAAGTACCGCTCGCTACCATAGGCGCTACACTTACTGATCGCGAAAGCGGTCAATCTTTCAAAATAAAAAAATCAAAACTGCGCGGTGTTGAATCAATGGGAATGCTTTGCAGTGGTCGTGAACTTGGTCTGGATGATGACCATTCCGGTTTGCTGATCCTTGATTCAGCGTTATCAACGGGAACACCGGTAAAAGACCTTTTCCCCGGCGATGCTAGAATAGAGGTGGAGATTACTCCAAATCGCCCTGACTGGCTTTCACATTGGGGTATTGCCCGTGACGTTGCCTGTCTGTTGAATTGCACCGCACAAATGCCGGCGTTCACCGTTCCTGTCCCGGCGGCAACGGAGAATACCACCGGTCTGGTAACCGTCGAGGAGCCGGAACTTTGCCCGCGTTACACCGCCAGAATCATTCGCAATGTCAAAATTCAAGACAGTCCGGAATGGTTGAAGAAACGTTTGGAAAGCGTCGGTTTGCGTCCGATAAATAATGTAGTTGATATTACTAATTTTGTATTGATGGAACTTGGTCAGCCGTTGCACGCCTTTGACCTGGATAAACTCTCCGGACAGAAAATTATTGTCCGCCGTGCCAAAGCCGGGGAAAAAATGCAGATGTTATCCGGCGGCGATGCCACTCTGAGTAATTCACATCTGGTTATCGCTGATGCCGTAAAGCCGGTGGCTCTGGCTGGAGTTATGGGTGGCGTTGATACCGGCGTTACCGGTACAACCGTCAACCTGCTCCTGGAAAGCGCCGCCTTTCAAACTTCAAACATCCGCGCAACCTCGCGTGAATTGGGCATCTCCTCCGATTCCTCCTATCGCTTTGAACGCGGTATTGACTGGGATATGGTAAAGACTGCCAGTGATCGCGCTACGGCGTTGATTCTGGAATTAGCCGGTGGCGAACTCGTTACCGCGCTGGTTGATGTTCAAGGTATGCCGCCGCAGATTAAACCGGTAACGTGCCGTTTTGAACGCATTCGCCGTCTTATCGGTATTGATTTAAATAATGATGGCATTGTTGATATTTTCCGCAAATTGCGCTTGCAGGTCAGTGATATTACTTCTGACCGTTGTGTCGTTACGCCGCCGGCATTCCGGCTGGATATTGAACGCGAAGCCGATTTAGCCGAGGAAGTTGCCCGTATTAACGGACTTGACGCGGTGCCGGTTATTCCGGTCGTCGCCAAATCCACCGCATCGTTCTCCCGTGATGCCTACTCCGGCATTGAAAAATTACGCGATGAATTGATTGCGCTTGGATTGAATGAATGTATGCATTACAGCACCGTCAGTGATAAATCCGCCCTCAGTGACGGCAGATTTACCACAGATGATATTATCCGCGTGGTCAATCCCATCAGCCAGGATCTGGCTTGCCTGCGGCCATCACTGCTCGGTGAACTGCTCGCCACGGTTGAACGCAATGTCGCCAGAAAAAATATCGACTTGCGACTCTTTGAGATCGGCAAAGTATTCTGCGCTAACCCGGAAAAATTCCCCGAAGAACGCGTTGAAGCCTGTATCATTTTGAGCGGCCGGCGTTATCCGGAACGTTTCTCCGCAGAACGCGGACAGCCTTATGATTTCTATGATTTGAAAGGACTCGTTGAAGAGTGGTTCAATTCAAGAAAAATCAAAAATTTCCGTTTTGCCCCGGCGTCTGACAACCGTTTTGCCGCCGGTCATTGTGCCGCGATAACCATCAATGGCAAACCCGTGGGCAATATCGGCAGATTGAATAGTGAGTATTCCGTCAAATTCCGTACTGAATATCCCATTTATGCCGGAATTTTTGAAACTGGCGTAATCTTGAATCTTCCGGCCTGTTCGGTGTTGTATTCACCGCTGGCGATATTCCCGTCGACTTCCCGAGACGTTGCTTTCGTTGCCGATGCCGCATTGTCGCATCAGGCGGTCGTTGATTTCATTTTCTCCGCCAAACCGAAGTTCCTGGAAAAAGTCGAACTCTTTGATATCTTTGAAGACGACAAGATTTTCGGTAAAGGCCGGAAAAGCATGGCGTACACCTTGACTTTCCGCAGTGCCGAACGCACTCTTACTGATGAAGAAGTCAACGCAACCTTCGACAAATTGCGCACTCGCTTCAACACCGAGTTGAAAGTTGAACTGCGCTGATTTCTGAAACGAGGAAATCGTAATTTGGGTCGGTTTATGCGTCAGTGATACAATCAAACTGACCATTAAATCGGCTCAAGGAGAAGATATCCGGCAGGAAAGTTCACCGATAAGTTCACCGAACACGGCGGTTATTGCGCTGAAACAAATGGAGACTTGCGATGGAATCCCCATGCAACTCAAATGAAAAAAATACTCCAAGTACACTGATTTTTACGCACGGCAGTTATCGTAAACTCAAAAGTTTTCAGATATCACAGCTGGTATATGATGTTACTGTACGGTTTTGCAATCGTTACATCAGTAAACGCAGTCGCACTCATGATCAAATGGTACAAGCTGCCCGTTCCGGAGTTCAAAATATCGCCGAAGGCAGTTTGGCGTCAGGGACATCAAAAAAAACTGAGTTGAAACTGACCAATGTAGCTAGAGCCAGCATTGAAGAATTAAGACTTGACTACGAAGATTATTTACGTCAACACGGGTTGCGGTTATGGTCGCATGATGAACCATTGCGTCAGGAACTGGTAGCGCAAAGGTGCGTCACCGCAGACGAACTGGCACAATGGGTTATCAAGGTAGAAAATGGACAGAATGGACCGAATAGTCAAAATGGACGTCCTTACGACGAAATCTCTGCTAATGCGGTGTTGGTTCTGATTGGTGTGGCATCAATTTTGCTCGACCGGCAAATTAATTCTCTGGCTAAAACTTTTGAAAAGGAAGGCGGATTTACCGAAAGACTCTATCGTATCCGTTCCCAAGCCATGAGAAACAATGATAACAGATAATGACCCTCAGCCGTTCTTCTTCCCCGGTCCATTGAGTCATTTATCTGTTCCATTCAGTCCATTAATTCTAGCTCAGCAATGCCTTGTTGATTGATTCCGCCAGTTTTCTGCCGGCGGCAATGGCTCTGACAACGAGTGACGGACCTGAGGCAATATCGCCGGCGGCGAAAATGCCAGGTTCAGAAGTTTTACCGTCAGCATCGGTAATGACGTTACCGCGTTTGTCAATTTGCACATTGAACTGTTCCACCGCGCCGAACCTTTTAACGCCGGTAAAGCCCATCGCGAGCAATACCAGTTCCGCTTTGAGTGAAAATTCAGAACCGGGAATCTCTTTCATTTTTACCGGGCGTCCGGCGGTATCGGTTTCCCATTCCAGACGAACGAGATTGAGTTTTTTGACACTATCATCACCGGTAAAGCTTTTAGTCAGTACGCTCCACATCCGCTCACAACCCTCTTTGTGACTGCTGGAATTACGGACAACGTAGGGCCAGAGCGGCCAGGGCGTTGAGTCGTGTCTTGATTCCGGTGGTTGCGGCATGATTTCGAGTTGTGTTACGCTTTTGGCGCCTTGTCTGATTGCGGTACCAACGCAGTCTGAACCGGTATCGCCGCCACCGATGACAACAACATGCTTGCCTTTGGCGATAATTTGTTGACCGTGAATTTTTTCTCCACCGAGTATGGCGTTCTGTTGATGCAGATAATCCATGGCAAAGTAGGTGCCTTTAAGTTCACGTCCCGGAACCGGCAAATCACGTGGTTCACGTGCACCGTTACAGAGGCAGATTGCATCAAAGCGTTTGGTTAGAAATGAGGCGGAGATATCTTTGCCGATTTCAACGCCGGTTTCAAAACAAACGCCTTCTTCGGCCATAAGGTTAACGCGGCGCTGTACAATTTTTTTCGACAGTTTAAAATCGGGAATACCGTAACGCAACAGTCCGCCGGCGAACCCGTCGCGTTCATAGACCGTAACGTCATGTCCTTTGTGGTTTAAGCAGTCAGCCACCGCCAATCCTGCCGGACCGGAGCCGATTATTGCGACCTTTTTTCCGGTGCGGTGTGTCGGCGGGCAGGGGCGGATAGCACCTTCGCTGAAACCTTTTTCCGCCAGCCATATTTCGATTTGGCGGATGGTAACCGGTTCACTGTTAATACCGACAGTACAGGCGGCTTCGCACAGCGCCGGGCAGATTCTTCCGGTAATTTCCGGGAAGTTACTGGTAGTCAGCAAAACTTTCAACGCTTCCTGCCACATACCGTGACAGACCAGATCATTAATCTCCGGAATGACATTATTCAGCGGGCAGCCGCAACCATGGCAGAATGGCACACCGCAATCCATGCAGCGTGAAGATTGCTCAACAATTTGTTTGTCGGTTGGATGGCACTCTACTTCATTGAAGTCTTTAATGCGTTCCGGCACCGGACGGTAACCGGGTTCATTCCGTTCTATTTCAATAAATCCGCGTGGTTTTCCCATGATAGATATCCTTAATTATTTTCCAGTTTACGTTCAATGGCTTCATCTTCCTTGAGCATTTGACCGAGCGCTTTGCGATAGTCAACCGGGAACACTTTGACGAATGCCGGACGGCAACTTTCCCAGTTGTCCAGAATATACTTTGCTTTGCTGCTGGCGGTAAGTTCGAGGTGCTGCTGGAGTATTCCGCACAGTTCGGCAACATCTTCCGCCGTTTCAACTGGCTCCAAGTCAACCATACTCAGATTGCAGTGCAGGTCAAAATTATTTTTCTCATCGTAAACGTAAGCAATACCGCCGCTCATTCCGGCGGCAAAGTTGACCCCGGTGGCGCCAAGCACTACCACCCGCCCGCCAGTCATGTATTCACAGCAATGATCGCCAACCCCTTCTACAACGGCAATCGCACCGCTGTTTCGAATGGCAAAACGTTCCCCAGCCTGACCGTTGATAAATAATTTACCGCCGGTGGCGCCATAGAGCAGAACATTGCCGGCGATAACGTTGTTTTCCGGTTTGAAATCAGCTTTTGCATTTTCTGGCGGACGAATGATGATTTTTCCGCCGGAAAGTCCTTTGCCAACGTAATCATTGGCTTCGCCGCGCAGATTAAAGGTTACACCGTGTGCGAGGAATGCGCCGAAACTCTGACCGGAACAACCGGTGAAATTAATTGTAATTGTGTCTTCCGGCAGACCGGCATTGCCATACTTTCTGGCAATCAAGCTGGACAGCATGGTACCGCCGGTACGGTTTACATTGCAGATGGCGGCATTAAATTGCACAGGTGTGCCGTGTTCAATGGCCTTTCGAACTTTCGGTATTAACTGCTGGTCGTAAGCCTGAGCGATACCGTGATCCTGTACTTTCATGCAGCGCAAGGTCTGGCCCGGCTTCCACGGACGTTCAAAAATTCTGGAAAAGTCGAGATTTTTAGCTTTCCAGAATTCAATTGCGTCATTGAATTCAAGCAAATCAGAACGCCCGATGGCCTCGTCCAGAGTTTTGAATCCCAGTTGTGCCAGATATTCCCGCACTTCTTCAGCGATAAATGTCAGAAAGTTTTGTATATGTTCAGGTTTGCCCTGGAAGAATTTGCGTAATTCCGGATCTTGCGTGGCAACCCCGACCGGGCAGGTGTTAGAGTGGCATTTACGCATCATGACGCAACCGACGGCGACAAGGATGGTGGTGGCAAAACCGAATTCTTCTGCGCCGAGCAGCGCGCCGATGATAACATCGCGGCCGGTTTTAAGCTGACCGTCAACTTGCACCCGGATCCGTTCCCGCAGATTATTCAGCACGAGCGTTTGCTGGGTTTCCGCCAGGCCAAGTTCCCATGGCAGGCCGGCGTGTTTGATGGAGGTGAGTGGCGATGCGCCGGTACCGCCGTCATGACCGCTGATCAGCACCATGTCCGCATGACCTTTGGCAACACCGGCGGCAACAGTGCCGACACCGACTTCAGATACCAGCTTTACTGAAACACGCGCTTCGGTATTAGCATTTTTTAAGTCATAAATAAGTTGCGCCAAATCCTCGATGGAATAGATATCGTGATGCGGCGGCGGTGAAATCAAGGTCACGCCCGGGGTTGAATGGCGCACTTTGGCAATAATATTATTTACTTTATGACCCGGTAATTGTCCACCTTCGCCCGGCTTGGCGCCTTGTGCGATTTTGATTTGCAGTTCTCTGGCATTGACCAGATATTCACCGGTTACGCCGAACCGCCCGCTGGCCACCTGTTTAACGGCGCTGCATAAACTGTCATTATTCGGGAGCAATTTGTAGCGTTCCGGGTCTTCGCCGCCTTCACCGCTGTTGCTCATTGCGCCGAGCCGGTTCATCGCAATGGCAATAGTTTCATGGGCCTCTTTACTGATTGAGCCGAATGACATGGCGCCGGAAACGAATCTGCGGATAATCGCGCTTACCGGTTCTACTTCATCCAGTGGCACCGGAGTCACCGTTTTAAATCTGAACAGTCCGCGCAGGGTGCATAAATGTTTTTCCTGATTATTGATAAAACCGGCATATTCGCGGTATTTCTGCCGGTCATTATTCCGTACTGCCTGATGGAATTTAGTAATTGTTTCCGGCGTCCATAGATGTGCTTCGCCATCGTTGCGGAAATGATATTTGCCACCGGTTTCGAGCGTTTCAACGGAATCGGTGGACGCTTTTGATGCGTTGATAAAACGGGCATGGGCTTCCCGACCGATTTCCTCATAGCTGATGCCACCGACCCTGGAGGCGGTTCCGGTGAAGGTTTCTTCAACCATTTTCTGGTCAAGGCCGACGGCTTCAAATACTTGCGCGCAACGATAACTGCGCAGGGTTGATATACCCATTTTGGACATTACTTTCAAAATACCCTTGCAGACGGCATTGATGTAATTACTGATTGCGGTCGTATTGTCCACCTTTTCCAATTGGCGGGATTCCGCCAGATGATTTACGATTTCCAGCGCCAGATAGGGGTTGATTGCTGTGGCGCCATAACCAAGCAACAGGACAAAATGCATAATCTCTCTGGCCTCGCCGGTTTCCAGTATCAATCCGGTACTGGTGCGCAAACGTGCTTGAATCAAACGCCGGTTAACTGCGGCAACTGCCAGTAGCGCCGGAATCGGTGTGTGACCTTCACTGATGCCTTTGTCGCTCAGGATTATCACATTTTTGCCGTTCCTTACGGCGGTTTCCGCCTGCTTTGCCAGTTCATCCAGCGCCGGTTTCAACGATTTCCCGTCATTCCCGGAATAGAATCCCATATATAGTGTAGCGGACTGGAATGACGGTATCGTTGAAGAGCGCAACCGTTCCAAATCTTCATTGGTCAGTATCGGTGTGGTCAGTTTCAACAGATGGGCATGTCCGGGTTTTTCGTCAAGGATATTGGCATGGTTGCCGATGTAAGTCATCAAGCTCATCACCAGTTCTTCCCGGATCGGATCTATCGGCGGATTGGTAACCTGAGCGAACAGTTGTTTGAAATAATTATAGAGCAGTTGCGGTTTTTCGGAGAGAACTGCCAGCGCCGCGTCATTACCCATCGAACCGCTCGGTTCGTGTCCGGTAAGCGCCATCTGCTTGATAATCATGGTGATATCTTCACGGGTATAACCGAACAGCATTTGCCGTTTCAACAGGCCATGCCCAACTTCCACCGGCATGACAGAATCGAACAGTCCGTGGAGGGAAATGCGGTTTTCATCCACCCAGCGCCGGTACGGCTGCCGCCGGGATACCATATTCTTGATTTCTGCATCAAATAATACCCGTTTATGCTCAAAATCAACAAAAATCATCTGCCCGGCGCTCAGACGCCCTTTTTTCAGCACTTTGTCCGCCGGAATATCCAGCACTCCGGTTTCTGATGCCAGAACCATAAAGTTGTCAGTTGTAATCGTGTAACGGGCGGGACGCAAGCCATTACGGTCGAGCATTGCCCCAACTCCGCTTCCATCGGAAAATGCCAGCGCCGCGGGACCATCCCACGGTTCCATCAGCCCGGAATGGTATTCAAAAAAACCGCGCAGATCATGTCCCAAATGGTAATCTTTGCCCCATGCTTGCGGTACCATCATCATCATCGCATGCGGCAATTCTCTGCCTGCATTTACAAAAATTTCCAAAGCGTTGTCAAGGCAGGCGGAATCACTTTGATTTTCCTGTACTATCGGCAACAACTTCTTGATATCATCGCCAAATAAATCTGAAGAAAATGAATTTTCCCGGGCATGCATCTGGTTGATGTTGCCGCGCAGTGTATTGATTTCACCGTTATGCGCCAGAAAACGGAATGGTTGTGCCAGCGGCCAGGTCGGAAAGGTATTCGTACTGTAACGTTGATGCACTATCGCCATCGCGCTTTTAAATTCCGGATGATTCAAATCCTGATAAAATTTAGGCACTTGCGGCGCCATTAACAATCCTTTATAGACCAATACCCGGCAGGAAAGACTCACCACGTAAAAACGATCGCTCGCTGTTGTTTCCGCTTGCATCGTCTTTTCAATCTGCCGACGGATAACATACAGTTTCCGTTCAAAATCACTTTCGCTTTTGTCTTCCTTGCTCCTGCCGATGAAGAATTGACGAATGGTCGGACAACTTTCCCGCGCCGTCCTGCCCAGAGCATTCTCATCTACGGGAACATCACGCCAGCCAAAAAAACGGCGGCTCTCGCCGGCAACAGATTCATGCAACAGATTCATGCATTGTTTTTGTAATTTTTGTTCGCGCGGTAGAAATACCATTCCTACGCCATAATGACCAGCCGGCGGTAATTCAAATCCCAACTCCTGGGGAATAACCCGGAAAAATTCGTCCGGTATTTGCAACAATATCCCGGCGCCGTCGCCAGTGTCCGGGTCGCATCCAGCCGCGCCGCGATGCAATAACCGGCGCAACACTTCTATGCCGTCTTCCACAATTTTATGCGAGCGAGCTCCGTCAATATTTGCCACAAAGCCAACGCCGCAAGCGTCATGTTCGTTGGCAAAATCATATAACCCGACTCGTTCAGGATGATAACCCGATGAACTTCCCCCTGACAACATTTTAGCGCCTCCGTAGCAGTATTTATAAGTTTACATTAAATTCATCTGTCGATGCAATTCAGTTTTGCATTATACTTTTAATTCAAATACTTATTTCTTTTTTAATTTAGTCACCGTAATTAATATTTCAATGTTTATAAACATTTTTCGTGCCAAATATTTAATTCTATTGTAAGTGGTTATAAATAAGCATAATATATCAATTATTAAACAGTTGTATTATTGCCATTAATTCAAAATTGTAATACAATTTTGTAATAATAACATTTTTGTAACGACGTTTTGCTTCCAGTTTTTAACTAATAGTATTGCCTGGTACTCTGTAAAGCTAATAATTTTGTCCTGAGATTTATGGCAAAAATAGGCGATAAAGATCAATCGGGCGTCTATCAATGTACCGGATTG
Organism: uncultured Victivallaceae bacterium; assembly: GCA_964392985.1. Lineage (GTDB taxonomy): Bacteria > Verrucomicrobiota > Lentisphaeria > Victivallales > Victivallaceae > CAYMSF01. The sequence continues at coordinate 3,429 of CAYMSF010000011.1, read as the reverse complement.
GTATTAGTCTTGAAAGAGCAAGGCTTGAAAGCGTTTCAACAATGGGTTAGATTATCACCTCTAGTTGAAATTTGTATCAATAACATTAATAGCGCTGATAACTTGTGACGTAAAATAAGGGAATCATGACAACTGAAACTGACAAATCCGATGTATCGCGGGATAACTCATTGGCGGCGGCATGGTTGGCAAAACATACTGCGACGGTCTCTCCGGCAGAGGCAAATTTACTGAAACGTTCCCAGGCCACCCTGCTGGGCAATATCGTACAGTGTGACGGCTGGAAACCCTATCGTGGCATTATGCCATCGCTCGGCACTTATCGCGGCGTCTGGAATTGGGATTCGGCGTTTCACGCAATTGCGCTTTCGCATTGGGACTCATCTTTTGCCCGTGAACAGTTTGAAATACTTTTTGATAAACAGCAACCGAACGGCATGCTGCCGGATGTGATATGGGAAAATGGCTCCATGGTTATTGATTTTTCCAAACCTCCGGTGATGGCATGGGCGGTTGCAGTTGTTGAACATCGAGTTGCCTCCGAGACCGCCAATCTCAGAAAACTCTATGATAAACTGATAAAAATGGGCGAATTCTGGATGAATGAACGTGGCGGACGGTCTGACGGTCTCTTTTTTTATGGCGGCGGTCACACCGGTTATGAATCTGGCTGGGATAACTCCATTCGCTGGGATGGCGGCTATCAGTTGTCCACGAGCGACGACAAGCGGCTTTGGGCCATTGACTTGAACTGCTATATGGTTTCACATTACCGCGCTATGGCAAGTTTAGCCGGACAGTTGGAACTGATTGAAGACCGGAAACAATGGCTGGAAGATGCCGATGCTTTATCCTGCCGTATCAATGCAAGACTTTGGGATGAACAACTCCAGTCCTATGTTGATCGGGACCGGCATACCGGCAAGACCAGTCCGGTGCTTTCTCCCGCCTGTTTCATGCCGCTCTTTATTCATATAGCACCCCGGGAACGCGCTGCCGCCATGGCAAAACTTGCGGCAGACCCGCAGAAGTTTTATCCCGGTATGCCTACCGCCGCTTATGACACTCCCGGATTTGATCCCAAAGCAATGTGGCGCGGTCCGGCGTGGCTCAACACCTCTTTCTTTGCCTTTAAAGGTTTGAAAGATTACGGTTATGGCGAACTCGCCAACGCTATGCGGCATAACCTGCTTCAGTGGGTGAGCAATGAAACTGCCTCCATCCGGGAATACTATAATCCGGTAACTGGTGAGGGACTGGCGGCCGTCGCTTTCGGATGGTCGGCGGCATTTACCATCTCTTTCATCCTTGACTGGGATAATGATAACCTCACCTGGGTGTTCCAAACCACGCCAATTCAATAAAATCCCGAAAAAAATGCGAATATTTCACCCGAAAAAACCAGCAAGGACGTAAAATGTCCTGGTGGTGATGTTATAATATATACTATATGAATGAAAAAACATTTATAGAGGCGTATTATGATAGCAAAAGCAGTTGAGAAAAAAGCGGTTTGGCAATATGTGGGATACGTACCCACCTGGATTGTCGGCATACAGTATTGTGATGCGGCAGCGAAGACCGGCGAACAGGTTTATCTGGAACCGGAGCCTGAAAATCCGGTCGATCCGCTGGCAATGGCAATATTTTCCAGCTGTGGCAAACGGGTGGGTTATCTGCCGCGTTACGATGCCGCAGTCTTTACCCCTGCAGTAAATCGCGGTTGCCTGCTTTTAAAAGCCCGTGCGGAATCCACCGAATATAAATATAAAACCAGTTTGCGTCTGGAAGTTTATGCCACCAGCAAAGCGGACAGCTGGTTTGAACCGAGGCACGGTGATAATCTCCTCGATATTCTACATAATTCCATGTTAAGCGTCTGGTGCGGACAGGAAATTTATTCATACGATACGATTATGGAATTTGACAGTACGATGAAGGAACGCGTTCATCGCGGGGAGTTGTATATTGAAACAATTATTCTGTACCGTCTTCTCCGCGGTGTGTGTCTGGATAAAATTATTGCAGAAAATTTTGCCATTTTTAATTTATTGGAAAATACTTTCAATCCGGACAAATTGGGGACACCAATCGGTTGCCGTGATCTCGCGGTATATCCTGTTTTCGGCGATATCAAACCAAAAATGTCCGGTAATAATGCAAATGCTGATGCGTCAATACTGCCGGAACATTTGGACTTTTCTCCGGGGAATATCGTCGAATATTACCCTTATCCGGAATATGCACAAGGAATGGTGATTTGTCACGGCAGTCGGCAGCACCGGATTTGCTGGTTTGACTCACCGGCTGAAATGCAGAAACGTTGGTTCGAACTGATAACAAAGGCAAAAAACGACATACCTGTTTGTGTCTCCGGAAAACCGGTGTCACGAAAAAATATAGTCGAAGGAATTGTCGACAGTCTCCAAAAATCTTCATTCGCCAGTGCACCCAATACGCCGGGTATGAAACTTATTGGTTTCGTCGGGGAATTTCAAGGCGATTTACATGTCAAAAAAGACGGTAGACTCATAAGGGCAGACCTTATTAAAAAAACTTGTTAGGCAGCTTAAACGCTGTATTTAGGAATAGAGGGAAAAAAGAAGAGGCTGGCGGAAATGTGAACAACGGGGGTTTGCCGTATAGTTGTAAAAAGCTATGCGGCAAACCGCCGGAGGCCGGCGAAAATTGAAAACAGACTGAATTTGTTTTGTAGCAGTTCAACCATATATAATAAAGGAGTTCTCACGATGCCAAACGGAGGAATACACCATTGCGGACATTGCCAACACTTGGAAAATAACGTTTGCAAGTTAAGAAATGTCGAAATTGAAATGGCATACTGGACCACATGCCAAAACTGGAATAGCGATGAAACCGTCCCGGTCGGACCGATTCTCGCCATCGTGTGTGAGGTAAAGAATAAGGCTGGCAGTTATGCCCACATTCCCTTCATTTATGGCAATCGTGCTAAAACCTTTCAGCAGGGCAGCGGCGATACCGTTATAAAATTCTTAGACAAGAAGGGGCTCATTGTTGAACTGCCCGATGTCGAGAGCTATATGAAATATTATAAAGAGCACTGTCCGGACAATTAATTGCATCATCCGGACAACTGGATGAAACTATTTTTTTTCAGATGATAGTGTAATCGCTTTTTTAGAGCAGTTTGGTTGTATTAATAAAAAAAATTTGTAAATTATCTGTCGATAATTGCAATTTATTTTTTATGAAATACATTATGTGGTTTTGTTGGCGACAACCGCCAATAAAGAGACGAAACAACTAACTGAACCGTAACACATTAAGGGGGCTTAATGAATCAGTACGCGCAGAAAGTTTTCGAAGAGCTGAAACAGAAAAATCCGTGGGAGAAAGAATTTCTTCAAAGTGTTGTTGAAGTATTCGATTCGCTCAGTCTGATCCTGG
>CAYMSF010000010.1:27092-84553 GCA_964392985.1 uncultured Victivallaceae bacterium | reverse complement strand
CAATCAGCCAAAGTACGAAAGCCGCTGATTGTTGCCATTTTATCGAATTTATGCTTGATGAGATTCTTACAACATTGAAAAAACGACAAGGCGAACCGCTGAAAGGTGAAGGAAAAAACACTACAAACGAGGTAGTAAATGGGGCAGTAAATGGGGTAGTAAAAATCGTATATGATTTTATTGCTAATAATGAAGGTTGCAGAAAGCCTGTTATCGCTAAAAAAACTAAACTGCCAATTAAAACAGTTGACAGACATATTATCAGACTGAGAGAAATGGATAAAATATTTTTTGTTGGCGCTCCCAAAACTGGTGGCTATTTCATAAAGAATAAAAAATGAGTTCAAATTATAAAAAGCTAGATATTTATATAACTCCTCGAAGCTTCTTAAATGAATTGTTTTTCGATTTCTAAATCTTTAAACCTGCAAGTTGTTCTTCAACTATTTTAGTTCGCAAGCTGTGAACCGTTATATTTACGTATATTATCTAGCGCCGCGATACAGGCGTAATAAGTCAATGCTGACAAAGAGTGCTTCGTCATGGTTTGGATGAGGTCATGCCGGTATTCTGCCATTCAAAAAAATGCAAAAGTAAAGTTTTGGAATTGAAATCCGTATAATTAATGATATTTTCCTGCAAGTAGTGGTTATTAAACATAAATATTACCCTCTGATACGAGTCAAAGAATGACAATATCGTCAGTGTTTGGGGAGAGTGGCAGGAGAAATTGATATAATGACCTATTCAGCCATAAGGGACAATCATACTCACGGCACTGTGGGTGATTTTCTCAAACAAGCTATTTCCGCAAATTCCGAAGTATCTATCGTATCTGCTTATTTCACCATTTATGCCTACCATCATTTAAAGAATAATTTAGATAGCATAAAAAATCTCCGGTTTTTGTTTGGCGAACCGACTTTTATAAAATCCATGGACCCGGATAAGGTAAATGCCCGGAGTTTTGAAATTGAAGATAACAAATTGACTATTCCACTGGCAAGCCGTCTCTCTCAAAAAAACATTGCAAAAGAATGTTCCGAATGGATAAAAGATAAAACAGAAATCCGTTCCATGGTAAAGCCCAATTTTCTCCACGGTAAACTTTATCATGTCCAGCAGGAATCAGGAATAGAAAAAGCACTAGCTGGCAGTTCAAATTTTACGGTTAACGGTCTTGGTTTAGGCGGTAGCAAAAATATTGAGTTGAATCTGATTATTGACAGTGACAGAGAACGTCAGGAACTGAAAAGTTGGTTTGACGAGATATGGAATGATCAGACCGGTCTGGTCGAGGATGTAAAGCAGCAAGTTTTAAAGTATCTTGAACAGTTATATTTAGAAAATGAACCGGAATTCATTTACTTCAAAACACTTTACCATATTTTTCAAGACTTTCTGAATGAACAGAAAAAAGGTGGATTGCTAGATGCAAAGACCGGTTTTTATGACAGTGAAGTCTGGAATATGCTCTATGACTTTCAGCAGGACGGTGTCAAGGGTGCTATCAACAAAGTCATTAAGCATAACGGATGTATTATTGCCGATAGTGTTGGACTGGGCAAGACTTATGAAGCGTTGGCGGTAATTAAATATTTTGAACTGCTTAATGCGCGAGTCCTGGTCGTCTGCCCCAAAAAGCTGACCGGGAACTGGACGATATATCAGGCAAGCCAGAATCATTCGTTGAATCCTTTCAAAAAAGACCGTTTTAATTACACGGTGCTGTACCATACTGATATGGGGCGTGAAACAGGCCATTCCAGTGCCAACAGCATTGATCTGACAAATTTTAATTGGGGTGCGTATGATCTCATCGTTATTGATGAGTCCCACAATTTTCGTGGCAATCCCATGGAAAAAATTAGAGATGACGGTGCGGTCAAAATGAATCGTGCCAAATGGCTGATGGAAATGGTGATAAAGAAAGGCGTGAAAACCAAAGTTTTAATGCTTTCCGCAACACCGGTGAATAATACTCTCCGGGATTTGAGGAACCAGATTTCCTTTATTACTGAAGGTCGCGATGATGCGCTGCTGGAAACTTCCGGTGTCAAAGATATTTCCCTGACCCTGCGAAATGCGCAGACCCATTTTTCCAACTGGGCAGACCAGAAGAAAAACCCGCAAAGGAACATGAAGCAGTTGCTGGAAAGACTGGATTCCTCTTTTTTTAAGTTACTGGACGAACTCACCATTGCCCGTTCACGCAAACATATTGTCAACTTTTATAAGATGGAGGCCGCTGTCAGTTTCCCGCGGCGTGAAAAACCGCATTCTGTTTATCCTGATATTGACCTAGAGAAGCGTTTCCCTTCTTATGACAGGTTAAACAAGCAGATTCTTGAATATAAATTATCGGTTTTCAATCCATCTGCCTATGTAAAGCCGGAAAAACAGGCTAAATATGAAGCAATGTCAAGCGGGCAGGTCTTGAATTTTAAACAGTCCCAACGCGAAAGTTTCCTTATTGGCATGATGAAAGTCAATTATTTGAAACGGCTTGAAAGTTCTATCGAATCCTTTGAAATATCACTCGACAGGACAATTCAGAAAATTGAAAACCTGGAAACAAAAATCAGGGAATTTAGAGAATGTAACAGCCAAAGCCAGGAAGAGACACTCGAAGACTTTATCCCCGCCGATTCAGAGCAGGAGGAAGATAATGACGAATCTGATGAATGGCAAGTCGGAAAAAAATTAAAATTCAATCTTGCCGACCTTAATCTTGCCGACTGGGTTACTAATTTAAGCAAGGACAAAGATGCTCTGATTGATTTATTGAACAACGCCAAGGCAGTAACGCCGGAACGTGACGCGAAATTGGCCGAATTAAAGAAACTTATTCAGAAAAAGGTTCAAAAACCCGTTAACGCTTCAAACCGGAAAGTCATTGTCTTTACCGCTTTTGCCGACACTGCCCAATATTTATATGGAAATTTAAAGGAGTGGATAAAACACGAATTAAAACTTCATTCCGCGCTCGTGTGCGGCAGTCATACTCAGACATCATACGGTAAAAATGATTATGACAGCATTCTCGTCAACTTTTCTCCAGAATCCAAGAACCGGGCGAAACTGAATATTGCTGCGCCAACCGGAGAAATTGATATTCTCATTGCAACTGACTGTATCAGTGAAGGACAGAACTTGCAGGATTGTGATTATCTCGTCAATTATGACATTCATTGGAATCCGGTGCGGATTATTCAGCGGTTCGGTCGTATTGACCGCCTCGGCAGCAAGAATGAAACCATTCAGTTAGTAAATTTCTGGCCAACTAAAGATCTCGACAATTATATTAATCTGAAAGAACGGGTAGAGGCACGTATGGCGCTTGTGGATGTTACCGCCACTGGCGAGGATAATATTCTCAATACTGAACAGCTTGAGGAACTTATCACCGATGATTTAAAATATCGCAACCAGCAATTGAAAAGATTGCAAACCGAAGTACTCGACCTGGAAGAAATGGACGAATCAGTTTCACTGACCGACTTTACTCTCGATGATTTCAGAATAGAATTACTCAATTTTATCGAAAACAACCGAAAAAAACTGAAAGACTCTCCGCTCGGTCTTTATGCCGTTGTTCCCGCGCCGGGTGGCGAATATACCGGGATGATAACTGAACGGGAGATTTCTGCCAAGGAAAAAGAGATCATCAAGCCGGGCGTGATTTACTGTCTGGCGCAGAAAGAACCTGCCGAAGGGAATCAGGAAGTCAATCCGCTGAACCCTTATTTCCTGGTATATATCAGGGATGACGGCACTGTCCGCTATAATTATACTAACCCTAAACAGATATTGGAGATTTACCGTCTGCTCTGTCAGGGATGGAACACGCCCTATGATAAACTCTGTGAATTATTCAATCAGGACACGCAAAACGGCAGCAATATGGACAAATACTCGGATTTACTGGAAAAGGCGGTTAGCGAGATATCCCATGTTTTTAAAAAGAAGAGCAATATCAAGTTGACATCCGACCGAAGCGCGGTATTAATACCGCGAGCCAAACAAATTAGCGAAATGGAAGATTTTGAACTGATAACCTGGCTCGTGATAAGATAAACTGTAAAGTGAAAATTAAAATTGTAACCTTAAAGTAATACCAAACTGGGGCAATCGAGATGAGTGGGGATATTATTAAAGAAATTTCATCTATTCAAAAATCAAGGAATAAATATGACTGAAACAGAAATTAAACAGGGAATCGCAAGCGCCATCAAAGCTTTCGGTTCCGGCGTTTTAACCGGCAACGCAATTCATCTATTTAATACCCTGGGCTACAACACCGCGCGGCAGGCTCCATTTACGCATAAAAACTATGCCGAATTTAAAGACAACTACGGTCATGCTTTCACAGAAAAAAACTTTTCCGCAGATAAAGCATTGACCAAAGAATGGAAGTCTGTAGATCTGTTGTTTCAATTAACCAAAGACGAAGTGTCAGGACAACTCAGCCTGTTTGATACGAAACAGGTTGATGACACCATCATTGAAACCTATCTCTTCTTTGCTCTCGAACTTACCAAAACGGAATACACCCGTACCCAACTCGCACAGATCACCCGCGAAATCAACAAAATATTTCCCATGCCGGTTATGCTGCTGTTCAAGCATGACAACAATCTTACTCTGTCCGTAATCGACCGCAGACTGAATAAAAAAGACGAACAAAAAGATGTCCTCAAAAAAATTACCTTGATTAAAGACATAGCGATAGCCAATCCGCACCGCGCCCATATTGAAATTCTCTTCGATCTCTCCTTTGATGAACTCAAGCGCGTTTATACAGTTACAAACTTTGTAGAACTGCATAATGCCTGGCAGAAAACCCTCGACACTAAAGAACTCAATAAACGATTTTACCGCGATTTGTCCAACTGGTATTTCTGGGCAGTAAACAGCGTGTCATTCCCCAACGATGTCAATGACGACAAAGATGATATGGTTTATAATTCCGAAAGTGTCATCCGTCTCCTTACCCGGCTCATCTTCATCTGGTTTATCAAAGAGAAACACCTGATTCCGGAAACAATCTTTGATAAAAGGGAAGTAGCGAAAATCATCAAAGGATTCAACGGCAAAGATACTACCGTTTACTACCGTGCTATCCTGCAAAACCTCTTTTTCGCAACCTTAAATCAGAGAATCGAAGATCGCGAATTCGCCGTTGAGGGAACATTTGAACAAAACAAGAAAAACTACAGCATTAAAAACCTCTATCGCTATTCCGCCGATTTCACTATTTCAAAAGCGGATGTAGTCACTCTCTTTGACGGTGTGCCATTCCTAAACGGCGGTCTGTTCGATTGTCTCGATTTTGAAGATAAGAACGGCAAAGTCCTCTATATGGACGGCTTTTCCCGTAATCCGCACAAACAAGCTCAAGTTCCAGATGAACTCTTTTTTGTACAAGAAAAACCCATCGATCTTAGTGCTATCTATGATGATCCAAGAAAGAGCAATGAGCGCGTTAAAGGACTCTTTGAGATTTTTAACAATTATAAATTTACCATTACCGAAAATACCCCGATTGAAGAAGAAGTCGCCCTCGACCCGGAACTCCTCGGCAGGGTCTTTGAAAACCTCCTCGCCAGCTACAACCCGGAAACCAAAACCACCGCCCGTAAACAGACCGGCAGTTTCTACACCCCGCGCGAAATCGTCAACTATATGGTGGACGAATCGCTCAAGGCACATTTGAAACAAAAGCTGGAAGCAGAGTCTGGAATGACGCCGGAGGATGCCGAAGTCGGTTTGGAATTCCTTCTGGCATACAACGAAAAAGAGCACCTGTTTAATGAACAACAAACCACAGTCTTGATTAAAGCGATAGATAACTGCAAAATCCTTGACCCAGCCTGTGGCTCTGGCGCTTTCCCAATGGGTATTCTGCATAAGTTGGTGCATATTTTGCACAAACTCGACCCTAATAATCAAAAATGGCAGGAACGGCAACTCGACAAAGCCAACAAAATTGACGACCCCACAATACGGGAAAACCTGATCGCAGACATCGAAACCGCGTTTAATAATAACGAACTAGATTACGGTCGCAAACTATATCTCATTGAAAACTGTATTTACGGCGTAGATATTCAGCCTATCGCCACTCAGATCAGCAAATTACGTTTCTTCATTTCGCTCATTGTTGATCAGAAAGCTGACAAGGCAAGAGACAACTTTGATATCCGTCCACTCCCAAACCTGGAAACTAAATTTGTTGCAGCAAATACCCTTATCGTCATCGAAAAACCGAAACAACAAATGAGCCTGTTCGACAATAAAGATGTCGAAAAGCTTGAAGCGAAACTCAAAGATGTAAGACACCGACTCTTCAGCGCAAAATCACCGGCTGTTAAATACAAGTTGAAAGCTGAAGACCAAAGACTTCGCGACAAAATGAGCATAATTCTTGAAGATGCCGGATGGAACAATCAATCCGCACGCCAACTCGCCGCATGGGACCCGTACGACCAGCACGCCAGCAGTCCTTGGTTCGATCCTGAATGGATGTTCAACATTAAAGACGGATTTGATATCGTAATCGGCAATCCGCCATATGTTTTTGCACGTAACAGTGCTACCAAAGGTATTACCCAAACCGCCAAAGACTACTACTACGCGAACTATTCGTTGGCAGAGTATCAGGTGAATCTCTACCCTATTTTCATCGAAGCCGGCAGTCGCGTTTTGACTAAGCATGGCGTCCTCTGTTTCATCACTCCCAACAATTGGCTTACTATCAATACCAACCGCAAACTGCGGCAGTTCGTATTGTCTCAATCCAAGGTCTTGATTCTCAACTTTTACGCCCGTGTTTTTGAAAGCGCTGATGTGGATGCAGCCATTGTCCTTTTTCAAGCGGGAATTCCTCTTTCTAGGACTGAACACGTGCTACTTTTGGAATGGACGACCGGACCAGAATTAATTGTGGATGCACCGAAGTTGCAGTTTCTCTCGCAACCTGATGCCATCATCAATATCGAAGCCCTCAAGTCTGGTGAAACAGGTGGTTTGATGGAAAAAATAGAGAAAGACACGCGACCGCTAAATTCAATAGCGGATGTAAAATCCGGCTTGAAAGCATATGAGATCGGGAAAGGAACGCCTCCTCAGACAAGAGAAATGAAAGATGGACGGGTCTATCATTCCTCTTCCAAGAAGCCTGGATACTTTACGTATTTAGATGGTAGGGACGTTTGTCGATACTTTCTCGGTTGGAGCGGAGAGTATCTCAAATATGGACCCAATTTGGGCGCTCCGAGAGGTAACTTTAATCTTTTCTCTGCCCCTCGCATTTTGGTGAGGCAAATTCCTTCCAAGCCCCCCTATTGCATCAATGCTTGTTTTACGTCGGTGACACTGCTTAACGACCTAAACTCGATGAACATCATAAACATCACGATTAAGCCACAGTTAGTCCTGGCAGTTCTTAATTCCCGTCTTATGACCTATTGGTTCATCCACAAGTTCGGCAAAATGCAGCGGGGTATTTTTCCACAATTCAAGGTGAATGAGTTGGCAATGTTTCCCATGCCGTTCACATTTGCGCCCCATGAAGATGCATTGATTAAACTGGTTAATCACATTCTGACTGCCAAGCAAACTGATCCGAGTGTCGACACTACGGCACTGGAAGCGGAGATTGACAAGTTTGTTTACCAGCTTTATGGGCTGACAAATGAGGAGATTGCAATTTTAGAGGGTAACGTGAACAGTTGCGGAGTATTGCGTGTGGTGGAAAAGGATAGTAACAAAGATATTTTTGTTTGCGCTAATAACCCAGACTAAGGAATGCATGTACTACCATCTGCGGAGAAGCACAAGGCGGTGTTACCACAGAGTTTGCTAGGCTTGGATTAATAAACTGGAGCGATTGTTGCAATATGTCTATATTAATTATTCTTGTTAAATACCCAAGGATCATCAGATGAACAATGAAAATTTCGAAACATGTGTTTTAATAATTGATACTTTAAAATATGTGTATGATAGTAGTTTATTTAGTGCATGTGTGGGTGGCGCTATAGTTGCGGTAGTAGATTGGATTAAAATATCCATGTTGGAACGTTCGAAAAGGAAGCAAGAGTACATTAACAGTCAAATAATAAATCTTTACGGACAGCTTTATTATTTTTCCAGCCTTAATTCTAAAATATATGAATTGCACGAAAAAATTTATAAGGCATACCGGGAAGAATATTGTGAAAAGGGTGTATTGGGTAGTGAAGAAAATATAGAAAACACGATACAAATATTAAATTCTTACTCTCAAGCAATAAAAGCAAATAATGTTAAAATTGATGGCATTCTGCGAGATAATTTTGTATATATTGACATTAAAGATCGAGATAAACTATTAGAATTTACGATTCATCATATTAGGAATGAGTTAGAAAATGATGAACATCGGCGCAAGTTACCCATTGAAATATACGATAAATTAGGTGATGTGATGCTATACAATTTAAAGTTTGTAAATTTTATTGAAGAAAAAATACAGACGTTGAAAAAGTAAATTATAAAAATATATTCTAGTTGAAGACAAGAAGAAACAATACATTACTCATACCAACGTGACGTTTTTAAATTCGTTTCTGTTTCATTCTCTATTTGTTGTTTTTTTACGGCATCCAGACGGAAAAAAATGGCGTATGCCAACAAATGTCCTCTATGTTGATGAATGTTGCTGTTAAACTTTGTAAAAGTAAAATGACTAACGGCATCCATACATTTTCAGGGAACACATTTTGTGATTCCACAAATAAATCAACGCTAATAATTACCCCTGTTTTACTTCAATTTCAGACACAATACAAGCTTGAATTTACTCGCTTTGGATGCTATATTATATTGTGCTTCGGCGATAAGGAGCATTAGGCGTTTATTGAGGAAAAAACAACATCTTCACAAGGGGGAATTATGAGGAAAATTAAAAAACAGATTGAGCTTGAATTCATTGATTGGTTTTCTGCAAAGGGATTAAAAAATATATTTATTGCTGACCACGTGATTTTCGGAGGGAAAAGGAAATACACGATGGACTTATGGACAACTAAAGATGGTCGTTTGTTGATGAGATTCCATCATAAAAGCGAAGAGGCATATAATTACGCCTATGAAATAAAAGGAATGCAGTTTTCCGATATTCCGCAAGACCAAATTCCGTCAGACAAATTTCCACCCAGGTGGCTTCCAGATGTTATCAACAAAGCATTTGACAACTGGATGACTTCAGAAATGCCTTTTCGCGTTTCCAGAGAGGACTTATTGCATTCCAATCCAGATGATATGGTTAACCCCCCGTATAAAGGTTATCATATTCGAGTTTCTTTTGGAAGAACGGATGCGGATAATTCGCAGGCGGAGCGTACTCCCTAGTCTTTCGTACTGTAATACTTAACATTTTGCGCCATTCGAATTGACTATAAGAAGAAGTGCAGTATTTATAAATTTCCTGGTTTGACAAAAAAGAGTTCTCTTGAATCGTCTCTGTTTAAGTAACATAAAGAACCGGCTTCCTTGAAACCAGACTTTTTAAACAGGTTTATGGCTTCTTTGTTGTAATCTTCAGTAGAAACCCATACGTCAATTCCGTCATATATTTCTAAAACTCGTTTAATCAGACTGAAAGCAATTCCACGTCTTCTGAATTCATTTTTGACACAAATTGCAACAATATAAGGTCTGTTATAAAATTGACTGGATGAGTATGATATAAATCCAACAACCTCATCATTGATTATTCCACATAATAATTCTCCGCGCCAATTGTCAATTCTCCGGTCGCCAATAAATAGATCGAAATCCTTAATTTTCTTTGCCTCCAAATATTTTGCACGCCGAATTACGAGATTGTCCATGATTGGCTCCATTGCGCTATTTTTTTACTGCGATGAGTTGAATGGGATGGTAGGTGAGAGCAATGCCGCCTTCGACACTGTAACGGGAAATATAATCTCTGGAAAAATTGTGCAGCATTGTTTTTGTCCAGGTTTTCTGCTTCAACCCGGTTACGCCGGTATTGCGTAAATGTTGCAGTGCCGCTACCGGGGAAAGAAAAACCAGTTTTTCAAACTGTTCAGAGGAATCAACAACGTTGAAATCACGATTTAACATTTCGCGCCATTCTGTGAGCGAATAGTAGTGCAGTTTATTGCCGGTGAGCGCGGCTATTTCGTGCAGGTTATCCGTGCCGAACGAGGCAATGGCAACAATTCCATTGGTTTTGAGGCTGGATGCCAATTTTGCCAGTGTCCGGGCTGGGTTGTTCAGCCATTGGAGGGTGGCATTGGAGATAATCAGTTCCAAGCCGGACGGGATGGTGATATGTTCAATATCGCCGGGAATGAATTTGCATGGAGTAATGGATTCAATATACTGTTTGCACTCCGGCACAAGATCATTGACGAGCAATTGTTTGCAGGATAATTGTCGGGCAATCTCGCGGGTCAGCAATCCGGTGCCGCAACCGATTTCAAGAATGGTTTCAAAAATATGTTGATTGCCGGTATGATGCAGCAGTGAACTTATCAGATGCCCGGCCATATTTTGTTGCACGGTGGCATGAGCGCTGTAAAAATTCAGGCTGCCGGCAAAGCGATTTTTCACCAGTAATTTGTCAATTTTTTGCAAAATTCAGCAACTCCTGCCATTGATTGAAGGTGGAAAACGGATAATGCGGAAACGGATATGATGAGTTTGCTATCCCGGCTTGGTTCCATGCCGCAAGTTGGTTAGCGGGTGGGAATATCCGGTCTTCAGTTCCAATGACTGCGTTTCTGAATAGCGTTGCTGCCGGAGGGTGAGCCTGACTGAATATTGTTTTTGCTATTTCTTGAAGTTCAAGCAATTGATCGCTGGAAGTTCGTCCGGGCTGGTTGGCTTCGAATATTTTTAGTATTTCCGGTGTTGCGCACATGCGGCGGTTAAATTTTTTTCGACTTAAATCATTCCAGGAATCAAGCGTTGCCTGAAAAATCTCCGGAGGTATGCCGTCCTCGCCGGAAATTGGCGTGACTGTGCCGTTGATCGCGATTGAGGAATGTAGCTTCAGCGGTGAATGTTCCAGTGTGGTTGCCGCTGCCCATACGCCCAGCGACCATGCCACCAGATGAATCCGTTTGTATTTGACGCAGATATTTTCGAGATTGACCGGTAGCGTCAGGTCGGAATAGTCAAACAGCATTAATACATCCATCCTGCCGGTGGCGAGGTGGCGAAACGGGTTTTCATCCATGCCCCAGCCGTTGAAAAAAATCAGGATATCCGCCGGATCATTGCCGGTGAGCATTTTGAATTTCATTGGCAGTTCCCCGATTACCTGTGTATCAACTTATAGACGAAAATAAACAGTAAAATGAGGAGCAGGCAGCCGCAACAACTTGGACCGGAATTACTCTTGCCCTTGGGCGGTTGGCTTCCCGGCGGCCAGGACAAACGCCGGGATTTGCATTCCGGACAGCGATAGTATTCGCCCGGACAGAAAAAGGCGTAAACGACGGCAGGCAGAATGCCGAGAAACAGTAACAGGATAAAAATATAAATATTAACGCCGCCGCATTTTTCGGATTGGCCGCGGAACCCGCAATCAGCGCAAGTTACGGAGCAAATCGCCGCGGTTTCAGGCCGGGACACGGACACCGGTTTACCGCAGGCAGGGCAGAAATCGGGTATTTCATCCTCGGGCGCAACATTGAAATGCACCTGACAGTGAGGACATTCAACATCTAAATTTATTTGTTCGGTACTCATATTTGATGGATTATTAATATCCCGGTTTAATGATTTATTGTTTAAACAGAACTATAATTTACCGTGAAAAGAGTTGGTGTGCAATAAAAAAAGGAGCAGCTTACCCATTTTTATGAAAAGATTGTACAAAACGGAAGGCAACAGCATGATTCACTGCGGTCATTGCTTTTATGATGAGAAAAATTCAAATACCCCGGAAGCGGTGATTTACTTTTTTAATTTTTGTTATATATTACTTTTCGCGATAAACTACAGTTTCTGGTGAAAATATTCGGGGCAGGGAGGCGACGGATGAACAAATTTATTGATGATTTCATGGCGGCATTCAAGTATGAGGGTTTAACTTTTGATGATATCTCACTAATTACTCAATTTGCCGACTTCGCGCCGGAACAGGCGGATGTGAGTTCCTACTTTTCCCGGAATGTCAAATTAAATATCCCCTTTGTCAGCGCCGCGATGGATACGGTTACCGAGAGCGAGATGGCGATTGCGATTGCCCGTCTTGGCGGAATCGGCGTCATCCACAAAAATTTGAGTATTGAACAGCAGGCGCATGAAGTAAAGAAAGTGAAGCTGTATTTGAACGGCATGATAAAATTGCCGGTGGTTTTCCGCGCCGACCAGACTGTTGCGGAAATGCTGAAAGAAAAGAAAATCAAGAAGTACTCCTTTTCCGGATTTCCCATCGTTGATGACAACAATAAACTCGTCGGTATAATTACTGCGCGTGACATAAAGTTCCTGACCAGTTATAACTTGAGAATCGGCGATGTCATGACTAAAGCTCTCGTAACCGCCAAAGACGGATTGTCTATCCGCAATGCTTATAAAACCATGCTTGAGAAGAAAGTCGGCAAACTGCCCACGGTTGATGCTGATGGAAGACTTACCGGGTTGTTCAGCTTCCAGGATGTTAAGACGCTTATAGACAAAGAAGAACCGGACTATAATCGTGACACGCAACATCAATTGCGTGTTGCTGCGGCCATCGGACCTTATGATGAAGAGCGTGCCGCCGCGTTGCTCAGCGCCGGCGCTGACGCGCTGGTCATTGACACTGCCCACGGGCACAGCAAAAATGTTATTGAGACAATCAAACTGTTGAAAAAAACATACGGTTCAAAGATTGATATCGTTGCCGGCAATGTCGCAACTGCGGAAGCCGGTCTGGCGCTTGCCGAGGCGGGCGCTGATGGAATTAAAGTCGGCATTGGACCAGGTTCGATTTGTACAACGCGTGTTGTTGCCGGTGTCGGCATCCCGCAAGTCTCGGCGGTATATCAAGTTAAAAAAGCTGTCGGTCCCAGTATTCCCGTCATTGCTGACGGTGGTATTAAGCAGTCTGGAGATGTCGCCAAAGCCATCGCGGTTGGTTCTTCCTGCGTTATGATGGGTTCGGTTCTCGCCGGAACGTCAGAAAGCACTGGAGAGGTTACTCTGCATCATGGACGGCGCTATGTTGTTTATCGCGGCATGGGCAGTCTTGAAGCGATGAAAACCGGTAAAGCCAGTCGTGAACGTTATGGTCAGTCAGAGGTAAATGACGAGAAGAAGCTGGTGCCGCAGGGAATTGAAGGTCTGGTACCGTTCCGCGGTCCGGTCAGTGATGTGATTCACCAGTTTGTCGGCGGTTTGAAATATGCCTGCGGTTATTGCGGTGTCAAAACTATTGAAGAGTTTCACAAGAAAGCAAAACTCATTCGCGTTACTTCAGCGGGATTGAGAGAAGCCCATCCGCACGATGTTATTATGGCGAAAGATGCCCCGAATTACACTGCGGAACATTAAAAGATTCACCTTTTATATTGATTTTCTTTCCGCCAGGTCGAGTTGACGGATTCTCTCCGATGCGGACGGATATTGAGTAATCAACTCAGTGACATCACCGGCGGTAAAGTCGAAATATTCAAAGCCTGGAAATACCACGGCACCGAATAATCCCCATGAACCTGCATCCAGCAGTGTCGCCGCCTGCCATACTCCGGCGGGAATGACGCTTTGCGGAACTTGACCGTTGGCAATATCATTGCCGATAACCCTTTCCTCCCAGTGTCCGTCAGGGAAGAGTAATAACTGAACTGCCGGACTGCCGCAGTGATAGAACCAGATTTCGTCACTGGCGACCTGGTGCCAGTCTGAACGATTATTACCGTGGAGCAGATAGTAGATAGAGGTGCCGCAGCAATGTTTATTGTCTGGCAGAGATATTGTGGAACGGTAGGTCTCGGAATAATATCCACCCTCGACCGGCAATGGTTGCAAATGCAGTCGCGAGATAATTTCTTCGGGTGTATTCATGTTTTTAAACCAGATAATAAACGACTATCGCCGGTATAAGAAAAGTGTTATTTCGGCAAATCCAGCTTTGGCGGCTCAAAATTGACGGCAGGGGCAGGTACAGTCAAATCAACTTTCTTTGCAGTGTCTTCTTTGAGTCGCAACGTCAATATTTCTGCGATGGCCGGTGGATAAGTTTTCAACAAATTGGTAATGACGGAATTTTTAATATCACGATATGATGCCAAGCCGGTTCTCACTTTGATATCGGCATTATTCTGCTGATAGGTAGTGTAAATATATCTGGCCATACGTTCATTGGCGATAGCGGCGTCATCGTCACCATAGATAAGATAGTTGCAACTGCGGTAAATCATTCCGCTCACGATGTCGGTAGCTTTCTTCACTGAGGCATCGCGAACTTCTTCCGACCACTGTTGCATTACAAACTCTTCAAGCGACTTCTGGTATTTGCCCGGTTCTTCTTTTTTCAGCAGTTTGTAATATTCCGCCGCCTTAGAGAATTTGCCATAATTGTAAAGCAGAACAATGGCTTCAGCCATAAAATTTATTTTTGCGGATGCGAAAGTGCTGAGTTTTTCGTTCTTTTCATAGGCTTCTTCGAAGGTACGCAAAACTGAATCCATCACCGCAAAGTTAGGTACGGCGATAATAGTTTCAAATTTATCTTTATCAACCATCATAATCCGCCCGGCAATGAACGAATCTTTGAGCGCCTGAACAATCATGCGTTCACAGGACAAATCGCGATGACTTGGCGTTTTTTCGAGTCCCATCGTCGCCCAGTAGATGGCCTGGGCTTCAGGAGTACGCCAATCCAGCATGCCATATTTGACATTCAAATTATTAATTAATACCGGATTCAACTTCAACTGCTCTTCCAGCCATCTCACCTGAAAATAACGGGTCAACAATTCGCTGACCCCGGGATTATTCAATGCAAGCGCGAAATCAGCCGGTAATTTAGACTGTTTTTTGAATTCTTCATAAAGATTGTCCAGACTCTTATATTTAGAATTATCAATCAGTTCGGTAAACTTAACGTTGGCCGGGATTTCTTTGAGCAACGCGTCGCGGGATTGAGGCACCTTGGCCAGCATGGCCCAGTCAGGGTCGCTGCCGACAATTTGAGTCAGGATGACGGCCAGACGATTTTTGTAATAGAGATTGGCGTCATCGAGAATATTGCCCAGTTTATGCTGGAATATCCAGCCAAGTTCTTTATACAGCAAAGGATCAGTGGGGTTATATTCCAACGCTTCGTCACGGATAAGTTTTACGCCCTCTTGAATCCAGCGCCACCGGTCTTCAAATGACGAACAGGTTACGGAAATATTATAGGCCATATTCCATGCCAGATAAGCAGTGGCGCCGGAAAAACGCGGTTGCAATTTGGTAATCCATGAAGCCAGTTGCACCATTTCGAAATAATTGCCCTCTTCCTGGAGCGAAGCGGCACGCAACCACATCAAGTCGGCAAGGAGACCGCGGAAACTGCCAAGCGCAACAGTGGTGAAGACAACAATCGGAGGTGCATTTTTAATCTGACCGGTAAAGTGGAGATTATCTTTGGCAATTGCATTATCCAGTTTCCGCTGGGTAAAGCCAATGCCAATCAATAAGATGATAGAAACGGACACGAGCGTTGTAAAGAAAATAATTGTTTTAAATCTACTCATATTTTCTCACCACCAATCCCAGTTCCCTGCGCCAGTAGAGATACATTCCAAGCAGGAATAAAGGCATCCCCCGCAATACAAAATACGACAAAAATAATTTGCCAATAAATGACCATTCAATCAGTTCGCCATCAGCGACAAAATGAGTAACCTCAAATTCCTGCATTGGAATTACGCATAACAACATCAGCTTGCCGATAAAATATCCAATATAATCTGCAGTACCGTCAAAAAACGATGAACTCGCCATGAACGTGGCAAAACTGCCGAACATCAGATACGAAATCACAAAAAACACTGCCGTCGGCATTGACAGCGTCGACGCTGCGGCACACGCCAGCCCTGCCAGAACGACCAGTTGCAGAAAAATTACAAATATCGCCCGGCAGTAATTTTCAGTAAATCCGGAAACCTTAATCATTAGTTTCGGACCATCGGAACGCTGGAAGTAAAGCATTCCGTTTTCTGAGTCAAAGTTGGAGAAGGAAATTACCACTTCGCGTTCCGGCGTGATTACTTTCGGTGGCAGATAGCGTTCAAGGAATACCCCGCACATCATTTGTTCCGGGTATTGTGTCAGTGGATAATAAAAGTATTTATACTGCTTCTCTTTATTTTTGTTTTGTTCAAACACGTTAGTTTGTTTTTCGGCTTCGGTATCCGGGGTGGCGATAACGACTTGCCACAAACCACGGGTTAAACGTTGAAATTCAGTTGAAATTTTGTTGACGTAAACCCGGTAGCGAAGATAAAGCGGACGGTCCAATTCAGCCGGAAGCCCTTTGTAAGTCCAAACCCTGACCCCGCCTGGAGGAACTTCTGACATTTGCGCCATGAGTTCACGTTTAATTTCTTTCAGCATTTTATCCTGTCCGGCTTCCGAGGTATCCAGCGAACCGGAGAGTTTTGAACCGGCGGCTATTTTTTGTCTCAACATATCTTTGGCCAGATTGTTAATATCAGGAACTTCGGGGAAGAATACCCGGCGGCCAACCATTACTTCATTCTCAATCGCCGCTTTGTCGGCATCGGTGAACGGTTGACGATGAAACTTCCAGAGAACAATGGAATAAACCGTTCCTGATGCAACTGCGAGTAGAATCAAGTGAATCAAAACGATGCCAGTCCATTTTCCCAGCCAGATGACGATTCGCGAAATCGGTTTTGATACCACCATGTGCAGTTGATAGCTTTCCGCATCACGCGACATGATAAAACATCCCAGCCAGATTGACGATAGCGAAAGGACAAAAGCAACCGCCGCCAGGCTGTATTTCAAGGATATCTGGATAAAACCGCGGGCTGTGCCGTCGCCGGCAATATTGGCAGGAATTAATACAATGCAAAGTAACAGAACAAAAAGGAGCAATTGGAAAATGTGTGACCTGACACCATTCTTAAAGGTCAACCTGACAATCGCCATAAAAGCAGTCATATTTTATCTTCCAATTCAGTAATTTAAGATACGAGATCTTTTAATTTTTCGTTGACCTTGCTCAAGTCTTCCTTGGCTTTTGCCGGTTCAACTTCGGGTTTTACCTCAACGACGGGTTCGGTTTCGCTGAGTTTCGCCAGATTTTTATTTGCGGTCAGAATGTTTTCCGCAGGAACATCAACTTGTTCCGGTTTAGTTTCAACCTCTTCTCTGGTCAGATTAACGAGCATTTCGGCCGGATTTTCGTGTTCCGTCAGGTAATCAGCAATTTTGCCACCACCGACAACACCGGCAGTTTCAATGCTTTCAGCTTTGGCGGTATTAATAACTTCAAGAAAGAAGTTTTCCAGACTCTTGCGGGGATGGTCGATACGGAATTCGTTCCCGTCCAGATTTTCCCGGAGAATCTGCAATAATTTTTTCGTTGCTTCCGGCGACATTGCCGGCGTGGTGATGCGATTAGTGTCGGTCATGATAAGCAATTCGTTCAAGGTGCCGGTTGCCCGTATTTTGCCACCATAGAGTATAATGACACGATCACAAATGTCTTCAACATCGCTAAGCAGATGGCTTGTGACGACAACGGTTTTGCCACGTTTTTTCAGTAAGAGAATCAGGTCCTTCACCTCTTTGCAACCAAGCGGATCGAGTCCGGAAGTAGGTTCGTCCAGAATCAACAGACCAGGATCATTAATCATCGCCTGTGCCAGACCGATACGGCGTGCCATACCTTTGGAGAATTCGCCGACGCGGCGGCGTTTGGCATGGCTCAAACCAACCATTTCGAGGAGTTGTTCACTCCGGCTGCGCCGCTCTTCGGCAGAAAGATTAAATAAAGAGCCAAAGAAATCAAGCGTTTCCATGGCGGTGAGATATTTGTATAAGTAAGATTCTTCCGGCAGATAACCGATCTGGCGTTTGGTCTCAACCGCACGCGGTGACTGGTCAAAAACAGAGAGACTGCCGGCGGTGGGATAAAGCAAACCGAGAATCATTTTTACGGTGGTTGATTTTCCTGAACCATTCGGTCCGAGCAGTCCAATAACCTCGCCTTCCTTTACTTCAAAATCAATATCATTTACTGCTTTAGCTTTCGGGCGGTTCCAGAAATCCCGGAATACTTTGCTAAGACCGACGGCTCTGATAACTGTGGCTCGATTGTCCGACATCAATATTGTCTCCGCTAAAGGGGTTTAAGATACATGCTACGGCGTTATTGGTCCTTGTTTGAATCTTCCAGCGTAAGCTCCTCTCCGGTACGTACCAGTCTGGCGCTGTTGAAGATTATCAAAAGCGTACTTAACGTGTGCAGAACAGCAGCCCATACCGGTGTCATCCAGCCAAATACGGAAAAGATCATTCCGCCAAAGACAAACACCATTCCGACAAATAAGTTCTGATTAATGATAATTCTTGATTTACGGGAGAGGAAAACAAGCATGGGAATACGGCGGAGATCGTTAGTCATTAACGCAACAGATGCGCTGTTGATGGCAATATCACTGCCTATTGCGCCCATGGCAATACCTAAATCGCCGGCGGCAAGCGCCGGAGCATCATTTACGCCATCACCGACAACCGCTACTCTGGCGTTCTGTTTAATTCGTTCAACGTATTCCACCTTTGATTCCGGCAGACATTCGCTTTCAAATTCGTCAATCTGAATGGCGGTGGCGACGGCTTCTGCAACAGATTTACGGTCACCGGTAACCATCGCACAGTGTTTAACGCCGAGGATGCGCAAGTCCTTAATAACTTGAATCGCATTTTTGCGTAATTTATCTTTGAATCCAATCCAACCGATAATTTTATCATCATGCGCCACATAAACCACGCTCATGCCATGATCATCCTGTTCCGTTGTCGTAGGAGCGGAAAAACCAAGCGATTGCAGCCATGCCAGCCGTCCGACACAGCACTTATGTCCTGAAACCATAGCATGGACACCCTTGCCGTGTACTTCGCTGAATTCAGTGGCCGGGGACAGATTTAACTCGGCCTCAACCGCTAATTTTTGCAAAGCCACCGCGGTCGGATGGTTGCTGTGCTGTTCAGTTGACGCGGCGATTTTTAACAGTTCCGCCGGAGCAATATTATCAAACGGGCTGAGTCTGGCAACTGAAAGCACGCCATCAGTTAACGTTCCAGTTTTGTCGAATACAAACGCTCTTATTTTGGCGGCCAGTTCGAGATGGCTGACGTTTTTAATTAGAATTCCCAGGCGCGCGGCGGCTGCTACCGCGGCAACAACTGCTGTAGGCGTAGCCAGAACTATAGCGCACGGGCAGGCAATAACCATCAGCGTAATCACGCGTTGCATATCTTGAGTAAACCACCAGGTAACGCCGGCAATCATCAATACGGTCGGAGTATAATATCCGGCATAACGGTCAATGATTCTGACTATCGGAGATTTTGAGCCTTCTGCCGCGAGAATCATATCCTTAACTTTACCCAGCGTTGTATCTTCGCCGACTTTGGTTATCGCAATGTCAACACTGCCGGTCAGATTTTGAGTGCCGGCGAATACATCATCGCCTTTGTCTTTATCAACTGGCAGGGATTCACCGGTTATTGATGCTTGATTTACGGTGCTTTCGCCAGCGATAATTTTGCCGTCAACCGGGAAATTTTCGCCGGGGCGTACCCTGATTACGTCGCCAATGTTTAAATCTAACGCTTCGCATTCAACTTCCTTGCCATCAACAAGCTTTCTGGCAGTATGGGGGGTAAGTTTTATCAACTCTTCGATTGAACGCTGTGCGCCGCTGGCGGTGCGGGTTTCAATAATAATGGTCAACAGCAGGAAAAAACTGATGATACCGGCAGTCTGAAAATCGCCGCCGGCAAAAGCGGCAAGAATCGCCAGTGCCACCAGTTCA
This sequence comes from uncultured Victivallaceae bacterium, assembly GCA_964392985.1. Classification (GTDB taxonomy): domain Bacteria; phylum Verrucomicrobiota; class Lentisphaeria; order Victivallales; family Victivallaceae; genus CAYMSF01. The sequence continues at coordinate 64,487 of CAYMSF010000010.1, read as the reverse complement.
TTCATGTAAATTTTGCCGTAATAAATATCTTTGACGGCGGTAATCATAATCGGCAAAGCCAAAGTTACTGAACCGACAATTGCGCTGAATCTGGCGGCAAATGTCTGATCTGGTATCAACCACTCCAGAATAAAGGAATTAATAATGAAGAAACCGCCAATCAACGCGACTGCCAACCGTCCCATAGTACGGTCATGCCCGGTTCCACTCGTTAAGTTGCCGCAAGTAGGGCAGCTAATTCCAGATGATTTATGTTTATGTTCACGTTTATGGTCGTGTTTACAGTGATCATGACCGCAGGAAGAATGTGCGGCGTGTTCATCATGTTCTTTCATGCTTGAGGATGCCATCTTTATTTCCCTTCCGTTGCTTCTGATGTTCTGTTATTGCCGTCAAGCGGTTCCGGGTTTATCTTTATGCGTATCTGCTGTTGCCGGTCGGCGCTTTTAGTGACAAGATATTTTTCCTGAACCGCACCGAGCACGTCAGACAATGTAAAGTTATACAATGCCATTAACACCGTGTCCGGGCTGATTTTGTATTCGGTATAAATTTTTTCAAAATAGATATTTTCGGCTTTAACTTCTGACACGACCTGTTTGCGGTAGGTTTCTGCCCCGGCGTTGATTCCGGCGCGTTCCGCCACGGCACCATTTTCAAGTTTGACCCGGTATTCATTGGCTTTGTCAATCATGGTGGATTTAGCCTGATTCGCAGAGGTAACATCGCTGAAAGCGCTTTTAGTTTTCAGCGGCGGGAATGCCTGTTGCAATGTAACACTGTTAACCTTGATACCGAGGTCAAGATCTTCAATGTTTTTGGCAAAAGCTAACTGTACTGCGTCTTTGTAATCCTGCTTTTTGTCATAGAGGACTTCATCAACCGAACGGTTAGCTGTAATTTTAATAACGACGTTACGCAATACTTCTTTAAGCAAAGTTTGTGGACCGCGGGTTCCTCTGACTTTTGCGCCGGATAAAAGCAACTCATCATTATTGCGCGGATCAACCGGACAGAGGCAGCTTTCATAATATTTTTTGGGGTTGGAAACCTGATATTCCAGCATCCATGAGGTATGAATGATATTGGCATCGGCGGTTATCAGGTATCTGTCTTTGCCCGGTTCCAAAGGACCGCTCATCATCTCCTGCTGTTGTTCATCCGGAGCGCCGGGAATCACCTGTGCGGTAGCCTTGAAATCAACATTGATAATCTGCGGACTTGTATTCAGCGTTACCAGACTGTTCACCGGATACGGGAAGAACCAGTGCCAGTTTTCCGTATAGGTGTCAACATATTTGCCGAAACGCAATACGATTACCGCCTCTTGGGGTTTGACAATAAAATACCCGCCAAAAGTGAAGAAATAAACCAGCATCCCAACTATAATTATCACTAGAATTATGAATGACACCTGAAGGCTCTTCACCAGCGACTTCAAGCCTGAATCATACTGACTGGAATGATCAGTTTGATATTCCGGCTCATGTTTTCTATGCGTATTATCCATAGCAGTCCGAGTCTTTCTGTAATAAAGTTATTGTTTGCCGGCAGCAGTCACGCCGGATGGAACATCCTGTTTAAGCTTATCCGCATTCATTTTCAATAAATCGAAAGGCGCGGAATCGGTGTCAAGAATCAGGGTGGTCTTGGATCTCATGACTTTGCGTAAAGAGTCAAGCTTACGCAGGAACGCCGCCAGTTCCGGCGCCTGTTTAAAGGCGACATAATATTTTGCGGCATCGGCATCGCCCTGGGCACGAATTTCTTTTGCTTCCGCTTCTGCTTCTGCCAGGCTTATCTGTTTTTTCCGGTCAGAATCAATTTTAATAGTTTCCGCCTCTTTTTTGCCCTCGGCGCGATAACGTTCTGCAACAACTTTACGTTCCTGCACCATGCGTTCAAATACTTTTTCACTGATTGATTTAGGAATATTAATGGTGTTGATGCCGACAGCTTTGACGGTTAAACCGTATTCGCTGGCTTTTCTGTCCAATTTTTGACACATTTCTGCTTCAATCTTATCCAGACACATCTCTTGCGGATTGGTATTAATCAACTGATTGAATTTGTACTTGCCGAATGTTTCATCTTTAATACTGCGCATCCAGCTGTTCAGTTGTTCTTCTGCATTAACAACGGTTACCATCCGGAGGAAAAAATTCTTGGCGTCGCTGATTTTATAAATGATATAAATTCCGGCAATGATATTTTGACCATCGCGGGTTAAGGTTTCTTCAAGTTTGCCGACATTGCCGGTGAAGCAGTTATAACGATTGTCAAACTGGTGGATTTCCTGAAACGGATAGGGCCAGCGGAAATGCAATCCTGCGCCAACGGTCTGCTCATTGATTTTTCCAAAAGTTGTTACTACCGCAGTTTCAGTGCTGTGTACCCGGAAGGAGAACACTGCTACCAGGAAAATTGCCGCAACGATTAATCCCAACAACATTGTCGGCCAGTGTACTGGTGCTGCTACTTCGTTGTTTTCTGCTGTCATATTCAAGTTGCCTCCGTTTTGATGCGTATTTCGCAGTTTGTTTAAAATTTATTTTTGGGGAGCATTGGGATTGATTGCGTTTAAATCGGCATCAATCAAGTCCATGCTGGCTTTTTTCTCAAAATTCAACTCATATACTTCATTGGGAATGGAAGAACTGATGATATACTTTCTGGTATTTTTGCAATCTTTTTCAAGCATATCCAGATAGGTGCGCAACCGGTACAGTGACGGCATAATCTGATATGCCTGTAGTTGTTTGTTGAAGCGTTCGCCTTCAGCTTTGGCAACCATGGTTATCTGTTCGCGGTAACCAATCGCCTGCTGTTTTAAACGCAACGCCTCGACCTCAGTTTCCGGGACGACTTTTTCACGATACACTTTAGCTCTGAGAATTTCAGATTCGCGTTCCTCCATTGAGCCGATAACATCTTGAAATGCCGGCGCCACTTCTTTGGTTGGAGGATGGACATCGTGCAAATTAACGCTGACAATTTGTATGCCCAGTTTCTGTTTGTCAACTGCTTTCTGCATTAACTCTTTTAAATCAACCGCCGCTTTATGGCGTCCGAAAGACATCACGTCCATTATGGAGACGCTGGCAAAATACTTTGATGCAACCATTTCGCCAATACTTTGCAGCATTTTCGGTGCATCTTTATTGCGATAGGCATAATCAAATAATCCGTCCTGGGTAATATGATATTGCACCGGAACGCTGATACCGAGAAATGATACGGCGGTTGCCGGGGTTTTGCTGTTGTCAACTTTTTCTGACGCCACCAGATAATAGGTTTCTGATGCATAGTGTTCTTCTGTCCAGGTAACAACTTCAGGCGTTGATTTTTTTCCTGAACTGTCCTCCATTTTAGGACCGACCAGCACCTGATGGATTTCAGAACAGGAATAGCGGGCAATCTTGCCGAAAGGATAGGGAAGTGTGAGATATATGCCGGGTTTCAGTAATTTTTCTGTGACTACTTTGCCGAATTGCTCCCTGACGCCAACCTGAGTCGGACCAACTTCTGCAATACAGGTAAACAACCATAGAACTACAAACCAGATAATGAGCAGAGGGAATAGTGATTTTTCCATAAACCCGTAAATCCAGGTTTTGGAAACTTTAAAACCAAACTGATAATCAAGAGTGTCGGCGATATTTCTAACTACTCCACCCGGTTCAGTAAATAAACTCAACAGACGACTTTCAAAAACCGGACGCGGTTCTTCAATTGTCCGCGGACGGTAAAATTCTGTAATAAAATTAACCACTTGTTCCGTGCCAAGCAGAAGGTAGATTACAAAAACTACGCGGGAGAGGTAAAAGTCAAGCGCGCCGTAGCCAAAACGGAATGCCAATATCGAGATCATGGCTAAAACGCCAACGACAAAACTTAAAATCATCCATGCCCCTACCGGACGCAGCCAGCGGAAGTTTTTATCACGGGACTGTCCGACGAGAAAGGCGCCGGAGAAAACAGACAGCGTCATAAAAATAACTGCTACAAATGCGCCATGCAGGGCGTTTGATGCTACCGGTCTAGCCGCACGGACAACCCATTCATGCCAATATAGAAACAAGGTGCCGAAAATAATTATCGCACCAATAGCGGTCAGGAAATAAGGTGTGACTTTCTTATAATTTTCGAAGGATCTTCCTGAAGTAAATCTGACATCTTCTTCAACATTGAGCACGGCGACAGATTCTTTCCGTTTTTCCAGGAGTCTTTTATCTTCATCCTCCTGCGCTGCAGAAGCACCCAGTATGCCATACGCCATGGCGCCGATAGCAAACAGGATTGCAATTACATAAGGAAGCAGCAACAAGGCAAAAACGTCAGAGCCTGACCAACTGGAAAGAACACCTGACAGTGTCGCCAGTATCAAACAGCCAGAGCCGGAAATAATTGCCAGTTTTACCAGTAATTTCGAATTGTCCAGATTTTCTTGCATAACTCTTTCTTTTTCCATTGAAACCTCAGCCAGATTATATTCATCGAATCATTATGATTAGCCGTATCAACATACAAATTACTTTAGCGTGAAAACGCTGAAAAATCAAGAGAGAAATTAAAAACAATACTGTTTTCCGGCTTCATCTCTCGTGAAGCAATAAATATCCTTACCACTAACTGACAACAGAAACAGCTGAAAGTTCCTCAATTAAGAGAAAAATTACAGTAATCCGTCGGTTTCGTCGAAGCCGAACCGTATATTCATACACTGTATAGCCTGACCGGAAGCGCCTTTGGTCAAATTATCCTCTGCACCAGTCAGAATAATTTTACCGGTATGCTGATCGAACACAAAGCCGATTTCACAAACATTTGTCATGGTGACATATTTGGTGTCGGAAAATTTCCCTTTGGGCAACACTCTGACGAAAGGCTCGGCAGAATATGTTTCCTGGAAAACACTTTCTATTTTTTCCAGGGAGCAACCTGGAGCGGCGTAAAGCAGAATCGTTGAATTGATGCCCCGGTTGACTGGAACCAGATGCGGAACAAAATTAATGGCGATGTCCGGACATCCTGCAGCGGCGGCTAATTCCTGTTCAATCTCCGGCAGATGCCGGTGTCCTACTGCGGAATATGCCCGCAAACTTTCATTGCATTCCGGAAAAATGTATGGCAAATCAACTTTGCGTCCGGCGCCGGAAACGCCACTCATGCTGGAAATCACAATTCCGGTAGTTAATGCCAGTCCGGAGGAGAGCATCGGCGCTGCCGGCAGAATGGAACTGGTCGGATAACATCCCGCACAAGCAATCAAATCTGCAGTTTTGAGTTGAGCGCGGTAACGTTCGGGAAGACCATACACGGCTTGTTTTAACAATTCCGGGGATGGGTGATCTTCCTTATAGTATTCTTTATATTTGGCGGTGCTTCTCAATCTGAAATCAGCGCTGATGTCAATAACCTTAACTCCGGATTCCAATAATGGAATCGCAAACTCTGTCGCCAGACCATGCGGCAGAGCGAGAAAAGCGACATCACACTCACTGGCGATCGCTTTGACATCAGGAACGGTAAAATTCAGTTTGTTTTCTGCAAAGCGGGGAAAAATTTCGCCGACAGATTTGCCGGCGTATTGCCGTGAGGTAATGACAGACAATTTGCAATGCGGGTGGCGGCAGAGCAACCGTACCAGCTCTTCGCCGGAATAACCGGATGCTCCAACCACTGCAGCACGAATTTCAGCCATGAAAAGCCTCCGTTCTGTAACAGATCAGCGTTTTGAGAACTGGAAGCGTTTGCGTGCGCCAGGCTGACCGGATTTTTTCCGCTCTTTCACTCTGGCATCGCGTGTCAGCATTCCGCAGTTTTTCAAAACCGGGCGCAGGGTTTCGTCATATTTAATTAAAGCGCGCGCAACACCGTGACGGAACGCTCCGGCCTGTCCGGCTGTGCCACCGCCGTCAATGTTGGCATTGATGTCAAATTTGCCCTGATTGTCAGTCACTGTCAACGGCTGAAAAATAAAACCGCTGATAGCTTCTTGAGGAAAATATGTATTAAAGGGCTTGCCGTTGACGACTATTTTGCCAGTGCCGGGTTTAATACGAACTCTGGCGATTGCACATTTTCTGCGTCCGGTTGCCCAAATTTCTTCAACTTTTCTATTAGTAACCATTTTATTCCATTACTCCTGAAGTGATACTTTGGTTGGTTTCTGAGCTTTTTCATCGTAGTCGCTACCGGCATATACCCGAAGTTTACGGAAAAGAGCACGTCCAAGCCTGCCCTTCGGCATCATACCCCAAACGGCATCTTTCACTAAACGTTCCGGATGTTTTTCGCGGATGACATCTGCGGTATAATCTTTTTGACCACCGGGATAACCGCTGAAGTCTTGATATGTCTTCCGGGTATCTTTGTTGCCGGTAAGAACCGTTTTTGACGCGTTAATTACAATAACAAAATTACCTGTATCAATATGTGGAGTGAAAGTTGGTTTGTCTTTGCCTCTAAGTGCATTGACAATTTTTACCGCCATTCTGCCCAGCGGCGCTTCTGATGCGTCGAACAGAATGTATTCACGTTCGATTTCACCAGTTTTTGCAAGATAAGTTTTCATTTTTTCTCTCAGTTTCTCTGTCGCGGATACCTCTACCCGCATTTCTTTATTTCAAACACCGAAATAAGCCAACAATGCATCACCCTCATTGACGCCCCGATCGGGTTTAGGAAGCCAAAGAGGACGGATAAGTTAAACCGCTTATCATATTTTTGCAAATGGTAATTGACTCTTTTTTTATATTTTTTTGGAAAAAAGCGGTCATAATATGTTTTGAAAATTTTAGAAATCGGATTATTGACTTTATAACTTTTAAAGGTATATTATTGTTTCCGTCCTTAAACATAAAACATAATGGCGGCAGAATCCGGTTTGTCCGGAGATAAAATGTTCTACCTTAAATTCTAAACTTAAGAAAACCAAAAAAAGGAAAGAAAAATGGCAGTAAAGATTGGTATTAACGGATTTGGTCGTATCGGCCGTCTGGTCTTCCGCGCGGCGGTCGAACGGAAAGATGTCGAAGTTGTCGCAATCAACGACTTGATGGAAGTTGATTATATCGCGTATCAACTGCGCTACGATTCAGTACACGGCAAATTTGAAGGTCAAATTGCAGTGGAAGACGGACAGCTTGTCGTTAACGGCAAGAAAATCCGTGTTACCGCTGAAAAAGATCCGACCCAGTTGAAATGGGGCGAAGTTGGCGCTGATTATGTGGTTGAATCTACCGGTTTGTTCCTCTCCAAGGATAAAGCCGAAATGCATTTGAAGGCTGGTGCGAAGAAAGTTATCATGTCTGCGCCGTCCAAAGATGACACTCCGATGTTCGTAATGGGCGTCAATCATAAGTCATTGACCAAAGATATGCATATTGTTTCCAACGCATCCTGTACTACCAACTGCCTGGCTCCGATTGCCAAGGTGTTGAATGATAAATTTGGTATTATTGAAGGTTTGATGACTACCGTTCATGCTACCACTGCCACCCAGAAGACTGTTGACGGTCCGTCCAACAAGGACTGGCGCGGCGGCCGTGCAGCGCTCTGCAATATTATACCGTCATCAACCGGCGCAGCGAAAGCTGTCGGTGTCGTTATTCCGGCACTGAAAGGCAAACTTACCGGTATGGCGTTCCGCGTTCCGACCGCTGACGTTTCCGCGGTTGACCTGACCTGCCGTATCGAAAAAGGCGCCAGCTACAAGGCGATTTGCGAAGCGATGAAAGCGGCTTCCGAAGGCGAACTCAAGGGCGTTCTCGGTTACACCGAAGAGGAAGTTGTTTCTCAAGATTTCGTTCATGATGCCAGAACATCTATTTTTGATGCCAAGGCTGGTATTTCATTGAATGATAACTTTGTTAAAGTTGTTTCCTGGTATGACAATGAATGGGGTTATTCCAACAAGGTTGTTGACCTGATTTGCTATATGGCAACACTGTAAGACTTCCAGTCCGCGCCCGGATTTTATTCTCCGGTTGCGGACAGCTATGACCTTTAATGATAACCCGAAGTTGCTTTTGAAGCCGCTTCGGGTTTTTTAACAAAATCAACCGGAGTATATTGCAATGAATATCAACAAAAAGACCATCAAGGACATTGACCTCAAGGGTAAACGCGTGGTAATGCGCGTAGATTTTAACGTTCCTGTAAAAAATGGCGTTGTCGGAGACGATACCAGAATCACCGCGGCGCTGCCGTCAATTAAATATATTCTGGCACAAGGCGCATCGCTCGTACTGCTTTCTCATCTCGGTCGTCCGGATGGTCAGCCGGCGTTGGAATTTTCACTGAAACCAACCGCAGTACACCTTGGCAAATTGCTCGGAACTGATGTTAAATTTGCCTCTGATTGTATTGGCGATGCCGTTGTCGCGCAGGCCGCGGCGTTGAAACCGGGTGAAGTTATGGTTTGTGAAAATACCCGCTTCCATAAAGAAGAGGATATGAAGACCAAAACCGATGAAGACAAACAGAAAATGCGCGGATTTGCCAAAGAACTGGCAAAGCTGGGCAATGTTTACGTTAATGACGCATTCGGTACCGCGCACCGTGCGCACGCTTCCACGGCAGTCATTTCTGAGTTCATGGACAAACAAAATTGCGTTGCCGGTTTTCTGATGGATAAAGAATTACAGTATCTCGGCAAGGCTGTTGCCCATCCGGAACGTCCTTTTGTCGCAATTATCGGCGGCGCCAAGGTTTCAGGCAAACTGGAAGTACTTTCATCGCTGATGGAAAAAGTTGACACCATTCTGATTGGCGGCGGCATGGCTTACACCTTCTTAAAATCCCTCGGACACAATATCGGTAATTCCCTCTGCGAAGAAGAACTGCTTGAAACCGCAAAAGCAACGATGAAAAAAGCCGAAGAAAAGAAAGTTAAATTTCTCCTTCCGGTGGATAATATTATTGCGGATAAATTTGACAATTCTGCCAATACCAAAATCGTTGGCAACGACATTGAAAACGGCTGGATGGCGCTTGATATCGGACCGCAGACAGTTGCTTTGTATAACAAGGAAATTGCCGGCGCCAAAACGGTGATATGGAATGGACCGATGGGATGTTTTGAAATGCCGGCTTTTGCCGTTGGCACTATGTCGGTTTGTAAGGCCGTGGCTGACAGCAACAGTGTAAGTATTATCGGCGGGGGAGATTCGGTTTCTGCTGTCAATCAATCCGGATTGGCTGGCAAGATGTCGCATATCTCCACCGGCGGTGGCGCTTCTCTCGAATTCCTGGAAGGTAAAACCCTTCCCGGAGTTGCTGTCCTCGCAGACGCTAATTAATTCAACAATAAAAATATTACGGAGTACATGATTATGTCAAGGAAAGTTATTATCGCCGGAAATTGGAAAATGAACAAAACTGCTGTCGAAGCAAAGAGCCTGGTAGAAGAGCTCAAAGCGAAGGTCAGTAATGTCACCGCGGTAGAAATTGTCGTTTGCCCGCCATTCACCTCAATTTGTGCAGCAGTAAAAGCGGCTGCCGGTTCAAACGTGAAAGTTGGCGCACAAAATATTCACTGGGCGGAAAATGGCGCTTTCACCGGCGAAATTTCCGGAGGAATGTTAAAGGAACTAGGCGTTGAATACGTCATTATCGGTCACAGTGAAAGACGGCAGTATTTCGGTGAAACCGACGAAACCGTTAATAAGCGTCTCAAGGCAGCCTTAGCGGCAGGCTTGAAGCCGATTGTCTGTATCGGCGAACTGCTTGAAGAACGTGAAACCGGCAAGACTGAGAAAGTTCTTTTTACTCAGCTTGAAGGCGGACTTAGCGGCATTACTCCGGAGCAGATGGCTGGCATCGTTATTGCCTATGAACCGGTTTGGGCTATTGGTACAGGAAAAACCGCCACTCCCGAAATGGCAGAATTAACCCATGCCTACATCAGAGAGCAGCTTGTCGATATGTTCGGCAAAGAAACTGCGGAAAAGGTGAGAATCCAGTACGGCGGCAGCATGAAAGCGGATAATGCGACAGACTTGGTTGCCAAGCCGAATATTGATGGCGGATTGATTGGCGGAGCCAGCCTTAAGGCTGACAGTTTCGCTGAATTAATTTTCAACGCCGGCAAATAATGGTATTTATTCCGCTCCGCCGGTTACGGCGGAGCGGTTATTACTTCTTGTTTCAGAGAATTTCGCCAATTTCAGAAATGAAAACGTGGTTTCAATGTAACAGTCGATGACGGAGTTGTAACAAATGGCATTGCTGGAAGTTGATAATCTAACGGTTGAATTCCGTAACGGCGACAACTGGCTTCCTGTGGTCAGTAATGTATCATTCAGTGTTGAACCGGGTGAAGTTTTGGTTCTGGTCGGGGAGAGCGGTTGCGGCAAAAGCGTAACTTGTATGTCTTTGGCCAGATTACTTCCAGCGCATCAGACTAGATTTCCCTCCGGAAAGATTACCTTTAATCATCGCGGCAAAGTTTATGAGCCATTACATTCCTCGCCCAGACAGTTACGCGAAATTCGCGGCGGCGGTATCGGCTATATTTTTCAGGAACCTTCAGTTTCTTTGAATCCGGTATTCCGGGTTGGAGATCAGATTGCCGAAGCCGTCTGCCTGCACCAGAAACCGCCGGAAAATCTCAAGGAACATATTATCGAGTTGTTGCGCCGGGTTGGTATTCCGGCGCCGGAACAGCGCCTGAAATGTTATCCGCATGAAATGAGCGGCGGAATGCAGCAACGGGTGATGATTGCCATGGCTTTGGCTGGAAATCCGGAATTACTGGTTGCTGACGAGCCTACTACTGCACTTGATGTAACTATTCAAGCACAAATCCTTGAATTGTTGAATGAAATTAGAACGCAACGGAATATGGCTATTATTTTGGTTACCCATAACCTGGGAATCGTTGCAGAAGTGGCGCACCGGGTCGCCGTAATGTATGCAGGTCACATGGTGGAATCAGCGCCAACGGCAGAGCTGTTGAATAATCCTGTCCACCACTACACCCGCGCCCTCTTGAATGCCGTTCCCAGATTGCATCATCAGGAAAAAACGCTTAATACTATTCCCGGAACGGTGCCGTCGCCGGCGAATTATCCTGCCGGCTGCCGGTTTTACGGGCGTTGTATGCATTGCAACGGTTTGAGCGAACCGGAACAGCGTTTATGTGCGGAAAAAGTGCCGGAATGGGAAAAAATCAGCGAAAATCATTTTTTCCGCTGTTGGCATAAAGTGAAATAGTGAAGTATCTTTGTTGGCAGGGTTTTCGCTGAAGAACACCCGCGCAACTTAATACCGGGATAAAGTACAAAAAAGATGAATAAGAACTTAATTATATTGTTGATTGCGCTTGGAATTATTGTTCTGCTTACCGTCGTGGTAATCAATACCAGAATTATCAGGCAGACCGAACGCGGTGAAGCGGCTAATCTGACAATTGAAGAACATTCCGCCCCTGACCCTTACAATAAGACTGAGAAAAAACCATCTAATTTGCGACAACCGTCGAGAAACGACCGTGAAAAAGCCGAAATGCTGTTATTGCTCAATAAAGCCTATACCGCAATGGCTGAAGGTAATCTTCCTCTAGCGGAAAATCATGTCAAAACGGTATTGATTTTTGAACCGGACAACTATTCTGCGTTGTCGCTGCTCGGACGCATTTTTTACACAACAAAGAATTTTTCACAGGCGGAAGCTGTTTTCCGCAGGCAGAGTGAACTCAATGGCAGTGACGCTCATGTTTACAACAACCTGGGTCAGACGATGGCGAAACAGAATAAATTTGATGAAGCCATTAAAAGCATGAATATCGCGGCAGGACTCGACCCGGAGTCCCCATTTATTGCCCTGAATCTATCCGGTATGTACTCTGTGACCGGCGACAAAGTTAAATCCATAAAGTACTTCAAAAAAGCATTTGAACGGCTTGGAGAGCAAATCGTGCCAATCTCCTATGACCCGACCTTGAACAATATCCGGGACGAACCTGAATTCAGGCAGATTATCGATGGCATTGCCACCCGGAAAAAAGATGTTTTGGGACAAGCTCCCCGCCAGGAATAACTTCAGATGAGCAAGATTAGAGTGCTGCCGGAAAATATCAGTAACCGGATTGCCGCCGGTGAAGTCATTGAACGTCCCGCCTCCGTCGTCAAAGAACTGGTGGAAAATGCCATCGATGCCGGCGCCTGCTCCATCAAAGTTGAAGTTGAACATTGCGGGATTAAGTTAATCCGGGTTTCCGACGATGGCAGCGGCATGGATGGCGACGATGCTCTGCTCAGTCTGGAACAACATGCCACGAGCAAAATCAGCAAAGAAAAAGATATTGAACAAATCACATCGCTTGGATTTCGCGGTGAAGCATTACCGAGCATTGCCTCAATTTCCCGCTTCCGTCTTAAAACCAGAACCAGAGAACAGCTTGAAGGCACGGAAGTAATTGTTGACGGTGGACGTTTTATCAGCGCCATTCCCACCGGCTGTGCACCTGGTACGGAGATAACGGTCAGAGATATTTTTTACAATACTCCAGCACGAAAAAAGTTTCTCAAATCCGATGCCACCGAAGAAAAACACATTCAGGAAACGCTTTATATGCTGGCGTTGCCCTATCCGGGAATTACATTCAGTCTGCGTATTGACGGCAGGGAAATATTCTCCTCCCCTGCCGCTGACACGCTTCACCCGCGCTTGAATTGCTTCTTCGGCAAGAGTTATGTTACGTCATTGCTGCCGGTTGCATTCGCTTCTGACGAATGCAGAGTCAGCGGCTACGTGGCGATGCATGGATTTGCGCGTAATTCCCGCCGTGAGCAACGGACTTTCGTCAACGGGCGCGGCGTTGAAGCTATGGCTATCTATCATGGTATTCGTGACGGCTATGGCAGCCTGATTGAAAAAGGGCGATTCCCACCCGCCGTAATCTTCATTGCGGTACCGCCTGATTCAATTGATGTAAATGTTCATCCAGCAAAACGCGAAGTAAGATTCAGACATGAACGTAAACTTACCGCAGACATTGCTGAAGCAATTCGTATTGCCCTGCGCCAATCAGCGCGTCCTTCGGTGACCATTTCTCCGGAAATTTCGCTGAAAGGAGTTCTTGACAGTATCAATGTTAATTACGCCGTAAATCAGCCGGTTGCACCGGAATTGGGCATTACACCTGATAATGAACATCAAATGGCGACAGAAGAAAATATAACTGTCAGGGGTTTTCCGAGTAAAGTTTATTATCCGCGTATGAGTAATCAATCATCGGCGGAGCCGTTGCAGACATTAAAAACAACGCCAAACAAAGTTATAACCGATGAAAATGAACATCTTGAACTTCCAGGCAGTGGTGCCATGAAAGTGATTGGTGTTCTGGATGATACCTATATCCTTGCCGCAGATAATTCCGGATTGATGATTATTGACCAGCACGCTGCCCATGAGCGGGTAATGTTCGAGCGCCTGATTAAAGGAATTTCCAATGATAATCCGGCACAGCGACTTCTATTGCCGATTAATTTGGAATTGTCTAAAGCCGAAGCGTCATTTATTACCAAAAACTATGAAATATTTAAAACTGCCGGTTTTGAAATAGAGACACTTAGTGGAAACAGCGTAATTGTTTGTTCCATTCCGGCGGCGTTTCGTCAGGAAAACATTGAAGGAATGATTCTGGAAATTATTGCAGAATTGACTGGTGATAGCGGCAATTCTACGGGAAAAACCAAACTCGAAGCTCTTGCCGGCGCCGCCTGCAAGGCAGCGGTAAAGGCTCATGACCGGCTCAATATGACCGAAGCCATTGAATTGATTCGACAAATGGCAAAATGCGATATGCCTTTTTCCTGTCCCCATGGACGTCCTACCATCATTAACATTTCCATCAACGAACTTGAAAAACGGTTTGGCAGAAAATAGTCACACAGTTTCTTGAATTTACAGAGCAAGAACATTAATGATTTGCTTGAATACGCTTGTTTATTGGTTTTCTTCCGGTATTATAATCAAGTCTAAGTTAATTCAGCCATTAAATTTTATCAAGGAATTCGGTAATGTATTGTAAATTATGCTGGTTGATTTTGTTCATATTGCTGCCGATAACATCACAGGCTGAGGTGCAACTCTCTGAGCAGGTGAAAGCTAAATGTGGAAGCTTGGATTTCGGTAATGGTGTCATTCTATCCGTTCTTCACTATAATGAACAATGGAAGGGTTCAACACTGGATCGTAAATCTTTTCTGCCGGAGAAATTGACGCTTGAGGAAATGAATCGGAAATGGGCATGGACCGGTGATTGGCAGGTCGAGGGCGGGCGGTTCCGCACATCAGAACATATTACCAGCAATCCCAATGGCGGTTTGGATATTAACGTTACTTTTAACAGTCAGATTCCGGTGCCAACCAATTTTCTGGGTTTAAATCTGGAGCTGCCGGTTGAAAGAATGGGCGGAAAGTCAATTACTGCCGACGGTGTTCCAATTCGTTTGCCGGAAACGTTTGATAAAACAGCAATATCCAGTAAAACAGCAATCAAAAAAATTGTTATACCATTGAATGGACGGAGCCTGGAATTCAATGGTAAATTTGATTTGCTTATTCAGGACAACCGTAAATTCAAGAGTAATGTATTTTGTCTTCGTCTTTACAGCGTTCCCTCGTCCGGTAAACTTACTGAAAGCCGGTTGGCGGTTACAGTTGATTTTAAACCTGTACCGGCTGTCACCATAGATTTGCGCCCGATGGTCAGTACTGGATTTGCCGATCAAACGGCAGATGATCAAAAAGGCGGCTGGACAGATCAGGGGTCTGAGAATGATTTACGAATGATAAAGCCTGGCAAAAAAGTAATGGGGGGCATTGTTTTTGATATTATTGATCCAGCGAAAAACCAAGGACGCTCATGTCTGGTTCTCGCGGGACCGTCACGCGAATATTTTCCTGTTGAAGCAGGGATTGAATTGAGTGGAAAAACTGGTCAATACCTGTATCTGCTCCATGCTGCCGCCTGGGTTCCCGCCGGTAATGCGGCAATCGGGAAGATTGAAGTTATTTACGTAGACGGCAGTCACCAGACGATTCCGGTTCGGAACAGAGTTGATGTTGCCAACTGGTGGAATGCTTCATCTTATTCAAATGCAAATGTTGTCTGGACTGCGGAAAACCGGCAGTCATACGTCGGTTTGCTGCTTTCCGTATTTAAGCTGGAAAACCGACCGATTAGCAAAATATCATTCAAAAGCGGGAAGACTGCAGTATGGATGATTGTGGCTGCTTCTTTATCGGACATATTGATTGACACCACTCAAAATGAATCTGTCAGTTATATTACAAGTGATAATGAGTGGCAACCCTTGCAATTTCCGCGTGACGTTAAATCAGGTTCAGCGCTGGATTTTTCCGGGTTTCAAGACGCTCCGGCAGGAAAATACGGACGCGCCGTTGTTACGCCATCCGGCGGAATAGCTTTTGAAAAACGGCCACAGGAACGTGTTCGTTTCTATGGCGCAAATCTTTGTTTCTCCGCGCAATACCTGGAGCATAAAGAAGCGGAACAACTGGCTGATACTCTGGCGAAGATGGGCTATAATTCAGTAAGGCTGCACCATTTTGATACATTTTTAACCGCCAAAAATGCCACCCGGTCAACAATATTAAATCAGGAAATTCTGGAACAAATGGACTACCTGTTTTACTGCTTGAAAAAACGCGGGATTTATGTCACGATTGATTTGTATTGCAGTCGCAAACTACGCGATGGCGAGATACCGGAATATCCGGTTACTTCGCGCTATGAATTAAAGATGTTAATTCCGCTGTTCGCCTCGGCCAGAGAGAATTGGAAGGAATATGTTCGCAATATGATTTGTCGTAAGAACCCTTATACCGGTCTAACTTGGGCGGAAGACCCGGCATTGTTTCTGGTCAATGTGGTGAATGAAGACACTATCTTTACCGAGTGGGACAAAAATCCTCGCATCAAGGAATTGTATAAACAACGTTTTCAGGAATGGCTGAAGCAGCAAAAATTACCGGCTTCAAGTGACCAGAACATTTTATTTAAGATTTTCCTTGCCAGAATTCAAGCTGATGCCATTGAAGAATGCCGTCAATTTTTGCGGGATATAAAGTTGCAGGCGCTCGTTACTGATAACAACTTTATTTCACAACCGCTTCAAGCCGGATTGCGAAATCGTTTGGATGTGGTTGACAATCATGAGTATCTGGACCACCCGACTTTTCCCGAACGCGAATGGTCCCTGCCTTATGGTTATAATCAACGTTCGGCAATCTCAGCAATGGCATTTTTGCCACGGGGGATGATGCCTTCGAGAATTTTCGGCAAACCATTCGTGGTAACAGAATTTAATTACTGTTTTCCGAATGCGTATCGTGCAGAGGGCGGTCCTTTGATTGGCGCTTATGCAGGCTTGCAGGACTGGGATGGTTTATATCGCTTTGCATGGTCACACAGTCGTAAACAACTTATCGAACCCTCTGTTCCATCGGGGTTTGATTGTGTCAGTGAACCGGTAAGCCAGTTGTCCGACAGGCTGGCGCTATTGATGTTTCTGCGTGGCGACGTTGCTCCTGCAAAACAAGGTTATGCCTGGGAATGCCCGGACTTGCTGACAGATTTAGACCCTGGCAATATTCAGACAAACTTTCCGTCTTCTTTTTCGATTTTGGGACTAACTTACCGGATTGGCAGTACTTTGAAAAACACAAACCTTGCCCCGGGAACGAAACGAGTTCCGGTTGATTCAGGATTATGGGATGGAATCCGGCAACTTCCGGCGGAGCTCCGCAGCGACTCAAAAAAGGCGGTCAGCGATACCGGTGAAATTACAATCAATGCGACTGAGTTAATGTTTAAAGTTGTTACTCCGCGAACAGAAGCATTCGTTATTAATGGCGGCTCCTGTACCGGTTCGGTTATGGAGGTAAACAATGCCTCCATTTTTCAGACGATTGCGGTTTCAGCGCTTGATGGATTGCCGCTGGTATCCAGTCGCAAAATCCTCTGTTTCCAACTTACCGACGTGCTTAATACCAAAATGAAATTTGCCAACAACAAGCATACCATAGTTGAGAAATGGGGCGAATTGCCATTACTGTTACGCAAGGGAAAGTCTGATATCAGCTTAAAACTGGCCGGAGCTGGTTCTTTCCGGGTAAATGCCTTGGCATTAGATGGTACGGAAAAAGAAGAACTGCCGAGTATTTATGCTAACGGCACTTTGCGTTTTACGGTTGATACCGGTTTTGCGGGCGGAACCATGGTCTATCTGATTCAGCCAGCTGTAACGGCACGTTGATTCTGTATCCTCAGTCAAAAACGGTTTTTATCCGGCAATAATTAAAGAATAATTTAAGTCATAATGGCTGTCCTTCATACAAGGTAGTGCATTTCGGCAAGCTATTCCAAAGGTTTTAACTTAAGCTGTTTTTGTTGTCTGCGGTGATGGCGTTTTTCATGATATTTTTTTGTCAACCATAACGCAATATAATATCCGATGACCGCGGAAACAATACCCATCAACGCTCCACCGGCGAAAAAAGCGAGGATGAGTTGTTTTCCCAGCCGCATAATTTCTTCATAAGAAGGGTTGGTAATAATTTTTTCCAGATCCAATCGGATTTGTTGATAGCGTAATGGATTGCCGATTAAAAAACTGCCAATGTAACACTGTACCGGGTAAATAAACGGGATTGTGAAATTATTGGTGATGAATGTGCCGACAAATGCAGCAATGCGTGAGCCACGGCACAAAAACGCAAGCGGAATTGCCACAACAGTTTGAAAAAAACATGGAATAAAAAAATTTACAAATAATCCAGCGGACCACCCGCGAGCAATAAACTCCGGAGTGCCTTTTTCCCGCAAAACTTTATACATCCAGTAACCGGCTGTACGTTTCCCAAGTCGCTTCATGAACTACCCGTGGTTGAATGTTTTTCCGGACGTCCGGAAACGATGATGTCATCGCCGGCACGTTCAATTTTAATGTCGCAAAGTTTTACGGCTTCATCCAATGCATGTGGATTATCGCCACCAATAACCGGGAGACTGTTCCTTCCTCCAAGAATTTTAGGAGCAAGATGAAATTCAACTATATCTACAATTCCAGCATGCAGTACGGCGGCGGCGAGTTCCCCCCCGCCTTCAATCAATAGTGCGGTGATATTTTCGTCACCAAATTTGTGCATAAGTCTGCGCCATTGCCGGGCATCTTTCGGAGCGACGACTTCAGGTGCAATTCCCGGCGGCAGAATTTCTTGAGCTTCTTCGGCAGTCATTTTTTTTGATACAATAATCCGCCTCGGCTGCCGCCAGTCGGGAATATCTCTGACTGTCAGAGAGGGGTGGTCAATTCGAGCAGTGTTGCCTCCGACCATTATTGCGTCAGACCATTGTCGCAACCGCTGTACCCGCTGCCTGGCCTCACTACCGGTAATCCACTTTGATTGTCCCGATGCGGTTGCAATTTTTCCATCCAGAGTTGTTGCCATTTTTAAGATTACAAAAGGCGTTTTTGTTGTTATCCATTTGAAAAAAGCGGGATTCAACTCATCACAGATATTTTTTTCAACGCCGTTCCGGACTTCAATCCCTGCATCACGGAGAATATCCAGACCTCTTCCGGCATGGAGCGGGTTCGGATCGGTTGAGCCCACACAAACCCGGCGGATACCAGCCTGAATTATTGCGTCGGTGCATGGCGGTGTCCGTCCGTAGGTGGAGCATGGTTCCATTGTAACGAATAATTCGGCGCCATGTGGTAGTTCGGTGCAATTATTGAGCGCATTGATTTCAGCGTGCGGTTTTCCGGCGCGTTCATGGAATCCGGCGCCGATGATGCGGGATTTTTTAACAACAACGGCACCGACAAGCGGATTCGGACTGGTACATCCGTATGCCATTTCTGCTTGTCGTATCGCCTCACGCATATAGAGATTGTCTGAATTCATCAGTTTTTATGTCCTCAATTATATCTGGTTATTTTGGCTGGATTTATGATAGCCTGTTTTTATTTTTTTTAAAGTGTTTTTAGATTGTTTTTACTTTATTTTATGGGAAATTTCTGATGTTTGTCCGGATATTAGCTTTACGGATTTGGATTTTACGTGAATGCAATTAAATTAAGCGGGCATGTTTTAACATTAACCAAACAGTAAAAGAACCGGTTTTAATGAGATATTGGACAGATAGAACATTCACAACTTTTTTAATATCGGCATTCATGTTGATTGCCGTAGTGCCGTTATATGGCAGTGACAGCGAGTCCACCGCGGCATATAAAGAAGGTTTAGAGTTATACTCCAAGGCCAGTTATTACAGCGCAGCGAGAAAATTTATTGATGCTGAATTATATGCCGATACCCCGGCCATGAAGGCAGATGCGATTAAAGAGGCTGCGCGCAGTTACCGCGCTGAAAAAATGTACTTCAAAGAGTTTGAGTGCATCGAAAAATTGATCAATGGATTTCCTGCGCAGATTGATTTTTCCAAAATGGTGGAACGCGAATACGAGATTGGTGATGAGTACTATGCCGGTTATCGTGATCCTGAATTCTGGGCATTTCGCTGGGTTCCCTGGTTGCGCGGCCCGGATCGTTCAATAGAAATCTATGAAAAAGCGCTGAAACACGCTCCTTATGCTCACTTTGCACCAATGTCGAAATTGCGTGTGGCGGTATTACTTATTGACAACAGAAAAATAGATAAAGCTTTGGAATATTTGAGGGAAATTATCAAACAACATCCGGATTCACCGGCGTGTAAATATGCTTACCTGGAATTGAGCAATGCCCTTTTTCAACTTTCTCAAAAAGGTGATGGCGATGGCAAATACAATCGGGAAGCTGTAACGGTTTTAAACACATTTCTTGCCAAATACCCGAATGCCCCAGAATGTGACTGGGTTCGTAAATGTCTGCTGAAAACCAAAGATATCAACGCCCAACGGCTTTATGGCATTGCCAGTTTTTATCATCGGATTGGTCGTAACGAACCGGCGGAACGGTATTTGAGTGATGTTATGAAGCAGTATCCGGACTCGCTTGCCGCGGACAGGTCTGAGGAATTGCTGACCAAAATTGACAAAACCTATGTTCCCGAAGGTTTCCGTCCGGAGATAGAGAGCAGGGAACAGAAATATCGCGAAATACCACTTCCTCCCGAAGCATCCGATACGATAACGGTACCGGAAAACAGTAACGGTAAGTGGCTGTTGCCAATTAAAGATTTAGGCATTCCCAATAAAGATGAAGTAAAATCTAAAGACAATAAAGATAAAACAGGAATACAATACTGATGAAGAAGCTGCAATTTTTACTGTATGGCGCTGCTGTATTAATACTGACGACGGTTTCCGGTTGCAACTATCGCGCGGGCAGTATTGCTCATCCTCAGATTAAGACGATTGCGATTGCCGCAGTTATCAACGAAACGACATCGTACAATGCTTCGGCGCAGATGCGCGGTATGCTTTGTGACCAGTTCATGTTCGACGGTTCATTGAAAATTAAAGATTTGACGAGTGCTGACTGCATTCTCTACGCCAAAATTCTTGACTTAACCAGTCAGGAAGTTGCCGATCAGACCTATAATAATAACATAACCTACCGGCCGGCAGAATGGAGAATCACAGTAAAAGCGGAATTTTCTGTAATTATTCCCGGTCGCAAAGACGCACTTGTTGAAAAACGCAGCGTCTCAGGGTCCGCCAATTATCAAGTTCAAGCGGATCAGGAAACCAACCGTCAGCGCGGTATTATGATGGCATGCCGTGAAGCGGCGCGGCAAATGGTACAATACACTACGGAAGCCTTTTAATTTTGGTGCAGGTTGAGACTTTCCCGGCTTGAGCGGTATTTTTCAACATTATAGAGTATAACTGTAAAGAAACAATAGCATTGATTTAACTTTATTGATTAACATCAGGAATGGAAAAATGATTAGAATTATTATTGTCGGCGCTGCCGGAAGGATGGGAAGGCGACTGGTTGCCAATACCCTGGAATCTCCAGATTTATCCCTTGCCGGAGCGATTGAAGTTTCCGGAAACCCAACCATTGGTTCAGACGCCGGTGTCATCGCCGGCAGCCGGGAATCCGGGGTGAAAATTACCAGCGAATTAAAACCGTTGCTCAACAATGCCGATGTCATTATTAATTTCAGCACCAGTTCGGTCGTTGCTGATGCCGCCGCTGCTGTTGCCGCCGGCGTTGCCGTCGTAATCGGAACGACAGCGCTGCCGGATTCTGACAAGAAAGCATTACAGTTACTGGCCGCCAACGGCGGGAGAATTGTTCTTGCTCCAAATATGAGCATTGGCGTAAATCTTCTCTTTCACATTGCCGGAAAGGTTACACAAGTGCTGGGCGAAGACTATGATATCGAAATCGTTGAAATGCACCATAATCAGAAAAAGGATGCGCCCAGCGGTACTGCGGTAAGGTTGGCTGAAATCATTGCCGGGGCTAGAAATACTTCTTACAATGAGGCGGTTGTACATGGACGTGAAGGTATTGTCGGCGCCAGAACGAAAACCGAAATCGGTATGCATGCAGTCCGTGGCGGTGATGTTGTCGGTGACCATACGGTTATTTTTGCCACTGGCGGAGAACGGGTGGAATTGACGCACAAGGCTTCAAGCCGCGATACTTTTGCCAAGGGGGCGCTCCGTGCCGCCAGATTCCTCTATTCCGCCCGTCCCGGTTTCTATGATATGCAGGACGTGCTGGGGCTGAAGTAATTTAAGATTGTGAACAATGCAGGGCGTAACCATTTTTTGGGAAAACCGCTCATTTGTTGCACATTGCTGTTGATTTTCGTCGGATTAAGGCTAACTTTAACCGGTAAAACCCGGACAGGACATCTACAAACAGGATTGTTATGGAAACATCAGATATCAAAGTATTAATAATTACCGGCTTCGGTTTGAATTGTGAAAGAGAAACCGCCGCAGCGTTCCGCTATTGTGGCGCTACTCCGGAACTGGTACATTTGAATGATTTGCTTAACGGCAAACGAATGCTCAAAGAATTTCACATTTTAGCTTTTATCGGAGGATTCTCTTTCGGCGATCATCTCGGCGCCGGAACGGTATTCGCCAACAGGGTAAAGTTCCGGTTACGCGAACAACTTGAGCAGTTCATCGCCGACGGCAAACTGGTTATCGGGATTTGTAACGGATTCCAGACCTTGTCCCGGCTGGGTATGGTTCCTGCGCTGAACGGTCAATATTTCACCCAGCAGGCGGCGTTGGCACACAATGATTGCGGAACCTTCCGCGATGACTGGTGCAATCTGGTCGCCAACCCTGAATCACCGTGTATCTTCACTAAAGGCATTACTACGGTGCGCCTGCCTATCCGGCATGGCGAGGGCAAATTCGTGGCTGATGAAAAAACTTTGGCGGAAATTGAGAGTAAAAACCTGGTGGTGCTGCGTTATGCAAATCCAGACGGCAGTGTTGCCACCTCATTTCCGGCGTTGCCTAACGGTTCACTTAATTCGATTGCCGGCATCTGCGATGAGACCGGTAGACTGTTCGGATTGATGCCGCATCCGGAAGCTTTTCTGTCACCATTTAACTCTCCAACCTGGACTATGGATAAATTGCTCGGCAAGTTGCCGGACGAAGGCGAGGGGGTTGTTTTCTTCCGTAATGCGGTAAAGTATGTTGCCGCCAATGGTAAATAACTCAATACAAGGTATGTCTATGCTGAAAATAACTGCTCTGATGTGTTCAATCTCTGTGACAATATTGTTTTTGGCGGGTTGTGCCAGAGATTTACAAGTTTCTGAAGTTCTCCAGCAACCGCTTGGCAGTAAACTCTACACTAAGTGCAATCTCTGGTATCAGAACCCCGATGATATGTCGGCCATGAATATACAGAAGGGAAAATTTATTCCATTCGGAACGCCAATTGAAGTTATTAAGGCGAATCGCTATAAGTTAGTTTTCAAAGACATGCAGGGTGTGGAGTACCGGATTAAGTATGAACGCGAATTGATGATGGACACGATGCAAATGTTTTTGCGTCAAATAATCTCAATTCAGGATAAAAAGGAACTGATTAAAGATATCGCGCCGGATGTTGTCAGCAAAATTGAAAAGGGGATTGTCACCCCGGGTATGAGCAGACGTGAAGTACTGCTGGCATACGGTAAACCGCCAACATTCAGAACACCCACGCTTGATAACAGCACCTGGGTTTATTGGATTGATGAAGATTCTACTATCAGAGTTGTATTTCGCGCAGACAAAGTTAAAGTGATTTTAAATATTAACGACTAAGGTCCAAAGGATATAAAAAATGAGCAAAAAGGCAATTCTGGTTACCGGCGGCGGCGGATTTATCGGTTCGCATCTCTGTGAACGATTGCTGAATGATGGTCATGATGTAATTTGCGTGGACAATTTTTATACCGGTTCCAAGGATAATATCCGTCATTTGCTGTCGCATCCCGATTTTGAATTAATCCGGCATGATATCACCATACCGCTTCAAGTTGAAGTTGATGCCATCTACAATCTTGCGTGTCCGGCTTCTCCAATACATTACCAGAACGATCCGATTCACACTACCAAAACTTGTGTCATGGGCGCAATTAATATGCTCGGTGTTGCCCAACGCCTTAAAATTCCCATTTTGCAATCCTCAACGTCTGAAGTCTATGGCAATCCACTGGAACATCCACAGAAAGAAAGTTACTGGGGGAATGTCAATTGTAACGGATTACGCAGTTGTTATGACGAGGGCAAACGTTGTGCGGAAACTCTCTTTTTTGATTATAATCGTCAAGTCGGCGTTCAAATCAAAGTTGTCCGTATTTTCAACACCTATGGACCGCGTATGCTGCCTGATGACGGCAGGGTGGTCAGTAATTTTATTACTCAGGCGTTGCGCAATAAAGATATCACCATTTATGGTGAAGGTTCTCAAACCCGGAGTTTCTGCTACGTTTCTGACCTGGTTGAAGGTCTTGTTCGCATGATGGGTACTCCGAAAGACGTTACCGGTCCGATTAATTTAGGTAATCCCGGCGAATTCACCATGCTGGAATTAGCACAGTTGATCATTGAAATGACCGGGTCAAAATCAAAAATGGTGTTCAAACCGCTTCCGCAGGATGATCCTGCTAAACGCAAACCGGATATTACCAAAGCAATTGAAACACTCGGCTGGAAACCTACGGTAAAATTGCGCGAAGGATTGAAGCCGACTATCGAATTTTTCGACGCAATAATAAAATAATTATGATTCAATTTCAACTTAAAGATTTACAGTCTGCCACCGGCGGTGAATGGTATAACCCCGTAGACCAGGAATTGATTATCACGGGAATTAAAACCGATACCCGTGAAAAATGTGGTAATGCGCTGTTTCTGGCGCTCGCCGGAGAAAAATTCGACGCTCATGATTTTCTGGAAAATGCAGTCAATTCGGACGCCTCGGCACTATGTATTAACCGTTCAGCAGTCAATAAAATAAATTCCGCATGGAAACTTCCCGTTCTTATCGTTAATGATACGGTAACTGCGTTTCAACAAATCGCCAGATTCCATAAACGCCGTCTTAAAGGACTGAAAACTATTGGAGTTACCGGAAGCATGGGAAAAACCAGCGTCAAGGAAATAATCAGATCAATTCTGGCCGCAGCCGTTGGTGAAGATGCTGTCCATGCCACCGTCGCCAATACCAATAATCAGATTGGCGTGCCGCAGAATTTGCTCATGCTTGATTCCCGGCATCGTTATGCGGTTATTGAAATGGGTACAAATCATCATGGTGAAATTGAACCATTGAGCCGTTGTGCCGAACCTGACGTGGCGGTCATTGCCTCTGTCGGTCCATGCCATTTGGAATTTCTCGGCGACTTGAATGGCGTGGCTACGGAAAAAGCGAAAATTTTTTCCGGATTACACCCGTCCGGAGTGGCAATTATTCCAGATAAATGTCCCGGGGTTGAAATTTTGGAAAAAGCCGCCGAAAAATTTAAATTGGTCCGGTTCGGCAAGTCTGCCGGATCGGTCAGGGCTGATTACCTTGGCGGAAAGTTACACGGCAGCACTATAAAATTGTCTGTTCCTGATTCAACTCTTTCTCCTGTGGTTAATTGGAAACTTTCCGGCGCCCATCAAGCTTTTAATGCCGCCGCCGCAACCGCCGCAGCTATGTGTCTGGGAATAGAAATGGATGCTGTTACTGCCGGACTGGCCGATTGTGTACTGCCGGGAATGCGGATGAAAATTACCGAAAAAAATGGAATTACCTGGATAAATGACGCATATAACGCTAATCCGGGCAGCATGCCGGCTGCCATTGAATGGTTGGCGGAATTTGCCGAACCGGAAAAACTGGTGCTCGTTCTCGGTGATATGCTCGAACTCGGCGAGGCAACGGAGAAGGAACATCAACAGGTGATTAATTTTGCCGTAACGACTTTTCCAGCGGCAAACTTCTTTCTCGTCGGTCCGCAAATGACTGCCGCCGTCCGGAAAATTAAGACTTCCGCCAAAATAATTACTTGTACCGATTCGACTGAAGCTGCCGGAAAGATTACTCCGTTTTTAACTCCCGGAGTCACCGTTTTTCTAAAAGGCTCAAGAGGAATGCACCTTGAAACGGTTGAACCAAAGTTATGAAATTACTCTCTGAATATCAAAAGAATCTCAAAAAAGTAATTATTGAACGCAATTTATGCTCTGACCCTGTTATCACCGGGGTAATAAATGATTCGCGACTGGTGGAAAAAGACTGCATTTTTGTCGCTATTGCCGGGGCGGCTAAAGATGGTCACCGTTTTATCCCTGCAGCAATCAAACATGGCGCAACTACGATTATTCATACCGAACCGGTTGTTTATACCCCGGGTATCAATTATCTGCGGGTAAACGATGCCTATTATGCCTATGCTCTGGCGATGGAATGTTTTCTCGATTTTCCCGCCATAAATTTGTCGCTGCACGGGATTACCGGCACGAAAGGCAAGACCACAACCGCATTTATTCTGGAAAAAATTTTGCGTGCTGCCGGTCATCGCTGCGGCATGATTTCCACGGTTAAATACTTTGACGGCAGAATCGAACAATCAGCAAGCCGGACAACGCCTTCAGCCGACGAATTAATTACTCTTTTCCGCAAAATGCATGATAATCTCTGTTCTGATGTTGTCATGGAGGTTTCCAGTCACGGTTTGATACAGCACCGCCCCGGTAGCGCACAATTCCAAACCGCGCTCTTTACGAACCTTTCCGGCGACCATCTGGATTATCATTTGAATATGGAAAACTATTATCAGGCCAAGAAAATTTTGTTTGACGAGTATCTCAAGCCTGATGGTTTTATGGTTTTAAATGCTGATGATGAGTCGGGGATGCGGATATCGCGCGAATGTCCTGACAGGAACCGCATATTATTCGGCAGGCACCCCAATGCCCAATGCCGGATTGAAGATGTCATTTTGAGTCAGGATGAAACTACTTTTAAATTGTGTTTCGATGGTAAAGTTTTCGCCATCTGCACAAACTTAATCGGAGAACATAACGTCAGCAATATAACTGGAGCATTTGTTGCCGCTTATGTTGCCGGAATCAAACCTGATACAATTCTAGCGGCGCTTTCCACGCCGTTGGCAGTGCCGGGACGGCTTCAACAATTCATCTCTCCGCAAGGGGTGATTTTTTTCGTTGACTATGCGCACACTGACGATGCCTTAATAAAAGTACTGACGATCTTGAAGACTATTGCCGCCAGACGGATTATTACGGTTTTCGGTTGCGGCGGTGATCGTGACAGAACTAAACGCCCGCGTATGGGCGCTGCTGCCGCGATGTTTTCTGATGTCGTCATTTTAACCAGTGACAACCCCCGCTCGGAAGATCCATTGGCGATTATCGCAGAAATTAAGGTGGGTATTCCTGCCGGGACAGTCTTAATTGAAGAGCCTGACCGCAAGTCAGCCATTTTAGCAGCGACGGCAACGGCGCAACCGGGAGACATTGTTCTGGTTGCCGGCAAGGGGCATGAAGATTATCAGGAACAGAATGGCGTATTCATTCATCTTGATGATCGTGAAATCATCGGGGAAATCTGCCAGCGTCAATAGTTGCAAACTTACGGTTTCACCCACTGCCCGGTTTTGCTGGATTCGTAACAAGCCAGGACAACTTTAACGGTTTCTGCGGCAGATTCCGCCGTTACAAACGGTTGGCGTTTTTCGCGGATTGCCTGTACAAAGTCTTTAATTTGGGCTGGATGACCACCGCCATAATAAACTTTGCCCGACTGAAGCGCTGCATCAATTTCACAAGCGGCAAAGCGTTTTTCTACTTCCTCTTGTCTAGATTTATCCGTAAACTCCAAATGGGTTACTTTAAGATTTACATATTCCAGATAGCCTTCGGTTCCACTGATGGAGAATGAATGGCGCCAGTTGGCGGCGCTGGATGCGGTCGCAGTAACAGCCCCGAGCATGCCGCGTTTAAATTTTATGGCAAAAGCCGCGCTATCTTCCGTTTCAATAACGCCTTGATGGGTAATATTTGCCCAGCGCGCGGAAAGTTCTTCAATACCGCCAAGCAGCCAGTTAATCAAGTCAATATAATGAATTGCCTGATTTATTAATACTGAGCCACCTTCCTGCGCCCAGGTGCCGCGCCAGGCATCCGCAAGATAATATTCATTGGTGCGGATACAGTTACTGTTCGTATTTACGGTAGTGATCGTGCCGAATGCGTTTTCATCAATCAACTGTTTCAATACCTTGTTGACCGCTTCATGACGGTGTTGAAAAATACCGCCGAAAGCCAGTTCCGGATTGCGACGGTGCGCCACCATCATTTTTTTTAAACACTCAAGTGTGCGCCCGAGAGATTTCTCGCAGATAACGTGTTTTTTATGGTCAAGGGCGTCAACCACAATTTGCGCATGACTGCCGTGATCAGTGCACACCGCGATACAATCAACTTCCGGGTCATGGAGAACTTCATGATAATCAGTTGAGGTATTCGGAATGCCATACTGTTCTGCCATTTTGAGCGCTTTTTCAATAACCAAATCGCAAACCCATTTTACTTCGACACCGTCCAGAAACTTAAAGCTTTCAATATGTGAAGGCGCTATTACACCGCAACCGATAACTCCGCACTTAATCGTTTTCATTTTTTACCTTTTTATATAAATTCCGCATTGCTGCATCCAATCTTGTTAATCTTTGACACGAAATAATTATAAACCGGTTGATATTATAAATCAAGTCTTGTTTTAGCTTTTTTAGTAATAAAGTCATGGTTTAATGTCTGATATCATGCTCAAATCAACTTCATTCTGAGTCAGGTGGCGCCATGAACCTACTGGCAGATTACCTAGAAGCAATTTGCCGATGGCAACGCGCTGCAATTGTAAAGTATCTTTCCCGACGGCACCCAGTAAACGGCGAATTTCGCGTTTTTTGCCTTCATTCAAAATGAGGCGATATTGACATTTGCCGATACATTCAATCGATTCGGGCTTAAGTTTTTCGCCATCGTCAATTATTCCAGCGCGAAGTCTTCGTAATTCCGTTTCTGCAATCGGTTCATTAACGAGAACGTGGTAGGTTTTGCAAACTTCATAGCGGGGATGAGTCAATTTATCGGCATAATTGCCATCGTTAGTGATTATCAACAAGCCTTCGCTGTCGCAATCCAAACGACCGGCGGAAAATAATCTTGCATCCGGAATGTTTACCAGATCCAGGGCTAATTTTGTTGCGTGAGGGTCTGAGCTGCTGCAAACATAGCCGGGCGGTTTGTTCAACATTATATAAATACGTCCGGCGGTAGGCTTTATATCTTTGCCTTGACAGCGGACTTGTGCCATGTTATTCACTTTGAATCCCGGTTCAGTAACAATGACGCTATTAACAGTTATCATTCCGGCTTTAACCATTTCAGTGCATTTGCGCCGCGATGCCACTCCGGCCGCGCTTAAATAATGTGACAGAGAGACGGCATCAATTTTTTCTTCTGCTAAAATTTCTTGATTTTTTTCCATTATTACTGTAATTTACCAGCTTTGACACTATGTTTATGGTGTTTCCGCAAAATGTTTGCAATGTCTGCAAACCGTTGCAAGTAATACAATTATTTTGTAACAGTTCCTTAGTTCAAAACAATTGTTGGTAACCTACCATTTCGGGCTGGTTTTGTAAAGGAGCGAATTAGAGATAATATGGAAAAACCAGTTGAAGGTAAATTGTATCTTGTTGCCACGCCTATCGGTAATCTTGAGGATATAACCTTGCGGGCGTTGCGAATACTCAAAGAGGTAGATATTATTGCCGCGGAGGATACCCGGCATACCCGGATTCTTTTGGAACGTTATGATATTCATACCCGCATGGTCAGTTACCACGCTTTTAATGAACATCATAAAACCGGTGATTTGCTCGAAATGGTAAAATCCGGCAAATCCGTGGCGATGGTTTCTGATGCCGGTACGCCAGGCATCGCAGACCCGGGTTTTCTGCTTGCTCGCGAGGCCATCAAGGTTGGTATATCGCCAATAGTCATTCCCGGGGTGTCTGCGGTAACTTTCGCGGTTACTGCTGCCGCATTGCCGATTGACCGGTTTGTTTTTTATGGTTTTCTGCCGGTGAAATCCGGCAGGCGGTCGGTGGCGTTGCAGCAGATTGCCGCGGAAGACAAAACCTGCATTGTATTCGAATCTCCACATCGCACCGCTAAATTAATTGACGAGATTGTCACAACTATTGGTGGCGACACTGCAATCGCGGTTATCCGGGAGGCGACTAAAGCGTTTGAAGAAGTCTGCCGCGGTACAGCCGCTGAAGTTCAAGCCGCTACTGTCAATAAAAAGTGGAAAGGCGAGTGTGTTTTTATCATCAATCCTAGAAAGCAGGAACGCTCCGGTTTACAACAGGATATGGAAGAGTAATATACAACGAACCCCCGCCCTGTGAATCGTTATTCCAGCTTGTTTTTTGCCAGTTCCTGCGGTATATTCTCAGCTTGGTATTTATGGAATTAATACTCAAAACTGATAGAACTGAATAATGCGGAAAATATTTTATAACACCTTGATTTTACTGATTTTGCTCATTGCATCGGTCGGAATGACCGGTTGCCAAAGTGTGCCATTTACCGGGCGCAGCCAATTTATTGTTACGGGCGAGTCCTCCGAAACGCAAATGGGCGAGGAAGCCTGGCAGGAGATGTCTAAACAGACCAAAGTGTCAAAAAATAAATTTATGAACGATGCACTGAACCGCGTGGGCAGAAATCTTTCGGATGTGGCCGATAAACCGGATTATAATTGGGAGTTTAAAGTGTTTGAACTGGCGGAACCCAACGCCTTTTGTCTGCCGGGCGGAAAGGTCGCCGCAACGAGCGGAATTTTTCCATACTTCGATAATGATGCCGAACTTGCGGCTGTCGTCGGACATGAAATCGGTCATGCCATTGCCCGTCATGCCGGCGAACGAATGTCGCAAGGCATCGTTCAGGGAATTGGAGCAGTGGCGCTCTCTGTCGTAACCAGTCAAGCCGGCGCTCAAGAGGCGTATGGTATGGTGACAAACGTTGGTGCGATTTTACCTTACAGTAGAACGCATGAATATGAAGCCGACCAGCTTGGGCTTATTTTGATGGCTAAAGCCGGTTATGATCCGCAGGCGGCCCTGGCGTTTTGGGACAAATTCAGCAAGCTGAGTCAGACTGGTGCGTTGGCGGAATTTTTCTCCACTCATCCTGACGGCGCGAAACGACTTGATGAATTGAGGAAAATTTTGCCACAGGCGATGGAATATTATAACCGGGCGAAAATCAAACGTGGTCTCGGCGAAATCTATTCGAAAGAAAAAACCGCGACCAAATACGTTGGAAAAACGAAAAAATAGACTGCGGTTTGCCACAGAAATATTGAAAAATTAGTTGTATAACATCAAATTTAATTCCCGCCGGACAGAACGGTTAATTTATAATAAAAGAAAAAGCATATCTTGCTTTTGTGCCAAACAGGAGTATCTTTTTTCGCTGTGATTTTTTCGTGATAATTTTGTAAACAGCTTCGAATTTGATTATTAAAAATTAATTGGTGAAAAATAACACCGGAAAATTATTCCGGAGAGTTGTTTAACAATGACGGCATTGTTTATCTGGAGCATGCTATGATACAGAACCGGTTTAATCGTTATGTGGAAATTTTAGACACAACCCTGCGGGACGGCGAGCAGACTCCCGGGGTTGCCTATACTCCTGCAGAAAAAGAACAAATTGCCCGGTTGCTGTTAATTAATGTTCGTGTTGACCGGATTGAAGTTGGTTCTGCGCGCGTCTCTGCCGGAGAACATGAAGGCGCGTCCGGTATATTCCGTTGGGCGAAGAAACGTAATCTGCTTGAACGGGTGGAGATTCTTGGATTTGTTGATCAGGGAAAATCGGTGGACTGGATTGCAGCCGCCGGCGGCAAGGTCATAAACTTATTGACCAAGGGGTCAGAACGCCACTGCCGTATTCAACTGGGCAAACTGCCGGAACTGCATTACGACCAGGTGTGTCAGGAAATTGATTACGCGGTCAGTAAAGGACTGAAAGTTAATGTTTACCTCGAAGACTGGTCAGGCGGCATGAAAGAGAATTTTCAGTATCTTTACTCCTTCATTAAACGGTTGCAGGAACATAAAGTCGAAAGAATTATGCTGCCTGATACCCTTGGAATCATGAATCCGGAGTTGATGACTACATATCTGAATTGGATGCATAACGCATTCCCGAATTTACATTTAGACTTTCATGGACACAACGATTACGGTCTGGCGACAGCAAACTCGCTGGCGGCGGTTAATGCCGGAATTAACGGTATTCATACCACCGTCAACGGGCTCGGCGAACGTACCGGCAATCAGTCGCTCTGCGAAATTGCCGCTGCAATTCACGATATGACGACACGACGGACACACATCTGTGAAAAACAACTGCAGCACGCTTCCGTTGTAGTTCAGTCCATCTCGGGTAAACGCACCGCATGGAATACTCCGATTGTCGGCGGTGACGTATTTACGCAAACTTGCGGCGTACATGCTGACGGGGACAAAAAAGGCAATCTTTACGCTAATCCGCTGTTGCCGGAACGTTTCGGCAGAAAACGCCGTTATGCCCTCGGCAAACTCAGCGGCAAAGCATCTGTTGATAAAAATCTTGAAGCAATGGGGCTGGAACTGGATAAAGCAACCCGCGACAAAGTGTTGATGGAAGTGGTGCGACTTGGCGATAAAAAGAAAAGCATTACTCCGGAGGATTTACCGTTTATCATTTCCAGTATTCTCAAATCGCCGATTCGCAGTCAGGTGGAAGTTACTAATTACAGCATTACCACCAGACGCGGCGAGATTCCCCATGCCGAAATTGAGGTCAAATACCGTAAGCGTCTTCTCGCGGCTGAGTCAACCGGGGACGGCGGATATGATGCGTTTGTCAAAGCGTTGCGCAAAGCCTTGAAACAGGTTGACCTTACTTTCCCGCGCCTGCTTGATTATGAGGTGAGAATACCACCCGGCGGCAAGACCGATGCGCTGGTGGAAACAACTATTACCTGGGAAAATCTTTCAGGAGCGGCGCTGGTGACTATCGGCGTTGACAGTGACCAGATGGTCGCCGCCATCAAGGCAACCGAAAAAATGTTGAATCTAGTCTTGGCGGAAAAGAAATAATCGTTTTGGACAGTAAGAACTATGGATGATTTTTCTGTTTCTGCTCTTGCTTTGAAGCTTTGTTAGTTTATAGTATATACCATGTTATAGATTTTTCGCAATGTTTGCGGAAATTTTAGCTATTTTATCAAACTACCTTGAAGAAAATAAGGTTAAAATTAAGGAGGCATCAGATGAGGCGTTTAGTAATAATGGTTGGTGTACTGGCATGTTGCTACGGATGCGCACCGCAGTTGGCGCAGAAACCGATTGGCGCGGAAGAACAGGAATGGCAGAAGTATATAAAGAAAAACTACAGATCATGGTCGGAACCGCAAGCAATTCCTCCTGATAAAATTTTAAATCCGACACCTTACGACAAAGGCGAAGTAACTCCCGGTACTGAAACCGATGCTTCTGTCGCAACTCCGGATAAAGCCATAACGACAACCGAACCTGCAGCCGTAACCGATACAGGCGCAACCGCTCCTGCCGCAACGCCAGTCTCTCCGGAACCTGCCCTTGATGCCGCCGCACCGGTAAAAGATGCCGGACTTGCCAATGCTCAGAGTTATACCGTCGCGAAAAATGACAGCTTGTGGAAGATTGCCAAGAAATTCTATAATAGCGGCAATGGCGTACAGAAAATCAAGGATGCCAATCAAGGCGTGCTGAAGGGTTCCGATAAAGTTGTTCCGGGCATGAAATTACAGATTCCATTACCATAATCACTCTGGTAATGCCGGTTGAAGAAAAATTTTATTTTGAAAACGGTCTGACGCCAAATGAAGCGTTTGCCGGACGACTGGTAAAGAACCTTAAACAGGCGGAAGACCAGTTGCAAGTTTCCATGGTATCCCGGGATTTCTGGGTAAAACTCTCCGGAACGCGTGAGAAAGTCACGCGCGGTATGGAGTTCCTCCAGGAGTTGTCCCGGGTTTATTTTTTGTGCAAACGCCATCTCGACCAGAACGATTTTGAGCAGACACTCAAAGCTTTCCGCGAACACCGCCAGGATGATTTAAAACTTTTATTTACTGAACGTATTCCTGTCGGCGCCAAAAAACGTGATGTTGTTCCGCGCAGCAAAGCGCAATTGGATTACTTGCGGGCGATTCGTGAACACGACATTGTCTTCGGTATTGGTCCCGCCGGAACCGGCAAAACCTATCTGGCGATGGCAATGGCGATTTCAACGTTGCTCAAAGGCGATTGCAGCAGAATCATTCTCACCCGGCCGGCGAAAGAAGCCGGCGAAAATCTGGGTTTTCTGCCTGGCAATCTTGAAGAGAAAATATTGCCTTACTTGCGTCCGCTTTATGATGCCTTATACGATATGATTACTTTTGAGGAAGCGACTTCCCTGATTGAACGCAATATTATTGAAGTGGCGCCACTGGCATTTATGCGTGGCCGGACGTTGAATCATGCTTTTGTCATTCTTGATGAAGCCCAGAATACGACAGAAGAGCAAATGTTGATGTTCTTGACCCGGCTGGGTTTTGATTCACAGTGTGTCATCACCGGCGACCCGACTCAAACTGACCTGGGACGGAATGAAAAGTCCGGTTTAATTCATGCAGAGAAAACATTAAATAAAATTACAGAAATCGCCTTTTGCCGGTTTTCAACTAAAGATGTCGTGCGTCACGCATTGGTAGAGAAGATAATCAACGCTTATCAGGCGGAGATAGTTTGAGTGTCCGCAATTACCGCTGACAGGAAAAGATGTTTAAGTTTATAACAAGTTATTTTGAGCGCTGGCAGGTTCGGCGGAGAATGGGGCGGGATGGTTTGATCGGCTCCAGAAAACGGAGGACCGAAGATAACCGTATGATTGCAGTTGCCGAACAATCCAAGGTCGTCGGCATTCTTCTCTTGTCGTTGTTATGGCTGGTTTGCGCCTCAATGCTGATTGTGCCGACACGTCAATCCACGGCCATGCCGCTGGTATTGAAGCAGGAAGCTCCCCGCACGATGTTTTCCGATATTGACTTTACCTATGAGGACAAGGAGAAAACTCAGGAAAAAAAACGGCAGATACTTGATACTGTCCCGCTCTATTTTCAAATTTCCCCCGAAGATACTCAGCAATGCTCGAAGAATGTTGAAGAATTTTTCCGCGCTGTCGTTGTCAGGGCTGAATCCGAAAAAAATGGCAAACCGTTCATCGCCGGTGCTAACTGGCAGAGTCAATTAGCCGCCACGCTTGATGAGCGCACCCAGAAAATTTTTTATTCCCTGGTTCAGGATGAACCGCAATGGAAGAAATTCCTCTACGAACTGGATTTGACCGTCGGGCAGGGGTTATTCAGCAATACGGGAAAGAATAACTATAAAGTCGGTCAATTAGTCCGTCTGGTTGATTCGCGCGGTCGTGACCGCTATCCCAAACCAGCCGTTGAAATTATGACCGTTGGCGAAGCCGCCGATGGCATCGCTGAAGCCATGCTTAAATATTATTCCTCCCCGGACAATCGCAATGAATTACGGAAAACCCTCGCCCAGACCATAAGTCAGATTATCGGGGCTAATGGCAACTTGCGTTACGACCAGAGTAGAACCGACCTCGCCCGCAAGCAGGCGTCCGCACAAGTTGCTCCGGTAATAATTGATGTCAAGAAGCATCAACCCCTCGTTACCCGGAAACAAATTATCACGTTGCGGGAACTGGCGCTGATTGACGCTTATCAAAAGGCATCAATGGACTTCAGCAGTGATTCGATTACAGTTCAGTCAGTCTTCCGTGATTTGACCTGGAGTTTACTGTTGATGGTCTTTATCGGTATTTATATGTTTCATATTCATCCGGAGGTGGTGAAGAGCAACCAGAATCTTTGCCTTTGCGGCACGGTGGTGATTGTTTCTCTCCTGATAAATTACTTTTCGGTGGATCTTTTCTTCTTCTTCAGTTCAAACTTTGCGATTTTTCCGGGCATGATGAATAATGCCGTGCCGTTGGCGTTGAGTGCGATATTGCTGTCTGTGATGCTGGGCTTGCGGGTGGCGATTTATGTCGGTTTTTTTACTTCAGCGATTACCGCGATGTTCATGGGCAACTCGTTTGATATCGCCATTGAAGGTCTGGTCGTGTGCTGTGTTTCCGCCATGGCGGTGCGCTCTTCAACCAACTACCGCGCATTTTTTCTGCGTAGTGTTCTCGTGGTTTTTCTCTCGTTCTGGATCTTGGATTTCAATCTCCTGTGGCGGATTAAAACTGAACCGGTGCTGTTCTTCTGGTCAGGCGGACTGGCATTAATTAATGGACTGGTAACCGGAATGCTGGCCTTGACGTTGACGTTTCTTTTTGAATTACTGTTCAATGTCAGCACCAATATGTCGCTGCTGGTCTTTTCCGACTACAACCATCCGTTGTTAAAACGTTTGCAACTGGAAGCGCCGGGAACATTTTATCACAGCCTGCTGGTTTCTACCTTGGCGGAATATGCCGCGAAAGAAATTAAAGCCAATCCAATTAAAGCCCGTGCGGCAGCGCTCTTTCATGATATCGGTAAACTGTCAAAACCGGAATATTTTTCCGAGAACAATCTTGATGCAGAAAAAAAACATCAGGAATTGCATCCGCGCATGAGCAGTTTGATTATTCTTAATCATGTCAAGGAGGGCATTGACCTGGCGCTGCAATACAAATTGCGTAAAATTATCAGAGATACCATTCAACAGCACCATGGCACTGATCTGGTTTTTTATTTTTATAGGCGTGCCCTTGATAATGTCAAAGATACCGGTGAACCCGTTGAAGAACAGGAATATCGTTATCTTGGACCGTTGCCGCGTGACAAGGAAGTCATTCTCGTAAGCCTGGCAGATGCCTGCGAGGCGGCATCAAGGACCTTGCCCAAGCCGACTGCAAGTAAAATTGAGAATATGGTCAGCGAAATTTTTCGCCGCCGGCAGAAGGACGGCCAATTGGATGCCGCGAATCTTACTTTCGCGGAGTTGTCCAAGGTTCGTGACAGTTTTGTGAAAACGCTTACCACCATGTATCATAGCCGGGTTGCTTACCCCAAAGAAGAGGTCGTTGATGAAGACAATTTATTCATGGAAAACAAAAACATTACCGACGCCGAACCGAAAACTGCTGAATAATTTAGTAGAACGCGCCGCCACGCTATGCCAACTCGACACGAATGGTGACTGGTCTGTTGGAATATTGTTTCTGTCAGATACGGCAATGGCAAAATATAATCAGCAATTTCTGCAACATCAAGGCACGACAGACGTAATAACTTTTAGCTATCTGGAAGATGGTCGCGGCGACGATGGCGAGTCCGGCGTGGAACTGTTAATCAGCGCCGAAGTTGCTTGGCGTGAAGGCATCAGCCGTAAAGATTCATCTTATCCTGAAGAATTAACCCTCTATATCGTTCATGGCCTCTTGCATGCCGCCGGTGAAGATGACTTGAATCCTAAAGCCAAACAGCGCATGCGCCGGCGTGAACATCAGGTTATGAAGCAATTAAAGCAAGAGTTTGAACTAAATGCCATTTTCCCATTACCGGATGAACAATAGAGTTATTTAGCCAATCATGCCGACCGCAAACCTGCCGCTTTAAGGTTTTTAGGCTTGATAATATCGAAAAAAAGCATATATTCCTAGTTGTGTATTCTGGGGCATTTAACCCCGTGGTAATAACTGTAATTTTGAACTGTCAGGATATGGAAAAGAGATGAGTAATGAGATATTTATA
>CAYMSF010000010.1:0-26992 GCA_964392985.1 uncultured Victivallaceae bacterium | reverse complement strand
CTGTAATTTTGAACTGTCAGGATATGGAAAAGAGATGAGTAATGAGATATTTATAGTCGCGATAATCGGTTTCGTCTGGTTCTATTGCGCACGCGAAGCCTTTGCCGGCATCAGTCGCGGCAGGGTAAGAAGAATGGAAGCCGCCAATCCGGAATTGGCGTATGATTTGGAGCGATGGCACGAAAAACCCAGCGAATACAGCGCCATTTTTAACACCATGCTGTTTCTCGCTATGGCAATTATCGCGGTCGGCACGACGGAAAATTTTGAACAGTTGCATCTGCCGGCAGGATGGCGTGAGGCTACAGTACTGGCCGCTATTTTATTGTTTTTAATTTTTACAGGAATTATCAGCCGAATCGTTAATCGCAAATTTGATATTGTGTTGTTGCGGGTAACCATACCGGCGATTATTTTGTTGCGCCGTTCAATCCTCTGGCCGGTAGCATCGCTGCTGAAAACCGTAGAAGATACCGCCGAAACATGGAAAAAAACTAATCACGAAGACGAACCACTCAGCGCCGAAGATGAAATCATGTCATTGGTGGAACAGGATCACACCCAGCATGGACAAATCGCCCTGGCCGATGACGAGAAAAAAATGATTCGGGGAATTTTTGACCTGGATAATACTCCGGTACGGGAAATTATGACTCCGCGGGTTGATATGATTTCTCTGCCGGGTTCCTCCACTGTCAAAGAGGCGAGACAGCGTTTTGTCAACAGCGGCCACAGCCGGATTCCGATTTATCAGAACAATATTGACGAGATCAAGGGTTTGCTTTATGCCAAGGATTTTCTGGCGGATATGCCGGAGGATAAGACGGTAGAGGCCTTTGCCCATAAGCCGCTGTTTGTCCCGGAAACCAAGAATGTCGGCGATTTACTGCACGAACTTAAAAATAACAGTATTCATGTTGCCATTATTATTGATGAGTACGGTGGTACTTCAGGCATCGTCTCCCTTGAGGATATTCTTGAGGAAATTGTCGGCGAAATCCGTGATGAATATGATTCCGAAGCAGATACCGAACCGCAACCGGAGAAGATGGCGGACGGTTCAATAATTGTCGAGGGTAGAAGTCTTATCGGCGATATCAATGAATTACTTAATATCAAAATACCCGAGGATGAAGATGTCGATACCGTTGGCGGTTATGTCTGCGGTCAACTTGGCAGAATTCCCGAGGCCGGCGAAGCGCTTGATATTAAAAACGTTGCCGTATTCACCGTCACAGAAGCCGATAAACGGCGGATAATTTCACTGAAAATAACCCCGGCTGTTCCAACTGAATAGATAAGATTCTATAAGGTTAAAACTTAACATAGACGAGTAGTATTGCGGATTATAAGTTTAGATGATGCCAGCGGCATCAAACGTTTATAGCACGAAAGACCTGGGATTGTTCGACCCTGAAAGGGTCGCAGGTTGATTTGATCGATTTTGCTATAAACGTGTTATCCCGCTGGGATAATAAAAAGTCGAACCGAAATGATATAAAGACGACCGCTAGACAATTGTCTATTTTAAAATTTCAACCTTATAGAGTATAGCATTGCCAGGTATATTTACTCTAAAATAATTTTGCCAAAGCAATCCGGGAGGTGGAAATTGAGCGCTGAGATCGGATTCCATGATGCCCAATGCGGATGCGAGGTCTGGTCGGCGCATTTGTAGAAATTTGCCCGCCAGGTCTGACCTGAACTGCCCTGTAACCCGGTTTTATCAGCAAAGAATTTAAACGGGATATAGAATCCTAATCGCCAGGTAACCGGTTCGGTTATTTCCGGATCTACAACCTTAGGCATGGTATGAAATATTTTTATTCCACTGACATCCTCTTGTGTCATCGCGCATGATTTTTTAAACCCGCCGGGGATTCTAACGCAATCCTCAATGTGGTAGAGCAAAAAGGTACCGCCGCAATTGAATTCAAAATTAAAATATCCTTTGCCACCGGGCGGTTCAACAAAAAATTCAACACAACTGTCCCTGCATACACTATCATTCAGGCAGGTGTTAATACTCCTGACATATTGGTCATGAACTTGAAACAATCCATAAAACCCGGAACCGTCATGCTGCAGTTTGCACTCAACTGTTGGATGATGGCAACTGCTTTTTTCTTGAAAAATGTCAATTTTAACAACAGGAACATCGTTCCAATCAGGACTGTTCCAAGTTGCGGACAAATCTACGTTGCCCTCGCATCGTTTAACGTTGTATCGCTTCATTATACCATTCTCATATATTGCTTTTTTTAACACTTGCCGGCACCGCCCGGTTGACATCTTCAAAATATAGCCGAATTAGTCATCTTTGCAAGCCTGTAGAAATTAGTATAAGCAGGTGAATCTGGTTATTATTTTATCGGTTTAGGTCTGTCATTTGATAGAAATATTGTGACAAATTCTTGCAAATTATAAATATTGTGCGAAATTAACTTTACAAGGTTTAGATTATCATTGCGTGTTTTTTTAGTGTGATCCGATAAAGCATTTATGTAAACGGGGTATTATGCTAGAGCCTGAATATCGTCAATTTAATTATGATATTTACGAAGAATATTTTTCTCAAAATCTCCGTACATTTTCGAATGTAGCTTCGATTTTAGCCGAAATTGAAAAAATATCAGAAAATGAAAACTACAGCCACGCTCTTGATTATTTACGGTCTGAAACATGGAATAAATTACTCAATGGGGCGCCAAATGACCCGCCGAAATATCTTGGTCTTATAGCAATTCAATTATTGGTTGCTTTTAGACGGCATGAGGATGAGCAGTGGACGGCAAATGCCTTTAATCCGCGTCTTGCTGAAGAATTTAAATTGAGTGGTAATCAGCTACAAGCAAAATATAATAATGGGCAACACGAAATATACACCGCCTTTGAAAATTGGTGTAGAGAAAAAGGATTGTCCATTTATCTTTCGCATAATAACTTTGCTCGTTGCCATGTTCAATACCCACTTAGTTTGTCATTATTCAAGAAGGACGATCTCGATTCTTTGGGAGATTTTTTTAATAATTGTAATCTTGCCTGTGGTGATGAGATTGAATTCGATTTATTTGCTAAAATTATTGACAATCGCCTTAAT
Source organism: uncultured Victivallaceae bacterium (assembly GCA_964392985.1). Lineage (GTDB taxonomy): Bacteria > Verrucomicrobiota > Lentisphaeria > Victivallales > Victivallaceae > CAYMSF01. The sequence continues at coordinate 23,892 of CAYMSF010000010.1, read as the reverse complement.
GATTTACGGTCATGGAGGAAAATTCAAAACGGAATTAACGATGACCCAGAGTTAAAAAAAGTTTTTTTAAAGCAAGTGTATGATGCGTTCAGGCGATGGGATGGAATGTTTAGTAATAAACTTGTTATATGTCGCTCTGCCAATAAAAAGCGAATAAAAGAATATTTCATGTATTGGTGCGGGAATTCCGATGAGAAACCAGAGTTTTATTGTGATGAAGAAGCTGAAGAATTCTCTAATATTGACCATTGCCTAAATGGCTGTTTTTTTATTCAAGATGAAATTAATTGGAATGACTGGAATTATATTTCTAAAATACGAAATGGGATCAATGATAAAACGCAATACGCTTTTGTCTGTGTTGAATCTAATGAGGTTTCTAACTTCTTATTAAATTCAAATTTGCAACCAAATCAATACGGTAGTCTAAATGTTTTCAAATTAACTTCAAATATAATTGATAATCTTAAAACAAAATTCCCGTCACGATTTGGCTCAAAACTATCAGTAAGATTAGTGGGTGGGTGCAAAATTGAACATCGTAAATGGCTTAAGGGCTTGGGCCCAAGAATCGAAGTCGATAATGATGATATTTCGACTATTCTTTTACAAAAAATTGGCAATCAAAGCATAATGCGTACACTGAATGTTTCGGATCAGTCTCTGATAGGTCTTGATGTTGGTAGATATTTTTTAAAATACTATGAGGATGCGCCATTTATTCATTTTGAAATTGCTATATCTGAAGAAGAGAATAACGTAGGGAAAAATGGTTGGCACATTTCTGAAGAAGGCAAAATGAATATTGCCGACAATAGTGACGATATCCATATAACCGGCTTAGATTTTTCTGGTATTAAGTCTTTGTTAATTTCGCAAGAAAGCGAGCTTATCAATTCAAACACTAATCGAGTTTGGATGAATTTAGCATCAGAGCAGGAAATTATTCCGACAGGAAATAATATTGTACATCAAGTCATAAGGAGAGCGATAAATGGAATTTGCAATCGGAAAAATATTATTTGTTAATAGTGATGGTCATGCGCGAATCGAGCCATTGTATTACCAAGATAATAATATGTGGGTTAAAATAACTAATCCTGCTACAAGATTTCCTAATGCCGGAAAGGTTTTTGCACCGCAATTTAAACAAAATCATTCAAACATTAAAGCTGACGATATAGTTTGGTTCAATTATGAGGAAAATCATCAAGAAGTGGACGAGAATCATGACCGATATGTGGTAGTGAAGAATAACAAAGTTTGGAAATGTCCAAGAGTTATTGAATTGAATCAGGAGCAAATTTTTCGCAGGCAAGGTGAGACTTTGCCAACTGACGAAGAAATTTATTTTTTTTTGAAAAAAAATGGCAATAAATATATCTGTGGTCCAATAAAAAGCAGAGACTATTCGCCTCGGACTGGACAAACTGTTAATGGAAGGAAGGCCAGGAGTGGGGATACTATTAATATTGGGGGGATGAGTTATTTAGCATGTGACAAGAACGATTGGATTAGTTGCGAATCTGATATTATTATAGACTGCATAAGTTTTGATCAATTAAAAACATGGTTTAAAGCAAAAATTGCCAATGAAATTAGCAGAGAAGAGATTAATAAAATTTTATTGAAGCTTGACGTTAAGTCCCAGGTTGATGATATTGAAGAAGGGCGAATTAAACGCGTAAAAAAATCGCTAAATGCGTTATTGAGCGATTGGGAGGATATTAAGAACTTGCGCCCGCTCGATGGTTTTAAGGAAACCATTGATGAAATTATTGAAAAAAATATTGATAAAGTACTTAAAGAGGAGAATAATAAAGTTAAAGAACGCCGAAAGGAAATAGAAGGTGAAAAGGAAATAATTGAAATTTCTTTTAAAGATTATATAAAAAGAAATGAAACAGAAAAAGGAAAGCTTGAAAAGATAAGAAAGCAGGCTGAAGCATGCAAAGAAGAGTTACAGAAAAAAGAGGAAGAGCTCAAAGGCATAGAAACTCACCAGATTGAGTTAATTGAGTCTATCAGAATACAAGCGGGGATGGTCATGTCATATCCCCTTGAATCGGTGTGTTGCGCTACAGAAGCAGTGCCCGTAACCAGTGAAAATGAAAGTGAGTACTTTGAAAAAGTAAACGCTTTGATAGAAGATGATATAATGCAACGGCAACTACTTATAAAGCTCAAAAAGTATTCGGCTTTTAAAACAAATGATATACGGACCGGGATATTTTTAGCATCGGTGTTAGGTAATTCGATATATCAATTGTGTCAACCATCACCGAAATGGATAGAATTTAAAAATTTCTGGGAAGAGTCATTGCGGTGCATTTGGGTTTCAGCTCATGCCAAGCCAGATGTTTGGCATTTTTTATTGATAGAAAATTACAACCTTGCTTTGCCGGAATGCTGGGGAAAGCCTTTATGGAATATTTTAGAGGAGAAAACAATGTTGCTACCATTTGCGAAGGAACCATCATATCCAAATAACCTAAGTATTATCGTTTCGCAGGCATCAACGGAATCAGAAGACAATACTCATATCGGTTTGCCTACTGCTGTTGCTGAAATATGGCCGGATATTAATATTTCGTTTGATTGCGAAGGATGGAGTAAATTTTCAGATGACAAGTTAAATGGCCTGGCAGTAAACGAAGAATATTATCTTCCGGTCGAAAATGAATGATAAAACGCATAAAATTCAAGCGTTGATTATATTATGGATCAAGAAAAAGCGGGAACCTGTACGCCACGAGCGACTACGCGGGATTTGTCACGAGTGTGTTTTTGCAGTGATGAAAAAAAAAGAAGAGCATATTCTTTACAAGTATTTTTATCCCTTGGTGCGCGCTGGAATCGTGGAATGTGGACAGAACGATGGCAAGGTCGTATGGCAACTTGCGGCACCGGCTGTTTTTTATTCGGATTCTGAAAAGAAGCGCACGTGGATCGGTATTAATCTTAGCGAAACCCAGAAGGACTTGATAAATGCCGAAAATGTTATCGAGAATGAATGTGATGAGACAAATGAACTCTTGAATGCAGTTTGCCGCTGGGAAACCTCACTTGAAGAAAAAGGCATCGAATTGCCGATAGTTGAAAACCCCACCGCGTTGTCATTATTGAAGCTATTTCCCATTTGTACCCCTACAACATTAGCCGAATATGAGCCTGGAATAGATATAAGTAGATATAAATTTAAATACAATTCGAGCAAAAATAATCATTGGCACAATATTGAAAACATAATGCGTACTCCAGGACTGTATCGACTCGGGGAAGAAGTATATTCTTCCCGCGCATACTACTCGGAAGGAAAGACCTACCGGATAGCGAGCATGGACCGCAATCCGAACAATAATTATTGGGCATTGGCGCGGACTTGGATAGACGAAGACAAAGCATTGGCGGTTTATTTCCCGAAAGAAGAAAAAATCACTTTTAGGATAGATTTACCTTTTTTGCTGGCGCGAGTTTTATTAATCAATCAGATGTTTGACCGGTTCACGATAAACTCGAAAACTTATTTTAATGTCAAAACGAAGCATATTTATGAGCTACAAAGAATTTTTTGCAATAAAATTGAACTCTCAGGAGATAATTAAAAATGACCGATCCGATCAAAATCTGGCATGAACTAAAAGAGCAATATTTACTTTATCTTAAAACTGGGATCCCTTTAACTAATATTAAGCTTGATCAGGAAAGAGAGACTTTGTTCAGCGATGCTGAGGCTAAAATGGATGCGTTGTGGCACCAACCATATTTTGAGTTGATGACTTCATACCCCTATGGCTGCAACCTTGCTGATATTCGAGAATTACCAGCCGGCTTTAGCGATTTTACCAAGCTCGGTTTATTTACTGCGGGGAACCTTTATCAGCACCAAGAGGCGGCAATCCGTGAGGTAGAAAAAGGGCAGCATATCATAGCGACAACCGGAACCGGATCGGGTAAAACAGAGTGTTTTATGTTGCCGTTGTTTTCCCACCTTATCAGCTGTAAGAGAAACGAATACATTAATCAGTCCGTGCCGGCAGTAAAGGCGATTATGCTTTATCCGCTAAATGCGCTGGTTGAAGATCAACTGGGCAGATTACGCAAAGCGTGCAATACTCCAGAAACCCGCAAATGGGTAGAGAATAATTGTGGGGGGAATAAAATAACGTTTGCTCGCTATACTGGTGTAACACCAAAAAGTCGGCAAGAGGAAGAAGCAAAGGCACTAATTAGAGCATGGGCACAAATCAAAGACCAGGGGCAAATTAGTGATTATATCCCACGCTTTGTTAATACCGATGATGACTCGGCAGAATTATGGAACAGGGCGCAAATACTCAATGAAGCACCAGACATTTTGATAACCAATTATTCTATGCTTAATATAATGTTGATGCGAGAACAGGAAGAACCACTGTTTGAGGCGACTAAACAATGGTTGAGTGCATCGAAAAAAAATATAATATATTTAATTGTTGACGAGTTGCACTCCTATCGGGGCACGCCCGGGACCGAAGTTGCTCAACTGTTGCGTCTACTTTTATATCGTCTTGGAATAATGCCGGATTCCAAACAAGTACGCTTCTTGTCAACCAGCGCATCGTTGAGCAATGACAATCATAATTTTATTAGTGATTTTTTTGGCTGTTCGGCCGATAATTTTACTATTATTTCTAATCCGGAGATGTCTCCGCCAGTGCAAGTAGATACGGCAAATATTATTTCCCTAAAAGATCATTATGATTCCGAAATGAGTGCAGAAAACGGAAAGGAGCTTTTTGATAAATTTAAGCTTGATTCGGTTTTAAAAAATGCTTTTTATAAATCCGGCTCCAATTTTCCATTGTTGTCAGGGAAATTGATAAAAAACATTTTCAATGATGATAAGGAAGATGCTTGGAAGGCGTTCCAAGTATTATTGCGCTGCATAAAATTAGCCGGCAACCTTGGACAAAAAATACCAACGCTAAGAATTCATTATTTCTTTCGAAACATTGATATGTTATACGCATGTAGCAATCATGAGTGTACGGCAGTCGCTAATGACTTCAAATACACAGAAAGAAAACTCGGAAAATTATATTTATCACCTATAAAGCGTTGCGAATGTGGTGGCAGAGTTTATGCATTAGCCATTTGCCGATACTGCGGCGAAACTTGTTTCGATGGTTTTGAAAAAAACGGCGAGTTCATAGATATGTTACCGCCTGGAGAAACTTATCCCAAAAAGTTTATTATGCCGTTACCAAATGAAGGTCTGGAATTTGATAATTGGCAAAGATGTGAATTTGAACCGATGCAGGGAACATTTAAATTGACAGGAACAACACACTTTGGAAATTATTTGGTCACAAGTTGTAACGGTGGCAATAATGGACAATATCCGAATTATTGTCCATCCTGTGAATCGAAACAACGGGACGATAAACAATTAACCCCTTTTTATAAGCATGGAACTGGTGTGCAAAAAGTCAACCAATTGATGGCTGATTCACTATTTTCCGCAATGCAAAATTATAGTGGTGATGAGGATTTTAGTGAGAAGCTGATAATATTCTCTGATAGCAGACAAGGAGCGGCAAAATTGTCATCCGGAATTGAATTGGATCACTATCGTGATTTAATGCGTCAATTGGTGCTTAGAACGATAAAAGAAGATCGCCAGAAACAGAAAAACGCCATTGTTGAGATTGATAAATTTGATAATTTATCTCGTTTGGAAGAACGTGCATTAAAGAGGGACTTACGATTATTGGGGATAGATGATGATTTAGCTGATCAAGCTTCCGACGGGGACCAAAAGGCTATCAATATAATAAAAATCGAATTGAAGCAAGTACATGTTTCTAGTTTATCTAAGACGATTGCGCAGCAACTGATTAAGTTAGGCATTTGCCCTGCTGGACCTAAGCCAACTTTCTTTTCTAACGATGCAGGAACAAGATGGACCGATTGTTATTACGGCGCAAACAGAGGAGGGAACGCACCGGTAGACGGCTTAAGAGACCGCTTGGAATGTGAATTACTTAAAGAGATTTTGCGAGTTTTGTTTCCAGCTCCGCGACGCTCTTTTGAAGCTCTTGGTCTTGGTCTAGTTCGTCATGTTAGACATCCTAATGACATTAAAATCAATACTTTTATTCGACTTTTAGGCGAAAATCGCCGATTATACGGCAACGAGTGGGCGAGTAGTAGCATCCCGCGTTCAGTAGGCAGTTATTTCAACAAAATTGGTGTTTCGAACAATGAACTTAATGATCTCAAAAACTTATTGATTAATGACGGCACGCTTTGCGATAATCCGCTGGTAATTTCGGCGACCGGAAAAAATTTGACCGTAGAGCTACTGGAAGAAGATGATAAGGTGTGGCGCTGTCCTCAGTGCCGGACATTGCATTTGCATAATGCGAATTTTCATTGTGTAAACTGTTATGCGAAATTGCCGGTGGGTGGGGATCGGTCAACCGACGATAATTTTAAAGAAAATTATTATTACGTTTCTGCCCAATCCGAGAAAAAGTTTCGTTTGCATTGCGAAGAACTTACTGGGCAAACCGACTCGCTTGATAGAATAATGCGACAACGTCATTTTCAGGATGTTTTCTTAGAGAATGAAGATCCTATTAAAAAAGCACTTTCAATCGATTTGCTGAGTGTCACTACCACGATGGAGGCTGGAGTAGATATTGGCTCATTGAACGCTGTTATGCTAGGGAATATCCCCCCCCAACGCTTCAATTATCAGCAACGCGTCGGGCGCGCCGGGAGACGCGGTAACGCATGGGCGTTCGCTTTGACCGTCGCAAAAAATAATTCTCATGATTTTGCCCATTATATTGAGCCGGAGAGATTGATCGCTGCGCCATCACGCCCGCTATACCTTGATATATCTAATGAAACCATAATCAAAAGAATGGTTGTTAAGGAATTATTGCGAGCAGCATTTAAGGATGAAGAAATCGATCCCTCTAGTGCTGCGGTTCATGGTAATTTTGGCTTGGCATCCGATTGGAATTCACGCAGGCCAAAAATTGAGAAATGGATCAACCAGCATCGGGATAATCTCGTGAAGATTATTGACGCGGTTTCTTATGGAATTATGCTTGACGGAGAGTTGCGCACGAGAATTATTAATTATGTCATCAAGCAATTGTGCGAAAAAATTTCGTTTATAGTTGCTTCAAATAACGAATTTCCACAAACAGAATTGAGCGAAAGGTTGGCAAATGCCGGGATATTGCCGATGTTCGGTTTCCCCACAAAAGTTAGGAATCTTTATCTGAAAAAACCGCGTCAACTTCCTGTGAGCGAAAATATAATTCAACGTGATTTAGAAACGGCTATTAATTCTTTTGCTCCGGGTAGCCAAGTGGTCAAAGATAAATTGATTTATACTGTAACCGGACTTGTTGACTGGCAAAGAGATAGAGGTTGCATTGTCGCCCAAGATGGTCGCGGATATATCAGAGATATTTTTACTTGTAACTGTGGTTATATCAAATCTCATTCAAGTTCAAATGATAAAATTACATGTCCCGTATGCGGCAGTGAACATGGCACAATTAAAACAATTACACCATTAGGTTTTGCGGTCGACTTTAGCGCTCCCCCGAAAAATTATACGGGTTACGGTGATTGGGTTTCACAAAATTACGCATCACAATTAGATTGTGATATTAAAAATTTTGAAGCCGTAGATGAGACCAATTTAACTATCGCTTCAATGAATGATGCCCAAATATTCTTGTTAAATGATAACGACAAGAAACTTTTTCCATTTATTAAAAATCAAGATGGTATTTGGACTCATACTACCGCATCAACTCACAATAATATTTTTTCTGCCGGACTACTCGCAATAAAAACAACTGGAGTATTGAGCCTTAGGCTTAAAAAAATGAAGTCGTCTTATTTGGATCTCAATCCGATTGGCGAAAATGCTATTTTTATCCGCTCCGCCTATATATCATTAGGATATTTATTGCGAAAATCTGCCTGTGAATATCTTGACGTTGATCTATCTGAACTCAGTGTGGATTTTCGCGTCGTTTCCGCAAACAATCAAACAGTCGGCGAAATATTTTTTGCTGATACTATGGAAAATGGCTCAGGGTTTTGCAATTTTTTATATAGAAACCATGCTGCAATTAAAAATGACATAATCAACGTCTATATTGAGGAAGATTCAAAATCAAAATTTAAAGAAATGTTGAAAACACATGAGTGTTTTATGTCATGTTATGACTGCATCAGAGATTATAGCAATTTTTATTACCATGAATATCTCAACTGGCGACTAGGCTTAGATATGCTTTATTTAGCAAAAGATGAAAATGCACAAATTGGGTTCAGTTTGACTCACTGGGAAAGTTTTATAAGAAAATATTTTAAAAAGTTTAAAGCTCCCAGCGGAGTTGAGCCGATAATAATTGATGAACAACAGCTTGTAATTGTGCACCCTTTATGGTCTTCAGAATATATTAAGATTAAAACCCCGACAAATTACCACAGTAAGTCAATATTCGCTTATGTCGCTGAAAGTTTCTGTCTATGATGTTATTTACTTGGCTCTGACAGTCAATACGTTTCTGCGCTGAAAAAGACTGGTCATGTCGGGATGGTTTTGCAATGTCCATTCTCGATGTGATAATGTGAGGCATTATTGAAGTATTCATCTTTCGGGGCTTCGGTGAACGTGAAAAAAATTTGTCCAGCCTGATTGATTACCTTAAAAAAAGCACTTTTTATAACGACATCAAGTTCACCGGTAACATCGTCAACAAGAACTATGATTCCAGCCGGTCCGGTTGTTTCGGCGAAGAGGTTGACTTCAGCCATCTTTAAGCATAAAGCGGTCAAGCGGCACTGTCCGGTAGAACCATAAGTGCGTAATATTTTATCATTATAATTGAAGTCGAAATCGTCGAGATGCGGTCCGAATGCACCGTAACCCCGCCGCAGTTCTTTCTCTCTTTCCTGTTCAAAGTAATGCAGGTATTTATCATATTTATCAGCTCTGCCATAGTGGCGGTATTTAATTTGAAACGAAAAGGTGTCAGTAAAAAACAGGCGGAGCAGTTCTTCAACCTTTTGCTCCAGAATGTGGCTGTACCGAATCCGGGTGGTAATTATAAAACTGCCATTGGCGGCGAGAGTCGGTTCAAAAGCGCGGGCAACGTTCAGATTTCGATGACTTTTAAGTGCGGCGTTTCTCGATTTCAACGCGAGCGAATACTCATGCAGCGCGGTCAGATATTCCGGTTCCATCATGGAGATAAACATATCCATGAAACGGCGACGCTGAATTGAACTGCCATTGATGATGGTAATATCATTCGGGGCGAAAGCTACCGCTTTCATTATTTTGACGAATTCACTGGCGCGATTGATGGATTTGCCGTCAATTTTTAAGCGGCGCTGCCCTTCCTCGGTAACTTCAATTTCAAGTAATTCAGTCCATTCGTGACGCTTGATCTCGGCGCAGACAGCAAGATTTTTTTGCCCGATAGTTCTCAAATCACGAATTTGAGCAGTACGGAATGAACGTAATGAACAGAGGAAAAATATCGCTTCAAGTAAATTACTTTTACCTTGTCCGTTGCGACCGGTAAAAACATTTATTTTCTTGGAGAAACGGCAATCTGCGTTCGGATAATTTCTAAAATTTTTCAATAGTATCCGGTTAATCATGAAATTCCGCCTGTTAAACACTTACTGATGAAGAATGATACCCTTGAGACCACGCACCCGGGTATTTTCCATGCTCCGGGCTATCGCCAGCAATTCCGTATCAGAATAGGTTTCAAACTGCAATAAATCCTCTTCAATAATATCAACCGGGTTAAACTGTTGCAACGCCCATTGCACCGCGCCGGTATCATCTAATTCTTTACGCATAATCTTCAAATCTGATTCCGGCAGCAGTTTGCGGTGTACAGTAGTGCGTACATCGATTTTTATCTGTTGTTTAACCGCAAATGCGATTACGCTCAAGACGTTTTCCGCGAGATGCAGAATGTCGGAACGGGTAACTTCATTATACCGGTATGCCGGCGCTTTGTAATCTACGCCAAGAGCATCAAGTCCGGCGTCATGGTGCAACTCAAAGATTTTTTCCGGCAAACTTCCGTTGGTATCAAGTTTAACGAGGAACCCTTTTTGCTTGATTTTCTTGATAAAACCCAATAACCCGCGCCGTAATGATGGTTCGCCGCCGCTGATGACGACACCGTCGAGTCGTCCCTGTCTTTTATCCAGAAATTTAAAGCATTGTTCTTCGCTGATTTCCGGTTGGCTTTCCGGGTCGAAAACCAGGCAGGGATTGTGGCAGTAAGGGCAACGGAGATTGCAATTACCGGCAAAAACAACACAGGCGAGTTTGCCGGGAAAGTCAATCAGGGAAAAAGCTTGCAAGCCGCGAATGTTCATAAACAAACTTCAATATTATCCGGCATATCCGGTTCGGTTAATCATTTCAAAAGCCGGTTTACGGTGTCAACAGATAGTGAAAAAAACACTCCCGCCTCGCTATTTTCTAAATACGGGGCAGGAGTGATGTTTTACGGACAAATTAAGCTACGGCTTCCTTACGGCAGGCACATGGAGTAGCGGAATACGTTTTGCGATCTTTAAACTCCTCACGTTTTCCTTTGTTCCAATTTGCCACTGGTCTGAAATACCCGCACACTCTACTGTACACTTCTGTTTTTGCTCCACACTTTGCCATTTTCAACTCCTTGAAATTTTTATCCTGAACTTTAACTTCCAGCGGCCCTGGTGTTGTTCCAACTCCGGCCCGAGAGCGCAACTATCCCTGTTTGCGCCGGTCATTTGATTCAGGTCTTTATTGTTAATTACTCATAATCACTTCCTCCGTCATGGGTGGGATGCTGGAGGAACATTATAAATTTATACTTATTACTTTTTAATAACGGTTTATCAGCCTACCACTTTTAATCCTTCTGCTTCCAACGGGCAGTTTTCATGCGCGCCCGGAACATAACCATGAACCGGACAGATGCTGAACGAAGGCGTAATTGTAAAATACGGTATTTTGTAATTTTCGGCAACACGTCTTACCAGCGCTGCAACTTGAGCCGCATCTTCAATGCGTTCCCCGATGAAACCGTGAAAAACGGTCCCGCCGGTGTACTTCTGCTGTAACGGCTGCTGTAAATCCAATGCTTCAAAAATATCGTCAGTATAGCCGACAGGAAGTTGTGACGAATTGGTGTAATACGGATTGGCATCACCGGCGCAAATAATGTCAGGATAGAGTCTCCGGTCAATTCGCGCCAGACGGAAACTGGTACCTTCTGCAGGAGTCGCTTCCAAATTGTAAATATGATCGGTTTGAGCTTGAAAATCCGCAATTTTATCCCTCATGAAATCCAAAACCCGGGTAGCGAAATCCAGACCTTCCGGATCAAAAATTGAACATCCCAGAAAATTAAGACAGGCTTCATTCATTCCGACCAGACCGATCGTGCTGAAGTGATTTTTTAATGTGCCAAGATAAGTTTTGGTATATGGCAGCAAATCACCGTCCAGGTAACGTTGTACTACTTTGCGCTTAATCTCCATTGATTCTTTGGCAAGTTCCATCAAATTGCCAAGGCGGGCAAAAAATTCTTTCTCATCTTTTGAGATGTAGCCCAGGCGCGGCATATTGATAGTCACTACGCCGATTGAACCAGTTTGCTCCCCGGCGCCGAACAGACCATTGCCCTTATTGCGCAGTTCGCGGATATCCATTTGAAGACGGCAGCACATACTACGCACATCTCCCGGATTCAAATCGCTGTTAATAAAATTCTGAAAATAGGGCAAACCGTATTTTCCCGTTACGGCAAAGAGTAATTTGGCGTTGTCGCTGTCCCAGTTGAAATCACTGGTAATATTATAGGTGGGAATCGGGAAAGTGAATATTCTGCCGTCGCGGTCACCTTCGCTCATTACTTCAAGGAAGGCACGATTGATCAAATCCATTTCATGCTGGAAATCGCCGTAATACTGACCTTCAATCGGATGACCGCCGATAATTACCGGCGAAGTTTTTAAATCATCAGGAACAACCCAGTCAAAAGTAAGGTTGGTAAACGGTGTTTGTCCCCAGCGACTGGCAATATTCAAACCAAATACAAATTGTTGAATGTTCTGTTTGATTTCCAAATATTCTAATTTGTCAGAACGGACAAACGGCGCCAAAAGTGTATCAAATGAACTGAATGCCTGAGCACCCGCCCATTCCGTCTGCAATGTTGACAGAAAATTGACAATCTGTCCAAGCGCAGTATCAAAATGTTTTGCGGCTCCGGCGCTTGCTCTGCCGCCACGTCCGCGGAATCCTTCTGTCAAAAGTTGGCGCAAGCTCCATCCGGCGCAATATCCGACAATTCCGCAGGAAAGGTCGTGCAAATGGAAGTCGCCATTAGTATGGGCATCTCCAATCTCTTTCGGATAGATATTGGACAAAGTGTAGTGCGCAATCACGGTTCCACTGACATGGTTCAACAAACTGGCATAGGAATAGCCGGCATTTGAGTTTTCATTCACCCGCCAATCTTCCTGGTCGATGTATGACGCCACGAGGTCTTGAACGTCCATCATCAATTTTTTACCTTCGCGCATCTTGTTGTGTTGCGCCCGGTATAAAATGTAAAGCTTGGCAGCTTTTGACAGTCCGCGCTTGATAAAAGCATTTTCAACCAGATCCTGAATCAGTTCTATATCCGGAACTTCTTCCGGCTTCATCCCTTTTTCCTGGATTGCTTTAATTACATCACTGCTTATTGTTCCGGCAAGTTTTTCATTATTGGTACCGGCGGCTTTCAATGCTTTGCCCGCAGCCAGCGTAATCCGGTCCAAATCAAAATCAACTACCCTGCCATCCCTCTTCTTGATTTTTCTGATTGTCTCTGTTGCATTTACCATCGCGTTATTTCCCCCTTGGAAATACGTTTACTCAAACTACATATTCAAACCGAAACAACTCCGGATGCCGCCCTATTGCGTTACTATCGCTTTTGAGTTGTTTTAATTTCTAACTGAAATCTAATTTAGATACATAATGTTGAACTTTCAAATTTACAAACCACAATATATTGTGTTTTTTTCAATAAAATTTATTTGAGCTAATAATCAAGATGTTATGCCTTTTTACGATAAATTACAAACATATTGGCATGAAATTTGATAATCATTGACTATCAACGGATATTAAGAAAATCAATGAAAATTTGTTGGACTTTTACTTTTTGATAAAAAAACAATTTTAATTATTATACCGCTTGCAAAAAATTATTGTTACAAACAGTCCAGCCTTGATTACGTTTATTCATGTCAAACTTGTGTCAATAAAAAGAACATGGTATAATCCATAAAATATTATCTATAAATTGCTTATAAATTAAGTTTGGGATTATTCCGGGTAATAATCATGGTTGAATATTCCGAAATTAACCGTGATTTTATTGAATTTGTCCCGGAATACAGTTAAGTTATAGCGATTTTAAGTGTTAAAGATGCATTTGCAATGCAATAATAGTAAAAATAAGGTTACCTGTAGATGAAAGGAATCATTTTTCTCGCCGACGGAATGGCAGACAGACCTTTGGCGCAACTTGGCGGGAAAACGCCGCTGGAATATGTGCCGACGCCCGCAATGGACAGTATCGCCGCAAACGGCGTCAATGGGATGTTTTTGACTTTGCCGGATGGTTTGCCTACCTCATCGGATGTGGCGAATATGTCCGTGCTGGGGTTTTATCCGGAGGAGAATTATCCAGGCAGAGGTCCGATTGAGGCGATCAGCCAGAATATTGAACTGGCGGCAAATGATATTGCCTGGCGTTGTAATCTGGTGACGGTGTCACAGGAAGGTATTCTGCAGGATTACTCTGCCGGTCATATTGACAATCAGGACTCCAATGCCATCATGCGTGATTTGCAAAGAGAATTCGGAAGTGACAAAGTAAGTTTCTTTCCCGGAGTCAGTTACCGCAATTTATTGATTCTTCACGGCGAAGAATTTTCTGATGCCGTTGATTATGCCAAGCCGGATTCATCGCAAGGTATTCATATTGATGAATTGCGTCTGACTCCTTTGCCGGGCAATTCCAAAGCGTTGCACACCGTTGCTTTTCTCGATGATCTTTGTGCAAAAGTGGCGAAGTTTCTTGCCGGGCACCCACTCAATGGAGGGAAAAACATGCCGGCGACGCACATCTGGCCATGGAGTCCAGGAAAAAAACCGGCGTTAAAGTCTTTCAGTGAGCGCTATTCTGGTCGGAGCGGAGCGATTATCAGCGCAGTGGATGTTATCAAGGGTATCGGTAAATGTGCCGGCATGAAGGTTATTGATGTCCCGGGCGCTACCGGATTTATTGATACCAATTACGCAGGCAAGGCGCAAGCGGCAATTGAAGCAATTCAAACCCATGATTTTGTCTATTTGCACGTTGAGGCGATTGATGAATGTTCGCACATGGGAGATTTGGAATTAAAAATGCAGGCAATCGCAGATTTTGATGCAAAAATTATTGCTCCCGTGATGAAAGCGCTGGCAGGACAGGCGATAAGGTTTGCCATTTTACCCGATCATCCGGTACCGATTGAACTCAGACAGCATACTGTTGAACCGGTGCCACTGGCGATTTGCGGATCTGGAATCAAACCGGATGGTGTTTTACATTATTCTGAAATTGCCGCCGGAGAAGGCTCCCTTGGTCTCTTGCGCGGCGACCGGTTGATTCGCATTTTACTCGATTTGCCATCATAATACTACACGGAATATTCCGCTATGATTCAGCCAGGGCATAATATTAAACAGCATTTATTGATTATTGCCGGCTTGGTCTGCATTGTAGTTTTTTTTACCCGCGACGGGATTTTTCGCCCCTTTTGGTTTGACGAAGCCGTCACCATTACTAATTTTATGCTGCTGCCGTCAATATCAAAGATCTACCATGCTTACGTTATTCCCAATAATCATATTGTTTATACCGCTATTTTGAAGTTGTGGTTCGAGCTCTATTCTCCGGAAATAACCTTAGATCTTTTTTTGCGGTTGCTTTCATTGATTTTTGGTCTAACTGCGGTGATTATTATTTATTGCCGTTGGCGGAAACGTTTTGGTATGCTGGCGGCAGTTGCAGTTGCCGGTTGTCTTGCCTCAACTCCGGCATTCAGTATTTACGCGGTTGCGGTACGTGGCTACATGCTTGCTTTTCTGCTGGTTTTGATTGGTTTAGAGTTGGCCAGATGCTGGATGAAAAAACGCAGTTGGTACATTTTGGGCGGATACTTCCTGATTGCCTGGCTTGCCGTCGGGGTGATGCCGACGTGTATCTTTGCGTTTATTGCAATAATAGTGCTGTTCTTTCCGTTGCCTTTGAGCAAATCAGCAATATTCCGCTGGTTGCCTCTCGCGATTATTCCGCCTGCTACCGCCGCAGTTTTTTATGTTCCTATACTGCCAAGTCTGCTCAAAGCGGCAGCGCTGAAGGAGGGATGGAGCAGTCCGGTCGCCGCCATGGTTATGTTTTACACTGCCATTATTATTGCCGTGTTGCCATTATTGCCGGCAGTTATATGGCAGTTGCCATGGCAGTCCCGGCGCAATCATGCCGGGTGGCGGTTATTGCTCACATGCTGTATTCTGCTGTTGCCAGCGCTATTTTTTTTAATGAGAAGTCCGGCGCCATTTCCGCGGATTTTTTTCCCGTTGCTGCCAGTGTGGTTGTTTTTGCTTTGCCAAAACCTTTCGCATTTAGTTGCCGTCCTCCGTTTGAAGCGTATCCGCTATTCAGTAACCTGGCTGTTTGCCGCGTTGTCAATCGTATTTTTCTGGGGTTTAATTCAACATTCCGCGGCGGAATTTATTTCCGATAAGATTGTTGCGGACAGGGGAGTTGATGATTATTTCAGCCCCTACTACATCAGAGCGTCATACAATCCCGCAGGGATGATTAAAAAACTCCAGCAACTGAGCGGTAAAACCGTCCCCGGTAATACTTACATCAGCTTTATGGCGGACCCTTATCCCATAGGTCTCTACGGCAGATTATGCGGAATTAATGAAGAATCCTGGCACTTTGATAACCCGCGAAGAAAAGTTATGCCGGATCAACCGTTGGATTGGGCTGTTTTATGGGGTGGACGTATTAATGATGAAATTGCGCAATTTTCATCACGCTTTCCTGATCGCAAAATATCATTGGCTGCAGATTGCGGCTACCAGCGGATTTATTATGTATCGCGGCGGAATGAGTGAATTCATCAAGATGACATATTCTCTATTCATTACGGAATCGCGTTTAGCGTAAATTTAGTTTTAAAATTGAATTAAATAACAAATTACAATATTTTTTGTTGATTTTCATCATTTTACATCTATTGTGTCTTACAAAGTAATTAATCTTTATCCAAAACATTGTCTGAATCAAGGGTAAAATTGCCGGTATTTTAGTTATTGAGGAAGTATTTTAATACGCCGGAGGAAAATTGCAGTTAGCATCGTGATTATATTTTGCTTTAACCGGTGATTCCACCATCACGTTGTTAAGAGTATAATTTGACAGGAAGTTAATAGCTCATAGAAAATTCGGGAACAACTATGCCAGAAACAATCGTTTGTGAACAGTGCAAAAAGTCGTTTGTTCAGGAAGATGGAAAGAGTATTCGTTGCGAGGAGTGTGCCTTGGTCAGCGATTTGGATGCTGACGTTGTGCTTTGCAGGAAATGTGGCGCCTCAAACAATAAAGTCAATTATTCCTGCCAACTTTGCGGCTATGTTTTTGACCGTAAAAAGAAGCCGAAAGAAAAGCCGGCTGCGGAAGTAGATGTTAATAAATTTGCGCTTTGGTCCTACTATCTCGGCATGGTATCGGTGATTCCTTTCCTCGGCATTCCGGTTGGAATCGCCGCGATAATCCTCGGTTCAAAAGGCATAGCGCTTGCCCGCCCCGGAACGCAGGACCGTACCCATTCATGGAACGGAATGTTTCTCGGTACTGTTTTTTCACTGCTCTACGGGGTTATCTTTATCGGTATAATAATTTCTACCGTTTGCCGTTACTAATGAGCCACCTGTAAATCACGAAAAACAGACAAAATTTGTTCACAAGCGACTCATAATAAATAAACCATCTAACTGCGAGGTGTCGAATGTTTTGCAGAAAATGCGGAGCAAAGAACGAAGAAACTGCTGTTAATTGCGTCGGCTGTGATGCGCCTTTGGGTGCGGTCAGTGTTAAATCTTATCTCGTCTGGTCAATTCTGGTAACCGTGCTGTGTTGTCTGCCGCTTGGTATTCCGGCAATAGTCTATTCCTGTCAGGTCAACTCTAAGGCAGCTGCCGGCGATCTTGAAGGAGCGACAAAAGCTGCGGCGCAAGCCAAAAAATGGTGTTGGATTGCTTTCGGGCTAGGTCTGGTTTCTCAAATAATCTGGGTCGCAATCAGTATGGCTGGAGCTTTGGCCAACTTTCCTCAACCACAATAATACGATAAATTCATGCGACGGTGGCTATACTTAGGAATTGCGTTCGGAATTTTAGTTGGAATCGTAGCTGTTGTTCTATTTAAGCTCCCGCTCGCCTCTCTTTTTCCGCCCTGTCCACTCCATGAACTCACTGGTCTGCATTGTCCCGGCTGTGGTGTCATGAGGTTGATTATTTGTCTCCTGCACGGAGATTTTTCCGGTGCGTTTGCCAAAAACCAACTGATTTTTTTCCTTGTTCCAGCGGTCGCAATCCTGCTATGCAATAAACGTTTGATGATTCATCCAATTACCGGCTGGACTCTGCTTGGCGTGATTTTGTTATATGGTATTTTACGGAATTTACCGTGGTATCCGCTGGTTCTACTGGCGCCGCATTAAGGCTTGAACACTGACCGGGCAGTTGTTCAGTCATTCCTTATTGCAATTTCAGTTTGATAAATCGCGTAATAAAGGTAGATTAAGTTACACAAGATTTTGATATATTTATTAATTTTTATTGGATTTGTACACTAGGCGATGGAAAAATAATGAATTCTGAAGCAGATATAATTGAAATGGCAAAACGGATAAAGGCTGGAGAGATTGATATTTTTTCCGCCTTTGCCGCTCTTGCCAAAGATGAAGAAATTGGCGACCTGGGATTTGCCAGAATCGACCACTCCAGGCAACACCGCTGCGGTTTCCCTGAATTCATTTATGGCGAAGGTAAATCATTAGAGCAATTACGCCAGATCATCCCTGAGGTCAGCCGCCATGGCAGTCATGTCCTTGTGACCAGAATCAAGCCCGATGCCGGAGAGATACTGGCACGTGAAATTCCGGCAGCCGAATATGACCCGTTGGCAAGGACATTTATTCTCCGTAACCAATCCATAAAATCAACAACAAACGGTTTGATTTTAATTGTCAGCGCCGGCACGTCCGATTTGAAAGTTGCGTTAGAGGCGAAACACACCGCCGAGTTGTGCGATTGCGGGGCGGAACTGCTCTCAGACGTTGGCGTTGCCGGTATTCACCGCCTTTTTGCCGAGGCCGACCGACTTAGACGCGCCGATGCTATAATTGTGGTCGCCGGGATGGAGGGCGCATTGCCAAGTGTTATTGGTGGCGTCGTAAAATGCCCGGTTATCGCAGTTCCTACCAGCATCGGCTATGGCGCGGCTCTGAACGGCTTTACCGCTTTGTTCGGAATGTTAAACAGTTGCTCCGCCGGCGTTACTGTTGTTAATATTGACAATGGTTTTGGCGCGGCGTGTGCAGCTGTGAGAATAATTAACAGCAAACGCTGAGAAATATCACGTTTATCCGAAACTCGCAAAAATATTCCTTAATCTAATTGGAGTTTT
This sequence comes from uncultured Victivallaceae bacterium, assembly GCA_964392985.1. Taxonomy (GTDB): domain Bacteria; phylum Verrucomicrobiota; class Lentisphaeria; order Victivallales; family Victivallaceae; genus CAYMSF01. The sequence continues at coordinate 5,044 of CAYMSF010000010.1, read as the reverse complement.
CCATAAGCAGGTATATATTCTCTGTTTGAATGTTTAGCTGTTCAAAAATTAATTAAAGATGAACAGCTTTCGTGATTGCCATACGGTATATTCCCTCTGGCATCACTTTGCAAGGATGAATTTGTTATGAAAAATTACCCGAAATATCGTTACCCTGAACCAATCGCAATTACCCGGCGGCAATGGCCTGACCGGCAGATTACCCATGCGCCGATATGGACATCTGTTGACCTTCGCGACGGCAATCAAGCCTTACCCGAACCCATGAATCCGGCGAGAAAAATGGCTTATTTTGAATTGCTGGTCAACATAGGCTTTAAAGAAATCGAAGTTGGATTTCCCTCTGCATCTCAGGATGATTTTGACTTTGTCAGAAAACTGATTGAGGAAAATCGCATTCCTGACGATGTCCGGATATCTATTCTGACTCAAGCCAGAAAACATTTGATTGACCGCTCTGTCGAATCGTTGCTCGGTGTCAAACAGGCAATAATTCACTGCTATGTGGCGACATCGGAATTACACGGACAATTCGTTTTTGACCGTGATCCCGTCGCTGTCAAAAATATGGCGGTGGAAGGCACCAGCATGATTATGAAAGCCATAAAATCCAGCGGGATGACTGGAAAAATCGGCTATGAATTTTCACCTGAAGAATTTACTGACAGCAATCTGGACTTCGTCATTGATCTCTGCAAGGCAGTCAAGGAAACCTGGGGAAAATCAAAAAAGAAGGATTTTATCCTGAATCTTCCTGCAACCGTGGAAAGGCGTCCGCCATATCAATATGCGGATATGATTGAATATTTCTGCCGGCATTATCCTTATTTGAAAGAGACCACAATCAGCATTCATGCCCACAATGACCAGGGGTGTGCTGTTGCCGCCAGCGAAATGGCTTTGCTTGCCGGAGCGGACCGTGTTGAAGGTACTATTTTCGGTCACGGTGAACGCACTGGCAATCTGGATATTACAACGTTGGCGTTGAATCTCTTTTCCCGCGGGATTGATATTGGTCTGGATTTTTCCAATATGCCTGAAATCGTGAGAATCGTTGAAGATTGTTCCGGGATTGATGTACATCCGCGGCATCCCTATGCCGGACAACTGGTATTTACTGCATTTTCCGGTTCTCATCAGGATGCAATTCGCAAGGGAATGGATAGAATTGCGGAAAGCTCAGCTTTTTTCCTGCAGGGATGGAAAGTGCCGTATTTGCACATAGATCCGGCTGACATAGGGCGGAACTATGAAAAACTCATTCGCATTAACAGCCAGTCCGGCAAGGGCGGAATAGCGTTCGTGCTTGAAAAAGAATTTCACATTTTTCCGCCGAAACAGATGTTGCCGGAGATTGGCGCGGTTATTCAGCGTCTGGCTGATGCCAAAGGCGGAGAAATCAGCTCACAGGAAGTCTATCAGATGTTTTTGGACAATTTTGTCAATGTCTCCGGCATTTTCAAGCTGAAAGAATTTAATCGCGAATTGAACAGCAATAAAAAAGGCGACCAGATTACTCTCGGTTTAACCGTCAGCGTCAAAGGAAAAAATCATCAGCTCTGTGGCCGTGGCAATGGTCCCATTTCCGCAGTAACAAATGCGTTGCAAAGCTGTCCGGCCGTGCCGGCATTTATCCTCGACGACTTCTCGGAAAAATCGATGGGGCATTCCGCAGATGCCGTTGCTATTGCTTTTGTCGGCATCAAGCGGCAGGGCGATGGTAAATTAATTTACGGTGCCGGACAACATTCAAATATAGACCGGGCGGCAATCGCTGCGCTGTTCAGCGCATTGAACCGTTCTGAATCAATATAACCAGGATTTTGAAACTATGAAGAAATGTTTGACTTTCGGAGCGATTCTTGTGGTGATAGTTGTTGCTCATTTTGTTGTTATTCGCATGTTTTTCAAGGGTGAAAAGACGGAATCCACCGTTCCGCCAGCGGTCGCACAGACTGCTACAGATGCAGACAAGGCCGATGGCGCTAAAACTGGAATCCCGGGTAATGCTAATGCGATAAAGCCCACTACGGTTCCAACAAAATTTTTTCGCTATAAAGATGCGATTGACGGGAATATCCCTTGTATTGCCCTTTCCAGCGAGGCGACCAGCGGTATTCTCGTTGACCTGGACAGCAGGAATGTTTTGTGGGCGAAGAATCCACGCGAGGCTGAACCCATTGCTTCTATGACTAAAATGATGACTCTATTGCTGGCTTTTGAGGCGATGCAGAAACGCCCGGAGATCACGCTTGAAACAATGGTTCAAGTTACTCCATTATCTTCAAAAATAGGCGGCAGTCAAGTATATCTCGACCCGAAAGAAAGCTTTCCGCTGGGTGAATTATTGAAAACGATTGCCATTAAGAGCGCCAATGACTCTGCATATCTGGTGGCCGATTTTTTGAGTGGCGGAGATGTCGCCGGATTCGTTAATAAGATGAATGAACGCGCTAAACAGTTGAAGATGCCTTCAACCACTTTTGTCAATCCGCATGGATTACCCAACGAGTCCGGTGAAAATTCTAAAAGCAGTCCTGAAGGTATGGCGATACTGGCAGAACAGTTGCTGGAGTATCCGCAGTTATTAACCTGGACGACCAAAGTCTATGACTCATTCAGAGAAAAGAATAACAAGTCTTATCAAGTTATTACCAATACCAATAAGCTGGTCAGAGATTGCGCCGGTGTTAATGGCATGAAAACCGGATACATTCGCGTATCCGGCTTCTGCATCACTGTAACCTGTGTCCGCGGCGGTAAACGCCTTGTAGCCGTTGTAACAGGGTATAAATCTTCAAATGACCGTAATCTGGCAGTACGCAAATTGCTTGATTGGGGATACCGCCGCGTTGCGGTTATTGACAACCCTGAGGAACTGGCTAAATTCGATAAAAGCGTGACTAACGCGCCTTCAAAAGAAAAAGTTGCCGCCAAGAAAAGTCTGCCGAAGAAGAAGAAAACCGCGGCAAAAGAAAAAGATCCGGAACAGTAATAGCTGACAGCAAATAAAAAACGAAACGGTAAAGACCGTTTCGTTTTTTCATAAATCGGTTTAGATTATACTCTATAATGTTGAAATTTTAAAAAAAGACGAGTGCCTTGGATCGTCTCTATCTCATTTCAGTTAGACTTTTTATTATCCCAGCGGGATAACACGTTTATAGCAAAATCGATCAAATCCACCTGCGACCCTGTGAGGGTCGAACAATCCCCTGTCTTTCGTGCTATAAACGTTTGATGCCGCAGGCATCATCTAAAAGTTATGGCAGACCATGCCGTCACGAAGTTTTGGTTCGAACCACGTTGATTTCGGAGGCATGATTTCGCCGGCATCGGCTATATCCATCAACTGTTCCAGCGTCGTCGGGAACATGGAAAATCCTACTGCATATTTACCGCTGTCAACGAGTTTTTCCAGCTCAGCAGTACCACGAATGCCGCCAATAAAGTCGATTTCTTTACTGGTACGCGGGTCATTGATTCCAAGCAGTGGTGAAAGAATATTGTCTTGGAGAATGCTGACGTCGAGCCTTTCAATCACCCCCAGTTCAGCAGGATTGAACTTGGGTTTTACCAGATACCACTGATGATCAAGGTAAAGGCAGAATTCTCCGCCGTGCTCTGGTTGCGGGTTGACTGCGGGGCTGACCACAAATTTATTTTCCAGCATTGTGATGAATTTTTCCTTGCTCATCCCGTTCAAGCTTTTAACTACCCGGTTATAGGGAAGAATGCGTAATTGCGAGGAGGGGAAGGTAACAGCGAGGAAAAAATTATAATCTTCATCGCCACGGCATTCCTGGTTTTTCGGGCGGCATTCTGCGGCGGTACGCGCCGCGGCCGCGCTGCGATGATGTCCATCCGCTATATAGAGATAGGGAATTGCTTTAAATAGTTTTGAAAGTTCCTCGCTTGTATTGATATCAGCCCGCCACAAGGTATGCTCAATGCCATCCGGTGCGGTAAAGTCGAACAGCGGCGTGGTGCTGGTAATCGCGGCAATCTTGCTGTCAATTATTGCGGAGTCACGATAGGTGAGAAATGCCGGTCCGGTGTGTGAACGCAGTGTCATTACATGACGGGTACGGTCATCTTCCTTATCTTTTCTGGTCTTTTCATGTTTTTTAATAATGTTGCGATTGTATTCATCCGCAGAAACGGCGCCGACAACGCCGGTTTGTACATGTTTGCCCATTTTTAAACGATAAATGTAAAGATGTTTGTTCGCATCTTGTTTTAATGGCGCTTCAATGCATAAACGTTGAAAATTTGACAGCGCTTTTGCATAAACCTGATCATCGTGCAGATCAATTCCTTCCTCAAGCTCAATTTCAGGCCTGGAAACACGCAAAAAACTCAATGGGTTGCCTGCTGCGAGACTTGCCGCCTCTTCTGTGTTTACTACATCGTATGGCACGGCCGCAACTTTTGCTGCAACTTCTTGCGAGGGTAATAATCCGTTAAATGGAAGTACTGTCGCCATTTTATCCTATTCCTTTGTGTGTTTCAGCGAGGCACCAGCAATATACTGCATATATTAGGCTTTTTTCGCTGAATTATGTTATCCTGATTCCAGTATAAATTAACTCCTGATATTAGCTTTGTCCACTATGATTTAAGTAAATCAACAGCACATAATATTGCATACATATCAAACAGTAGCCAATTGGTCAAGAGTAAACATTTATAATTGAGCTCATCAATGGTAATGAATTTAATAATTATGGGAATAATAATTCGTGTTATTTCAGGTAAATCAAGCTAAAAATAAAAACGGTGCTTATTAAATAAAAAACAATCCAGTCGTTATATTTCAAGCGACTGGATTTATCGAATTATAACAATTTACTAACAAATGTGGTCAAAAAAATGAAGAAAAAGTCTAAAAATCTGCCATTTTTTGAGGATAGGGCGGCTATTTATTGAGTTCAGAGTTATAAACGTTGAAAAAACTTTAAAAAAAGTTAGAAAATGATTTGCTTCTGGTGAGGAGAGTGCTAGATTAAAAGTCCGCCCCAAAAGAGTGGAGACATTCTGGTGG
>CAYMSF010000009.1:0-85727 GCA_964392985.1 uncultured Victivallaceae bacterium | reverse complement strand
TTTCAATTCTGACATTATTGAGAAAACAATTAAAGGCGTTGCTGAAATAAATGCCGTGCGTCCAAATTTTATCAACAGTTTTTAGCGATATATTTTCAACTCCACAATTGCTGACGGCCTCTATCTTTTTAATGAAGGTGTACTTGCCACCTTCAAAATCAAGGCGCAATGGTTTGTCCAGAATTATTTCATCGTTATTAACGTCTGCAACTTTGGCTATTATTTCACGATACAACGATGCCCCGCCATTGTTCAGCGGTACAGCGCGAACCATGTTCATCCACTCGTCAGAAGGGCCTGCGTGGATTAACAATAAATCTCCGGTTTTTACTTGCAAACCCGCAATTTTTTTTATTGACTTGTCACCGCGCTTCATATTATATGGCGGCGAATATCTACCTGGTGACTGCCCACCCATGAAAGCGATCGCGGCATCCGCCCCAAACCTTGAAGAGGACTGATTGTAATCATTGCCCAATACTATTTTTGTCTTTGATTCGGTCGTTGTCCCATCTTTCCATGTCACTTGCGCCGTCAAAGAATGTTCGCCTGGCGCGACACCTTGCCGCAAAATTTGCTCTCCGGTAACACTCACACGAAATCTCCCCAATTCCGTTTCAGACCATCTAAGACCCGCAACATCCTTATCGCCAACCTTTAATTTAGCTCCAGCCATTTTTGATTTATCGCCATTTGCAGGAGAATCCAAATTAGCATGAAATTCAATCAAGTCCATCGGATTGACATTGGTTTTTTCAGTACCTGATGACGGGAAAAACCAACGGATTTGTTTGTCTTGCAATCCATATGAAAATTCAATTATAGTACGTTCAAAACTTTCTCCTCGCAGTATAATATTGCTTCGATTAATTATCATTGGCTCGCTTAAACGATGTACGCCGTTTTTCAAAATGATCGTCCCGCCTGATGCCGGAGCACGGGAGATTATATCACTAAGGGTTGAATGAAAATTTTTATCACCTGGATTGATTTCTCCGACCACCGGAAAGTTTTTAAATTCCCTGGATGCCAAACCGGCTCCTGTGAAGTTTGGATAAACCACTCCATCCGGTCCCAAGATTTCCAATTGAGGAATGATATTATCCTTCTTATAATAAGTTCTTTTCCACGGAGAATGGTCTAAATAACCATTTGCATGCTTCTCATCTTTTGGCGTCATTTGGGCTTTGTTCAGCCGAAATATTCCGACAAAATTATCAAGTGCATGGCTTGATGGCTCAATTTTTTTAAACGAAACAGGATCATCTGAAAAATTCTTTTCAATTTGAACGTTGTTAAATAATGCATCATACGATGAGTTTGGTGCCGATGAAAAAAAACCGCCATGATAGCTGGTTTCCGGCATTATTATTTCCTGCTCAAAGAATTTGAACCAAATTAATTTATCAGGAGAATATGAAGCAATAATTTTATTGTCTTTTTTTTGCAAGCTCATGAAGCGAATGTTTTTTCCATTACCTAAATATAGAGCTTTCTCCTCAATTTTTTGACCCGCGCGCTTCTTATATGTTACGACTATCCAGTCATTCGCAGGGCGTTTGGCAAAGGCAACGAATGAAGCATTTTGTGTCAAATCAGAACGGATAAAAATTCCGAAGCGAATACCTTTCCCCTGGCTCTGAACACAGTTAGAAACTTCCGCTGTAATACAAATGTTGTCGTTGAATTTTTGTGCCGCCAAAACACCTGAATCTTCTCCGGAGTCCTGCCCGGCACAACTAATTGCAAGCTCCGCTTGCGAAACCTTGACTTCACCGCTGACCTTCCCTAAAAGCGCAGTATTCCACTTAAACTCTTCAGCCAATATATTGCCGCAAATCGCCAGTATTATAAATATCAATATAATTCTCAAAAACATAATCTTACGGCCCCTTCGTACTCATCACATCCCAGCGTGACTGGTTGCTGGTTTCGGTACCGATTCGCTGCACTGAAACATAAGGTAAATCATCTACATGCCCATCATAAAACGTAATATTAGTCCGTTGCAAATGACGATACGCAACACCTACAGGAGACGACACATTTTTACCGTTAAAATCGCGTCCGATTAGATAGTTAGTATATGAAGTATTAGCTTCCGAATATCCTAAATACCACTCGGTCGCATCTATCCATTGAATTTTCAAAGACGAGCGCTTAATGCGAGATGGAGCGAGACTAAAAGATGGACTCATCGTGGCGTTGTGATAATTATTCATTCCATAAGAGTAAGCCATTAAATTATTATTAGTCAAGGCGGTTAGCGCGTTAGGGCAAATTCGTTCAGCAGTGTAGCTGCCAGGGGATACCGTTTTGTTTATCCCCAGATAACTCCTAAACGCAATATTCGTATGCCATTGATTGGTAAAATCCACCGGGACACATACTTGGTAATCATTCTGGTACATCTGCGCCGCATAGCCGAACTGCTTCATTATGCCTTTGCATTTGATTCCCTTCCCTTTCATCCGCGCCTTATTCAAGGAAGGCAATAGCATTGATGCTAAAATGGCAATGATAGCTATGACAACTAGCAACTCAATAAGCGTGAACTTCTTTCTCATGATTAGTTCCTTTCTTTGATTGATTCAGTTATTACTAATTCTGCGCGATATTGTTTTCGGCAATCAATAACAGCGCCTCGATTATTGGAAAAATTTACAATTGCCCGAACGGCTTGTTCCGCCATATCTTTTATAGGCATTTCTATGTATGAAATTTTAACCGGCAATTTTTGATTGACAGCTTCAACATTGTCAAAACTAATCACAGAGAACCGCTCCGGGATTTTGACGGCAAACTTGCCGCACATATTAATAAAAAATGCTAAATCATTCCCTGATGTCAAAAAAACCGCATCCGCGATAGTCGTGCTTAAAAAATATTCTACCTCATCAACAAAATTATTAGCACTAAGCCGAATCTTCAAATTATCGGCAGGATGCATATTGTGTTTAAGTAACGCATCACCCCAGGCCTTTGAACGAATTCCCAAGGCATCGTTGGCATCTCGATAATCGAAACAGGCTATCTTTTTGTGTCCGGAATTAATTAACAATTCTACAGCACGGAAACTTTCATAATAATAATCAACCGCAACATAAAAAAGCTTTTCATCAGACGGAGACCGATTGAACATCACACATGGCACTCCCTTGGCTGGCAAAACCGCAAAATCATTAATATTCTCAAACGTTGATTTGGTTATAATTGCTCCATCAACATCCGCAACCGTTAAATTCAACATTGCTTCAGCATTTGTCAGCAATAATTGCGCATTTTCCCGGCTAGATACACGGTTTAAATGGATGCCGATTTCATTATAATAAAAAGAACTGTCCAAGCAGTCTGTTGCAATAATCAACTTTTTTTTAGGTCTTTGTCGAGCGTCTCCAGTACTTACAAAACGACCTACCCCACTGCGCCGACTTATAATTCTTTTCTCTTCAAGTAAACTTAAACCTTTTCTAATCGTTGAACGGCTCAAGCTGTAACGATGAGAAAATTCTTTCTCGGTAGCAAGCATTTCCCCGTCGGCAAGTTCGTTACTCCTAACCTGCTTCTCAATATCATTTACGAAATTGTCATATAAAGTTGGACGAGACATTATTATACCTGTTGTATTTTTATTTATAATTATTATAATACAATTGATTTAAAAAGTCAATAGCATAGCGAATATTTTTTGTTTTTTTTGCGAAAAAAAGATCAAGAAAGATGAAACAGCCGAGAAAAAGTGTAATGCTCCCATTGACAAATGGGAAGCATTACACAGGTGTTTTATAGGTGAAAAGGTTGAATCGTTACAAAAAGCAATATGTTTTGCAATAAGATTATTAGACTAATTGAAAAAATGGATGATATTATTATTCAAAATAAATAACCGTTTAGTAATTTACTAAAATAAAACAGGGAGAATCAAATATGGCAAAAATAGTATGTATGGACGTCTCCAGAGTTGCCTGGCAAAAAATGAAGGAGACCTTGTTTAATCCGTTTTGTTTCGCAAAATGGCTGTCACTGGGTATCTGTGTCTGGGTGGCCTCGTTAATGGATGGCGGTTTTTCTTTTGGCAATTTCAATTTCCGTTCACCCGGGCGCAACGGTAAAAGTAATGATACTAAAGAGTTTGTTGCCGCTCTTGACCGCATTTTTAATGGGGATTCCGGAACATTCATTGACCGCATCGCCACCGAGACGAAAATCCCGGCAAATTATATTTTCTGGATTATTATCACAGTTTTTGCGATTATCATTATCACATTGATAATCTCCCTCGTGCTGTTGTGGCTGAAGTCGCGATTCAAATTTATTCTAATCGACAATCTTATTCATAATCGAGCTGAAATCGCTCAACCCTGGCACGAATTCAAAATCATGGGTAATGCAATTTTTTGCTGGTATATTATCTTTGCCGCGGTAAGCATAGTATTGTCTCTGCTCTGTTTGTTTATTGCCGGTCTCGGATTTGTGCCATGGTTCAAAGCCTGCCTGGCGGCGAGGAAAATATTATCACCGGAAACAATTCAACTGACCTTGATGATATCCGGGGTATCAATTATGTTCGCCGGGAGCATCGCAATGACGTTGATTGGTTATATATTCAATCAGCTCGTAATTCCGGTTATCTATTGGGCACAGGCCGGGGTAGTTGCAGCATGGCGCCAGACACTGGAACTGCTAAAAGAAAGCCTTGGCAGTTTTATCAGATTTACTTGTTTTTATATCCTGTTTTCATTGGTGGCGGGAATCGCGGTATTCATAGCTTGTCTCCTGACTTGTTGTATTGGATTTTTGCTGTTATTAATTCCGGTAATAGGTGTTACGTTGATTCTGCCGATTCCGGTTTTCTTTAGATTTTACGCGTTGGAATTTGTCGCCGCCTTGGGCGGGCAATTCCATTTGCCGCCGCCGGAAACAACAATTGAAACCGCAAGTTAAAACAATTCATAGGAGCAAATATGATTTTTGAAAAATGTTCGCAATGGCAGTATTTTGCCAATATGGCGCCTGAAGCATGGAATATTGCATTCAATTTTCTCACCAGTGCCACTGTTGATACTCCGGTCGGGCGTGTTGAATTGCGCGGGGATGAAATTTTCGCACTGGTTCAAGAGTATGATACTAAGTCAATAGCGACGGCTAAAATCGAGGCTCATCGTCGTTATGCCGATATTCAGTTTATTTTGTCCGGGTGTGAATTCATCGGAATTGGACATCTTTCCGGACTGATCCGAACAACAGACTACGATGCAGACAAAGATTGTGAATTATTCTCCTGTTCTCCGCAAACTGTATCTTTCGTACGGTTAGTTGCCGGTGATTTTATGTTTCTGGCGCCGGGAGAGGGGCATGCCCCGTGTTTGAGTACCGGCGATGTCCCGACTCACGTCAAAAAAATCGTTATCAAAATTGACCGCAAGTTATTACCGTAGAAAAGATTGATTCGATTTGAATTTAAGAAAACAAAAACCCGGAAGATTAAATACCTTCCGGGTTTTCTATGTCATCGTTTTTATGACGATTACTTTCTGCGGATTTCCAACTCAGCGGAGAGCTTTACATACAATTCGAAATTTTCTTTGCTGAGATAATTCAGTAAGCGTTTTCTGTTACTGACCAGTGCTAGCAAACCGCGACGTGTGCTGTGATCTTTGCGATTGAGCTTGAGGTGTTCGGTCAACGCTTTGATACGTTGGGTGAACAGTGCGATTTGGACTTCCGGCGAACCGGTGTCGCCCTCTTTTCTGCCATACTTCTTGATGATTGTGGACTTTACTGCCTTTGCCATGATACACATCCTTTGTTGTTTTCGAGTTCAGTAGCTCTGCTGTCAGGCTTCAACAACAAAACCGCTTGAACCGTTCTTTTAATAATGACTAAGCTATACAATAGCAGTCAATCGGTACTTTTTCAAATCATGATTCTCGAAAAAAATTGCCGGAAATGTTTACCAGTTCAAACATTCCGGCATCAATAATCCATTATCATTGTAATTTGAAGTTATAGAAGACTGCCTTCAATAAGTTTAAGAAGGCAGTCGATTCTAATAAAATTACTTTGCGGTTACCCTGGTACCTTTCAGAATACCGGAGGTGTTCTGATCGGTAGTGTAGGTACCTTCAAATTGGGTATCGCTGGTCAGTGTGCCAGTCAGACGGAAATTACGTTTGCCGTCATTGCGTTTACCGTCAATTGAGAATTTTGGACTTTCTTCGTCCAAGGTACCGCTCAGCTCGAATTCGCCGAAGGCATCGTTACATTTGCCGATAATCTTGTATGATTCTTGTGCAATCTTCATTGAACCGGTTTGAGTTCCGCTTTTTCCGGTTTCTTCAAAAGTGTAATTCCAGGTACCAGTCATGTTGCAATATTTGGGAATTGAAGCGCAACCGGTCAGCAGTCCGGCAAAAATGGTTATGGCGGCCAGAATAATTAACTTTTTCATTTTTCTCCTTTACCAATTCAATGTTTTAGAACGACATTTTTTAATTCTGAATTTTTTATTCTGTTCAGAACCGTTTATTAGAGACAAAAATTCTATAATTTCTACCCGCTTAAACCTCCTTCCGGCATTTGTTCCTGCCTTTATCTTGTAAGAATATGCCACATATTTGCAGAAAGGCAAATCTGAATTTAATTCAAGGAGTTGTAAAGAAATAAACTTGTAAGGGTTATTGGGGGACGCTGCAAAGCTGGAGGTGGTACCATAAGTTTGTTTTTTAGTCGTAAATAATCTGCCTGACTTGCGCAATTTTAAAAGCAATGTATATATTATAGAGTAGATGTCAATGTCGTTGCGTAACCGCGTATTTTTATTAATCAAGGTGAATTTATGACAAATTTTGATAACAGACAACCACGTTCAATTCTGCAGCGTATCGCTTATCAGGCGATGGTTGACCGCGGCTTGAACCCGGAGTTCCCGCGGCAGGTATTCATCGAGCTCGACCAAATCAAGTATCCGGCAACCCAGTCTGATACCGGCATTAATGACCTTAGGCATCTGCTCTGGTGTTCTATTGATAACGATGACTCGCGTGACCTTGATCAACTTACTGTTGCCGAAGCCATGCCGGATGATACCGTTAAAATATTTGTTGCCATAGCTGACGTTGATGCGCTGGTCAAACAGCATTCTGCTATTGATGGATATGCCCGGCAGAATACTACTTCGGTATATACCGCGGCTGAAATATTCCCGATGCTGCCCGATAAACTTTCCACTGACCTTACGTCGTTGAATTATGCAACTGACCGTATTGCTGTCGTCGTTGAGATTACTCTCTCCAGTGACGGCATGGTTAAAAATTCCAGCATTTATCGCGGGTTGGTTCGTAATCACGCTAAACTTGCCTACAACAGTGTCGCATCGTGGCTCGATGACAACGGTCCGGCGCCGCAGGCGGTTAACGCCGTCGCCGGTCTGGCTGAAAACATCAAACTTCAATTTCTCGCGGCAACAAAATTAAGAACATTGCGGCAGACAAACGGGGCGCTGGATTTGGAAACGATTGAAGCACGGCCGGTTTTTGACGGTAATGAACTGAAGGAACTAAGGGGCGAGAAAGAAAATGGCGCCAAGGATATTATTGAGGATTTTATGATTGCCGCCAACGGAATTACCGCAAGATTTCTGTCAACAATGAATTTTCCTTCTTTGCGCCGCGTTGTGCGCATTCCTAAACGCTGGGACCGCATTGTTGAATTAGCTGCCGAACGCGGTGCGTCATTGCCGTGGGAACCGGACTCAAAAGCGCTGGAAAAATTCCTGTTGGCGGAGAAAGAGGCCGATCCTATACGGTTTCCTGATTTGTCATTAAGCGTAATTAAACTGATGGGAAAGGGTGAATACGTTATAGAATTGCCCGGGGAAAAAGTTTCTGGACATTTCGGACTCGCGGTTCGAGACTATGCCCATTCCACCGCCCCGAATCGCCGTTTCCCTGATTTAATCACCCAGCGGTTATTGAAGGCGGCGCTGACCGGACAGAAAGTTCCATATCAGAAAGATGAGTTGCTCATGTTGGCTCAACATTGTACAGAAAAAGAGGATGCTGCTAAAAAAGTTGAACGCCAGGTCGCAAAGTCAGCCGCCGCGATGTTGTTGCAGTCAAGAATCGGTGAACGGTTTGAAGCCATCGTAACCGGGGCGGCGGATAAAGGAACATGGGTGAGATTGATGCAGCCACCGATTGAAGGCAGATTAGTCAGCGGGTTTCAAGGCGTTGACGTCGGGCAGCGGCTTCGGGTACAACTGGTGCGTACCGATGTCGGGCGCGGCTTCGTTGACTTTAAACTGGCGTAATACCACTTATACCCTTATAGAGTATAATCACGGCATTTTGCGGTTCACTTTAAGCACCGCAATTTTTGTGGAATGGTTAAAAGGCGCGGGATCGGTAATGGCATTGTCATAAACCTCCGTGACGTTACCGGTAAAGTCTGACGGCACGGCAATAAGTTCATCAATTGTTACATATCCATCCACACATATTTTGTTAAGCGTTTCCATGTAATCCTTGCCACTGACGTAGAGTGCATTATTAACGGTCACAAGATATCCGCCATTATTGAGTAGTGGTCTTACTTTGTTTATAAGTCTGATACTGTTATTGACCATATCAACAGTTCCGGCAGATGAAACGGCAAAGAATGGCGGGTCAATAATAATGCAGTCAAATCGCATTTCCGCGTGTTTCAACCGGCTGATTTGCCTCCAGAAATCGCCAACAATAAAATCTTTTTTTGCAACGGCAAAACCATTCAGTGAATAAGACTTTTTGGCCAATTCGAGAAAAGTGCCATTACGGTCGAGTTGGATGACGCTAGTCGCGCCACCAGCGAGAGCCGCCACTCCCAGACTGCCGGTATAAGCAAAGGTATTTAATACGGTTTTACCGCGCAAGTGTTGTATCGCCCAGTTACGCAGATTCCTGGTGTCTAAATATAAACTGGCGTCACGATTCATGCACAAATCAACCGCATACCACACCCCGTGTTCTTTTATGCGCGAATCAGCCGCAACGCCGAATATGATTTTACCATTGCGTTCATCTGATAATACGCTGTTCCGGCTTTTTAGAATTATTGTCTTTAACCATGGCAGAAGATTTTTTAAGGCGTCGATGATTAAATTGACATTGATTTCGGGGGAGGGAGGTGTTGCATAATCATTTATTACTGCAGTTTTAGCATAAAGGTCGATAACCAAGTCTGAATTACCTTCCGTAAAACCATTAAACAGTCGCAATGCGGTTTCGTGACCGGCATCGAACAGCGGTAACCGGATGCTGATGGCTTTTTCAAGTAATCCGGCAATTGTTGTTTCAGGTATAATCTGTTTTCTCTTCAATGTTATTATGGTTAAAAAATTTCATTAGAAGTTAGTCCGGCTTAAAGATTTTACAACCAGAGTATTCTAAAAATATAGATTTCCATAAATTAAGGTTTGGGCAATAATGTCTTTATCTTAGCGGTAAGCTATTTTGACACTTAGGAGTCGGTCAAAAAAATTGGTACATTCTACTGGTGTCTCGGGGGTACTTTCGGCTTTGCCGGTTCGTTACAAAACTACGGCTTTGCTCCTCGCCAGCAACTCCAAAATTTCTCCCCGGTACCCTCAGTATCAAAATACCACTTATTTCTTTACAACTTCTTTGTGGCTTAAATCTTTTTTTTGTAAATGATTAAGGCTTGAGAATTTAACATTCTGTGGTATCTTATACAGTTAGTCGCTCGCAAAATTGTTTTTTTTGTTTTGGCCGGTATTTTTCTATTTTGAACTAGATTTTTATATTGCTCGTGGCGGGTGTATTGTTTTTAAAGTAAACACTTTCCGTCAAGATCCGAAAAACATTACCCGAAGGGGATGTTCGGAAAGTTAGAGTTGTTTATCGAAAACACTAAGTTGAAATTCTGTGTCGGGTTGAATATTTTGTGATAATAGTAATTTAAATGTTAAGCGAGGTAATGAGAATACGATGCCTACTTACGAATATAAGTGCAAAGAATGCGGTCATGAGTTGGAGATTTTTCAGCGGATGACTGCCTCCCCGCTCACCGATTGTCCGGAATGTGGGAAATCCAGTCTCAAACGCAAAATCGGGGCAGGGGCGGGAATAATTTTTAAGGGTAACGGATTCTACTGTACCGATTACAGGAAAGAGAGCTACAACAAGGGCGCGGAAAAAGATAAAGCCGTTGCAACAGAAAAACCAGCCGCCGCTGTGGCAAAATCAGAACCAACAAAAAACGCCAAAGACTAAACTTTTGAATATTCAATTATAGGTGTAATCATGCTGGTTGTATGCAATAAATGCCGATGTTCAAATCAATTCGGAGCCATTTTTTGCCGTAATTGTGGCGAAAAGCTGGCTATTAAAGATCTTTCTCACCCTGACTTCAACAAGTCCAGAGTTCTCAGAAAAGTTATCGGACGAATACTCAATGTCGGATTGATTGGCGCGATAATTGCTCTTGCCGTGGGATTATTTCTGCCGGTCAATAAACCGGAATATAATCTTGATGAAAAATCAATCAATGAGGTTAAGAAAAATTGCGACGCTCTTGATATCGCCTATGCGAAACAGGAAGCTATTGCTATAAAATTCACTCCGGCAGAAGCGACCTTCGCCGCTAATTTCATGCTTGATGATGCCAGGGTTCCTGCAACACCTCCGCCAGAGCCAGGCCGGCCGCAAATGCAATTGAAAAAACAAGCCGGCGGTGGTGGCGTGGCCGGCGGCAACGCTTTTGATCAAAAACAGGGAGCCGGAGTAGCCGGCAATAATACATTCAGTCAAAAACAGGGAACCGGACTCGGCGCCAAGGCCTCATTATCGCTGCCTCCTTCGGCTTCTGCACCGCCACCACCTCCGCCGCCACCACCACCATCACCGGTTTCGGGCGCGGATCAGGGAAAACCATTTTTGCCTAAAAAGGAGGTAGAGAAAGAGGTATTGGCTGATCCTATGTACACCTCTGCATATCTGGTGGAAATAAAGGAAAGTGGCGAGTTGTGTATCAGTATTCATGGCAAAATGATGCGTTACCTGCCTTATAAACTGGAACTTAATGGTAATTTTAAGTATATTGAACCACTGGAAAAAGTACCGGGGCGGTTGACTTTTGAACTGAAATCGGCGAAGTTCGGTCATCTTCCGGTACCGTCTTTTCTGAAATCACAGATTCCTGACCTGGTAAATATGATGGTGTCTGATAAAAAAATTAGATACTATACGGACAAAATAACTGCAATAGGAGTGGATAACGAGGGCAATATCCAGGTTTCTATAATTAAATAATTATTATTTACCCGATATGAATTACAGTATGGTGAACTTCATTTCGGAATTTATTGAAATGTTCACCTTTTATATTTATGCTTTATAAAAATGTCAGTATTGATTGTTTCGCTTATGAATTACCTCCGGTAACCATCAGTTCCGAAGAAATTGAAGAACAGTTGGCGCCGGCATATCAACGGTTGAAACTTCCACGGGGCCGGCTGGAGTTGATGACAGGAATAAAAAGCCGCAGATTATGGCATCGGGGCGTTATGCCCAGCACCGTTGCAACCATGGCCGGCGTCAGGGCACTCGCTAAGTCATCAATCCCCAAAGAGGAAATAGGTTGCCTGATCAATTGTTCTGTATGTAGGGATTTTCTTGAGCCGGCTACGGCAACAGTTGTTCATCATGAACTTGGCCTGCCTGAAACGGCTGTGGCTTTTGATATTTCCAACGCCTGTCTGGGCATTTTGACTGGCATAACGGTAATTGCGGCTATGATCGAAGCAGGACAAATTAACGCAGGAATGCTGGTTTCAGGGGAAAATTCCCGACCGCTTATGGAAACCACGATCAATGCGATTCTGAATGATACCAGTCTGACCAGACAAAGCATCAAGCCGTTATTCGCTTCACTTACCATCGGTTCCGGCGCTATTGCCGTGATAATTTGTCGTCGCGGTATGGGTTCCTGTGACCATCTTTTGCTCGGCTCTGATTCACTTTCGGTAACTAAACATAACGCGCTTTGCCGCGGCAATGCCGATAAGGGCATGGGCAACAATAATGATACACTGATGAACACTGATTCGGAGATGTTGTTGCATTGTGGTATTGATGCTGCCGCCCTTACCTGGGAAAGATTCCTGGCTTCAACCGGACTTACTGTCGGGCAGTTCGCCTGTTATTGCACGCATCAAGTCGGGAATGCTCACCGCAAGATGTTATTTGAACGATTAAAACTGGATATTGAACGCGATTTTTCAACGTTGGAACAGTTTGGCAACACCGGTTCTGTTTCCTGTCCGCTTACCGCTGCCATTGCGGTCGAGTCCGGGAGAGTCAAACCGGGTGATATAATTGCGCTTTTGGGAATAGGCAGTGGTATTAACTGTACTATGTTAGGAATACAATGGTAACATCCGGAGCAAAACGACTATGACTGACATCAATACCAAGTCAATTAAAGCTATTTATCCGTTCAAATCTAACTATCGCAAAGTTAATAATTTCAAATATCATTATTTGGACGAAGGGCCTGAAAATGCCCCGCCGATAGTCATGGTTCATGGCAATCCCACCTGGTCATTTATGTTCCGTAATTTGATAAACGAATTCAGTGGCGAATACCGGATGATTGCCCCCGATCACCTGGGTTGTGGATTGTCTGACAAACCAGACCGCTTCGGACACCGGCTGGAGACCCATATCGACAATCTTGAAGGATTACTGCTCGGACTTAATTTGAACAATATAACGCTTGTTGTTCACGACTGGGGTGGCGCGATTGGCATGGGATTCGCGGTTCGCCATCCTGAAAAAATCGCCAGGATTATAATCCTGAATTCAGCAGCTTATTATCAGGATTTTATGCCGTTCCGCATTAAAATCTGCCGTGTTCCATGGTTGGATTCAATCCTTGTGAGACGATTTAATCTCTTCGTTCGTGCCGCCACTATCATGACTACGGTTAAACCGCTCAGTAATGAAGTTAAAAACGGCTATTTGCTGCCATTTACTGAACAGGATGCCAGAAACGCGGTTCTGCGCTTTATTCAAGATATTCCGACCACCACCAATCATGTAACGTTTGAACGTCTATTAGAAGTTGAACATGGCCTGTGGATGTTCCGTGAAAAGCCGGTCGGGATTATCTGGGGCATGCAGGACTGGTGTTTTGACCATCGTTTTCTGGAAAGATGGAAATTGTTCTATCCGCAGGCACGAGTGTTGGAACTGGCCCAAGCCGGACATCTGGTTCTTGAGGATGCACCGAAAGAGGCATGTAATTTTATTCGTCAATTTCTAAAGGATAACGATTAGCCTCAGGCACCATCGTTATCATTATTCGTTATCCTGATTGAATTCCGGAATTGGTGGCATCTGTGTTGTTCTGATGGGGTTGATCTTCCGATACTTTTAGATTATGATAATTGCAAATTTGATTCAACCAATTATTAAAAGCCAACCAATAGCGATTCGTGCATTCAGGTATTGGCATTTCGCCCAAACCCGCCTCAACCAGTTGTTCGATAAATAATTGTTGTTTGTAGTTCTGTTGTTCGTCGGAGTCAAAACTATCCGGCATGAAGCCGTTTTCATGGAGGAAACCGGTTTTAATCAAAACAAGCGACTGAATCCTGTTCCATATTTTACCGAAAAAACGTTCTTTTATAATGCTTTCGTTACCTGTTGATGCCAGATGTATTAGAACGTGATTCAACGTGATGCTGGTTTGAGGACAGGGGAGTTCCGGCTGCGTATTACTGAGAATAAACTCTGCTATTCTCGTTGCCAACCGGTAATTTTCAGGAACAGCGGCGATGTTGTCATGTTCTGAAATTAAATCTATATTGAGTGCGGTGTGAAGTGTGGAGTTGCTTGATTCGTTAAAGGAGACCGCTATTTCGCGAAACAAATCTATGATGGGTGTTTTTTTATTGGTTATTTTTAGTTCACCCTTGACTAACAGATCGAGTTTGCCGTAATCCGGGCTCAAACCGCTGACAATAAGACTGGATTCCATGTAAACGGTTTTTCTCAATATGATAATTTCTGTTGAATTCACGCTGTTATTCGCCTCTGTTTCGGTGTTATTATCAATTGTCACTGGTTAAATCATTATTTTCATTATAAGGATATGGCAGGAAATCAAGCGGTTTAGCGCCGGGAATGTTCGCCAGGCTTTTGCCGATAGTGCTGATATATCTGAAGCTGTCTGAACTTACTGCCGCCAGAAATAACATGGATGATGCCAGTTTTATTATCATTGAGTTATCCCAAATATCTTTTTCTGCGTTGAAATGTCCTGCCGCGATGCGCCAGTGGTCTTTAGGAAGAAGTATTTTATTGCTGGCATCAATTAATAAAAAGTTACCGTAACGCCGGATAATTTTTAATTCAAGATGATGTTCCGCCGCGATTGACTTGGCGATGGCGCAAAGTATAAAATCAGCTCCGGTAAGTTCTTCAATAACCGGACCGATACAAAAAGAATCAGGCTGAAAGTCATTTCCCGGCGCCGTGGTGAATCCGCATTTTCTCATCAGATAAGCAACTTTTTCGATTGTTGACGGTGGATATTTATTCGCTGTTTTCTGTATTTCACTCCAAAGTAAGCTCAAATTCGGTTCTGAATCATTATCATACCACTGCAAGTGAACTTCAATCAGTCCTTTAATCAAATCGGTGGATTTTTTCATATTATCAGCAAAGCCATCGCGGCGTTTCCTGACTGTTAAAATAGCCTGAATTTGATGGATGCGTTTGCGTACCAGAGGATTGTCATGTTCCTGAAATTCTGCGAGATAAGGTTCGAGTTTATCGCCGTAACGCAATAGTTCCGCCATGGCGGCGCAGGCAGTATTACTATTTTCATCATCCAGAAAATTAATGAGCAGTTGAATTTTTTTATTCATTATCGCGTCGGGAATTGACCAATCAATGCATTTTGTGCTATAACTTTTACGTCATCTGGAAAATCAGACCGGAGAATCCATTTCAGGAATCCCGGATCATTTTCCGCGATATTTTTCAAGGTCATGCCGGAGTTTTTTCCAAAGCAAATGACCGCCTCTGTCCCATTCCATTTGAATCTACCCGATGAATCAATCATGTCCGGGTCAGTACTGTCCGAGAAGACATGAAGTTCATCCATGGTACGGGGAAGTTCCGGGTGACGTACCAACTGCTGCTCAAAGACCTCTAGCGTAGCGTTTGTGTCGGCTTCGGCGCTGTGAGCAGAAATTAATTCTTTGCCACAGAAAAATTTATATGCGCCGGCAAGAGTTCGAGGATATAACTTACAGAACATATTGTATGCGTCAACTATTCTTCTGCCCTTAACAACGAATTCTAAGCCAGTCCGGTTAAATTCATTGACCAGTACCGGTATATCAAATTTTTGGATATTATATCCGCCCAGATCACAGTTGTCGAAAAATTGGAAAAGATTTTTTGATATTGTCTGAAAAGTTGGTTCATTTGCCACATCAGCATCGGTAATGCCATGAATTGCGGTTGCAGATGGCGGAATAGGCATTTCCGGGTTGAGTTTTCTAGTCTTGGTTATTCTATTGCCATCGGGCAATAACTTAATTACGGACAATTCAACAATCCTGTCTTTGGATATGTTTGTTCCGGTTGTTTCCAAGTCAAAAAAGATTAGTGGGCGTTCAAGTTGTATATTCAGCATGTGCTGATCTTTCCTTATATTATTTATTGTCGATTATAAAACAAGCTATCGAGGCGTCGTATCGGGTTCTGGAATCATTACTATATTCTAAACCATGAATATAATTCCGATATATCGTTCTTCAATAATTTATTATCTATTTGGTTATTATAAATATAAACCATGAGTTCAATGTTATCCAACTTGAATATATATATATATTACTAATCGCAACTTATCAGCCAGTATCTATCCTTCAATGAAGAACTAACGATAACAGTATTACTTTACCGGTTCAACAGCATAAGCATATTTTTTTAGAAATGGAATGAGATGAAATAACATATTTTTTTCGGCCTTAGAAATGTAGAAAAACCATCCGGAAATCAAATAGATAATTCCAGCGGCAATTCCAATGCCTGCCAATCTGAATATATTCCACTGTTCTACTGTCCAGCAAGTGTTAATCCAATAAAGAAACGCAATTGTGGGAAGCGAAACGAGCGGCATCGGAATGAAAATTTTTAAGATATATTTCCAAATAGACTGGTGTAAATACTTTACCGCAATTGGAAAAATAAAACACACACTGATAATAGTATTGGGAATTAAAATGCCGAAAGCAATTCCGATGACACCGAATTTAATGGCAAGGGTGATACAAAGCGACAAACTTAGTATTGCTTCTGCGATAGCCAGAGAAGCAACCAGCCGGTGTTTCCCGGTCATCAGCAGAAAATGGCTGGCAGTACTGCGGAATGTTACCAGTATGAATACCGAAATCAGTATGATATAAGTGATTGTCAGCACCAATGGTTGCGTGTTGGCGGTAATATGCAACCACACAAATAAAATCGGTGCGGCTAACAGAGTGAAAATTACGAAAACACAACTTGTAATAAATGTTATCATGCGGACGCTGTTATACATGATTTCCTGCATCTTCGCGGTGTCTCCGGCTTTATGCAGTGATGCGGCGATAGGCGCAAGATTTTCTTGAAACTGTGTAGTTAAATATTGCATAATTTCCGGCACTCTTGTTCCCAGTTGGTAGATGGCAACTCCATTCATGCCGGTGACGATACCCAGGATAATCCGGTCGGTTTTGAAAATCATCATGTTTGCAATCGTAACGATATAAGAGAAAATGCTGAAGTCTGCTATTTCCTTGAAACTGTTTAAGGTAAAGTATTTAATTGATATCCGCAATCCCGGTAGAATAGTGAAAACAAAATATGCTATAACGATGTTGGTGCATAGATTTAATACGGCCGCAAAAATCGCCAGGCATAGTAATGAACCGTTGAATTTGAAAATTAAATATATCCCCAGCAGTTCCAGCAATTTATTGAAAATCAGAATATAGTTGCGCAGGTATATTTTTTTCATTCCTACTAGAACTTCAGGAAAAATACCCGATGGAAAAACCAGCGAAACCCCAACCCCGAAAATAATAAATACTGTGCGATAATAGTCCGGCGATGCTTTATTGTCCAGGTTAAAAATTCGATCAATAAAAAAGCTGGCAATAATCGTTCCGATAATAATAATCAACGACATCACAAAATAACTGCATAATACCGCTGATAAAATGCGGCTGTATTTGTTCATGTCTCCTGTAAATGAGGCTTCGGCAGTATATTTTTGCACCGTCTGTCCGAAACCAAAATCAAGCAATAGCGAGTAGCCGAAAATAGCCCAGAGTAATGACCAGAAACCGTAATAATCAGTACCCAACCCCATGAATATGATACGCGTCAATATAATTGCCGCGCCCATGCGTATCACCAGATAGACATAGTTAGTTACCGTATTTTTTAAAACTAATTTCCCGATTTTTTCCATTAATTACTTTCCAACCTTCAAGCCGCGAGTCAGTTTTAACCAAGGCAGGACGGTGCAACGGATTCCCATCTTGTGTATGAATGTTTTACTCCATTCTGATTGAAAATTGCGTTTAGTGCCTTCTGCAGCGTAAATGTCTTGAATAATTCTAATAAATATTTTACGGTGTTCCGCCATTTTTTCAAGCACTGCGTTGCGAATTTCTTGCGGTGGAATGTTTTTCTTAATCATTTCCTTAACACCGGCAGCAACTGATTCAGGCGTGTCTTCAGCAGTATATACGTGTTCCTTTGTAAATATGGTATCGCGTCCGCCTTTATTCCTGGTCGAAACCAACGGAAGACCGCAGAGCAGATATTCAGCGCTGACAAACATTGCGCCCTCTTCAGCTGAAAGGCACAAACCGGTGCGGGCGCGATTCATTTCCTTATAGACATTAAAGGCAAATGCCTTGCGCTTCCATATCGCACGCGGCAACCCTTTCATCACCATATCAACATGTTCAGACTCAGAGTCATAGTAATCACCGATAAGTCGAAGTGAAGGAATTTCAGCAGCCAACAGATGCCGTTTGAAAGGAGTAATTCTTGCGATGTAAATGGCATCATATTCCTTTACCGCGTCTGGAATGACTTTGTAACGGTTTTCGTCAAGAAAGGCATTCTGATGACAGAGAATACCGTTTAAATTATGGTGCTTGAAATTTTGTTCTTCAATTACCGAATTACAGAGAAATGTGAATTTAATGTGCGGAGTGGCGGCAGTCAGATTTTTCACATCGGCCGCAGTACTGGCAACCCGGTTTTCATCTTCATACTGCCAACCCAGCTGACAGAGGACATGAATGTTTTGACCAGAGGTCAAAGATTTTTGGAAAACGGCGCGATATCTCTGGAAATCTTCCCAATAGGTGATGATAATGAGCGGGGAACGACTGATAACATAGCACGGGAGATATTCACCAATTACAAAATTAATTAATTTTGATATTATTTTTTTCAACATTTTCTTCACCATAGTTAAGGATAACGTCATCTTTATTGGAAAAATAGAGATATACTGAATAGACGGACAAGAATAAAAACATTACGGCGGACAGTGGAAAGACCTGAACTTTATAATACTTGGATATGTATACAAAATCCTCGATTCCGGGAATTTTAGAAAGCTCAATGGAAAAATCAATAATTGCAGAAAATGGCAACATAAAATAACCGATAAAGGCGGAAGCGATAACTAGTTTGAACCATTGGCGAGTCCGCAACAACAGAAAAACGTATGCATGCAGAATCAAAAGGACGAATGACAGATCATACAGGCGGTGATACGAAAGCAGCATTGTCAGGCAGGAAAGCACAAACAAATAATTCATGCCGAATGTCGTAGTTTTCCGTTCTCTGAACATGATGTAAATTACCAGTAATAATGTCGCTAATTTTCCGGCATGGTTAATATAATTGCAACGGAAAAATTCAATTTGTAACATGTTATATCCGCTCTTGGCGTAGTTATTAAAGCCGTGTTGGATATCCTCCTGCAATACCTCGAAGTAGCGTTGATAGAGATGAATGATGTCGTTACCCAAATACAGCGGGAATATTGCAATAAGGAGAAATAAAACAAATGCCAGAATTGAAACAAGATAGTTCTTTTTTAAGAAAAAAGCGGGAGCAAACAACGTCAACATTGAATATTTGTATCCAGCCGCAAGTCCGAAGAAAATAATCTTGCCGAATTTATTTTTTGTAAACAGTGTGAGAAGCATAAACAGAGTGCAGAATAAAGTAATCTGTCCATGCCGGAATGTCATCATCATCGGTGACGAATTTAAATAAACGGCACCTAATAATATAACTCCAAATGTATTCAATGTCGGTTGCCGGAAACTTATTCCATCTAACAAACCTGTATTTTTCAAAAAATAGAAAAATACAAAACAGCACATCACGATATTTAACCCCAGATCCACAAATTTGCCCAAGTGGGTACCAAGACCCAGGAAAGGGAAATAAAAGAATGAGATGCCAGGGAAAATAATCAGCAAATCGTCCCATTTGCGTAAGATAAGATTATCCAGATTGTATGGGTCAAGATTCTTCCATACCGCAACAGTAAAATCAAAATGACAATAAAAATCGGTGAAACTGTGTGGTTTTAGAGATAAAACCAACCGTAAAACACTTATTGTCAGAATTAATACCCCGGTTCCATAAAACAAATAAATGTTTACGGGGTGACTCATCTTCATTTTTGGGAGCATAATTCCTCGACTCTGCATTGCATTATCTTAAAGTAATCACCAACCCATTCAGGCGGCAACGGAAGTTCTCCCGTACTCAGGCAACTGGCATAAGAGTCTTTGTCTTCAGGCGCAAAACCATGCATGCCGGGTAAGGCTTTGAGCCCCATGTCACATGGTTCAATCTGCCACCCCGGGTTCATGAGAAAAATAGATTCCCCATACATTTTGTCTGGGAAATAAACGCCGTATTTAACTTTTTCTTCCTCGCTAAGAGTATGCCCATTATTGTTGGCGGCAAGTACCGCCAAAATTTTCTTCTTCGATTCTTTACTCAGAAACCAGAATCTTGCCATGGTTGAATCATAAACCGCCACATAATCTTTGCCGAATTTTAAATCCAGCGCTTCCACATCACGCTTTATGTCTGAAACTCCGGCTAATGGAGTCATGCCATGATCAGAAAATACGGTGAAAGTAAATTCTGAATAATTGTTTTTTATCACCTCAATCAGTTTTTTAATGCGTTCGGCATACCAATCTAATTTATTCTGAATTTTTTCGTAATTACCCACATTGAAATGGAGCAGGCCATCCAGCGCCGCGGTGTAAAGAAAGGCAAATTTAATACTACCGGAATTGAGCTTATTCTCGAGCTCTTGAATGTTTTCTGTTTCAGACAGCCGCCAATTGGAGATATGCCACGGTACGTCAGTTGCACTGAGGATGTCAGCAAGATTTTTCACTGGTGCCAGTCCGTTTGGTACGAAAATGTCATTTTTTTCAATGTAGTCAAAGTATGGCAGCCTGGAGTATGGCATTGAATATAGTTCAAAGTATCCAGTAAAACCATAAATTCGCGCGATAATTTTTGAGAGGATATGCCTTACGCGCCAGCGGTCAAATATACGCCGCGGCAAATATTGCATCATCAAATAACGAAAAAGTTTAAACGGAGACGTCAATGGTGAATAATAGTAAAAACTCAAATGTTTATGCACCGATGGCGGTTGCCCAGTCATAATTGTTGGAATGGCGGTAGACGAGTATCCAAACTGCATCTTTACATGATGACGATGGGGAAACACATCATCCAAAAAATGATGTTCATTAACTATTTCCCAGCCCAGCGCATCAATAAACATGAAAACATGCACTTTGTCAGGCATTCAAGCTCCTTGTTTCGGTTGATTTTCTGCAGGATGGCTATTTTTTGCCTAACGGAACCGGTTCATAGGCTGATGGCGCTATTACAGGCGACGCAGGTTTAACTGCCGGTTTTTCAGCAACCGGAGTCGTTGCTGGTTTGGGCAACGGTAATGGTGCGATTGGTTTGGTCATATCGATGACTTCATCACCGCGTACCTCTGCAGGTTTCGGTGTAGTTTTGATACCTTTGCCGCCATCACTAACACTCTCTTTGGCGATATAGCCGACCTTTGCCAGGAATTTGGCAGAATAGTTCTGATCATGAATAACTGCATAAGCAAGCGAGTTTCTGCCGACATTGTCAGTTGCGTTCAAATCGGCACATCTATCAACTAACATCCGGAGAATTGTTAAATTACCCCGCATTGCGGCAAACATCAAAGCGGTACGTCCTTGATTGTCGGCCAGATTAACATCTGCTCCAGTACCAATTAAAAATTCTGCCATGTCCCAGTTTTCATAGTAAATTGCATACATTAACGGTGTCCACTCGTCGCGTTTGTCTTGATAATTTAATGGGGCTCCATGCTTGACTAATTCTTTGGCAGAACTATTTTCTTCATTGGCGATTGCCGTAACCAGTGCCTGTCCGAGACGATATTTATCTTCTTTGCCAAGATTATAAATCGGATTGCGGCACGCTGTAAACGCGAGCGTTGACAACGCCATAATCGCCAATAACATTGAACCTCTTGATAAGATTTTCATGACAATTCCTTTTTTATAATTTTAAAAGTTGGCAATAAAAGCAAACTTTATATTAATTTAAACCTGCAATATAATCTAGCAGACTTTATTTTCCGTGTCCACCATGGAATCAATAATTTTTTGAGCAATTGTTCTTACATTAGGTTCTTTGAGTATATCAGTGTGGTTGTAGGGGAATTTGTAAAGGTCAATTTGTTTACATAATTTTTTCCATCCGTACTGCGGTAACGGAATCACTCCACGTAAAATGGTATCAACCATCAACAAAGTCATTCTCCCATCATAGTAATTCATAAAATATTTATTGGCGGCTTCCATGTTCATCCGGTAAACAAGTTTCATGTTTGCAATCGTTTTTTCATCACAAACATCAGCAAAACGCGCGGAAATAAAGTCAAGCTGTTCGATGTTACGGTCAAAACCCATTTTTAACATGATTTTTACTTTAACATAATCCTTGCAGGCGGCCGGACCGCATTTCAGAAGTGCAAGAATACGTAGCAAATCATTCCAAATCGTACGTTTCCTGTTAGCGTAAGTCTCAATTAAGCAGAGGAATGCCACCTTTTTGCCCATTTTGATAAGTTGTTGCGCCATTTCATAAGCCACAATGCCACCAAAACACCAACCGCAGAGGTAGTAAGGTCCATCAGGGGCAATTTCAATCATTTGCTCGATATAGTAAGCTGCCATTGATTCAATCGTTTTGTGGGCATGTTCCGGTTCATGCAGTCCAAGTGCCTGAATGCCGTAAACCGGGCGGTCATCAAGGTGATTGATCAGATTGATGTAACCGAGAATATCACCGGGTGTGGTATGAATCAGGAATAGAGGTGTTTTGTTACCTTCTCCGCCCAGTCTGACTACAGGCGTCCAAATACGTTCTTGTTTGCCGTGTGATTGAATGAATCCGGCAATTGCAACGATTGAAGATGACTTGTACAATTCCTCCACCGGGACTTTGCATCCGGTATTTTTTTCAATTTCGAGTGCAAGTTTTATCGCTGATAGAGAATCACCACCAATATCAAAAAAGTTTGAATTTATATCGAAATTTTCATGACTTAACAATTTACGATAGATCAATTGAAGTTGCATTTCAAGTTGATTGCGCGGTTCTGTCTGCTTTGATTCCAATTCACTGGCATCTGCGCCGGTATCCGGTGGCGGCAACGCTTTTCGGTTAACTTTGCCGTTCGGTGTCATCGGGATTGACTCAATAACCGTGTAATACATTGGAACCATATATTCTGGAAGAAGTTGTCTGGCATGCTCGCGGATGCTTTTAATATTCCATGTCTTCCCTGACGGGATAAAATAAGCTGCGAGAGCTTTCATTCCGGTACGTTCATTCAGCCACACTTTGACGGCAGCGTTATAGATATCCGGATGTTGAATTAAGATGGATTCAATGTCACTAGGTTCAATCCGGAAACCGCGAATTTTAAACTGGTCGTCCATTCTACCTAGAAACGCCAGTTCTCCACCATCAACAAATTTAACTTTGTCCCCGGTTTTATACATGCGTTCGCCATGTACAAATGGATTTTTGGAAAATGCCGCCGCAGTCTCTTCCGGTTTGTTGAGATAACCCTTTGCCACTCCTGCGCCGGCAATATAAAGTTCACCTGATGCTCCGAATGGTACAGGTTGCCGCAATTTGTCCAAAACATAGACGTGAACATTAGGCATTGGTTTGCCGATTGTCTCCGGATTTTCTCCAGTAGTTGCAATAACGGTTACTTCTGTCGGTCCGTAAGTATTTATCAATCTTGTATGAGAGACAAATTTTTTCCATTGCTGGAAACGTTCCGGCAATGCTTTTTCGCCACCTATCGCCACCACTTTAACACATTCCGGGAAATCCGGTTTTTTCAGCATTGCAGCAATTTCGTGCCAGTATGAAGTAGGCAGATCGAGAAAAGAAATCTTTTCGGTTTGAATGAATTTAAAAAGGCGTTCTGGTGATTCCAGCATGCCGTCAGGCATGAAAACCAGCGTACCGCCAATCAGCCAACAGGGAAAGATTTCTTCAATAGAAATGTCAAAACCCAGTGTGCTGAATTGCAACACATTATCGGTTTCATTCAATCCGTAATCTTTGATTACTGAATAGTTGTGATTAAGCATATTCAGCTGTGTAATCATTACTCCTTTGGGTACTCCAGTCGAACCGGAAGTGTACATGATATAGGCCGTATCATCAAGTTTTACCTCTGGCATATTGGTAATGTTATCCGCGAGGTTTCTCAGTTCCGCTAAGTCTATTTCGATAAATTCAAGGTATTCAGGAATATTGCCGGGAATTTTTCTGATGTCTCTCACTGCTGAAAGAATAATCGTAGCACCTGAATCATAAATCATTGCTTCGATGCGGTCCGGATTTTGCCGTTGAACGTCCAGCGGCAGATAGGTGCAACCAGCTTTGAATGTGCCAATAATTCCTACTGCCATTTCAAGCGTTTTATCAGTCAGAATGCCTATAATGCGATTTTGAGCATCACCCAGTCTATTCTCTAAAATTTTTGCCAGTCTGCCACCAAGTATGTCCAATTCAAGATATGTCAACGCACCTTCTGAGGACTTTACCGCAGTCTTATTTTTTAAACGTTTGGTCTGTTCATCGAATATTGTTATGAAAGGTTTGGTAATATTGAAATTACATTCCGTTTGATTCCAGGTGTGAAGCAGACGTTCGTTCTCGGAATTTGTGAGCAGCGAAACTTTTTCCAGTGCTTTGCCTGGATTGTTTTGCATATCATTTTTGAATGATTCAAACCACTCCAGCAAAATTTGATATTTGGTGGAAAGCTCAAGCAGTGCCGTTCCGCTGTTGTTAAGATGCAGAACAAAATCTTCAGGAGTCCATGTGCATAATTTTTTGTAACGAATATGGATATCACGACAATAAGTTTTTTTCGATGCAATTATCTGGAGTGCTTTTTCCACCTGTTTTAAATTATCTTCCCAGGACTGTTCAAAATTAAGCTTTATTCTTGCTGGTACAGTGTCTGAAAATAGCATTGGAAACGCGATTGACGCTTCGTTGTCAATTTTAACGGGTATGTCAAAATCTGACAGACCTGTAACCCTTCCGATAAACAGCGCAAATATTGCCACAGGAGAAATTTCAGGGTTATAAGAACTTAATTCAACCTGAATGCGGTTAATATCTTCAACGGAAACGTTGTCTTCTATCATTTCAAATATTGGCAGAGTTAACTGTCGCATGCGGCGAATCCAAAATATTTCATTAACAGCACATTCCTTGTAGAGACGATCTAATTGCTCACGATCCGGTAAATCGTGCAACATTTCGCCATTCTTTAAACCAAGAGATTCAATAGTTATTTGTTCACCGGATATGCCGGTTATTTCAGAAATATGAACTAACCCGCCATTGGCGGCAATAGTGAAGTGGTCATTTTTTATGTCCGCAATCATGCCTGGTTCACGTCTGCTGTTGTCGCGTGTGACTGTCATTTCACGAACATTATAAAATTGACCATTTATATGGATTTTTATCAGCCCCAGCGGATTGTCATATTCTCCAAATGAAAGAGCGCGTTTCAACGCCGAAATATCTTCAATACTGTCGTTGAAATTAATAACGCATGCTTCATCAGGGCGGAGAGATTGCGGGAAATAAGTACGGCGACTTAAATCCTGCACAACAGGTTTCAGCGCGTCATGTTTAATTTTTGCAATAAGTTCGCCAAAAGCATTCAATGCTTCCTGGGTGCATTTCAGGTTCAAAGATACGGATGTTTCATCAGGATGTATTGTAACCCGGTGTTGAACAAGTATGTCTCCGGCATCAACTTCCGTGGTCATCCGGTGCCAGGTTATGCCATGTTCAGCTTCATGATTAATAATTGCCCAGGCGGTTGAATAAAGACCGGCGTAACGGGGCAGTGGTGCGTCATGATAGTTAATTACTTCTTTGCGAGGTAATTGTAAAACAACTTCATCAAGAATGCAACTGTTGATTATACTGAACAAATAATCCGGTCTTACTTCTGAAGTAACTGCTGTAATTATATTTTTCTGTTGCGCGTGACAAGGAATGGCGTGCTCTGCCGCCCAAGTTCTGGTACGCGGCTCATCAGTGAAAATACCATTGATGTAAAAATTGTTTTGCAAGAGTATTTCCGCACACGCCTGAGTCAGAGCTGTTTCCCCAATAATATAGCAAGTATTGCGATATTCAGTGTGATTTTGCGGAATATTAATGTCGGTAAGTTTTATTTCCGGATCTTTAAGAATTAATTCTGCCAGAGCCAGGTAATCGTTATAAATCCGTTCAATGTCTGATTCGTTGAATAACATGCTATCATACTCATAATAGCCCCATAATACGTTATCCCGTTCCTCTACCGCAATGAGTATATCAAGTTTAGCTTTGTCGCTTCCCAATTCGGAATAACACATTTGAATATCGTCCATTCCAAGCGAAGGCCACGGCAAATTCTGCAGTAACAATGAAATATTAAATAGGTTGGATTTACGGTTTTTCCCGGAACATCCTTTCAACAGCATATCGAACGGCACGTCCTGATTTTCGTATGCTGTCAGTGTAGTCTGTTGCATCTGCTTGAGAAAACCGGAAAAATTGTTGTCGCCGTTTATTTTATTCCGTATAGCAAGAGCATTGATAAATAATCCCAACAGGTTTTCGGTTCCGGCGATATTACGGTTGGCTATAGCTGTGCCAGTTGTAATATCATCAGCGCCGGTATATTTATGAATCTGTAATTGAAGTAGTGCATTTAAAACCATAAAGAGACTGGAATTATGCGCAACTGCCAAACTTTTCAAACCGCCGGTTATTTTTTCTTCTATCTTAACGTAGCGGCGTTGCGCTTCACCGCGTGATCCGATGGATGTTTGCTTTTGAAATGGTAATG
The DNA here is from genome assembly GCA_964392985.1 of uncultured Victivallaceae bacterium. Lineage (GTDB taxonomy): Bacteria > Verrucomicrobiota > Lentisphaeria > Victivallales > Victivallaceae > CAYMSF01. Next base: position 59,132 of record CAYMSF010000009.1, on the reverse strand, counting down.
GTGGAGTTGCAGCAGAATTATCAAGTTGTCGTTGCCAATATCTTAATTGTCTTTGGAACGCGGCCGTTTTCATAAACCGCAATTGCCACTTACAGAAATCCTGATAGTCCAGAGATGCTGGCAATTCCGGAATCTTATCATTGTGCGAAATCGCAATATAGAGTTCACATAATTCTCTAAATAAAAGAGTCGCACTCCAACCATCAAAAATAAGATGATGTACAGTGAAAATAAGCCGGAAATCTCCTTCTGCCAGTTTCACCAGCAGACAACTGAACAGCGGTTTACTGGCCAGGTCGAAATGGTTGAATCTATGCCGGTTAATTTCACCGCGGTAACGTTTGACACTATCTTCTGGCGGAAGACTGGACAAGTCCAGCAACTTTATCTCTTCATTCCATGGTTTTGCGATATTCTGAAATAATGCATCACCGGAATATTCAAAACTTGTACGCAAGGACTCATGTCTGGCGATAATCAAATTGAATACTTGCTGCAAAATATTGTGATCAACTTTTCCTTGCAGGTAAATTTCCAGCGGCACATTATACATTGAACCACCATGGACACTCATTTCCTGCATCCACATTGCCGTTTGTTCAACTGACGCCTGACTGCGGTGACGTTCTTGCTGAGTGGTGCGCACCAACGGAATTTCATTACCGGAAATGGTACTGTTCTTTAGTAGCTTGGCGATGGCAGTCGGGGTAGGATCCGCAAAAATACGATGCATCTCAAGTTTAACTTTGAATTCTTTTTCCAAATCAATGCACAGGGCGGTAGCCAGAAGAGAATGACCTCCCATTAGAAAAAAATTGTCATTCTGGTTAATGCCATCAACCTTTAGAATACGTTGAAAAATATTGACTACTTTTTCAACCGCGTCCTCCACATCAGACTCAACATCTGAATCGACCATCTTGCCATAAAATACCGGTTCCGGTAATATTTTCCGGTCAACTTTTCCGTTTGGTGTCAAAGGTAATTGGTCAATAATTGTATAGGTAAGTGGTATCATGTATGCCGGCAGACTGCGCTCCGCTATTTCGCGTAGTTCATTCCCCATCTCACGTTCAGATTGCAGTAAAGTGTCTTTAGGGAGAATGTATGCAGCCAGATACTTGACGCTATTGGCATGTTGACGTTCGATTACCACGCATTTTGCCACTTTTTCATGTCGTGACAGTATCGCTTCAATTTCTTCTGGCTCAATCCTGAACCCGCGTAATTTTATTTGATAATCCTTGCGACCGAAACATTCCAAATTGCCATCAGCGTTTAATCGTCCTAAATCGCCACTGCGGTAAATCCTTTCACCAGGACAGGCTGGAGAGGCAACGAATGCCTTTTCCGTTTGCTCATGCAGATTGTGGTAGCCACGAGCAAGTCCCACACCTGCAATGCATATTTCTCCGGTTTCACCAGCAGGTGTTAATTCAAGATTTTCATCCATTATATAAATCGTAAAATTACTTACTGGTATGCCGATATGCGGTGGAGCATTATCATTACTGCTTCCTGCCGGGAATGATGACCATGATGAGATTACGGTGCATTCTGTTGGTCCATACAAATTGAATAGCGTTGCCGGAAAATTTGTTCCAGGCTTACGGTTTAGTTTCTCTCCGCCGCAGAACAGATATCTTAATGAGTTATTTCCTGTCCATTTAGAGTCCAGTGCCATTTCTGCCAATGGCGTTGGCAGAAAACAATGATTTATCTTATTGTTTGTGAGCCAATCAGCCAATTTCTGGGGTTGGAACAATAAATCATCGGGTATGATGTGGATAGTGGCGCCGCCTGTCAGATTAGACCATATTTCCCAAACCGATGCATCAAATCCGACGCCAGCGGTTAGCGTTGAATGGTATTCGCCGCTTTCCGGAAAAGTTTTCTTGTGCCAGTGACACAAATTGGTTAAACTTCGGTGTTCTATCTCTACGCCCTTAGGAGTTCCTGTGGAGCCGGAAGTATATATCAAATAAGCCAGAGAATCCGGTGAAACTTCGGGCAACACCGATTCATGTTTTACGTCGTAACAGTCATCAACCGTTATAATTTCAACTGGAAGCGATGCTATTTTTTTCGTATTGACCGCATTGGTCAATACTGCATGACATCCGGCATCATGCAGGATATAACTAATACGTTCCAATGGCGTACTTAACGCAATCGGCACATAATGTCTGCCACTGCGCAATACTGCCACTACGGCGGTAATATAATCGGCAGAACGTTCAAATATAACACCCACGGCAGTATTACTTGGAATAGCGCGGTGCATTAATTCCCTGGCGATGTTTTCTGAACGTTCTGCAAGAACCCGGTAACTTATAATCGTACCGGCATCAATAACAGCTATTCTGTTTGGGTGGAGTATTGCTTCTTCAATAAACAGTTCATGCGCTGGACGGATATCTGGAAAAACGTCAGCTGTTTTTATACAACTCGACTTCAAAAGTCACCTGTAACCTTTAATATTGTTATTTGGATATATTGATTTCCTTGACTGCAGTATTTTTATGATTTAATGTTTTCGCAGAATAACAACAAGAACAATAATCATCAGAATAATAGCAGTAACAACGGCAATTGAAACAACTATTTTCTTTTGTCGTACTTTTTCCGCCTTATATTTCTCGGTTTTGCCATGTTTAAGTTTAGAGATAATTGTTTTCATGCTGGATAACGTTTCCCGCAAAGTGTTGCGTACTTTACTTTCACGTTTCAATATTGCACTTTTAGGAATGTGCCGCATGACATTCCTGACTCTCATTTCAGTCAGTTCCTTGTTCGCCATTTATTTTCCTCGAATTGATTTTCCAGACTAGTAATTTTTTTGATTTCTTATTTTCGCCTGGAGTGTATTTTTCTTGAAGTATCGGGTTTTCGATAATATTACGTCCCAATGCTGACTGGATGGGTTGCAAATCTTTATCCCGGTTATATCCGATTAAGATGACGATACCAGATTTGTCCTTGATGAAATTTTTCCAGTCATTACTGTTGTAAATAACTATTGCCGGTTTTTTAAAATCGGCATAAAAAATAATTTTTGTCGGTATCTTCTGGAGAAATGCAATGTTATCGCCTGGAACTCCAATAATTGCTTTTTTTAGACTTAGTGCAAACGGTTTTTCTGTACGGTACTGGTCCAGCGACGGAAGTTGAACCGCAAAAAAACTACCAATCAAGATTGCACCAGCAATAATGGTTGTAACAACTTTTGCCGGCAAACCGGTAAGTGATTCAAGCAACAGTTCCCAATCATGATGTTTAAGCAACATTACGACCAAAGCTATAATTCCCGCCAGTGGTGCAAGTAATAAAGCCTCCAGCGGCGCCGGAAAATTAAACATATAACGCCATAATAACGCCAGTGGCCAGCCAGTAATTGCTGCCGCTGCAACGCCAATGAATACCCATCGGGTAGCTTTAAACGCCATTGTTGTCCAACGATTTTGCCCTTCTGTTAATAATGTTTGAGCTATGAATATCGCACAGAAAGGCATAATTGGCAGTATATAATACCATCGGCGTGAACCAGAAGCGGAAAAACAAAGAAAAATCAATGCGATTGTATAAATTGTCCATCTCATCGCTTGATTCTGCTTTCGCCATGTCGCCAATACTGCGACCAGTCCGACAATAAAAACCAGAGACCATGGCAGCAATATTCGTGGCAACTGATATAAATAGCTGAAAAAAGGTTCATCGTCATGGTCAAATGGCTTTATGGCTCGCAGTATATTTTCGCGCCAAACTAATTCCAGACCATTCAGATTCTCTGCTGGTAGTTGATACAACATCGATGGTCCGGTAATCGTTGCCAGGTGAAATGGTAGAAGATATATTCCCAGTCCCAACGCAAACGCTATCAGATTAGAAAATTTCAAATGGGCGCGCCACCGGTTTTCCATCAATAACCACGGCAGAATAGCCAGAAGTGGTACAATCAATGCCGGCAACCCTTTTGCCATACAGCCAATGAAACATATCAGATAGAATACGAAATATGAGACAAATCCCGGCTTTTGTTCCCGGGAGAAAAACCACGCCACTGCTGCTATAACTGCCGCGAGATTAGCCATATCTGCTGCTGCCGCACGCCCCCAGAACAGAAAGCCATAAGTTGAAAGCAGAATCCAACCTGCCGTCATACCTGTCGCCGGTGAAAACAACCGCCGTCCCAGTGCAATCACACTGAAAAGTCCAACCAATGCCGCAATGGCGCTTGGTAATCTTATTGCAAATTCATCCAGTCCTTGCAGTATATATGCAACGATTACAATCAACCAGTAAGTTAGCAGAGGCTTATCAAAGTACACCTCTCCATTTATTGCCGGATGGAGGAAATCTTGATTCTGCATCATCTCCCGTGAAATTTCCGCCCAACGATCCTCAGAAGCCCATAATCCTGCATCGCCCAATCCATAGAACAATACAAAAACTGAAAAAGTCCAGAATATAATTGCTACCTTATGGGACGATAATAATTTTTCAAACCAATTCCTGTTTTCATCCATTTGCCAGTACCTTTTTAATTGCGGCAACTACGTCATCAACATACTCCAACTTCATTTCAGGGAATAACGGCAATGAACAGATACGGTCAGAATTCCATTCTGTATCAGGAAGCATACCACGTTTGAAACCCATTACCTCACGATAGTACTTTTGTGTGTGCGCCGCAAGAAAATGCAGACCTGAGCCGATATTTTCTAATTTTAATTTTTCCATGAATTCGATACGACTCATCTTGGGAGTATTTACACGGACAATGAATAAATGCCATGAATGTTTGAAGTCGTAAGACGGATCAGATAATGGAATTATTTCATCTATTCCTGCAAGCAATTCGCGGTAACGCACTGCTAATGCTGTTCTACGCGAAGTGATTTCATCAATTCGCGCCAGTTGCCGGATTCCAATAACAGTACAAATGTCGGTAATGTTATATTTGAAACCAGGTTCAACAACTTCCGCCTGTGGCGCCCGCCCGCGATTATTGCGGTCAAATGCATCAACACCAAGACCGTGAAATTTCCACCGGCGAATTTTTTTTGCCATATCTTCGTCATCAGTGACAAACATTCCGCCTTCTCCAGTCGTCACGTTTTTAATCGCATGGAAAGAATAAATTGCATGACCAGACGCCGCAACATGCTGTCCTTTATAAAATGTTCCCAGCGCATGAGCGGTATCCTGTACCACGGGTATTCCATGTTTATTGGCAACACCGTAAATGCCATCTAAGTCAACAGCACTACCGGCGTAATGCACCGGAACAATCAATCTGGTTCGTGGCGTTATACATGCGGCGATGCTTTCAGGGGTTACCATCAAGGTATTGCGATCTATTTCCGCAAAAACTGGCGTGGCTCCTGCCAAAACAATCATATTCACGGTTGATACCCAGGTTAACGACGGCGTAATGACTTCATCCCCGGCGCCTAATCCCAATGCTTTCATTAACAAATGCATGCCACCGGTTGCTGACGCCAGAGCTACACCAAAACGATTGCCGGTGTATGCGCAAATATTCTGCTCAAACTCAACATTCTTCGGACCGTTGGTAATCCATCCGGAACGTAATACGTCACCGACAGCGGAAATATCATCCTCAGTAATCCAAGGCTTAGTGAATGGTAAAAATTCAGTTCTCATCGGTTTTCCTTAAATTTTGAAGGACTGATTTATAATGTTTGAAAAATAAAAGCATACTTTAAGTTACCCTGTATTTACAAAAAATCAACTCAACGTCACAAAACTAAAACGACAATAACTGTTTCAAACAAGAGGCGCATGCAGATAATCTCACTGTCCCGCCGGCGTGCTTAATGATATATCATTGAAAGTGTTATATATTGTGGCAGAACTGCTTGAAATTGCTATAATTTGAATTATTGTATGCGCTGTTTGAATTATTGGACATACAAGTTGCGTTTTTTGTGAATACTGATGTCTGATATATTACTGGTTTTATTTTAAATTTCAATAATAATTACGATTTGCGAGGAGGGAAATGTTCAAACAGATTTGGCATCCTGATATGATTGTAGCGCATATTATGGAACGTAACGGTAAAGAGGACTTGAATTCTCACCACTACTCAACAACCTATCCAGATGTTTATGCCGCAGCGGAGCGACTATTCGGATCATGGGGTAACGCGATTGATGCATGTGGCCTGGATTACAATAAGATTAAAAAGTATAAATCGTGGAACCGCCAGACGGTATTAGACGAAATCCGCCGTCTTTATAAAGCTGGAGAATCGTTATTTTCACAAAACGCGCAGAATAACTTTAAGCCGCTTTATATGGCATCAATTAAACGGTTTGGCAACTGGGGTAATGCGCTGGTTGCCGCGGGCGTAGATTATAAGAACGTCAGGTTGCGCCGCAGTATGACTTGTGCAGAAATTAAACGGGAAATACTCGAGCTATTCCGCCGCCATGAAAATCTTTCTTATACGAATATGCGTAAAAATCATCAATATTTGCTTGCCGCCGGAATGAAAAAACTTGGAAACGGCAGCTGGGCTAACGCTAGAAAACAGTGTGGTATCCTGACTAATTACCGGCTTCAGCCTGAAAATCGCAACCGGCTCCAGGTGCAATAATTTAACAGTTAAAAGGTGGAATATGCCTGAATTGCCTGAAGTAGAAACGATTACCCGTGCGCTATCCTCGCATTTGACTGGGAATTGTTTTTCCGGGATTAAAACGTTTATTGCCGCGATTCGTTATCCGCTTGAGTTGACTGGACGTCCAGAGTTGTTAAATCAACCGATAGTGGATGTCCGTCGCCGTGGTCGCTATATTATTATCGAACTGAAAAATCAAATGGCATTTGTCATACATCTTGGTATGTCCGGAGCCATAAGAATTGTGCCGGCAGAAGAACCCAAACGCAAACATGATCACGTTTTCTTCTGTCTGCCGGATTCTATGACAATGCGATACGAATGTCCCCGTCGCTTCGGCTTTATCAAGGTATGCAAATTGACATCCGCAGGAGTCTGTCCTGATATGCTTTCCGCGCTAGGCAAAGAACCGTTAAGCCGCGAATTTACCGGTTCATATTTGTATGATGCATTAAAAGGTCGTTCCACCAAAATTAAAACTGCCATCATGGATAACCGGATTGTTGTCGGGGTAGGCAATATTTATGCGGCTGAATCTCTTTTCCGGAGTGGAGTCAGCCCGCTGCGCCCGGCCGGTAAACTCGATAGAAAAGAATGCGATGGTTTGGTGAAAAATATTAAAGCGATTTTAAAGCAGGCGATTATTGCCGGTGGAACCACCATATCCGACTATAAACAGGTTGACGGAACAGAAGGCAGTTTTGTTCAGCAACTTCAGGTTTACGGCAAATCAGGCCAACTCTGTCCAGTGTGCAATACCCTGATTGAACGGGTAGTTTTGGGCGGTCGTTCTTCCTGCTATTGTCCAAAGTGCCAAAAATAGTTCTGTATTAGAGATTGAATTCCCTGTTGCCTGCCGTTCTCTGTTCTAATGAAGTTATTGAAACCCTTGTGATCCATTGCGTTTAACGCAAATTGTTAGCGATTATGAATTTAATGCAATTGAATCGGAAAATTACGTTGAATGATGGAATTTGCATTCCTCCAGTGTTGCCAGGACCGATGGAAGGGATAATGCATCCGTTGTTTTGCCGCGCGGTTTCTGAGCTTAGATTGCTACCCTGCTGGATAACGCCATTTTTGCGCATTTCTACAGCAGTACCGCGCAAATCCAAAATACAAAGTTTTCTCTCCCCGTTTACAGAAACCGGGATTCCTGTTATTATACAATTAATGGGAGTTTCTCCTGAATTACTCGCCGAGACAGCAGCAAGGGCGATTAAATTGGGGGTGTCGGGCGTAAATTTGAATTTTGCCTGCCCCAGTCGTCAGGTATTAAGCAGCGGTGCTGGCGGTGCTTTACTGGCGCTACCTGAACAGATGAATGCAATTGTTTGTGCCGTGGCAAAAGAATGTCGCAACCATTCTTTCAGTATAAAAATTCGCACGGGGCGTGATAATTATAATGAATTACTTGATATTATTCCAGCCATCATTGACTGTTATCCAAGGCCTGATTTTATTGCTGTTCATTTTCGTACAGTCTCTGAAATGTATGCAAAAGTTGTTGACCCTTATGACCGCATAATTTCTGCAGTAAAACTTGCCGGTAAAGTGCCGGTTATAGCAAATGGTGATATTCTTTCTGTTGGCGATGCGATGGAAATGTTTAAACTGACTAAGTGTGACGGCGTAATGATTGCGCGCGGGCTATTGAAAGATCCGTTTTTGATAAAACGGCTTACATTCGCATCTGACGATGAATTGTTGCCTGATGTTGCATCAGGAAGGAATATTTTTTTTAACAAAGTAATGGAACTGGTACGGTGTTATCCTGATGAATATTGGCGTCGTTCATGGTTGATTGAACTGGCCAATTATATGTGGGGTGGCGGTTCGTCTGAATTTACTAATTTGCTTCAACTTTCTGATGATGAATTGTTTGATTTACAACTGGCAAGATAGAACGGTAAAATCTTTTTCAGTTGCTGGTAATTTCCGAGAAGCGCACTGAATCTGGTACCACCATGTATATGGCGCTGTTTATGGCTGGTTTTGTTTTTAGTATGTGCAGATCAAGCATCATTTTAACTTTGGCAAGATGTTCGCGTATGAATGTTTGCAACTCCCAATAGAACAAACCGCAATCCGGGGCATCAATTGCAACCACGTCAAGCTTGTAAAAACGTGCGATGTAAACTGCCCGGGTATTATGGAAATGCTGGGAAATTATGGTGAATTTCTTCATGTTCAGTAAATTTTTTGCGCGAATGATGGAATCCAGAGTACGAAAACCGGCACCATCTTGAATGATAACATCGGGCGGAATGCCATGATCAAGCAATGCATTCTTCATATCTTCCATTTCATCATAATTACGTCCCGGACATTTCGCTCCGGAAACCATGATATATTTAATTTTACCCGCTTTATAAAGCTTTACAGCTACATCGATCCGGTTAAAAAAATATTCGTTACTGATTTTTCCTACAGTTCGGGAAACTCCAAGGACCATGCCGACTTCGTTATATGGTATGGCATCCACGCTGCGATAAATATATGGTCCGGCTTTTTGCCGGGCATAAAAATCACAGAGCAGAATAATGAGCAAACCAGAGATGATAGTCGCAATAACAAATGCAATTATCTTCTTTTGGTGCGGAGCATGATGTAATCGCAGAAATTCCACTATAGTTATTTTCCAGATTTTGTTGCTATTCAGTAGTAAGACAATCAACATATATGAAAATATCAAATTTTCCAGTTGCTTTCCATGAAATCCGCTACAATCTGAACCGCGATAACAATATGATTTGTAAATCACCGAAATGGATTTATGGTATTCGGCGTTCGGCTGGAAATCCTAAACCCTGAATTTTAAAAAAAATGACAGCTTTTTAGACCATCACACAACTGTTTTAATAGTATTTTGGTACAAAATGAGAAAAGATGAGTTGCTTCTTTACTTTAAAGTCATTAATAGCTCAAATAGTTTTATATGGAAACAATTAAAATAACCAGTGCGCAAAATCAATGCGTCAAACATGTATGTAAATTGCGCGACCGGCGTTGCCGCGAACTTGAGCAATTGACTTTACTGGAAGGGTATCGTGAATTGACTCGCGGACTTGAATATGGCATGGAAATTATAGAGTGCTACTTCGCTCCTGCATTATTCCTTGGAGATAATGAATTTGCATTGCTTGATGAGTTGAAGCATCGTGGAGCAACAGTTGCAGAGGTAGCTCCGCATTTACTGGAAAAAATGGCATATCGTGAACGCCCGGAAGGACTTATTGCCATTGCCAGAATGAAAAAACATCATCTCGATGATTTGAAAGTACGACCGGATGGTTTGTATTTGATTGCGGAAGCAGTTGAGAAACCTGGTAATTTGGGCTCTATTCTGCGTTCTGCCGATGCCGCCGGAGTGGACGGTCTGATTATTTGTAATAAATGTACCGATATTTATAATCCTAATGTAATCAGAGCAAGCACCGGTGCGCTATTTTGTGTGCCTTTGGCTGAAGCGACGACGTCAGAAACAATTGACTGGTTGAGTCGTAATAATATAAAAACGCTTGCAGCAACTCCTCATACTGATAAAATTTATACCGAAATAGACATGACCTGCGGCATCGCCATCGTGGTCGGTACGGAACAACATGGATTGTCTGACCATTGGTTGCAAAATGCAAATATAAATATTTGCATACCTATGCTTGGCAGGATTGATTCTTTGAACGTTGCAACTGCAGCGACGATCCTACTTTATGAAGCAGCGCGTCAACGTAAATGGCATCGTTAGAGTGGATTGGAAAACGCGAGGTCAATAACCCTGTTGGCTTTATTTAGGTTGTTTTTTAAGCTACGGGAGAACAATCCTGAAAGTAAAATGAGTGAATATGGATTTATCAGAAAATAATGCCAGATTTTTTAGTTATGTCACGGCACATCCTTGGGAAGTTGCGCGCCGTAAATTCATTATGAGGCAAATATCGCATTTTTTGCCCGATGGCGGCAATATTCTTGACGTAGGTTGCGGCAATTGTTATATTGCCAACGGCTTAAGTCATATTGCCAATTTTAAAGTTACCGGCATTGACACCGCATTCACTCCAGAAATGTTAAAATCATTGCAAATTGACAATCTTAATGGTATCAGGTTGTATCAACGTTTTGAAGATATAGACGAAAGCGTTTTTAACGCAGTTTTATTGCTGGATGTACTTGAGCATGTCGAAGATGATGTTGATACGTTGGTGAATTTGAGTATTAAACCTGAGATAGCCCCCGGAGCAATATTTTTCATTACTGTCCCGGCTTTTTCATGCCTGTTCAGTACACATGATCGCAAACTTGGGCATTATCGCCGTTATACTTGCAATAGTTTAGTTTCTGTTGCAACTGCTTCAAATATGGAAATATTGACTTCCGGGTATTTTTTTACTTCACTTTTAGCTCCGGTAATGTTATGCAAATTAATGGAATTATTCAGGTTGCCATATTTTAAGCGTAGCGGGGTAGGGGCATGGAATCATCACCAATGGATTACTGACATTATTGCATTTTTCCTTAATACTGATACTTTATTGGGTCAGTTGTTCAATTATGTTAATATAAAAATACCGGGGTTGTCATGTTACTTGATATGCCGAAAACCGCAATAATCGTACCATGCTATAACGAGGCGACGAGACTTAAGCTGGATGATTTTTCTGTTGCGTTGTCAAATTATCCGTGGCTCTATCTTTATTTTGTTGATGATGGCAGCACCGACCGGACTTATGAATTGCTTAAAACTTTTGCTGCCGCAAAACCCGAACGTGTTCGAGTTCTGAGGTTAGAATCAAACAGCGGAAAGGCTGCCGCAGTTCGTCAGGGTATTCTTGCCGGTATTGCTGATGGTCATGAATTGACTGGATACTGGGACGCTGATTTGGCTACCCCATTATCCGAACTGGGACGGTTTATCCGCCAATTTGAGCGAAGTGGAATCCAAATGGTTATCGGTTGCCGGTTTCGTCATCTTGGTTCCAAAATCAAACGAAAGCTGATAAGGCATTATACCGGGCGTATTTTTGCAACCTTGACCAGTATTTTGCTTGGATTGCCGGTTTATGATACACAGTGTGGGGCTAAAATAATCAAAGTGACTTTAGCTGTAACGCTTTTCAGCCAACCTTTTCTTTCTGACTGGCTGTTTGATGTTGAAATACTTAAACGCTTGAAAGATAAAATTGGAGCTGAAGCATGTGAAAATGAAATTATTGAATTACCATTAAACGAATGGCAGGATATTAACGGTTCTAAGTTGAGTTTAATTAAAATGTTTACCTCACCATTTGTGCTGATAAAAATTTTTATGCGCTAAAATTTACCGTTACCGATGCTGTAGTGCACCCAAATGGGTATAGCATTCAATAAATACCTTAACATCTGGTTATATACAGGCAGGATTATGACGCTGAAACAATTTGGCTTGAATATTGAGATTATATATGAAGTGATGATCGTTTCTGAACAGAAAATGGCGGTCATTACTCCTGTTATGGCAATAAATTCGAATGAAAGAAAAATTCTGATTGCCAGAATGGAGGTTGACGGACACGAACTGACGCCGTGCGCCAAGATCATCGCAGAACCGGGCGATTCCACAGTAAGGATGCGACCAGTAAAAATTATTAACCCGTTACGGGGGCGTAAAGGAAGCGACGAAAATCTCTATCGTATGACTATGGAAATATCACCGACGGCAAATGAATTTGAAATCTTCGAACAACACATCAGTATTGTTGTTGAATAACAGGACCTATTGACGGAAGTTTTGGCAACGGCGTCCCACTCAGATCGGAACTTCTGTCAGCCGGTATCCGGTATCGCTCCAATATTTCCATTGATGCCGTTCTGGCCGCATTGATTTGTAAAACTATTTTATCCTTATTCTCTAAATCAATTTCCATAAAACCGTCAGTCATTTTTTCAATTATTGAGATAAAATGTTTCAAATTTTTCGGTTTAATACCATTTACGGCGATAACGGCTTGTGCGGCAAAATCCTGATAGCCGACGTTAACTTTATCTGCAAGTACTGCCGATACCACCACCACTTGATTCTGGCAGTCAGTAATTTCTCCATCCATCAGGTAATTCAATAATTCCCTCGGACTTTTAGCAAGATCACCCCAACAGTCGAGATAATTGGTTGAAAGTGGAACTATTACCAGACCACCGATAATGTAGTAAGAAGGCAATTTATCGAAAGTTCTTGGCGGTACCAGTTGCTCTTCTCGTTCCAACGCATATTCAACATCCATCACTTTACCATCGCGCAATATTGTGAAACGGCATTTATCTCCAGGAAATTTTTCCCATATCAGACTGCCGAAAAAGATAACTTCCTGCTGCCGAAATGGCACGGTGCCGTCGTTTGCAACCTTTATTCCATCGATAGCCATGATTACATCTTTAATTTTAAGAATATTTTTTTTCTTAAACATTGGACTGATATGTTTAATCATTACACCGGATTGTTCGGAATTCATACCAATCCATTTCCGCATATCAGGATTTTCCATGCGCATTGATTCAAATGGACAATCGGGGAAACCATCAAATTTACCATCCTCAATATCCTTGAGAAAGTGTTTGATTACCGGCAATGGGATTATGTATCCGATATTTTGGGCATTGGTTATGCCTTGAAATGCGACTCCAACCACTTTGTTTTGATTGTCCATTACCGGTCCACCGCTGTTGCCCGGGTTGATTGCTGCATCAATCTGAATTGCCAACAACGGGCGTCCGCTATGATAATAAATTACTGGTTCAATTCTTGAAACTACACCTTCGGTAATGGAAATGTTATCACCGCCGGTAGGGTAGCCGATTGCGGCAACCTTATTCTGTATTTTGGGCATATCACCAAATTCCATTGGTGGCAATGATTTGAAAAAATCTTGATCGTTGACTTTTAAAATTGCCAAGTCACAGTCATGACCAGCATATTCAAGGCGCGCCTCATAACGTTTCGGGTCGCCTTGTTTACGTACCATAACGAAAGTTTGATTGGCAACGTTGTGAGCATTGGTGAGAATGCGGTTGCCACTAATGACAAATCCAGAACCGGTAGATGATTGTTGACCAAGGTTTTGCCACGGTTGATAGTAGTCTGGTTGGCTGTGGACAGTAAAAATTTTAACTACAGAATTTATCTCATGATTGGCAACAAAATCATCTGCTGCAACAAAATGACTCGACATGATAAAAAGAGTAAAAATTAAAGTCAACCGCATTCATCACCTCATTAAAATATCACAGTATAAATTCTAAACTGAAATTGCAACATAATTCATTCGACACTGCAGGAATTAAAGGGCAGGGGATATTTTTTCGACTTCGACGACCGGAGTTTTCCAACCGCGGACCATACGCTGTTTTCCCTTTATTTGTACTTTCTTTTCATTCCATGAGTCTAAACTCAACTTGGTGCTGTGCAGAAAGCAATAGAGAACATATTTATCTTTTTGCTGTTTCATCAACATATGTGTTACATAAACCGCTTTAGTTCCGGTTCCTTTCATGCTGAACAGAAACCCTTCAATTGTAACATCTTTGTCCATGCCAAGTATAAATGGTAAGGATTCAACTTCGGCTTTTTTTGCGCCTTTTGAATCTTTTGTTTCTTTGACTTCTTTGGCGTCCTTATTGACGATTTTCTTTTCTTTTGTATTATCTGGTTTTGTTGCGGTTGCTGAGGTTTCTTCAGTCTTCGTTACAGGAGCATCGCCGACTTGAATATTTTCGCAACTGACCCAGCCCGTCAAAGTAGATGGAGGCGCAACTTTTAACCATTCAGCTTTAGTTTTATCTTGAATTGTCAGCTCTGTATCTGCGGGAATTATTGCGGTATAATCTTCATGAGAAATGCTGGGACCTGCACGCAGTTTTGCATCGGTAACGGTCTTATTATCTTTTACCAGAGAAGCGGCAATCCATGTTGACGCGTTTGCCGGCAGCACTATTTCATACCAATCTTTGTTTTTCCGGACGATGGTAACTTCATCTCCGCGTTTCAGTTTGGATACCGCGGAATATTTTACTCCGGGTTTGACGCGGACGTTAAGTACATTTGCCTTAACAGTTCCCTTTTGTGGCTGTTCGGCGACGGCAGTTTTTTGTTGTTCTGGTTCTGTTCCGTTCACAGCCAAGATTGCCATGGACAGCCCTAAGGAAAAAATATATTTTTTCATAAAGAATTATTCCTGAAATTTAACGGGAAACAACCCGTAATAATGATTGTATTATGTCTTCAGCATTATTAAGTTAATAGTAAAGTTTCAAAAAACAACAAGTCATTCATAAAAAACGATTGATTGTGGATTTTTTTATGGTAATAAATGCAGTTAAGGGATTTTTACAATATCTTGAACACGAGCGGCAGGCCAGTCAACACACCCTGGCCGGATATGAACAGGATATTGTTCAATTTGCCAGTTTCATGTATCCGGAACGGCAGGAATTTACCCAGTGGCATGAAGTTGACGTGTTTGTGGCGAGAAGTTTTGTTGTTGAGTTGCAGAAAGCTGGTCTTACAAAAACATCAGTATTGCGCAAAATATCTGCAATTCGTTCTTTCTATAGATATATGGTCAGAGAAAATATTGTAGAAAAAAACCCTTTTACCGGGCTGAATTCGCCTAGAAAAGAACGCAATCTCCCTCGTGTAATGTCCGTGGATGAAATTACACGATTAGTTGAGGCACCGCAAAAATATTGGCTTGAAGCTAATGCGAAGGGTACTTCTCAAGATGAAGACTCTGGACTGTTTGCTGCATCCAGAGACACGGCATTGATAGAACTCATTTATAGCGGTGGATTGCGTATCAGTGAAGCTATAGGTTTGAATTTTTCCGATCTTGATCTGCTTGGAGATATTGCTAAGGTTAAAGGGAAAGGCAAGAAAGAACGTCTTTGCCCTGTAGGAAGATTAGCCGTCAATGCAATTAGAAAATATCTATTGTTGCGAAGATTACGTTCAGAAGATGAACGCGGCAACGCCCCGGTTTTCGTTAATAAACACGGTACCCGTTTGACCCCGCGTTCGTTTCAGCGGAATTTGAAACTTTATCTTGAACTTTCCGGTTTGCCGTGTCAACTTACTCCTCACAAATTACGCCATTCTTTTGCAACGCACTTACTTGATGCCGGCGCTGATTTGCGAAGTGTGCAGGAAATGCTTGGACACGAAAATTTAAGTACAACTCAAATTTATACACATGTCAGCGCAGAACGGCTAAAAACGGCTTATCGCAAAGCGCATCCGAGAGCAAAATAAATGCCAACCGCAATGATAAAGTGGCGCAATTCTATCAAAATTATTCGGTGATATCAATGTGCCGGATGTTTTTGCCGACATAAATTTCGCGCGGACGAGAAATTTTGTTATCACCGTCAACCATTTCTTTCCAGTGGGCAATCCATCCGGGAAGTCTAGCCAGAGCAAACATTACAGTAAACATATTTTCTGGTATGCCTATGGCGCGATAGATGATTCCGCTGTAAAAATCAACATTGGGGTAAAGATTACGGCTGATAAAATAATCATCTTTCAGTGCAGTGGCTTCCAATTCTAACGCGATATCCAGTAACGGATCTTTGATTTTCATTTTTTTGAGGAACTGATGACACTTACTCTTGATAATGGTAGCACGCGGGTCATAGGTCTTATAGACTCGATGTCCGAATCCCATCAATTTGAAACTGTTTGTTTTATCTTTTGCCTTGTCTATCCATTTCTGAACGTTACCGTCTTTCTCGATTTTGCGCAACATCTCAATCACTTCCTGATTCGCTCCGCCATGTAATGGACCAGATAGAGCGCTAATTCCGGCTGAAATAGTTGAGTAGAGGTTAACCTGAGCGCTACCGACGATTCTGACTGCGGTCGTAGAACAATTCTGACCATGGTCTGCGTGAAGGATAAACAGAACATTTAATATTTTGACAACTTCTTCATGTATCTCATAAGGCGCAACCGGCGAATCAAACATCATATTCAGAAAGTTAGCACAGTATGGCAGATCATGACGCGGATAAACTACCGGTTCACCAACGGACTTTTTATAGGCAAATGCCGCCAGGGTGCGTACCGTGGAAATCAATCTGGCTGCCGATAAATCTATATGTTCAGTTAGCGACAATGCGTCAACATTGGGATAAAAGGTCGAGAGTGCGCTTATCATTGTTGCTAAAATATGCATCGGGTGCGCTCCGCGCGGGAATCCATCAAAGAAATGTCGCATGTCTTCATGCAACATCGAGTTTTCATTTAATAAATTTGAAAATTTTGAACGTTGCTCGTTATTGGGAAGTTTGCCGTGTAAAAGGAGATATGCCGTTTCTATAAAGCTGGTTTTTTCAACTAATTCTTCAATCGGTATGCCACGGTATCTCAGAATGCCGTTTTCACCGTCAATATAGGTAATAGCAGTATAACAAGCACCGGTATTGGCAAAGCTCGGGTCAATCGTAATGTATGATGTCAATTTGCGGAGTTGGGTTATATCTATAGCTTTCTCCCCTTCGGTGCCAACGACAATCGGCAGTCGTATTTCTTTGCCATCGTCTTCAAAAATCAATTTTGCAAAATTTTCAGCCATTTTTTTACCTCATTAATATAAAGCATGATTAAATTCAACACATCAAATTGATTATCTATAAATTTGCCTTTAAATAAATTTCACAATTTCTGAAACTTAATTTTTTACAACAAAATCTGTTAATGCAAATCACGTTGTTAACATGAAGAATGTACCATAAAATATTCAGACAACTTTTCTTACTGCTTTTCAGAAATAGAATGATAAAATAGCACACGTTAATGTAACACTTAATATGAATATTTTCAAGATAATTTCTTAGACAAATATTCAATAATATCATTCTTAAACCCCGTGGTTTAATCAGTATCAGATAATATCAATATTTTTATGATATAAAAAAAAATGATTTTTTTTGATAAATTGTTTGACATGTGGAAAAAAATGGATTATATTGGTCTATAATGGAATAAATTGGCAGAAGGACATAGTAATAAATGTTATCGTTCTGTGGACAAGATCGTAGTTCAGTAGATGCAAACAGTCGGATTAAATTTAGTCCGAAAGTTATTGCTGATTTTGCCGAGAAGTGTGGCGGGCATGTTGTCCTTCACTGTTTGCCGGAAGGCGCGATTGCGATTTATCCCGAAGAAATTTATTTAGAGATGCGCCGCCAGGAAACTTTGCCGGCAGCCAAGGCGGCATCAAGCGTGGTATTCCGCCGTGATATGCGTCGATTCGGAGCCCTGAGCAGTTCAGAGATTATATCGAATCAAGGTAGAGTTACTTTACCTCAAGGATTTCGTGAATATGCGGCAATTGAGCCCGGTACTGAAGTGATTGTAGTTGGTGTAGAGATTGGCGTTGAAATCTGGAGCATCGAACGCTGGAATGCTGAGCTTGAACGGATGAACGAACATGTCCGCGAAAAAGGTAATCGTGAAATGGCCGCTGACCTTATGGTTGACGGGAAAGTATAATAACAATCTTAAGAAAAGGAGATTGAAAAATGATCATCTCGAATGAAAGAGCAAGTCGCCTGTTAATTTTTGGTGTCATTACTACACTCTCTCTTTTTCTGCT
Organism: uncultured Victivallaceae bacterium; assembly: GCA_964392985.1. Taxonomy (GTDB): domain Bacteria; phylum Verrucomicrobiota; class Lentisphaeria; order Victivallales; family Victivallaceae; genus CAYMSF01. The sequence continues at coordinate 40,859 of CAYMSF010000009.1, read as the reverse complement.
CGGCGCCAGAAACATTACTGGTACCGATGTTCCAGGAAAGAGCGAAAATCAACAAATAACCGAGATCGTCAGTGTGTTAGCCGAACAGCTTCCGGAGCAATACCGGGCAAGTTGGTCTTCGGCTGCAGAACGCAATCCCAAACTGTTGCTAGCTGTCAGCACTGAAAAATTTGCTTGCAGTGAATATTGATAAAATGGTTCATGAATGAACCATAATAAATTTTGATCCCCTCCTTTTTCCCTTTGCGGGCAGAAATGCCCGCATTTTTTTTGGTTTTAATTTAGTCATATTCGCGATAGTGATCAGAGGATATGGATATTGTGAAAATTAAGTCCATAATCGGTTTATCGTAATTTTGATAATAAAACTCGGCTGCAATCTTGTGATTCGTCATGCCCTTGTTGATTTTGTGAAATTATCATTTCTCTGTTTTGACTTTTATATGATATATGGTTATGTTTGACAGGTGTGGAAAATGTATAGCATTTCTGGTTGCTATAACGTTTAATAATAGAAACAACTTTTATATTGATAGTTCAATAGTATAATTTTATTTAATTAAAAAACAAAACTGGAGATTTAATAATGACAAAATACATGGATATAACTGAAACAATCGGGTCAACACCATTGGTTAAACTAAATCGTATCGCCCCCGATAACTGTGAAATCTACTGTAAATTAGAATTTTTCAATCCACTCTCAAGCATAAAAGACAGGGCGGCTCTCAGCATAATAGACGCGGCGGAAAAGAATGGTTCCCTTCTGCCCGGCGGAACTCTTATCGAAGCCACTAGCGGCAACACCGGACTTGGTTTGGCGATGGTGGCAGCCGCTCGCGGATATAAACTGATTATTACCATGCCGGAATCAATGTCTCTTGAACGGCGTGCGTTGCTGAAGATACTCGGGGCCGAACTTGTATTGACCCCTGCCACAGAAGGGATGAATGGCGCCGTATGTCGAGCTGAGGAACTTGGAAAAAGTATTCCAGGCGCTGTTCTTACCCGGCAATTTGATAATCCGGCAAATCCTGATATTCATTATCGTACAACCGGTCCGGAAATATGGAAGGATTGTGATGGACGGATTGATGCTTTTGTCGTTGGAATTGGTACGGGTGGCACTATTACCGGCGCGGGTAGATTCCTCAAGGGAAAGAATAGTAATATTAAAATTATTGGCGTAGAACCAGAGTTGTCTGCCGTTATCGCCGGTAATCCGCCGGGAAGACATGGAATTCAAGGCATCGGTGCAGGATTCATTCCCGGAAATTTTGACTGTGCTGTAGTTGACGAAGTTATGCAAATTGGTGATGATTCAGCCATTAATATTGCGAAAAAAATGGCTGGAAGAGAGGGCATACTTTGTGGTATCAGTTCCGGCGCTGCCGTTGCGGCGGCGTTGAAATTGGCGGCAAGACCGGAATATAATGGTAAAGTGATTGTCGTGATTATCCCTGATACTGGCGAACGCTATCTCTCTACGCCATTATTTGACAAGATGTAATTCACGCAATAGAATACCGGATAAAATTATCAACGGTAAATATATTCAGATTTTACGTATTGCGGTTTCAGCAATAAATATTCAATAAAAAACGCACCAGATATTTTTATACAATATCAGGTGCGTTTATCATTTACGAAAACAGAACTTGATTACTTTTTCTCAAACATTTCGCGGATTTGTTTTCCGACAATTTCTACCGGGTGCTTGCCCAGTTCTTTACGTTTTTTGAGGAGAGTTTTGGCGCCACTTCTTGCTTCTTTGAGCCATTCTTTGGCAAATTTTCCGTTTTCAATATCTTTCAAAGAATCTTTCATCCTGGCTTTGACATCCGGAGTGATAATTCTTGGACCATTGACATATTCACCCCACTCGGCAGTATTAGAAATTACCGCGTTCATCTTCTGGATGCCGCCTTCGAAGACAAGGTCAACAATCAATTTTACTTCATGGACGCATTCGAAATAAGCCATTTCCGGTGGATAACCAGCTTCAACCAGAACTTCAAAGCCATACTTCATTAAGTCAACTAGACCACCGCAAAGAACATTCTGTTCGCCGAACAGGTCTTCGTATGTTTCCTGTTCAAATGTGCATTCCAGACATCCGGCGCGGGTGAATCCCATCGCCTTTGCCATTGCCAGTGCTGTTTTCAACGCTTTGCCGCTGGCATCCTGTTTGACCGCTACTAAACCGGGAACACCGAAACCTTCAAGAAACGCTTTGCGTTCTTCAGTGGCCGGGCTCTTCGGGGCTACCATGATGACGTCAATATCTTTCGGCGGAACAATTTGTTTGTAAACAATGTTAAAACCATGAGAACATGACAAAACCTTGCCGGCTTTCATGTGTTTCTTGATGGATTCTTCATAAACCGGTGCGTGAAATTCATCCGGCAGGAGAATATGGATAATGTCAGCTTTTTTAGCGGCGGCGCTTACATCCATAACTTCAAAGCCGTCTTTCTTAGCCTTGTCGTATGATGCGTCTTTAATTGATCCGATAATTACATTAATGCCGGAATCTCTCATACAGAGAGCCTGGGCACTACCCTGACTACCATATCCGATAACCGCAACAGTCTTGCCCTTGAGGTATCTCAGGTTTGCATCTTTGTCATGAAGAATTTTCATCTTGCACTCCTTTTGGGATTCAGTTTTTTACTGGAATCCGTTATGTTTTAGTTAATTGAGCCACAAAGCATAAGTTCTTAATCTATATTTCAAAGTCAAAAAATCAAATTTTATCTGGAGTATTTTGATGGATATTTTACATGTTAGTGAACGCTGGATGTCATTTCAATCATAAACAGCATTTAAAATGAGCATTAGAGTTAAGTCTATTTTGTCTGTTTTTCTAACTCTTTTGACTGTTGCCAGTAATGTTCCATTTCTGCCAGTGAGGTATCGTCTAAATTCTTGCCGGTGGTTTTTATTTGCTGCTCTATGTACTTGAAGCGCCGTTTGAATTTACTATTGGCGGAACGCAGGATGTCTTCCGGCGAAGAACGGTTTCTGAATCTTGAGAGATTGACCACCGCAAACATCAAATCTCCGAGTTCTTCATCAATGTGTTCCTGATTGCCGGAAATCATGGCCTGTTTAAGTTCATGGATTTCTTCTTCTATTTTATCAACTATTTGCTTTTCATCGCTCCAGTCAAAGCCTGTTTTTGCCGCGCGTTTTTGAATATCTCTGGCAGTAAGCATAGCTGAGAGATTACTTGGAATTCCATCAAGAACGGATTCAGGTTCAGCCTTTTTTATTTTTTCATTTTTTTTAATTTTTTCCCAGGCGATAACAACGTCGCTGGCTGAATTAACTTTAGTATCACCGAAAACATGCGGGTGACGTCTTATCATTTTGTCAATTATGCCTTTTAACACGTCTCTAAAGTGAAATCGGCCTTGTTCATTAGCAATCACACAATTAAAAACAAGATTCATCAGAACGTCGCCGATTTCCTCACAAATATTCTCGGAATTATCTTCATCTATTGCATCCATTAACTCTGCGCATTCTTCTGCCAAATAAAGTTTCAAGCTTTGTAATGTTTGTTTCTGATCCCATGGACATCCGCCTTCGGGAGAACGCAGTCGTTCCATCACATAAAGCAGTTCTTCTGCTGTTTGATTATTTTCGGTATGTTTTTTTTTCATATATACTTCCAAATTTTGTTGTTTCAGATTTTCAAAATGCTATATGACGATATTTCTGCCGAAAATATCTACCAGATTAAACTGAAAGTTAAAGAACACTACAAGTTCAAGTGTAAATAATTGTTACCCCGTCGCTGCCGGGAATATTTAAATCTTCGCCGAAATGGTATGATTTCAGATGTTTGCAATTTTGTACCTGATCACGGACTATTTTTCTCAAAATTCCATTTCCTCGTCCGTGAATTATCATAATGCTCAGGCCGCGTCGGGAAGACAATACCGCATTAACTTTGCGTATTGCGTCTTCTGCTCTGAATCCATGCAAATCAATTTGAATGTCGTAGTTAAATTTATTTCTCATACTGTAATTTACCATTTTGTCAAAATACTTCATTCATAAATGGAATCGATGGAATCGCTCCGGTTTTAGTTACTGCAATGCTTGCGGCCTTGCAGGCAAGTTTAAGTGAATCAGATATATTCATTTGTGTTATTCTACCGCTAAGATAGTAACCGATAAAAGTATCGCCTGCGGCAGTTGTATCAATAGCGTTTACTTTTTCTCCCGGGACAACATATTTTTGCCCCTTAAATTTACAACATGCGCCCTTTGCGCCAAGCGTTAATATTATTTCGGTGTCCGGTAGTTTTGCCGACAACATATTAAGAATTGCGTCGTTATCTGTTTCGCCGCAAATCCCCGTGGCTTCAGTTTCGTTTAGAATCAAAAAATCCACCAAATTCAAAGGGTAATCAATTACATCCTGATTGAACGGGGCAGGGTTATAACATATTCGCATCTTCTTTTCTTTTGCACGTTTAATCAGGTATTGAATATTATTTGTCTCATTTTGCGCAATAAGCCAAGTATCACTGCCAAATCTGTCAAGAACAGTGTCAATTTCTGCTTGAGAAATCTGGACATTTGCCCCCGGGTAAAGAATAATTGCGTTTTCAGCATTTGCAGTTTCTACCTGGATAATGGCGCGACCGGTACCGGAGTTAGAATCTACTAGAATATTATCGGTATTTATGTGATTATTTTTCATTACTTCAACAAGCATTTCACCGTCTTTGCCGATTTTACCTGCATGAAACACTTGTCCTCCGGCGCGTGCCGCCGCTACTGCTTGATTAGCTCCTTTTCCTCCCGGGTATTCGGCATAATTTATACTGCTTATAGTTTCACCTGGAACAACGATGTGCGGAACCTTATACACACAATCAATATTCAGCGAGCCGAAACATAATATTTTCATTTTAAACCCCCATTTATCTAAATGGATATAAAATTATTTTTGAATGAATTCAGTAAGAGCATCCTGCCAGTTTTTACGCTTAAAATTGATAACCTGGTCAATTTTTGAGCAATTGAATCTCGAATTTTTCGGACGTACTGCCGGAACGGTGAAATCACTACTGTTGCATGGTTCAATATTTGCATCCAAGCCGGATGCGTTGACAATGAACTTAGCTACTTCATAACGTGAAGCATAACCGGAATTCGCAAAATGGTAAGTACCGGTAATTCGCTGGTCCAATAAATTTAATATTGCCCGGCAAACAGAGATAGTGTCAGTCGGCGCGCCGAATTGGTCTGCCACAACGCGGAGTTGTGGTTGGGATTTCGCCGCGATTAGAATTTTACTTATAAAATTATTTCCGTGGACACCGTAAGTCCACTCTGCACGAAGAATGGAACAATCGCAACCGGATTCAACCAGCAGATGTTCCCCGCGCAATTTAGTAGCACCATAAACACTAAGTGGATTGGTCTGGTCAGTCTCAGATTGCGGCATACCGGTTAAATCACCAAAAACAAAATCAGTACTGATATGAACAACATATTTCTTGTATTTTTTTGCTAAACGACCTAATGTTGCGACGGCCATACTGTTAACTGCCGCACATAGTTCAGGTTCACTTTCGGCCTTGTCAACAGCCGTATAGGCAGCACAGTTTATCAGACAATCTCCCGCCGATACAGCGTGTTCCAATTGTTCCGCATCAGTAATCTGAAAGTTTGGCAAGTCAAGAGAAATCGCTTCGATTCCTGCATCTCTAACTGTCTTTTGCAAATCGGAACCCAGCATCCCGTTGCCGCCTAATATAACTATTTTTTTCACTGACATACCTGCTGTTGTTTTAAGAAGGCAATTTTATATCTTCACTTGTTCCGTGATATACAGAATTATTCCGGCAAGATAAAATTTCTAACATATAGAAGTAAACTATTTTATTTTAGGTAAAATACAATACCGATAATTGGCTATTTTAATGAAAAGATTTGCAGACAAAGACAAAACTATTACCCAAAAAATCTTGAGAGAAATTTATTCAAATTGTCGATTTTAATTTATTATGATTTCATATGCGGCAACTGAGCGAATAGCTTAAAATCAATAAAAATTCAAAGGTAACTACAGGTAATCTTACATGATCTTAAATATATTCAGACAATAAACTCCCCGCACTCTTCAGCTTACTTGGAAGCCTTTAATCATTAGGGTTTAGATTATTAAGCTAACACTGGTCGGTTAAAAAACAAGATGTAAATCAAAAAATTGTGTCTAAAATAGCATCAATGAGTATTTGAACTATTATCTTGCAACAAGTATTGTATATGTAAGTTAGAATCTCCCGTTACAAGTTTTATCCTTATTTAATAAGATATTCAGGTAGAGTTTTCACTATTGTGGAGTTTATTGCTTCCTGATAAATAACGCTTGGGATGGTGATTGTGAATTTAATAAAATTTAATTGAAGGTTTTTTATGAATAATTTAAAGTTATACAATGTTAATCCAAAGATTCCTGAAGCTCTTAAATTTCTTGAAGAATTATCTTACAACATGTGGTGGTGCTGGAATTTTGACGCAATCGAATTGTTTCGACGCATTGATATCAATTTGTGGCGTTCGGTGCACGGCAATACCCGTTTGTTTTTGAATCTGGTTTCGCAAGAACATCTTGAAGAATTATCGCGTGAACGTGGTTTCCTTGATATTTTGAAAAGAGTGGAACAGGTGTATAGAAAACAGGTGCGCCATGACCATAATGATTTAAATCTACGGAGAGTTGCATATTTTTCATTGGAATTCGGTATTCACGAAAGTTTAAGACTTTATTCCGGCGGTCTCGGTGTTCTTGCCGGAGATCATCTTAAGGCAGCATCGGATTTGAACCTGCCTATCGTTGGAGTTGGTTTGCTTTATCATCAGGGTTATTTTAAGCAGGTGCTTGACGCAAATGGGCATCAAAATGAGCGTTATCCTGAAAATGAATTGAATTTCATGCCGATCGTGCGTGCTCGTGACACTGAAAATCGCGAAATTAACGTTAAAGTACGTCTGCTTGACCGTGAAGTTGTGGCGGCAGTATGGAAGATGGATGTTGGGACAGTACCACTGATTCTGCTCGATACTGAAATTCCAGAAAACCCTGATGATTTCAAGGAAATTACCTGGCGCCTGTACGGCGGTGATAAAAAGATGCGTCTGCATCAGGAACTGCTTCTCGGAATAGGTGGTTATGACGCTTTAGTAAAAATGGGTTACAGGCCGGCAGTATGTCATATGAATGAAGGTCATGCGGCATTTCTCAGCTTGGCTAGAATTATTCATTTGATGCAGACCGAACACCTTGATTTTGATACAGCGGTAACGGTTGTCTGGCGCTCCAATATTTTCACTACACATACTCCGGTTCCCGCAGGAAATGAATTTTTTGATATTGGTCTGGTACGGCCCTATCTTGAAGCTATTCTTAATCCTCATGGTATTGACGTGACGCGGGTTTTGAACTGGGGTATGCCGCCACTGCAAAATGATGTCCATGAGGTTTCTATGACCATACTTGGATTACGGATGGCTAATTTCAGTAACGGCGTCAGTCGTCTTCACGGAGAAGTGGCCAGGAAAATGTGGAAAGATTTGTGGCCTGGACGTCCGATTGATGAAATCCCTATCGGTCATATTACTAATGGTGTTCACATCGCATCGTGGATTTCTGAACGTAATAAATTACTTTTTGACCATTATCTTAATCCCGGATGGATGGAAACCCAGTGTTCTAAACGACATAAAATCATGGTCGACAATATTCCAGATGAAGAACTTTGGCATACTCATGAAATGTGCCGTTTGACCTTGGTCCGCCATGCCAGAAATAGACTGAAAATGCAGCTGAAAAGTCGCTATGCTCCTTCACGGGAAATGACAACAACAAAAAATATTCTTAATCAGGATATTCTCACAATTGGATTTGCCAGACGGTTTGCTACATACAAACGCGCCAACTTGCTCTTGCGTTCCCCCGAGCGTTTAAAAGCTTTGTTAACTAATGCCGAACGTCCGGTTCAAATTATTTTTGCAGGGAAAGCACATCCAGCCGATGAACTAGGTAAACGTTTAATTCAGGATCTTTTAAATTTTGCCAATGAACATGACCTGCGTCACCGTCTTGTTTTTCTTGAAGACTATGATATCGGTTTAGCGCGCTATCTGGTGCAGGGCGTGGATGTTTGGTTGAATACTCCTTTACGTCCACAGGAAGCCAGTGGTACTTCAGGCATGAAGGCGGCAATCAATGGCGTTCTTAATTGCAGTATTCTTGATGGTTGGTGGGTAGAGGGATACAGTCCTGAATGCGGTTGGGCTATCCCGAGCGATGACCTTTATGAAAACAGCGATGACCGTGATATTGTCGAGGCTCAGGCATTATATAATATTTTGGAGAATGACATTATTCCCACTTTTTATGAGCGTTCTGAAGGAGATTTGCCGTTGCGTTGGGTTAAGATGATGAAAGAATCAATTAAAATGGCTATGGGATGTTTTGCCAGTATCCGTATGGTTGGTGAATATCATGACCGTTTCTATCAGCCGGCATTGCATAATTATGATGATTTAATGAAAAATGGTGCCGACAGGGCAACAAAAATGGTCATTAATAAACGTCGTTTCGATCGTTATCATGATCAGATTTACATTGAGAATCCAACAACCGAAGTTAATGTGAGCGAACTTCGTGTCGGTGACCGTTTTAAGACCAATGTAAAAGTTTATCTGGGAGAATTGAAACCGGAAGAGGTAGATGTTGAAGTTTATTATGGTCAGGTTGACAGTCAGAACCAGATTAAACGGAGCAATACTTCAATTATGAAAGTGGTATCGTCTTTGGGTAATGGCAATTATGTTTATGAACATACTCTTGTTTGTTCACATTCTGGAAGGTTCGGACTGACCGCAAGGGTGACACCTGTCGGACATGATTGGGATAACAGCATACCAGGTTTTATCAAGTGGGCGGAATAAACGGTATTTCTCCGGTGCAAAAGGAACTACGGGATTAACATGAAAAAACGCAATCATCAAAAGCCAAGAATTTTGATTGTAACTCCTGAAATTACCTATTTGCCTGAGGGTATGGGTAACATGTCCAATGTACTTCAGGCGAAAGCCGGTGGCTTGGCCGACGTTTCCGCTTCTCTTGTTTCCGCTTTGTTTAAACAGGGTGCTGACGTTCATGTTGCTTTACCGCACTACCGGAGAATGTTTCATATTGATATCGGCAAGTTGATCAGTAGTGAACTGATGGTATATAAAAGCAATCTCTCGAATGCCAGAATTCATCTGGCCGAAGACCGGGCATTTTATTACCGCGATACTGTATATAGCAATTATCATGAAGACAGCATAAAATTTGCCTTGGCGTTTCAACGTGAAATTATTAATAATATTATTCCCAAAGTATCTCCCGACTTGGTTCACTGTAATGACTGGATGACCGGATTGGTGCCAGCGGCAGCAAGGCGGATGGGCATCCCTTGTCTTTTTACTGTGCATAATATTCATACCCAAAAAATTTCCCTTGACTATATTGAAGACCGAGGAATCGACTCAGCCGAGTTTTGGAATTCACTATATTTTCAACGCCAGCCTGTCAATTACGAAGAAAGTCGTTCCGGTAATCCTGTTGATATGCTAACAAGTGGTATTTTTGCCTCTCATTTTATTAATACTGTCAGCCCGACTTTTTTGGATGAAATAGTTAAAGGATTCCACTCTTTCATCCCTTCCAACATTCAGTATGAAATTGCTTGTAAGCAACGTTCCGGGTGCGCGCGCGGCATCTTGAACGCTCCGGATGAAACGTTTCTGCCGGAATCTGATGTTATGATTGCGGCTAAGTATTCTCATCATAATCATGCTGCAAAAAAAATAGAAAATAAAGTTATTTTTCAGCGTAAAACTGGATTGCAGGTTGATCCGGCTGCCCCGATTTTCTTTTGGCCTTCCCGTCTTGACCCGGTTCAGAAGGGATGCCAGTTGATGACTGATATTCTGTATCGTCTGGTTTCGGATTACGGGAAAGATAAATTGCAGGTAGCTATTGTTGCAAATGGCGCGTATGAACGGTATTTTCATGAAATCGTCAGGTTCCATAATCTGCATAAAAGGGTTGCAGTTTGTAAGTTTGATGAATCTCTTTCTCATCTTGGCTATGCTGCTTCTGATTTTATGTTGATGCCGTCTAAATTTGAACCTTGCGGTCTGCCGCAAATGATTAGTCCAATTTATGGTTCTCTCTCCGTCGTTCATGATACAGGTGGTCTCCACGATACCGTTGAACATTTGGACATGACGAATAATACCGGGAACGGATTTGTCTTTAAAAGCTATGATGCTCAAGGTTTGCGTTGGGCAATCGACCAGGCAATGTCTTTTTACCAATTGCCACAGGAAGTTAAATCTGTACAAATTTCTCGAGTAATGCAGGAATCAAGGGCAAGATTCAACCATTCTGTCACTGCACAAGAATATATAGATATTTACGAACAGATGCTTGAACGCCAGCTTACCATGCATTAACGGGTGATTGTTCCAGGAAGGAAACAATGCTTAGACGCCAGCCAAACACTCCCTTAAAGCTTCATTATGACTCATGGCTCAAACCTTTTCTGCCAAAACTCAATGAACGTTCTGCCCGGGTCAAAGCAATCGAATCGAAGTTGACTGGCGATAAACAGTCTTTGGCTGATTATTCTTCAGGTCATGAATATTTCGGATTGCATTTCAGAGACGGTGAATGGATTTTTCGTGAGTGGGCTCCAAACGCAACTGAAATTTTTCTAATTGGCGATTTTTCTGCATGGCATGAAATCCCGCAGTTTTCTTTGACACAAATTGACAAAAATGGTGTCTGGGAAATAAAATTACCGGCAAAATCATTGAATCACGGAATGCTTTACCGTTTGAATATCCATTGGAGGAACGGTTCAGGAAGTCGTATCCCTGCATATGCCAGAAGAGTAGTTCAAGATACGACAACGAATATTTTTAATGCTCAGGTATGGTTACCTGAACATCCTTATCTCTGGCGCAATCCCAACCCGGTACCCAAAATTTATGAACCATTAATATATGAAGCTCATATCGGCATGTCACGTGAATTCGCGGGTGTGTCTTCATACCGGCAGTTTAAAGATGAAATTGTACCACGAATCGCTACTGCCGGTTATAATACAATTCAGTTGATGGCAATTATGGAACATCCCTATTACGGTTCATTCGGATACCATGTTTCTAATTTTTTTGCGGCATCATCACGTTTTGGCACGCCGGAAGAATTTAAAGAATTAGTTGACGTTGCACATGCTCATGGTTTGCGGGTTATTATTGACATTGTCCATTCACATGCTGTCCGCAATGAATCTGAAGGTCTTGGAAAATTTGACGGGACACGGTATCAATATTTTCATGACGGTGCACGAGGTGAACATTCTGCCTGGGATTCTTATTGTTTTAATTATGCTAAACCTGAAGTATTACATTTTCTCCTGTCAAACTGTCGTTTCTGGCTTGACGAGTATCATCTTGACGGATTCCGGTTTGATGGTATTACCAGTATGCTTTATCTGCATCATGGCCTGGGGCATGCTTTCACTACTTATGCCGACTATTTTGGTAATCAGATTGATGAGGATGCGGTAGTTTATCTTACGCTTGCAAATAAAGTGATTCATGAGGTTAATCCTGCGGCATTAACCATCGCTGAAGATGTCAGCGGTATGCCTGGTTTGGCAGCCCCGATTGAGCATTGCGGTTGCGGTTTTGACTATCGTCTTGCCATGGGGGTAACCGATTATTGGTTCAAACTGTTTGACACAAAAGATGAAAATTGGAGTATGTCCGGTCTGTGGCACGAATTGAATAACCGCCGTAAAGATGAAAAAACCATTAGTTATGTAGAGTGTCATGACCAGTCCATTGTCGGTGGTCAGACTGTAATATTCCGGCTCGCCGGTGCCGATATGTATCATGCCATGCGGATTGACATGAATAATTATAAAATTGAAAGAGCTGTTGCCATTCACAAAATGGTACGCCTGATAACTCTGGCCTCGGCCGGGAATGGTTATCTTAATTTTATTGGCAATGAATTCGGGCATCCGGAATGGGTAGATTTTCCGCGTCAGGGGAATGATTGGTCATATCATTACGCCAGAAGGCAATGGTCGCTAAAAGATAATAAAGAGTTGCGTTATGGTCAACTTGGTAATTTTGATCGGGCGATTTTGATAATGGCTTCAGCAAATAATTTAATTGGCGGTGGAGTGACGCAAATTATCGCGTTGAATGAGGATAAGAAAATTATTTTCTTTGAACGTTCCGGTCTTTTTTTCTTTTTTAACTTTCATCAAGAAAATTCTTATGTTGATTATCCCTGTGAAGTTTTACCTGGTGAATACACCTTGGAATTGGATTCTGACGCAATTGAATTTGGCGGGCATGCCAGGATTACTCCAGGTCAACATTACTTCACTAATATCGAAAAAATTGGTAAAAACATTCATAACCGCTTGAAGATTTATCTTCCTTCAAGGACGGTAATTGTCCTGAAAAAAATATTTTGATTCCAGATATAGCGAAAACAGGTTGAATCGGTACAGTTTTACAAATGGATTGCTGGCGATTGATTATTTTAATCTTTCAAACCATTATAACCCTGTTAGCGATTATCGAAGAGATTGCGGTGGCGGACAAAATAACCAATACCGGAAAATGTGGTTATAATAACGATACCCCACAGAAAAAATGTCCAAATAAGTGATATGTTGATGCCGTAGAAAATGTCTCGACGTATGTCAAACATTCCTACCCATGAAGCACCGGCAATGGCCAGCATAAGCATTTGCAACGCCGTTTTAAGTTTTCCCCAGCGGTCTGCAGAAATAACCTGTCCTTTTTGAATAGCCAACATTCTGAGACCGGTAACTAGAAATTCCCTTGTAATAACGACTACTGCAATCCATGCCGGCATATAATTAAACTCTACCATCATCAGCATTGCTGCAGTAACAAAAACCTTATCAGCAAGCGGATCCATTAATGCTCCGAAATCGGTGATTTGGTTATATTTCCTTGCAATATAACCGTCAAGAATATCTGTTATTCCCGCCAGTATAGCAAGGACATAGGCAATAATTCGTATAATATGTATTGAATTTGCCGAAATATAGGCATTCTCACTGATATTGGCAAGAATCAGGAAAATAAAAACTATGACAATCCTGCCAACTGTCAATGCATTTGGGACATTATACTTCATAAATTCAATCCCTGCTTAATTTAGCTTCAAGGTCATATTCACTGCCACCGGTTATAATAACACGAGCAAATTTGCCACACTTCAATCTGCCGGGCTTTCTAATAATCACCCGGTTATCAATCTCCGGTGCATCCATATAAGTTCGTCCGATTGCATATTCATCATTTACACTATCAACAATAACATCAATTTTTTCCCCGGCAAGTGAATGATTGCGTTTTAATGAAATTTTTGCTTGTATTTTAAGTAACTGTTCGGCGCGTTCTGTCGCTATTTCTGTTGCAGGGCGAGGCATCGTCGCCGCAGGCGTCCCCGTTTCCGGGTAATATGGGAAGACGCCAAGCCGATGGAATTTTTGTTCTTCAACCAGTTCTACAAGCTTCAAAAATTCAGTTTCTCCTTCATAAGGCAGGCCGGTAATCAGTGTAGTTCGAATCGCAATTTCAGGAATTGCTTGCCGGAGTTTTTTCAGGAGTTTTCGAATTCCTTCCCCATTTATCTGCCGCTTCATTTTATTAAGGATAAAGTCATCAATATGTTGAATCGGCATATCGATATAAGGGATGACGTGTTTTGCTGTGGCAATCACGTTAATCAGTTCATCGGTAAAATGAGCCGGGTGGGTATACATTAACCTTAACCAGTATTTGCCATCAAAATTATCCAGTTCCCGCAATAATCCAGCCAACGTTTCCATCAAATCACGATGATCTTGACCAAAAGCAGTTACATCTTGAGCTATTATCATCAATTCCTTTGTATCGCTACGGAGGAGATCGGTTGTTTCCTGTTTTACTGAAGCAATGCTGCGACTGTGCAACTTGCCACGGATAGATGGAATTGTACAATAGGTGCAACAGTTATTGCACCCTTCGGCTATCTTAAGATAACCGATATGCGGCAACGTAAGTTTGAGTCTCGGCATTTTTTCATCATACAGGAACGCCGGTTCACAATTATGCGTTTGGGGTTCAACATCAAGCGCAATTGTTTGAAAAAGTTCATTAAGGGCATGGCCTATTTTAGGAATGAAATCTATTCCGGCCCATAAATCAACTTGTGGAAACTTGTTTTTGAACGTTAATTCTTTGTCCCATTGGATTAGACAGCCACAAATAATAATACGTCGTCGTGCCGGTTTGTGTGATTTCCACTTTATTGCATTTTCAATTGCTTCAGATGCTTCATCGCGTGCCGGTTGGATGAATGCACAGGTGTTAATCAGATATGCATCAGCATCAGATTCTGACAGGGTTATTCCCCAATTTGCCGTTATCAGATGTCCGGCAATAACCTCCGTGTCTACAAAATTTTTTGGGCAACCCAAACTGACAATAAAAATATTACGTCGGGTACTACGGTTAGTTTTTTGTGTTCTGCTCATAATTTTATATTTTTAATTCCAAATTATTATTAATATATTCAATAACAGATAACTCTGAGGCTGCTATTGCATAACCGTTCAAATCCCAGCATCGGTCACTATTCAATTCCAAATTGAAGGAACCATCTTTGATATTTGTCGTAACGTCTTTGCCGTTGTTGCCGATAATGTAAAACCCCAACTTTTCCATAATCGGCAATGCGCCTGCGATATCCCAAAGTTTTGCGCCAACGATATAACCAAGCAATTTACCGGAGATCAGATGTTGAAATGACGCGACGCAACCGCTCCAGGCAAATACTTGATTGGTCAGATTGATAATTGCTTTTTTCGCAGTATGCTGAGATATGCCGATGATTCCATGTTTGTCAGCTAACTTTTTAACACCATGAAAAGGAATCAAATCAGTGGCAATTAATGAGTTTTTCGTGGCAAAAACTGTATTGCCAGAGGTGATTGTCAATTCGCCGGTTGCTGGAGAATATAGTGCTCCCTCACTAATGATGCCATTCTTCATATATGCGATTGAAATTCCCCATACCGGCAGGTGAATTGAGTATGGCGCAGTGCCATCTATCGGGTCAACAATCCAGCATGTTTGGTGCAAGGCATTATTCAAATATTCTATATCCCGGGATTTAATCGTTTCCTCACCCAATAAATAAACAGATTCCTCGGGGCGATCAAACTCAAGCGCAAGCAGTTGTTCGATTTCTTTGTCTGCCAGCGTTACAACGGTGTTGTCACTTTTTATTTCTAACGTGGGATTGCCATAATGCTTCAAAGCAATATCACCGCATTTTTTCAGCAATGGTAATAATTTATTAATATCCCAGCAATTCATTTTATACCGCTCAAGAATTTTGTTAAGAAATTGAATGCAGTTAGATAAATTCCAGGGGATGAACTTTCTCTTGGTCCGGCTACATTCAATACGCGTAACTTATTTGTTTGAATAAATGTTGAAAGTTTGCTTTCCGCATCTGCATCGTTTGGATTAAGAATTAAATATTTTTTGTGCAGTTTCTCAGCATCAATACGAGTGCGTTCTGTTCCACCTGAACATTCGCTGGTGCAAAGCAAAAGAGTTCCTTCCGAGTCTTTGACATTAAGTCTTGTCCGTTCCTGATAGAGCGAAGACTTGGTTTCTTTCAGCGGATATTTCTCTGGAATTATCCCGTCCTCAGCTTGTCTTCCTTTCGGACACCAACCGCCGGTATTAAATCCGCATGTCATTGCGGCATCAAGTGCGGCACGGTCAACCCCGGTTTGTCCGCCGGAAATTACCCTGCGTAATGTAGTTTTTTTTTCAGTCATATTATTGCGATATTTTATTATTTGATATTTACCACAGATTACGCTATAAACCGATATCATACATCATTACATGACGTATATTACTTATTAATGAGTAGAGAGAACACTCCTATTTCGCTGGCGCCGGCGTGTTAATATCCGGTGTTTTAACCGTCGAGTCAACTGGTTTAATCGGGACGGTCGTTCCGATAGCTTTTTGCGCTGCAATCACAGAAGCCTTTTGTTTTTCAATAAGTTCTTTTGTGATATTCGTTATTTTAGGTGCTATTTGCATGAAGATGCGTTGCATCATCATTATAGATTTACGTTGCAGTTCCGGTTGTTTCTCAACTATTTTTCGTCCGATTGGGGATTCGTAAAATTTAATCAGTGCTTCGAGTTCTTCCGCACTGAAAGCTTCCGCATAAGTGTTTACAAGTGGTTCTTTTAATTTATCCCAGCACAATTCTTTTTCCATTATTGCCCCGACTGCCTCAGAAATTTCTCCGGCATTTTGCAGTTGCGCACCTGTAAATTGTTTGGACAACGCCGCCATCTGGGATTTTTTTATCGCTGCCATCGTCCGGGTTATATTCTCATCGACCTTGGTTGCTATCAATAATTTTTCTGCAAGTTGCTTACTTTTTTCATCAACCGGTTTGGTTGGTATCGCATTTTGAGAAAGTTCTTGCGCTTGAATACTAATACTGCAAAAAACAGCTACCAATAATACTACCAATTTATTCATGTAATCCTCCGGAAATAGTTGATTGTTTTGAATTGCTTGACGGGAATGGCCATGGAAACTAACCCACAAACCACACATCCAGCTAGAATATAATAAACACATAATTTAGCTGGAAAATACTATAAATCAAGCGGTTGTTTAGATTATTGCGTTGAATAAATCGAAGTTATAAACTCAGAAAGTTTGCAAATATTAATGAATATGTATATCTTTAAAGTTGATTTGTGAAATCAATAATAAAGGTAAACAGTTGTGAGTTATTTTTCAGCAGTACTAATTGCAGTTTTTGCTACGATAATCCCAACCATTTTATGCTGGCGTTCCAGACCTAAACTGTCATCGCGTACCATCTCTATCATTATTTATTCATCTATTGCTGTTGTATTCGTAGTGTATTCAGGTTTGGGTATTTTAAAATATTATGCATTATATTTCGGACTTTGGGACTTCGGGATTTATGATTCAATGTTACATAATACCATATCAGGTAAAGGTTTTATGTATGATTTTCGCGGACCATTTGACCATTTTTCCCCGGCAATATTGCTAATCGCCCCATTATATTGGTTGTTTGACAGTCCGTTTATTTTAATAATTTTTCAATCATTATTGATGTGCCTGGCTGCCGTTCCCTTATTTTTCATCACACAGCGGTATTTTCGCAGCTCAAGTGTTCCCATACTTCTGACTTTGATGTATCTTCTCAATCCATATTATTCACGGATTGTACTTTATGATTTTCATATCGAATGCATCTTCCCACTGTTTTTTTTCAGTGCGTGGCTGGCATTTATAAAGAGAAAAATGACGTTGTTTTGTGTCATTATGGTTTGTATCCCTATGATAAAAGAGGACTTCATTATACCAGTAGCCGCAACTGGTTTATTATTATTGTTAAAACGTAAAACCAGAAATTATGGCGCTATTCTAATCGCTGCTGGAATATTGTGGGGACTATTAATTATTAAGATATGGTTCCCTATGACAATCGGGGCAAATTATCAACATTACAGCCGGTTCCCGCAAATACTTGATGGAAGTTTTTACGGATCGGTAAATAATTTTTTGTTTGTTATTTCCCGGTGTTTTTCAGTTACCTCACTGATGGTTTTATTAAGTGTATTGCTACCGTTTGCTTTATTGCCTTTACTTAATTGGCGTGTTTTTGTTCTGTTGTTATGTCCGGTAGTTTTTATTCAATTTTGCACGACATTCCCGCATCAACAATATTTGATGAGTCACTATAGTTCCGCGGTAATTGCGGTGACGCCCATTGCTGCTTTGTATGGATTGAGAACCTTGAGATTCTGGTGCAAATCACGATATAGGATTATATATAAAATTTGGATTCGCAGTGCCTTATGGTTAATGGTAATGGTCCATATTTGTTTTTGTGATCTGCCTTTTGTAACATACCATAATTATATTCATAAATATGTTCCGGAATATCAAATTGGTTTGTTATCTATGCCGTTGCATAATTTTAAATTGTTTGATCTGGAACACGCTATGTTGTTTCATGAATTGCGGAAACAAATTCCTGCAGGGTGTTCTATTGCAACACAGAATAATCTTGGTGTTTATTTTCTGCGCACTAATCAAGTTTACCGGTTGCCAGGACCGGAAAAATGTGACATGTACTTGTTTGATGCCAGAACATCTATTGGTTTGGACATTGACCAGGTCAGTCGCCGTTTTTCAGAATTAATCCGTTCTAAAGACTATACATGTGTTTTTAAACAGGACGGTATTTTTCTTTTTTGCCGTAACAAAACGGGAAATGTTTTTCAAAATTGACGTTGGTCATTTGCCTTGATGAATAGCGATATTATCTAACAGAATTTTTTGCATTTGATTGCTTAAATCATTTTGTGACCATGTTTTTAAAGTATCAATAGTGATTGCATCACAAAGTTTAAAGATTCCGCTTTGAGTCCGGCGAAGAGCGTATAATACTGCACCGCAACCAACCTTCTTGCCAATGTCTGAACATAGAACCCGAATATAGGTTCCTTTTGAACATTTGACGGTAATTTTAGCATATGGAGGGTAGATTTCGTTTATGTCAATTTGTTGAATGTTAATTGTGCGTGGTTCACGTTCAACTTCAATTCCCTGCCGTGCTAAGGAATATAGTCTTTTGCCGTTTTGTTTTATGGCAGAAACCATTGGTGGTATTTGCTCACTGATGCCTGTAAATCCATTTATTATATTTCTAACTTTACACTCGTCTATTTCCTTGACATCGTTACTGGTTGTTATCTTCCCGTCCATGTCCAGTGAATCTGTTTCAACCCCGAATAAAATGACTGATTCGTAAGTTTTGTCTTCTCCGCTGAATTTTTCACTTAATTTTGTGAATTTGCCGATGACTACCACTAAGAGGCCTGTTGCTGCAGGGTCAAGTGTACCACAATGACCAATTTTGGGGATGTTAAAGTTAGACCGTAAGAAACCGACCACATCAAAACTGGTCCACCCCGCAGGTTTATCAACAAGCAGTATCCCGTGTTGTTCAAATACTGGTAAACGGTGTTTCGTCGGATTATTCCCCATTTAAAGTCCTCTTTACATAAGAAAGCAGAATATTGCCCGCATTTTCCAAAGAACAACTTTTTATGATGCAACCTGCAGCCAGTTCGTGACCTCCACCGTTAAGTTTTCTGGCGATTGCGCCAACAGAATAACGGGAATCCTTTGACCGTAGAGAAATTTTAAACCCATCATCACGTCGTTGCATTACTGCAACAATATCTGTTCCACGGATGGAGCGCAATACCTCGATCATTCCTTCCGTATTACGCATATCAATATTGTAGCGTGATATCAACTCATCAGGAACAAAAAACCATGCAAACCGCCCAGAACATTCAATTTGTAAATGGTTATTTATTAATTCTGCTTCAAATTTTTGTTGCGGCAGGGGTTTGGAAAAAAACATTTGAGTAATAATTTCATGGTGATCAGCCTTAAATCCAATTAAATCCCCGGCGTTGCAAAGCACTCTTGAATTAGTGTTGTCAAAACGGAAACCGCCGGTATCCATTATTATTCCAAGTAATAACAATGTTGCGGTACGACCGCTTATTTTCCATCGCGGAATTGTTTTCGCTAGAACAAATATAATTTCCGCCGCCGCTGCCATTTCCGGCCGTACTAAATTATATTTTCCGAATAATTTGTTGTCCGGATGATGGTCGATGTTTAAAATAGGTATGCTGATATCGCTCAGGGTGAGTTTATCGCCTAATCCAGTACGCGCCGGATTGGGATTATCGACTACAATACAAAAATTATAATTTGACAACTCGTAGGGAGTAATCTCTGTACGATAATTACATGGAACAAAACTACAATATTTTTCAGGTAAAATCTCTGGAAGTAATGCTTCTGCTGTTTTGCCATTATCATGTAACAAACTTAATAAGGCAAAGGTGGAACCAATGGCATCCCCATCCGGATTTTCGTGGGTGATAATCAAAAAATTATCATAATCAGAAATTAATTTTCCAATTGAAACCAATTCAGACTCAGTTTTCTGCTTTTGCATTCTCTAGTTCCTCAAGTAGTGAAATTACGCGGTCACCATATTCAATTTTACGGTCAAGCTTGAATTCCAGTACAGGGGTATATTTTAGTACCACCACACTAGCGACTTGACGTTGAATTTCATGTCGAATATGATTAAGCCGCTCAATAATCTCGCGCATTTGATATTCTTTAACACCAAATACACTGATAAAAACTTGAGCATTACGCAGGTCAGGAGCCGTTTTGACGGCAGTAACTGATATTAATTTATTAGGGGCTGGATGAATATTGGTCCGCTCTAAAATATCTGCGATTTCCCGCTTCATTACTTCATTAACCCGGGTGATTCTGTCGACTTTTTCCATTAATCCACCGCGTTAAAGTGTTGCTTTCTGTAACTCAATGTCATAAACTTCAATGACGTCTTTTTCCAGAAAATCCATAAAATTGTCTAAACGTATTCCACATTCAAGCCCGACTTTGACTTCCTTGACATCATCTTGAAAGCGTCTTAACGAAATAACTTCACCATTGTAAATTAATTCTTTATTTCTGAAAACTCTAGCTTTTGCGCCAACTCTTACACTACCCTTTTCAACCCGGCAACCGCAAATCTTTGGTCCTTTTGACAACTCGAAAATTTGGAGAATAACTGCGGTTCCAACCTCTTTTTCGCGTTTATCCGGTGCCAACCTGCCAGTCAATGCGTCAGTGATGTCTTCAAGTAATTCATATATGATACTATATAGACGAATTTCAACATGTTGTTTTTTCGCCAGTTCATTTACTCCAGGATTGACCCTGACGTGGAATCCAACAACAATTGCTTTCGATGCGGCTGCCAACATGATGTCGTTTTCAGTAATGGCGCCAACACCGGCCATAATTAAGTCAATTTTGACCTTCTCTGATGGCAATTTGCGAAGCGAATCAATAATTGCTTCACCTGAACCTCTTACGTCAGATTTAATAATTAACTTCAAATCATTCTGAACGTTTTCGCCAATTTTAGTTAGCAAATCTTCGAGATTTTGTATTATAGGTTGTAACAAATTAGTATTTCTGCTTTGACCCGCACGGCGTTCCGCTTCCTGTCTAGCTTCTTTTTCATTATCGCAGACAATCATCTGTGAGCCGGCATTGGGGGCGCCAGAAAGTCCGACCAGTTTGACCGGAGTGCTGGGACCTGCACTTTTAACTCTTTCCCCGGAGGCAGACAACAATGATTTTACTTTGCCAAAATATTCACCGCACAAGACAACATCGCCAACATTTAGCTTGCCTTTTTGTACTAGTACGCTTGCGGTTGGACCAAAACCTTGTTCTAATTGCGATTCTAAAACAATTCCTCGTGCGTGGCATTTGTGATTCGCTTTCAATTCAAGCAACTCTGCTTCCATCAAAATGCGCTCAAGCAAGTCATCAATTCCTGCACCAGTTTTTGCCGATACTCTGACTACACCAACATCACCACCCCAGTCTTCACTCATAAGACTATTTTGCTGCATTTGAAGAATTATTTTATCCGGGTTGGCATCGGGCAAATCAATTTTGTTAATTGCAACAATCAAAGGTACTTTTGCGGCGCGAGCATGGTTTAGCGCTTCAACAGTTTGCATCATAAAACCATCATTGGCAGCAACAACAAGAACAACAACATCTGTTGCATTCGCCCCGCGTGCTCTCATCTGGGTAAATGCTTCATGACCGGGGGTGTCAATAAAAGTAATGCTTTTACCTTTGAAATTAATAACAGATGCACCGATATGCTGAGTAATCTTTCCGGCTTCACCGTCTGCGACTTTTGTATTCCTGATTTTATCCTGTAATGAAGTCTTGCCGTGATCCACGTGCCCCATGAATGTAACTACAGGCGGGCGTTCGCTCAAGTCAGATTCAGAATCAGGTTCGTCCTGTTCAAATTTGGAAATAGTTTCTTCTTCTTGATGCCCATGGATTGAATGTTCATCCTTTTCTCTGTGGTCGATACAAAGCTTAACCCCAAACTTATGGCACAATTTAATGGCTATCTCTTCAGAGATAGTCTGGTTTATGCTTGACAGTTCACCTAATCGCATTAACTCGCTAATAACTTCATTGGGCTTCTTGCCAAGGCTTTCTGCCAAGCCTTTAACGATTATCGGCGGCTTTAAATGCAGTTCATTATTGGTATCTTCTTCAAGTGTATGTATTACTTGAACAATCTTTTTTTTATCTTTTCTGGAAGGGCTTGTCAGTTCGTCGCTTTCTTCTTCAACCGGTTCATATCCAAATACTTCATCAAGATGTTCTTCAATGAGGGAAGTCATGTCAACTGGAATGATACTGGCTGCACCTTTGAGTTCAATGCCCTCTTTCGCCAGTTCTTCCAATATTATTTTGGGCGAAACCGCATATTTTTCTGCAAGGTTTTTAACTTTTAATTTTTTCACGCCACTATCCTTCCGGTTTATTGTCATTGTAATTTGGTGATAATAAGCTCAATATCACCTGGTTCAATTCCGGTGATATTTGCAAGTTGTTCCTGTCCTGCAGCTTTCAGGTCTTCAGGCGAAACAAAACCGTTCTCAACTAACCGGTGAGCAGAATTATCGGAAATACCAAACACATCTGAGAGATGTTTTGATGCTTTGTTAATTTTTTCTTCCATGGACTCAACTTTTTTGGGAGTTTCTATGTCAAGTACAATCTTATATTTTAGCAATTTAGAGGCAAGATTGATATTTTGCAATTTTTTGCCACACGCCAGATTGGACTGCTCCGGGGTAACTGACACATGCAGAATATTTCGTTCTTTTACCGTAACAGATTGAACTTTTGCTGGTTGTAAAGCATTCATAGCATACTGTTTTATGTCATCATCAAACGGAATTATATCAATTCTTTCATTATTCAATTCTGACATTATATTTTTAACCCGCATTCCGCGCATGCCAACGCATGCACCGACAGGGTCCACCCTGTCTTCATTGCTTTTAACTGCGATTTTAGTGCGGTTGCCTGGATCCCTGGCAATACTCATGATTTCTACAATACCGTCATGAATTTCACTTACTTCACGTTCAAAAAGACGTTTTACAAAATCCGGATTGCTACGCGATACAATCAAGCTTGGACCAGAACTATGGGAATCAACGTCAACAAGAAGTACGTTAATCCGGTCTCCCGGTACATAGTTTTCTCCGGGAATTTTGTCCATATTGGACAATACCCCTTCAGCTTTTTGGAAGTCAATAATGATATTTCCATGCTCAATACGGCGAACTGTACCATTGATTATCTGCCCCATTTGACTCGCAAACTCCTTGCGTACTGTTTCTTTCTCCGCCTGTCGCAGATGTTGCATAATTGCTTGTTTGGCACTCAGCGCGGCAATTCTTCCAAAATTACTTGGAGTTACTTCCCAGTCAATGAATTCACCAATTTTAACATTTTGTAATTTTGAATGAGCGTCCTTGAGTAAAATCTGATCGTTATTGGGAGACGCTTCTACAACCTCCAATTTTGCCCATGCACGAATTGTTCCGGTTTCCGGATCCACTTTTACCGTCAAATTACTGGCGGGATGAATGCTTTTGCGTGCCGCAGACAGCAAGGCGGTTTCAACCGCATGTACCAGAACGTCACGGCTGATTCCGCGTTCCTGTTCAATATATTCTAGAATAGTAAGTAATTCGTTGCTCATGCTCTGTCCCTTTCTGCATTCTTTGCATTCCAAATTCAAAACCAAGAAATAAATGAATTTACAGGCAAAATTTAACTTTGCCAACGTAAAATGCGGTAAAATCTACACCGCCTTTAAAAATGTACACACATAGTGAAAGGTAATATAGTCTAGTTTATTCAACTATCAAGAGGATTCCTGAAGTTTAATGGACAAAAGATAACTCATGTCATGCCAGGCAACCCATCAAATGAAGCCATTTGGGATGGATTGATATAAGATTATTATAATAAAGTAGTTATGTATTAATTTTTAGATATATTATAATATTTTATCTTCTTTTGTTTTATTATTGATGATATTTCACAAAGCGAGAGGACAAGAAGAAATTTCAGTCGAAATGTTTTAATCTAAAACGGTAGATCGTGACGCTCGGGCATTTTGTGGTATAATCGGACTACGTAAAATTAATTAGCGGTATAAAAAGATGATGTTTCATTCCTGGAAAATCACTTTTAACATTCCATTTAACTCAAAAATAGGCATCTTCCAATAAGCACTTTGTAATAACATAGATGAAACATAAATTTAACTTCATGGCGATTATTGCATGCGCTTGAACCCGCACGTTGCTCTCATCGAGTGAAACCCATCTCATGCAATATATCATCCATAGTCATATAATTCCTATTATTTCAGTTATTTATGACAAAGTGCTTACATGAAGTTAAATAACACAAAATTTACTGATCAACATACATCTGCCATAAATACTCTTTATTACAATATCCACTTTGGGCTGAGTCGCCACATTGTTTAGCGTATGAATTTATGCAATATTTTTAATTATTAAGAATAGAAAAAACGCTTTCAGACTGCTATATTAAAAAATATGCTGTGTTAAAAAGGGTTAATGCTTACTGTCATACTAAAGAACATTGGAGTCAAACTATGAGATGTGTTGTACTGGGCTATCACAATATTGGATGCGTTGGAATTAAGGCATTATTAAAAAACAAAATTGAAATTGCCGGAGTTTTTACGCACAAGGACAGTCTAAATGAAAATATTTGGTTTGACTCCGTTGCGGAGTTAGCTTGTGAAAAAGGACTGCCTGTTTTTGCCCCGGAAGATATTAATCATCCGGTCTGGGTTGAAAAAATCAAGCAGTTAAAGCCGGACATTATTTTCTCTTTTTATTTTCGTGACATGATTAAGAGTGAAATACTGAATATCCCGGCAAAGGGATGTTTGAATTTACATGGTTCTCTTCTGCCCGCTTATCGTGGCAGGGTTCCTATCAACTGGGCAATTATAAACGGCGAGAAGGAAACAGGTGTAACTTTACATTATATGACTGCCAAGCCGGATAACGGTGATATTGTTGCTCAGCAAAAGATTACTATAGCTGATAATGACACTGCCCGTGACGTTCACGTTAAAGCTGCCGAAGCAGCCTCGGTTCTACTTAACAAAGTATTGCCGGAACTGAAAAAGGGGAAGACCTCAAGAAAAAAACAAGATGAATCCAAGGCAAGCTATTTTGGCGGCAGAAAACCTGCTGATGGCGAAATTAAATGGAATCAATCCGCGACAGAAATAAGAAATTTGGTAAGGGCTATAACACGTCCATATCCTGGAGCATTCAGTTATATGGGGGACAGGAAGTGTTTATTCTGGGATGTCGCTGAAGTAAAGTCCACTGTAAAAGTCAAACCTGGAACCGTAATTTGTCATCAACCATTGATTATTGCCTGTGGCAAAGGCGCAGTTCAGGTTGAATCGGCCCAATTGGAGAATGGGGTTTTAATGTCAGGTAACCAATTTGCTGCCGAAACCAGAATCGTTGAAAATATGGTTTTCGGTGTTGAACCACGTCTTGCTAAAGAGGCATCGCGTCGCAAGAGCGTATTGATTCTTGGGGTTAACGGTTTTATCGGCAGTCATTTAAGTGAACGTTTGCTGGCAAGTGGAAAGTATGAAGTTTACGGGCTGGATTTAAGGTCAAACTATATTGACCATTTATTAGGTCGTCCCAATTTTAATTTTCGTGAAGGCGATATTTCTATTCATCGTGAGTGGATTGAATATCATATTCGTAAATGTGACATTGTGTTACCATTGGTGGCAATTGCCACACCGATTGAGTATACCAGAAATCCATTGCGGGTTTTTGAACTTGACTTTGAAGAGAATTTGCGGATTGTCAGATATTGTGTCAAATACAAGAAAAGGATAATATTCCCTTCAACCTCTGAAGTTTATGGAATGTGTGAGGACGATAATTTTGACGAAGATAACTCTAAATTGGTAACTGGACCAATCCGCATGCAGCGGTGGATTTATTCAAGCAGTAAGCAATTACTTGACAGAGTTATTTGGGCGTATGGTGTTAAGGAAGGACTGAAATTTACATTATTCCGTCCGTTCAATTGGATTGGACCTAAATTAGACAGCCTGACATCCGCTAGAATTGGCAGCTCCAGAGCCATTACACAATTGATTCTCAACTTGGTGCAAGGTTCTCCAATTCAGCTTGTTGATGGCGGCGCGCAGAAACGTTGTTTTGTTGATATTAGTGAAGGCATTGAAGCACTATTTCAAATCATTGAGAACAATAATGGCGTTTGCGATGGTCAAATCATCAATATCGGCAATCCGGATAACGAAGCAAGCATCAAAGAAATGGCTGAAATGTTGGTTAAAAAATTCACAAAGCATCCATTACGCAAAAAATTCCCGCCTTTCGCCGGCTATCTCATTGTTGAAAGCGGATCTTTTTACGGCAAAGGGTATCAGGATGTGCAACATCGCCGCCCAAGTATTAAGAACGCAATGCGTTTGTTGGGATGGAAACCGGAAGTTAAGCTGGAGGCTTCAATAGGTACAACTCTGGATTTCTTCCTCCAGGAAGCAATCAGTTCCGGTGAATTCAAGTCGGAATAGTTCTTAAATCCTGGAGCGTCATATGACGGCAACAGTTGAAAAATTCAGAACCTGGCTTAATACTATTACGCCGGTTCAATGGTTGCTGGTTATGATTGTGTTCTCCAGCCTGCTGTTTTTTGCCGGACTTGATGAACGGCAACTTTGGGGAGCTGATGAGCCCAGGATTGCAGGAATAGCTACAGAAACGGCGATAAAGGGTAATTGGATTGAACCGCGATTAAATGGTTCTCCTTTTCTTGAAACCCCACCACTGTTCCTATGGTTGGAAAGCATTTCCATAAAAACGTTTGGAAGAATCCCATTCGCGGTGAAACTGCCTGCCGCCATCGCTGGAATGGTTGGCGTTATTGGAATTTTTCTTCTGACGAGACGAATGGGGTATTCAAATTTCACGGCGTTGCTGGCCGGAATACTTCTAGCAACATCTGCACGTTATTGGAATAACAGCAGGAAATGCATGACTGATATTCTCCTTTGTGGATTTATCATATTGGTCATGCTGTCTTTTTATTGTTTTGCTGATTCCAGAACATGGCGTCAACGTAATTGGTGGTTTCTGTTTTTTGCAATTGCGCTAGGTGGAGCCATACTTACAAAGTCATTAGTCGGTCTGGCGATACCATGCGCGGCTCTGGCATGTTGGTTAGTTCTTGACGATATGATCATCAAGAAAAAAATTAGTTGGATAAACTGGTTGGGACTTTTCATTGGCGCAATGCTCAGTTTTATCCCGTTTTGCCTATGGTTATTGGCGCTCTATAATTCGTCGGGTTATAATGCCGTTTATACCGTTGTATGGACTAATAATTTTGGTCGTTTCCTCGGTAGCCATTCGGAACATGTCGAGCCGTTCTATTATTACTTATTGAAATTTCCCGAACAATTTCAACCTTGGACAATATTCCTGCTGGTTGCTTTATGTTTCTATTTCAACAAATTCAAACAAACATTAAAAAACTCCCAATTACTCTTTATTCTCTGTTGGTTGATTGTACCGTTTCTGTTGCTCACCTTTTCGGCAGGCAAACGTCAAGTTTATTTATTGCCATTATTTGGCGCCATGGCGTTATTGGCGGCAATTTTTCTTGCACCAATAATCGAAGGTAAAGTTATTTTGCCGGCAAAATATAGAATCGAGTTAATTATTCGCATTATTACGTCACTTTTGGCAACGTTGGTGACATTATCGCCATTTCTTCTGCTCATCGTTGCATTCATACTTAAAGTCCCAATCAATTCGTGCCTTAGCTTGATTTTTTGTTTATTCGCTTCAGCTGGATTGATTGTTTTTGGTTTTTGGATAAAAAAAGGACGTCATCCGGGTATTATTGCTATCGGTATTTTATTTGGGGTCGCGGTGACCTATGTAGCAATAGACTCTGTTATTTTAAAAACTTTTAATCATAAAAACTCCACCGCCGATATCTTTTCTGTCGCCGCAAAATATTTGCGTGATGGAGATGTTGTTTATCTTTTATCCCCCACTGAACGCATTGAAGGAGCCGCGGTCTTTTATCTTGGGACAACGGTTCCGGAACTGAATTCGTCAACTCTTGAAACTTTGCGATTATCCAAAGATGGCGCGAAGGCGGTAATTCTTGCTGATACCGATTCTGTAAAAATCGACAAAAACATGGTTACAGTTTACGAACATAAAGTAAAAAAAGACGAGTTGGTACTATTAAAATTCCGGATGTGAATCATGAAAATCGGACTAAGGATTGACGTTGATACTTTCCGGGGAACCAAAATTGGGGTTCCCAATCTTTGCCGGGTTCTCCGGCAGCACAAAATTAAAGGTACTTTCTATTTTTCCGTAGGTCCGGATAATATGGGAAGACATTTGTGGCGTTTACTGAAGCCGGCATTTTTGTGGAAAATGTTACGTTCCAATGCCGCCAGTCTGTATGGACCGGAAATACTTTTTATGGGGACTATTTTCCCAGGACCGCAAATTGGTAAACATCACTCTGTAATCATAAAAAAAACGGCGGAAGAAGGACACGAGGTTGGTTTGCATGCATGGGATCATCACCAATTACAGGCAAAAGTGGAAACGATGAGCGAAGATGAGCTTTATCTCTCTTTTAAAAAAGGTTACGACTTGCTTGCCGATATTACCGGATCTCCCCCGGTAAGTTCTGCCATGCCGGGATGGCGGTGTAATGATGCAACTTTAATGGCTAAAAGCAAACTTAAATTCAAGTTTAATAGTGACTGCCGCGGTAGTTCAATATTCAGACCGGAAGTTAAAGGAGTTCCAAACGCTCAGATTCAAGTACCGGTTACTCTTCCGACATACGACGAAATTATAGGGAGGAATGGAATTAATGACAATAACTATAACGAATATATGCTTTCTTTACTGCAGCCCGGTAAACTTAACGTATTGACAATTCATGCAGAGGCAGAAGGCGGGAAATGTTTGCCAATGTTTGAGGATTTTCTTGATAAAACACAAAAGAAGGGATGGGAATTTGTTACGCTGGGAGAGTTGGTGCGAGACGCAGGAACAATTCCATTCGGTCGAATTGTACCTGAATCATTCCCGGGAAGAGAAGGCTGGTTAGCCTGCCAGAAAGCTTTATAACAATTAACATATTGGTTTGTCATTTATGTGTCCAACAGATACAGATAACAGCGACCTGGAACAACAGACGGCTTTTTTGCGATTGAAAACTGTTGGCGATTATACGTTGTTGCGACCTATTGGTATTGGCGGTATGGGTGAAGTTTATTTGGCGGAGCAGAAATCCATGCGCCGTTTGGTTGCCCTTAAGATTCTTTTGCCGGCATTAGTCAATAACAAATATTCACTTGAACGCTTTTTTCTTGAGGTGAGGACTCTGGCTAAAATTGAGCACCCCAATATCGTTCAGGCGATAGAGGCCGGGATAGAGGATGATGTCTGTTTTTTTTCAATGATGTACGTCCGCGGAAAAAATCTTGCAGAAATTATTAAAGAACAAAAATTCCTTGATGAGAAAAATGCTTTAAAAATCGCGCGTGATGTGGCAGCAACCTTGGATTACGCCTGGAGAAAACATCAACTTATTCACCGGGACGTTAAACCGTCAAATATTATGCTTTCCGATGACGGTATGATTAAACTGTTAGACCTGGGGATTTCTAAAATAGCAGGTTCAGAACAGGAAGAGTTAACACAATGCGGTACAATTGTAGGCTCCCCATACTATGTTAGTCCGGAACAAGCTCGCAGTGGAACTTTAGATTTTCACGCCGACATGTACTCGCTAGGGTGTACTCTTTACCAGATGCTTACCGGACAACCGCCGTTTGATGCCGCAACATCTCTGGGAATCATCAGTAAACATTTTTGCGAGCAGGCCCCTGAACCAAAAACTTTAAATAAAAAAATATCTTCTACGGTCTCCGCCATCACAATGCGTATGATTGCGAAAAAAACAGATGAAAGATTCCCGGAATGGAAAGATTTTATCAATGCATGCAATACATATCTTAATCAGTACGAAAATTTGCCTGAAGTGGTTGCTAAGCAGTCAAAAAAAACGCCTCAGAATCAACCAACTAAAAATTTCTCTGTAAAAAAACTTATATTTATTCTACTCGTTACTGTAATTGCGGCGGTAATATTAACTGTTTATAGTAACTATGAAAATAAACACCGGAAGATTATCGAATATTGCGTTAATTCAATCAATATGGCGACAAATTGTTCTGAACAACAATACCCTGTTGTCATGGCAAGACTGGAACAAGTTATACGGATGGATCATCCTGAATACTCTTCCAGGGCTAAAGAATTATTGAAGTCTATTGAGGAGAAAATTGTTGAAATTAAGACGGCTGAGGAGAAACGTAATGTTGAATTTGCAATCAATGACATAAAACAGAAATCGTACAAGCTTGAGCAGCAACAAAAATATCAGCAGGCAATACAATTATGGCAGTACCAACTTAATTCCAGTCCATTGCGTAGTAATCAGATATTTCGCAATACTGCAACGCAAACTATCAAATATTTGCAGGACATATCTGCAAACGTTGAAACAAAATTACAGTAAACATATACACGATATTTCTTTATAATCCCATTGTTTTCTCTCTACTGTATGATTGATTGTATATGTCATTGCAATTTTGAACTGTCTGTTATTATGAACTGACTCCATTTAACATTTATGAAAGACTGAATGGAAAATATTTCATTGTCATCATTTAAGTCAAAACAGGTATATTGCATTTGAAAAACAGATGATAAATGATATATGTATTGTAGCAAATTAGTAGCAGTTTTTGTTGACGGTTTTGTACTCAATCATGCGAAATAAGCTTGCCTCAATGCTTTTTGTTGGTTTTTGTATATAGTCTTATATGTGAATAATTATGAAAGCTCAGCACAAAAACTTTCTTAAAATGGCAATTTCAATCGCCTGCCAAAATGTTAAATCAGGCAATGGTGGACCTTTCGGGGCGGTGATAGTCAAAGATGGGCAAGTTATTGCGACAGGCACTAATCTGGTCACTCTGGAACGTGATCCAACCGCTCATGCAGAAATAGGAGCGATTCGGAGTGCCTGTGCTACACTAAATAGTTTTCAATTAAACGGTTGCGTTATTTATTCCAGTTGTGAGCCATGTCCAATGTGTCTCGGGGCAATTTACTGGGCGCGTATTGAACGCCTTTTTTTTGCTGCGTCAAGAATTACTGCCGCCGCCGCCGGATTTGACGACTCATTAATTTACAATGAAATAAATTTACCGATTAATGAACGGAAAGTCCCTGTAGAAACGATGTTGCGAGGAGAAGGTGAAAAACCTTTTGTCATGTGGAAATCTCTTAAAAACAAAGTTGTTTACTGAGTTTTAAATCATAATTTAAATCAAGGAATTTTCAAATGGGATTATTTGTAAAGTTTATCTTTTTTATAGTTTTGTTGGGATTGGCAATATTATTGTTGACTGGACATCATTTAACTGGATATTTTAAAGAAGCCTCTAAACTGTCTGATAAAATTAACAACGAAGAAAAGAAATTAATTGATTTGTATGAGGGTAAGTCGATAACAAATCAACCTGCGCCGGTTGTCAAAACTGATGCGCAAACAGTTGCAAAACCGAATATGCCGCAGAAAAATACTCATTATTGTCCAGCGCATCCATTCGGGGGAAATTCTAACGGGTTTGGCAACATAGGCAAACATCCGTTTGGCAATATTGATTTTCATCATATGGACGGATGCACACAAAACGCTTTAAATTCACAAGTTTCCCAGGATTCAACTTCCGGAGCCAATACCGTGAATACAACTCCCCAAAGTCAGGCAGAACAAATGAAGTCTTCCTCTAATCCAATTATTAAGACTTGGGCTGGCTATGTTTCTAATATAGAAAATTTAGAGAAGTGAATTTAATACTACCATTTTATTCTAAAAGTATCACCAATTTGTCAGTATTTTTATAATTTCTAAATTATAGTGGTGGGAGATTTTGAGACAAGTAATAATTATTGTAACTGTTGTTTTGTTATCAACTCTGGTCTGGTTATCGGCATTAATCTGGTGGTACTGTAGGCCAGCGCCAGAATATGTGATTGCCAGTGTTCCGGGAATGGACAATGTCCCTGCAGAGCGCGGCATTATGGAAAAGGTTAAAACTGGGGCATATTTTAAACAATTTTCTGAAGATAATAGTTCAAAATTTACGGGCGAGTGGCGGCAATTCCGTGGCGCAGACAGTAATAATATTGTTAATGACTCGGTAAGTCTTGCCGACAAATGGCCGGCAAATGGCCCGAAAGTTATTTGGAAACAACCTATGGGGGAGGGACATGCTGCTGCCGCTATATTCAAAGGGAAAGTTTTTGTGCTGGACTATTTGGAAACGGAAAGAGCAGATGCGTTGCGCTGTTTTTCATTGCTTGATGGCAGCGAATTGTGGCGTCGCTGGTACAAGGTTGATATCAAGAGAAATCATGGGCGCTCCAGAACAGTTCCATCCGTCAATGAAAATGTTGTTATAACAATTGGACCTAAGTGTCAGGTGATGGCGGTTAGGCCGGGCGATGGCAACTTGTTGTGGACAATAGATATGGTTGAAGAATATGGTACGACAATTCCGCAATGGTATACCGGTCAATGTCCGCTACTAGATGGAGAAACTTTGATTTTGGCTCCAGCAGGCAATGAGATTTTACTGATTGGAGTAGATTCGGTTTCGGGCAAGGTTAAGTGGAAAACTCCAAATCCGTCTGGTTTGAAAATGTCACATTCTTCGGTAATGCCCATGACTTTATGCGGAAAGCGGATGTATGTCTATTCTGGGTTAGGTGGTATTGTCGGGGTTTCAGCTGAGTCTGAGGATTGCGGGAAAATGCTTTGGGAATGCACCACATGGTCACCATCTGTTATCGCACCTTCACCGTTGGCATTGCCTGACGACAAAATTTTTGTTACCGCCGGTTACGGCGCGGGTAGTGCATTGTTGCAAGTTAAACGAGATGCGTCTGGAACGTTTAAAACAGTCGTATTGCAACGTTACGACCCCCGTTCTGGTTTGTCGCTTGAACAACAGACACCGATATTGTTCGATAATGTTATATACGGTATTCGTACAAAAGATGCCGGCGCCGGACGCTGTCAGTTGCAAGGGGTTTCTCCAGCCAATCCGCAAGAGCAGGTTTACGATAGTGGCGGTGAATTGCGTTTCGGACTAGGACCTTTTATTATTGCTGATCAAAAATTTTATGTATTGGATGATAATGGAATCTTGACTATGATGAAAATTATTGGAGGCAAAACCGTTATACTGGGACGCAACAGGGTAATTGCCGGACAGGATGCATGGGGACCTTTAGCAGTAGCTGACGGTTTTATGATTCTTCGTGACATAGATCAGATGGTTTGCATCGATTTGAGACATTCAGACAATGACAATAAAACACAGGAAATACAAAAAAAATGAATAAAATTATGATTGCCATGATTATCATACTGCATGTTATGAATGTATGCGTATCATCAGACGGATTGTCCCCCGCAGCTTGCTGGCAACAAAGTCAGTTAATTAAAATGTCACCATCTGTTATAAACACAGTTGCTACTGATAGTAATAATAAAATCTATGCGGCAATTGAATTACCGGGCGGAATTTCTAACATTATAGTCTTTTCACCGAACGGTGAAAAGTTGGAAAATATTTCGATTAGTGGAGTTATAAAAGCCCTTACCGTAATTGACGACGGCTCAATATTTATTGGCGGAGGAAAAAGAATCTGGAAGATAACTAATTCGCGAGAAATTCGCCAGATTGTTGAATGGAAAAATATACCTGATAAAGCAATTATTACTTCTATAGCTGCTGACAGTTTATCCGTCTTTGTTGCTGACGCTGGCAATAAAATAGTCCATGTTTTCAACCACAACGGGGAACTGTTGCGTTCTTTGAATAGTAATGATGGATTCGTTATTCCCAGTCCGCTATTTGATGTTGCGGTAGATGGCAATGGCGGATTCTGGGTTTCTAATCCCGGCCGACATCAAATTGAAAATTATACCGCATCAGGGAGGTTTGTTGCATTATGGCAACCTGTACGTCGTAATGGTTTTCTCGGGTGTTGTAATCCGGCGCATTTTCAAACTCTTCCAGGCGGGCGGTTTGTAACTTCAGAGAAAGGCATCATTCGTGTCAGGGTATTTATGCCTGACGGCAAGCTTGATTCTGTTGTTTGTGGTCCTGATACTTTTATGCCTGGCAGCCAATTTGGACATGGTATTGCCGTTGATAGGAATCAACGCATAATCGTTATTGATCCTAAAGAGCAAATGTTACGTATTTTTATAATGACCGGCAGGATTGAAAAGGGTGTTAAATAATGAAAATGGACAAAATATTGGCGATGCCGAAACAAACGCGCCGTGAATGGTTGCTAACTGTTTCAAGAATTTCGATTGCTGCAATAATGGGTATTGGCGCGTTTAGGATTTTACGTAGAAATCCATGCCCGGAAAATTCATGTTCCGGTTGCCCTGCACAGGGAAACTGTGAACGCAGTGAAGCCATGCTTTTTCGTCAACAGGTACGAAAGCAAGGGGTTGATAATAAGAAATGAATGAACGTGGAACAATAACGACACCAGATAATACTGTCACAGGAGGCAGGCGTAATTTACTGCGTTGGATTGCGTCGGGATTGTTGCTTGTAATTTTTGGAAGTGTGTTTAGCCGGCGCAATAATCAGGAAACTGTATGGCAGCTTGATCCTGAAAAGTGTATCCAATGCGGTTTATGTGCATCGACTTGTGTTATGAACCCGTCTGCAGTAAAATGCGTTCATGCATATTCCCGTTGTGGATATTGTGATTTATGCAGTGGATATTTTGTTCAAAACCAGGCCGCTTTGGATACTGGTGCGGAAAACCAATTGTGCCCGGTTAGTGCAATTAAAAGAACATTCATTGAAGATCCATTTTTCCTTTACACTATCGATGAAAAACTGTGTGTCGGATGCGGTCGTTGTGTCAAAGGGTGTGCCGCTTTCGGTAATGGTTCTCTTTTTTTACAAATCAGGCATGATCGATGTAAAAATTGCAATCAATGCGCTATAGCTATTGCCTGTCCGGCTGGGGCATTCAGACGTGTTGCAGTAAATAAACCTTATTTAATGAAATCAGGATTTGAAAATGGCGGTAAAACATGAAAATGATGCTGTTTTCAATAATACAATTTCTATTCATAACAGCAGTATTTGCTCAGTATCGTTTTCCCAAGCCGGAATTTACCAACGGTTACAAAATTCCCTCGCCGACAGAACCTCCAGTTCATTTTTCTATAATTTATGATTGTTTGTCGGTTACCACGGTGGTCATATTCTTCCTGATTATGACTGCAGGTTGTTGGTTTCTTTATAATAAACGCTCTCGCATAGCCATATTCATTTTGATTGTATTTTCGTTGATAGTTTTGGGATTTTTACGCGGGGGATGTTTATGTCCAGTAGGATCAATACAAAATGTTGCTGCCGCTTTATTCAATTCCGGCTACCCCATCGGTTGGTTTGGTTTGACTGTTTTTCTTCTGCCGATATTTTTTGCGCTATTCGCCGGGAGAATTTTTTGCGGCACTGCTTGTCCTCTGGGTGCAATTCAGGAGGTTATTAATGTTTTCCCATTGCGGTTGCCGGCGTGGTTGGATCGTGTTTTACGTTTAGTCCCGCTATTCTATCTTGCATTTGCGGTATTTTTTGCAGCTATGGGTATTGGGTTTATTGTTTGCCAGTTTGACCCATTCGTTGGATTATTTAGGCTTGGCGGACCAGTGTTGATGTTGATTGCGGGATCAATATTACTGTTGATTGGAATTTTTATCTGTCGGCCTTATTGTCGTTTTCTTTGTCCATATGGCGTGCTGCAAGGTTGGGCATCAATGTTGTCCAGTCGCAAAGTCAGAATAACTCCTGACGATTGCATAAAATGCCGATTGTGCGAAACTGCTTGTCCGGTTGATGCAATTGTTTTTCCTAATATTCATGGACAAGGTGAACCATTGCAAAAATCAATACGCCGCGGATTGCGACTTATGTTACTATTACCGCTAGTAGTCATTATTACAGCTGTAACCGGATGGGCGATTGGACCGGAACTTGCTAAATTGCATCCTGAAGTACAATTATTTAAACAAGTAAATTTTGAATTAAATAATGGAATACGGCCGCAAAATAATGTTTCTCTTGCATTTCGCAGTTCAGATATTTCAATTGAAATTTTACGAAGTAAAAACAATCAAATTATAGACAATTCTAAAATTGCCGGAATGTTTCTTGGAATATTCCTTGGCGTAACAGTTATGTTGCGTTTGTTTAAGTATTCCCGGACCAATCGGCAGAGTGATTATCAGACAGACCAGGAATACTGTATTTGTTGTGGAAGATGTTATAAGTATTGTCCTCGCGAAAGGTTACGTTTACAATCTTTAAACAATAAAAAAAATGATGCAAATATACTCAAGTAGTAAAATTAACAGTTTGTTCCAGAGCATCGCACTAGGCATTGCGGCCAGCGCTGTAATGTTTATGTTAGTAACATCCGGTATGATGTTGCTGGAATGTCGCAATATTGGAAAAACAGGAATACCTGACTCGTCATCTTTGAATGAATTGCGTCTGAAATATACTTCAGATGCCAAAGGTAATACTCAAATCAGGGGAAAAATACGCCAACTTGACTTGCAGATGCGCAAAATCTGGTTTTCATCACAGGAACGATTGAAAATAGGAAACTGGTTCTTGCTAACTGGTGCTTTGATATTTTTAGGAGCACTTAAAATTTTTAAAGTAAATACTACAGAACATTTTACCCAACCGCCTTGTCCAGGAATAAGATCACCTTTATTGGTTCTGGCAAAGATAAGGAAAGCAATTACGATCGCCGGTTTTAGTGTGATATTATTATCCATTATGGTCGTTGGTGTATCATATTATGCCGGTCAAATAAAACGGTCTAACATTGCGTCTCCTAGTCATGATAAAGAGGATTTTATCGTTGATGATGGTGATTCGTGGACTGGGTTTAGAGGCAATCTTACTTATGGTATCGCTACCCAAAATCAGATTCCGCCACTTTGGGACGGAAAAACAAGCAAGGGCGTTTTATGGAAGGCTGATATTCCGTTGCCCGGCTATAGTTCTCCAGTAGTGCGTGGACATAAAGTTTTTCTTACCGGCGGTAATAATTTATTTAGAAAGGTATTTTGTTTTGATGCAGGAACTGGCAAGTTGTCATGGGAACATGACACCAGGAATATTTCAGATTCGCCAGGAAATCTTCCAAAAGTTTCTGAAGACACTGGATATGCGGCGTCTTCAATGAGTGTTGACAAAACAAACGTTTATGCAATTTTTGCCACAGGGGATTTGGTTTGTCTGGATTATAACGGCAAAAAAATATGGGCTAAAAACCTTGGCGTTCCTGCAAATTCCTACGGATATTCCAGTTCATTGCGTTCTGCCAACGGTATGTTAATCATTCAATACGACGATGAAAATAAGCAGCGTCTCATTGCTTTGAATGGCAAAGACGGTAGGCTAATCTGGGAGACTGTTCGACAGTCTGCAGTATCATGGTCATCTCCAATTATAGTCACCGTCGGTAACAGATTAATAATCGTGGTCGTTTCCAGTGAGGGTGTCGAGGCATTCGACATTAATAATGGTAAAGTTTTATGGCGGATGATTGGAATGGGTGGCGAGGTGGCCACATCAGCAGCATTTAGCAATGGCAGAATATTCGTTTCAAATGACAATGCCTGTACTGTAGCATTGAATGCCATGGATGGTGCAGTACTGTGGAAATCTACTGAACTGACTATGCCGGATGTTTCCTCTCCGCTGGCGGTTGATGAACTTTTATTCCTTTTTTCAAGTCACGGTGTCATTCAGTGCGTTGACGCTAAAACCGGAAAAATGCTTTGGGAAAAAGAATCCGGTACCGGATTTTATAGTTCTCCGTTGTTAATCGGGAATAAAATTATTGCTTTTAATTTGGAAGGAACCGCCGTCATCATTCAGCCGTCAAGAGAAAAATATATTGAGGTCGCGGTTTGTGAGTTGGGCGAAAAAACATTTTCCACACCTGCTTTCGCCGGACGCAAACTTTTTATTCGTACTAACAAATTCTTGTATGCGATTGGCAGTCCACAGTAAATATTACGTTTGAATCAATACTTGAAATAGAATATAACTTTCTTTGACAAGAATGAATTATCAGATTTTTAAATAATAAGGACTATAAATGAAAGATTATGACCATAAACCAATGCCTGATACCAACAAATGGCCGGAATATAACATTCCATGGGATGATAATACTCCAGGTCCCGCAGATGTATCACATTTACTGCATCGTCCGGCGGGACGTTTCGGTTTTATAACGGTGAAGGACGGTCATTTGGCATTAGGTGATGGAACTCGCTTTCGCATCTGGGGACAACACTTATGTAATTCTGGTCCGTTGCCTCCAAAACATCTTGCCCCGGTTATTGCGCGGCGTTTGGCAAAGTTTGGTATAAACTGTGTGCGGATGCATGCTTTTGACTGCCACTGGCCGGAAGGGATTTTAATGCGTAATACTGAATGCAGTCGTTCTCTAGACCCGGAAGGAATTGACCGCTTTGATTGGATGGTTGCGTGCTTGAAAGAACAAGGCATATATGTTGATTTAAATCTTCATGTAGCACGTAAATTTTCTGAATCGGATGGAGTTAAGTTTGCTGAATCAGTTGGATGGGGAAAACCTGAGATCTATTTTGATAGACAAATGATTATGCTTTTGAAAGAATATGCCTTTGAACTGCTTCATCACCGTAATCCGTTTACTCGTCTACGTTACATTGAAGAGCCGGCAGTGGCATTGATAGAAATCACTAATGAAAACAGCTTAACTGAACGGTGGCGCAATGGCGATCTTGTCGGGGGTTTTACCGGCAAGAAGGGAAACTGGGGTGCAGTTCACACAGAATATACCAAAGACCTTGACAAACTCTGGAATCAATGGTTATTACAGAAATATTCTAATCGTGACGCGTTGACTGTGGCATGGGGTGGCGATGTCATGGAGGACGAGGATCCCGTTGGCGGCACTGTATGCCGTCTTAATCCAAAGGAATTTCCCGCGAGAAATGGATGTCGTTTCAGTGATGAAGCATCATTCTACATGAATATTGAAAGTGCATTTTTTCTAGAGATGAAGTCCTATTTGCGAGATATTATTGGCGCTCCTCAACTAATACTCGGCAATTCTGATCACAATTATGGTTGGAGTTCTATTCCGGTTATTGCGGCAAACGCCCTTCTTGACATAACTGACAGTCATTTCTACTGGCAACATCCCGACAATGGTACGGTCAAAAACACTCCGATGGTTGATGAGCCGGATCGTAGCGTTATTGGTCATTTGTCACGAAGCGCCGTTGAGGGATATCCTCATTTTTGTACCGAAATCAATGAACCGTTTCCAAATGACCACGCCGCCGAGTTTATCCCGATTGTTTCGGCTTATGCCCGGTTTCAGGATTGGGATGGCATATTTTTTTATGAATACCTTACCTGGCAGGGTGCGTATACAATAGAGGAATCATGGCGTGAGCAACGGCAACGGACATGGTTTGACATGGCGAATAATCCGGTCAAGATGTCTCAAACGGCACTTGGCGCATTGATGTTTCTTCGTGGCGACGTGCAATGTGCCAGACATACAGTAACGCGTACAATTAGCCGCCCATGGGCTATGGAAAGCATTAGAGGCGCCGGTGACAGAGAGCACCCATATTGGTTGCAATTTTTGCCCGGTCGTGTTGCGTTGACGCATCGCGTAAGGATAGGTGAATTGGATGCAGCGAAAACGATGCCACAGGAAGGTGAGATAAATATTCCCCATGGAGATATTGTAAGTGATACCGGTGAGCTGGAATGGAAGACATCTTTGGATAACGGTCAGGTACTGATTGATTCTCCACGCCATCAAGTTATTATAAGCCGGTATGGTGAGGTAGCAACCAGTAATTGTATTTTTCGTTTTTCAACTCCATTTGTCGCATTACAATTAGCCAGTACGGATGAAAAGCCAATCGCAGAGGCTGACAGTTTGTTGATGGTTATTGGTACTCGTGTTGCAAATACTGACCAGACCTGGGTTGATGATTCAAGAACAACACCGGCTGAATGGGGACACGCCCCGGTACGTATTGAGCCGATTGAAGGAACTGTCGTTTTACGTGGACTTGGCGATAGCCATAATGTGACGGTATATCCTCTGGACGGCAATGGTCAACCCGGAGCAGGTATCAGATTTAATGAGACAGGTGAAGGATTTTCTTTCACTTTAAATGACTCAATGCCAACTACTTGGTATTATATAAAAATTCAACGTTGATTTTTTTAAAAATACCATTACAAGTAAAGTATGAATTTATGAACATAGAGCCAATTTCAAAAGTATTGGCATTTTCCTGTTAATAACTTTTCAATTTGCGTG
>CAYMSF010000008.1:0-87123 GCA_964392985.1 uncultured Victivallaceae bacterium | reverse complement strand
AGAGCATAATATTCCATATTACACCACCTCTAG
Source organism: uncultured Victivallaceae bacterium (assembly GCA_964392985.1). Taxonomy (GTDB): domain Bacteria; phylum Verrucomicrobiota; class Lentisphaeria; order Victivallales; family Victivallaceae; genus CAYMSF01. The sequence goes on along the minus strand of CAYMSF010000008.1, from coordinate 87,090 downwards.
GAAGTCACGTTATTATATGTCCCACAATTTTACAAAATATATTCCTTTGCCACTAGAGCAGCCTAAAGAATCCACCGCAAAAAACTTAAAATAGAGATCATAATAATCGGACTCTACACTAAAATATGTATAAATGATTGATTTTGTTGAGTAAAAATTATGTTATATTTTTATAATTGTATTATATTTAACATAATAGGATCTAAAACTTATGCATGGCACCGATTATATACCGTAAATATTACCGTTACTAGCGAAAAAGTTGGAAACTTATAGATATAAGGCTGAGACTATAACCGTTCAAGGGGGGCGAAAGTGAAGATAAAAACAATAATACAAAAATTAGTGATGCTTATTTTGTTAATTGGTTTTTCATTAGTTTTAGGTTCTTTGCTTGAATCATTGAGGTATCTCACTTTAACTTATTACATGAAGACTTCAGATGAAATAAGAGGATCTACTGAGCTATTAATGAGGCTTCATTCAAGTGCTGCTGATCTTTACCCAAAACATCTTACATTTCTCGATTTGATGTTATTGCCATGTTTTCTGCTTCTTTGTTTTGACCACAAAGTTTTTTTTAAATCAACAGGCTCTTTAAAATTTACTTTGCATTGTCTGATTGTTATGATGATTAATTTAACTATGGCAGGTATTATTTCACTAATTTTTGTAGCGCCAATTTATAAATTAGGGATTATGCCAAACTATGATATAGAAGAATCATTGGCATCAAAAACTATTGCATATATTGCATTCTCAGTTTTATTGTTGGCAATTATTTTATTGTTCAAAGAATTGTTTTTTAAAAGGCAACGATAATTTTTGGAACAGGCGCAAGCCAAACGACAGGGCTGGAAATTGAATAGACAACAATGATTATAAAAACCAGAGCGTATATTACATTGGCGCATTAAGGTTGAGAACAAATCCGAGATGATCGAGCCGCAAGCTGAGCAGGAAAACAAGATATTGACTCTAGTCCAAACCGTGAATAATCATTACGTTAAGATTGCAAACTATTGAGAATACTTATGACCGCAAATGTGAACAAAAAAACCAGAATGGAACGAACTTTTGGCAGCAAACGCCGATTGGCTATTTATTTGACGATTATTATAGTGCTTGCGACAATCGGCGCTGTTCCCCAGGCGAGAGAGACTTTCAGAAATGTAGTATTTTCGTTATTGCCAACGCCATCGCCGACCACCGTTTATTTATCCGGTGACGCTGAATCAATGGGGATGACACATGGACGTGAGTTTAAATATTCAATTAAGTTGCTGGAAAAAATATATATCAAGCTCATCATTTGCGGAAATGATTCTGAACGACTTGCCCAATACTCTGCTAAAGCCAATAAAATTTTCACGCTGATTTCGCCACGCTGGGAGCGCGAAATTTCTGGTGTCGCGCAAGCATCCGGCACTAATCCGGTCACTTTGATGCTGGGCAATACTTTCCTTGATATTGGGCTCAGTAGTGCAGGTTGCCGCACTGTGATAGTTTCCAATAACAATCGGGTATTGCACGCTCACAATCTGGATTGGGATAATCTTGGGGGAATTGGCAATCACCTGATCACAATTTTCAGAACGGCAAGCGCCAAAGGACGCTTCGCGACAGTCCATCTTGGTTTTCCCGGTTTGATCGGCGCACTGGATATAATCAATGAAAAAGGAGTAGCATTGAGCTTCAACCAAGTCGGCTTCGCCAGAAACGAATGCAAAATGCCAATTTTTATCAAGATGCGTGAAATTGCCGAAACTTGCGACGATTTTGGAAAGGCCAAAGAGGCAATCATGACCATGCCGCAAGGTATGCCATTCTGCATAGCGCTCAGCGATGGAAAAACTGGAGAAAGCGCGATTTTTGAGCGTAACAGCAAAATCGAAATCAGGCAACGCAATGCCGAGAATGGTATAATCACCGCTGATAACAATTTATGGTATGGCATTAAAATGCCGGGGCGCTGCATTTTAGACGACATTGCGCGCAAGATTAATCCGTCCAACGTTGAAAATATGAAAACTGTTCTCCGTAATAAAAGCGTAATGCTTAGTTGTAATATTTACAGTGCAATTTTCGACTACAAAAATAACAAGTTGTATTTGGCATCCGGCAAAATTCCCGCCGCCGTAGAGCAATATCGCGAATTTCCCCTTTTTGAGCAGTCTTCACCCGAAAAATAATGTTAAAATGAGCGCAAGTAATCGAAAGCTAGAATTCGTCGCGCTTTTTTGTTTAATCGCGGAAAAGAATAATTGGCGTCATGCCTGATTTTTAAGTTATAAAATATTTATTTTGTTGAGTAATAATTATCTGGTATTATTGTAATAGTCTTAGATTGAATATATTTAGAAATGAAAACTTATGCACGGCACTGAATACAATAATGGGGTGTTGTTAGAATGAGGCAAGGCAGAATAAATAAAATCATTTTTACATTATTGGCAATGCTAATCTTGATATGTTTCCAATCATGTAATAATGACAACAACAATGAATTAAAAGAAAAAGTTCAGTACGATTTAATTCATACTAATACTGAAAATTTTCTTACTTATCGGGATATTAAATTACCACAGGAGGATATTTTATCTCTGGAGAAAATCATTAAGAATTTATCATTTGAAAAATTCGATGATCAACAATATCCAGGGTTGACAAGTTTATTTTTAACACTCAAATGCAGAGATCGTGAAATATGCATAAGGCTATCACAGAAAGCTTGGAGTTTTTGGGTGAAAGAAAAGCCTATTATTAGACAATATAACGGCAAATTGCCAATGTGGAGAAAATATAAATCTTCTGATAAGACAAAAGAAATATTTGACAACGTATTCTACAAAACAGAAAAGATGATACAAAATGCTCCCCTGCGAAATATTGATTAGCATATCTCAGTATTTGCGTTACTTAATATTTGGGTTTAACGTTAGCTTTGATGGGGTATTGTAATAGTCTTAGATTGAATATATTTAGAAATGAAAACTTATGCACGGTACCGAATACACACCGATTACAATGAAACAGGCATTGAAAAATAGAATATACTGGTCAATTGTGATTACAGGGATTCTGCTTATCGCAATCGCCATGCCTAGAACGATAGTCTATGTTATGATGGGACCGACGTTATTCACGTATGGTTTTCCATTTCAGGCAGTTTGCATCGAGAAACCGCTTTTCTCCGGATATGTTAAAGTTGACTATATGGTTTTGATAAATGTTATTCTGCTTTTGCTGCCCTTTATCTTGCATCGTATATTGCCCGGCAGACAGGAACGATGGCAAAACCGCATCCGTGAGGTATTGTTTTATTTGCTGTTTGCTTTTGTGACTCTGTTGGCAATATGGTATGTTCATGGATGGTGGTGGGTTGTACGGTCTTTTGATGGATGGCGCTGGGTTGCATGTGCATGGTGGGGGATATGGCTTCTTGCATACCTGTTCATCCTGCCGGATGTTTTGAAATTACTGAGCAAAATGTTCTACCGTTCAGCGTGGAATAGGAAAACACTAATCCGGTTGGGCGCAGCAATCCTATTCGTGGTTATACTTGCAGGCGGACTGTATTTCTTGGCTGTGTATCTAGTTTTTCTGTTACTTTAACTCAAAATAAAAGGAATTCATTCCATGCGTAATATTCTATTAATTTTAGCCTGTTTGTTTTCAGCATCAATCACTTGTGCGGCAGAACAGTTGATTCAGGATGGGCCGTTTGCTTTGGTGGATTTATCCGCTCTGCCAGAGTTGGATGCGCAAATAATCAGAGAGGCGAATGAAGATTTTATTTGCGTTCTTCAAGGCAGGAAACCCAAAAATATAAAATTTGACGAGAGTTATGCTTTGATGGATGGAGGAACAGTTTGCTATAAGGGCAAAGGATATTCTTTAACGATAGTTCAAAGCCTGTCTTCCTTTGGCAAGCTTAATGGTTATATTTATGGGCCTGTAATTGTTTTTGATAAGAAATTTGCTCCGGGCAATACCAACACAGTGAGTTCATTGCGATTTTACACCAATAAGCAATTAAAAGAATTAAAGAATCAGCAACAGCCAGTTCCAGGAGGTATATAAAATAATGCCCCGTATCTTTCATGTTCATCATAATAAATGGAGCTATTTACATTCCATCATTTTGAGTTTCTTTGCTTTCTGCCAGCAGGAAGAACGACAAACCGCAAGTATTGTTGACAAACGGGGAGCATTACAGTAGTGAGAGCGTCTATGATATTTTCTCCAAAATTGCAAAAAATTTATTGCATGGTCATTCTCGTAATCTTGACTGGATGTTGCTCGAAAAATGTATGGGTGGTCGATGCGAATGACAAGCCAATTCAGGGCGCAATGATTGCGGCATATCAACAAAATATGCTTTGGTCAAATGAGAAACAGTTATGTAAAACAGACTCGAATGGTTTTGCGTCTGTACCGTTTTCAGGCTTAGTTTCTTTATATATAGGGAAAGACGGGTATGAGATTAATAATGAGATTATCTCAAAGACAGATCATAAAGTGGTATTGATGAAATATGGCGACGATTCTCCGAGCGTCAAGCATATTTCCCACTTGTTGTCCGATCATTATGTAATTCCGGCGAACAATTTATGGAATGAGTGGGTTGTCTACATTAATTGGTTAAAAGCTCAACGCCAACACAAAGGTTGCGTTTCTGATGGATTTTAGTGTAATCAGTCCATGTGTAATCGGCGCCATACCTGAGTTTTAAGTTATAAAAGTTTTATTTTCAGCTATTTGTAAAATCACAAAATAAATCTATATTTTTTTATAGCAAAAAGGACAACAATGATTATTAAAACCAGAGCGTACCCGCGTGCGGCACTGATCGGCAATCCTTCTGACGGTTATTTCGGTAAAACAATAGCGTTTGTATTCAGCAATTACTGTGCGGAAGTGATGCTGTATGAAACCCCGGAGTTGGAACTGCTGCCGTCATTGCGTGACCATTCCAGATTCACTAGCGTTAAGAACCTTTCAGAAGAGGTTGGCTTGTATGGTTATTACGGCGGCATCCGGTTGTTGAAGGCAACCATCAAGCGCTTTCATGACTACTGCAATGAACACGAAATCGAGTTGGATGACCGTAATTTCACGGTGCGTTACAATACCTCCATTCCCAATCGTCTGGGTTTGGCGGGTTCCTCAGCGATTATTACCGCGACCGTCCGGGCGTTGAAGCGGTTTTACCAGATTGAAATTCCCAAACCGGTATTGGCGAATCTGGTGTTGTCGGTAGAGAAGGAAGAATTGGGTATCGATGCGGGTTTGCAGGACCGGGTGGCGCAGGCGTATAATACTCCGGTATTCATGGACTTTAACAAGGAATACATGGATGAGCACGGCTATGGGCTTTATCAGGCCATTGAAATACCGGCTGAAATGAAAATTTATATTGCATTCCGTACTGATTTGGCGGAAGGTTCGGAGATTCTTCACAGCCGTTTGCGGGAAGATTATGAAAAAGGTGATCTCAAAGTGCTCGCGGCAATTGATGAATGGGCAAATTTGACGGTTAAAGTCAAAGAATGTATGGATTCCGGCAATTTGTCAAAAATCCCTCAGTTGATGAATCGTAACTTTGACCTGCGTTGTGAGGTCTGTGTCATCAGCCCGAAAAACCGGATGATGGTGGAATTGGCGCGTTCTGTCGGCGCTTCCGCTAAGTTTACCGGTTCCGGCGGTGCAATTATCGGAACTTATGAAGACGAAGCGATGTTCACTGAACTTAAGAAAACCTTGAAGAAATTTAAAATTGAAGTAGTCAAGCCGGAAATTGTCACCCATGAAGATGAGTATGTGACTTAGGAGCATTAATGAGAAAAGCTGTCATTCCCGCTGCCGGTTTCGGCACCAGATTTCTGCCTTTTACGAAGGCGGTTCCTAAAGAGATGATTCCGCTCATTGACAAACCGGTAATTCAATATGTGGTTGAAGAGGCGGTGGCTGCCGGACTCACTGAAATTCTGATCATCATCAGCACCGGAAAAAATGCTATTCAAGACCACTTTAATCCGGAATTCAGCCTGGAGCAGCGTCTGGCGGCAAGCGGTAAAGATAAATTGCTCGAAGAGATGCGTCAGATAAACCGCCTTGCCAATATTCAATATGTCTATCAGCAGGAATTGAATGGACTTGGAGACGCGGTGCGTTATGCCGAATGTTTCGTCGGCGATGAACCTTTTGCCATTTTGCTTGGCGATACCGTAACCAGTTCCGATACCATTCCTGTAACGGCGCAACTGGTCAATGCCGCCGCCAAAGTAAATGCTTCTGTTGTTGCGGTTGAAGAGATTCCCCGGGAAAAAACTAACCGGTACGGTGTTATTGACGCGGATGTTTATGACGGCAACCTCTATAAAGTAAAGCAATTTGTGGAAAAACCTGAACCGCAGAATGCCCCTTCCAATCTTGCGGTAGCCAGCCGTTATGTATTCACTCCGGAAATTTTCAGTTTCTTGAGGAAAACACCGCCCGGTAAAGGCGGAGAAATTCAAATCACTGACGCCATGTCTCTTATGCTTCAGTCACAGGCTATGTTCGCATTAAAGGTTGACGGACGCCGCCATGATATCGGGAATAAACTGGATTTTATCAAGGCTACCGTTGAATTTGCGCTGAAACGCCCGGAATTCGCTGAGAACATCCGGGCATGGCTCAAGACTGTAAATATACTCTATAATGGTGAAAATTTAAAATAGATGAATAGGATTGTGGATTGGTTTTTTTAAATCCGACTGATTGGCGATATGGATATCGCCTGAAGAAGGAACGGAAAAAGACAAGCGCAAGACAATCCCGCGCCTGCGGGATTGCGATCTTTCGAGTTTGGATTCGCACTCTTCGAGGCCTTCGATACCCTGGTATCGGCAGCCTCTCAGAATACGAACCAATTCTCAAAATCTTCGCAAGCTATTTTAAATTTTCACCCTTATAGAATATAAAACCGCACAGCGTTTTAAAGCTGTGCGGAGAAAAATGTCAGGATTCTGTTTCGGATTAAATTATTATCCGAGCACTTCGTCGCAGGACTCTTCAAATACCTGAATGGATTCGCGTAACGCTTCCTCGTTAATCGTGAGCGGCGGCGCCACTTTCAGACATTCGCCGCCGATACCGACCGGAGCAAACATTAACAGACCCTTCTGCAGGCATTTCAGATTGATGGCGACAGCGGTTTCGGAATCAGGAGTTTTTGTTCCCGGTTTGACGCACTGAATGCCGGCAACCAGTCCAAGACCCTTGAAACAGCCGAGCCGCGACGGATATTTTTTCTGAATGCGTTCCAGTTCTGAGCAGAGAAGTTTGCCCATTTTGGCGGAATTCTCGACGAGATGTTCATTCTGGATGAGTTTGAGATTTTCAATGGCGGCAGTAACGCAAAGCGGTGACGCTGAATGGGTCGAGGTCATTGAACCCGGAGGATACATTCCCATAATGTCTGAACGTCCAATAACTGCTGAAATCGGCAGTGATGAGCTGATGCCTTTGCCGCAGGCGATCAAGTCCGGCTTGATGCCATAATGTTCAAAACAGAACATCTTGCCGGTACGTCCGAATCCGGACTGTACTTCATCCATAATCAGCACAATATCATGCTGACGGCAGAATGCCTCCAGCTTTTTGGCATATTCCACCGGCATGAAATCCGGTCCGACGCCTTGATAAGATTCTGAAATAACTCCGGCAATGTCTTCGGCTTTAACGCCTTTTTCCGCGATGGTTTTGAGGAAGAGGTCGAATGAAGTATCTTCATTTTTATATCCATCGGGGAATGGTACCTGGATAAAGGTCTTGTCGCCGTCAACAATCCAGGTTTTCAATTTTTCCATGCCGCCGGCCATCTGTGAACCTAAGGTACGTCCGTGAAATGCGTTCTGAAATGAGATAATATATTTTTTATGTTTGCCATGTTTGCTGATGGCGTAGGTTTTTGCCAGCTTGATACAGTTTTCGGTGGCTTCCGAACCGGTGCTGAGTAAAAACACATGGTAATTTGCCGGATCCGGCGAAAGTTGCTGGAGCATCGAAGTAAGTTCGCCGCGCGCTTCATGGACGAAAACGTAAGTGGCAATCAGCCCCTGGTCAATAATTTTGTGCAGCGCATCTTTAATTTCCTGGCGGCCGTGACCGGCATTGGCGATAAGCACGCATGAAGACCAGTCAATCCAGCGATTCCCCCATTTGTCGGAAATCGTGAAATTATCCGCTTCATGCCAGACTATCGGCGGCTGTCCCAGCATCGAACGCGGTTCACTTGACTTCAATTTTTCAAATACCGGCAGTGATTCCGGTACCGGAATTGCGGTTTGAATGGAACGGTATTTAGTTTTTACTTTCGGTACGGTGACCGGGGTTAAAGAATATTCAGCCATTTTAACAGCTCCTTTTAGCGGTTATTGGTTTTTAAGTTTTACAATTGGTTTGGCATTGGCGGGGTATTCAATTACGGCGACATCTCCGCCATTCAGAATCGAAAGACGGGCGGCTTCCTGCACCAGTTCATTGTATGATGAATTTTTCGGCGTGGCAATGAGCCCTTTTTCATCAGCATCGAGAATTGCCTGACGACGGATGGCGAGCGGGTCGGCGGCGGTTGCGGCTTCCTGTTCAATCCTTGACGCCGCGTTGATTGTCGCGGCGACGGAATCAAAACCATAGCCTACCGGTTTCAAGCCGGCGCCTTCCCACGGCACCACCCGGTAGAAATCCGGATTGATGTAATGGAAACGTTTGGCTTGATTCGCGGCGAAGCCATATTCCACCCCGCGATTATGGTCATCATGGCCAAGCAGTCCGGAACAGTTGTCGCCTTCAAAATACATCACCAGTCCCTGATCGTTACCGCCGGCGCTTTCATCCGGATAACCCAGTCCGTTATTCACGGAAAGAATTGCACCGTTCTCGAAAATCACCCGGCCGTTCGTCCACATATAACCGGTTTTGCCATTCGGGAATTGTCCTTTGCGTCCGGAAACGGAAACTGCCGCCGGTTTTAAGCCGGTGATAAAACAGACGAGGTCAACATAGTGGCAGCCGACATAGACAAACGGGTCGGTATTTTCACAGGTAAACCAGTTCTGGAAATTGGAATGACGATAGTAATACGGTTCAATAAGTTTCGATTCACCCAGGGCAAATTCGCCGAAATCGCCGGCACGGTAATGTTTCCGCGCCAGTAATGCTCTCCGGTCAAAACGTTTATGGTATTCCACGCCGACAAAACAACCGCGTTGATAGGCTTCATTTTCGATTTCAACGGCCTGTTCATATTTCAGAACGAGCGGTTTGACGCAAAGAATATGCTGATTATAGCGCAGCACATCTTTTACCACATTGTAATGGAGCTGGTCGGGGAGGGCGACAATCACCAGACCGAAGGGGGCTTTCTTTTCCAGAATCCGGCGATAAACTGCAGGATCAGTTGAATCCGGTTCACTCAACTCGGGACAGGTTTTAAAAGTTTGTCCGGGAAATGCGGAGAGTAACTCTTTGGATTCTTTCAACGCCTTCAATGCAGATACCCGCATATCGCAGACTGTGATTTCTCCGACGACACCCTGGCGCTGCAGTTGAAACGCCGACGGCAGCAGCAGATCGTTTACAATCATGCCGGCGCCGATAATAGTTAATTCCAATGGTTTTTGCGTCTGGCTCATAGTTTTACCTTTCATATCTTCAAATTTAATACTTGATTTAAAACAACGGTGGCGCCACCGACGGCGACACTGCGCAAACCGCATTCTGAATATCTGGCCTGGGTTTTTCCACTTCCGGAACTCGCCGCCATACCACGGTCAAAACAGCGTTTAAAGGTGGCAAAATAGGCTTCGCCAAGCTCAACCGCGCGACCGCCAAGAACGATTGCCTCAGGGTCAAGCAGATTCGCCACCACCAGAGCAGCTTGCGCCATATAAGCGGCATTCTGCTCAATAATTTTACCAATATCCGGATCGTTACGACGGTATCCTTCAAGGATTTTTGCATAGCTCATTTTCCGTCCTTTGACCTTTTCAACTTCGGCGCAAATCGCTTTGGAGCGGGTTATTTCTTCGAGAAAACATTGTTTAAACCCGCCGTTTTCCGTTGGTACCGGTATCAATAATTCGCCAATCTCGCCGGCGGTACCAAAACCACCGCGGAAAATTTTGCCGTCAATGACGATTCCGGCACCGACACCGCGCCCGCTGGTAATGTAAACCATGCTGCGGTAGTTTTTGCCCGCGCCAAATTCAACTTCGGCCAACGCCGCGGCATTCGGACGATTTTCCAGAATCACTTTAAATCCGCTTGCAGACTCCAGTTTTTGTGCCAGGTCGCGGTGTTTAATATCAAAAGTCTTACTTTTAATGACTTCGTTTGTCGCGGTATTTACTATCCCGGAGACAGCGATACCGATCCCTTTAATTTTTTTGGGTTGAATCCCCGTCGCCAGTTTCGCCGTCAACTTTATCAGCACTGACAGAATCGAATCAAAACGGTTTTCATAATCCAATTCTTCAAAACGAATTGTTTTGCCATGCAGATCACACAATACCCCGCGAATCTGCAAGTCATCACCGAGATCAATTCCTATCGCATAACAGGCATCAACTTTTAATTCCAGCATGATCGGACGTTTCCCGCCTCGGGATTCACCCTTGCCGGTTTCACGCAGCAAACCAAGTTCACTTAATTCAGTAACGATCACCGAAACCGTAGGCCGGGTCAAACCAATGCGCAATGCCAGTTCCGCCCGCGAAATCTGCCCGCAGTCCTTGATTAAACGCAGCACTTGGCTGCGCGTATGCTGATTACTGTTACCTTTGTCCGTCACTTCGGATTATCCAATCTTTGTTAATTCGCTTTACAAAGTAAAATAACGCAAACTGCGACCAATGTCAAAGTGATATTGGCTTAAATTTGGTTTTTTTTCGTTTAATGGCGGATTAAAAGTGAAAAAAGTACTGAATTTGTGCAATAAACAATTTTTCAGTTACGTTGCATGATGTATATTAAGTTTGTTTCAATATAGAATTTAAGAATCTTTTATTGTGCGGAAAAGTCTTTATTAAACGGTTGATTTTTTCAGCGCTTTACCAAAGATCTGGACAGGTTTGTTTGAGAGGGTGAATGGACAGTGATAATGCGAAAGCGGCTTTAGAGGCGGGGCTTGACCCGTTGACGCGGGAATATCGCGCCACGCACCGGCAGGATTGCGCCTGGTTGACGTTCAGCAAATGGCAGATGTGTTTTTATGCTGTTTTGGCGATAGGCTTGCTGGTTTTTCTGAAATACCGCTGGGATTTATTTTTATTTGCGGTAATCATTGTTGCCGCGTTCTGGTATTTCTGTGCCGCGTTATTTCGTATCTCCGCCTGTTTCTTTTCACTTTGCGGTCACGGGGAGCGAAGAATTACTGCTCGTGAAATAGCTGATTTAAAGGAGCAGGACCTGCCGGTATTCACGATTCTTCTACCGCTTTATCGCGAAGCCAATATTGCCGGCAAAATTATCCGTAATATCACCGCGCTTGATTATCCCGTCGATAAAATGGACGTGAAACTGCTTCTGGAAAGCAACGATCCCGAAACGCGGATTGCGATTGAAAAATGCCGGTTGCCGGAACATTTTGAAGTTATTGTGGCTCCGGATTGTCTGCCCCGCACTAAACCGCGCGCATGTAACTACGGACTGGCTACAGCGCGTGGCGAATTTTGTGTTATTTTTGATGCGGAAGACCGGCCTGAACCCGACCAACTGAAGAAAGCGGTTATATATTTCCGTACCGCTTCTGAGAAGGTCATCTGCGTCCAGGCTAAACTTAATTATTATAATTCCAAACAGAATTTACTGACCCGCCTGTTCACTATTGAATACTCCACCACGTTTGATCTGCTGCTGGCAGGGATGCAGATTTTTCATCTGCCTTTGCCGCTGGGTGGCACCTCTAACCATTTCCGTACCGCCGCATTGCGGCAGCTTGGCGGTTGGGACCCGTTCAATGTTACTGAAGATTGCGATTTAGGTATTCGTATTTACAAAGGCGGCTGGCGTACCGGACTGTTGGACTCAACCACCTGGGAAGAGGCAAATTCGCAATGGGGTAACTGGCTCCGGCAGCGGTCCCGCTGGGTTAAAGGATTCCTGCAGACGCATTTGAGTCATACCCGCCATTTCCGGCAGACTTTCCGGCAACTTGGCATAAAAGGTTTTTTTGGTTTTTATCTGAGTGTCGGCGCCGGAGCGGTGATGATGCTGGTGAATGTATTTTTCTGGCTGACCGGGTTGTTGTATCTGGGGTTGTTCTATCACGCCATCTCCGCTGGAATACCGGCCGGTGAAATTATTGCTGGACCGCATAAATATGCCGATTACTCCGGTATTGCGGTTGCCGGTTTGCGTCTTGAGGCATGGCCGCTTTATTACTGGGGACCTGATGAAAGTACCTTCTGGGCGATTTTATCTGCTGTTTTCTGTTGTATCAGTTTGCTATTGTTGTTGTCTAACGTGTTATTTGTCGGAATTCATTTGCTGGCATGTTTGCGCCGCCGCCGTTATGATTTGATTCCGTTCTCACTGTTGATGCCTTTCTACTGGGTTATGATTTCGCTTGGCGCCTGGCGCGGCTTTTTTCAGCTTTTTTCCAATCCGTTTTACTGGGAAAAAACCGTACACGGACTGGATGCCGGAGCAGATGGCGATTCCAATGAGATTAATAATAGTCTGAAACTTCATAATATCGGAGAGATTTACGAAAAATGAAAACCCTAAGCCGCCTCCATCAACGTCGTTTTACTTTGATTGAACTCCTGGTCGTGATAAGCATCATCGCCATCCTTGCCGGTTTACTGCTGCCTGCGTTGAACCAGTCGCGACAAAAGGCGAAGCGGATTACCTGCATGAATAATCTGCGGCAGTTGTGGTCGTGTGTACTCATTTACCGTGGTGATTACAAGGAGCAGATGCCGCCGTGGATTTCCACCCTGTACCCCCAGTACAACACTTCGCTGAAGATTTATCACTGTCCCGCCGATCGCAATGCCGATGGAACCGCGCCGGAAGACTGGGTGACGCATCCTTATGGTTCTTACAGCGAAGCCTATGACCGTCCCAGCGCCACCCCGAAAAGCATTCTCGGCGCCGCCGGCAACAATCCCAATCCGGCAGTTACTAAAATCAGTTACTTTTATGAATTTAACGAAGCGCCATGTTCCTGGAAAGATATAACCAAATCATGGAATACGGTCAAGCAGAATACCATCCGGAGTGAGGTTAATCCCTATAGCGGGATGCGTTTTTCCGCATTGCTGAGCTTTTTTCCAGTTATCCGTTGCTGCTGGCACATGGATAATAACACGGCACCGTATTTGAATGTTTCATATAACGGCAACTGCTTCTACAGCGATATTGAATGGGAAAAGTCATACTGGACACCATAATGGCAAGTATAAAATTACGAGGTTAATGATGGGTAGAAATTTTTATTTGAGTTTTGTCGCGACCGTCATGTTGTTGTCGTTGATATTGCTTGGTGTGATTTTGATTAATGCAGTTGACCGTTTGCATTTTGATTGTCTGGAATTGAATAAAAAGCTGACCGGCTTACAGGATACTTTGCGTGAACAGCGTATTGCCGTTCCCCAGACACAAACGCAACTGCAACCCGCGGCGACAAAACCAGCTGAGGTAGCGGCAACCGCTTCATTCGCCAATGCTGAATTTTTTGACCCGGCAGCGGTTCCGGGTGACCGGATGATCTCGGTCATTATGAGTGATGTCGGCAATATGAACTATCTGATTAATAACGACAGTGGCGTTTCCAACATTAATTCCATGTGTAACGTTGCTTTGGCAGAACGCAATTACCGTAATCCCGACCAGTTTGAGCCGTTACTGGCGGAAAGTTGGGATATTTCACTTGACCATAAAGTTTATCACATTAAGTTGCGCAAGGGTATAATCTGGCATGATTTCACCGACCCGGTCAGTGGTAAAGAGTGGAAGGATAAAGAAGTTACCGCGCATGATTTTAAGTTTTATGTTGATGTTATCAAAAATCCGGACACTAATTGCGCCCCGTTGCGGGTCTATTATAAAGACTTGACTAAAGTTGAAATAATTTCCGATTATGAGTTCAAAGTTTACTGGAGCAAACCCTATTTTCAGTCAATGGAATTGACGCTGGGGCTTTCACCGCTGCCACGTCATCTCTATCATGCCTATGACGGTCCGTTCGATGGCAAAAAATTCAACGATGACCATCAGCGCAACCGCATTCTGATTGGTTGCGGTCCATACCGGATGGCGAACTGGGAGAAAGACCGCCGTATCGTCCTAACCAAATGGGAAAAATATATCGGCGCTAAATATGGCGCCATGCCACCGGTTGACACCGTTGTTTTTGAGGTTATCAAGCATCCCAGTACCAGTTTTCAATCATTGCTGTCCGGCACGGTTGACCGACTGGGATTGCAGCCGGAACAATGGATTAACCGCACCAATACCCCGGAATTTGGTGAAAACGGCAAAATTCGCAAGTTGAAATATCTTTCCCGTTCATTTTCCTATGTCGGGTACAATCTGAAAAATCCGCTGTTCAGCGACAAACGGGTGCGTCAGGCGCTCAGTCATCTCATTAACCGGGAAAAAATTCTTAAAGATATCTATTTCGGATTGGGCGAAATGGTTTCCGGAGGGTTGTTTTATGACAGTCCGTATTACGATAAAAGCATTAAACCATACAGCTACGATATTGAAAAGGCCAAAACTCTCCTTGCCGCCGCCGGCTGGGAGGATCATGATAAAGACGGTATCCTCGATAAAGACGGAAAACGTTTTGAATTCACCATCATTCAAGTAGCCAACCATCCCATCCAGCAGAAAATGCTGCCGCTCATTAAAGAGGATATGGCTAAAGCCGGTATTGATATGAAAATACAGACCTTTGAATGGTCAGTCTATATTCAACGCATTGAACAGAAAAACTTTGAAGCCTGCACACTCGGTTGGACGATAAGTTACGATCCAGATCTCTTTCAGTTGTGGCATTCCTCCGAAGCGGATAAACCGTTCAGCAGTAACCATATCGGTTTTAAAAATGCTGAAGCTGACCAGATTATTGAGGAATTGCGTACCACATTTGATGTCAAGAAACGCATTGAGCTGTGCTGGCGTTTTCAGCGTCTGCTGCATGAAGAACAACCGTACAGTTTTCTCTTTTCGCCGTACACGCTGATGGCGCTCTCCTCACGTTATAAAAATGTGCAGAAGTTCCAGCTCTCTATTCCACTCGACATCATCTGGACGCCCAAAGCCGACCAGTTGAAAGTCCCGGGAATGTAAGCAGTTTGTCATAAATAAATGAAACATAAATTAATCTTATGGCAACTCTTGCATGAGCCGGAACCCGCACGATGCTTGCATCGAGTGGAACCCATCTCATACAATATTCATCCATAATCTTATAATTTCTATTATTCAGTTATTTATGACAAACTGCTTAATATTCATCAGCACTTTTGAGAAAAGTTTATTCGGAATATTTCTTCACCAGTTTATTGAGTTTTGCCGGAGTGAGCGGTTTCATCTTTGCGTCGAAAGGCGCTTCCAGGCATAAATCTTTATCTGCCAGCGCCTGATAAATATCCGGCAGGTCAAAATAGTTTAAAACTCCCGGCAGCATACACGACAACGGCCAGTTGGATATAGTCGTTTCCGCCATTTCCTGATAGGAGAGCGGCGCGTTCAGCAGCGTTATCCGGTCAATATCTTTTCCGTTCAGCACTCCCACAAATGCTGCGAAGATGGCGCCTTGTCCCCTGCCGATGAGATGAATCCGTTTCGTTCCGCAATGTTTAAGCAGTTTGATTGTGGAGAGGATGTCAAATACTTTACCGCCGACATAAGGCTCGCCAAGCATCATTCCGTGTGCTGCATAAAAGAAGTCAAAATTGTATGCGGAGAAGAAATCATCATCATACCTGTTACAGGTTAGCGGCGTGGACTCACCGACGCCACGGACATCCAGTCCGGCGAGTATGGCATCTTTATTGTATTCACATTCAACGCCGGCATTCAGTTCCGCCTCCGATGACAGGTGCGGTATGTATAACACTACTTCGTCGCGGTTTAACGGCAGATGAAAGAATGAGCTTCTTGTCGATATTTTTAATATTGCGGTGATGCCGGGTTCTGTCTCTATAGCGAAGCGACTGTGCAAATTGTACTGCTCTCCGGCATCTTTAAAATAGTCTCCCCGCAATACCCGGTAATCCGGAACCTGTTTGGGAATCTCTATGGCGAGCAGTTGCTGCAATGTTTTTTTCAGCACTGGGGTGCTGAGCGGTTTCCGGCAGTGTCGCGCGGTTGCAGTTTGTTCGTGAATGAATTCACGCATAAGCCGGGTTGACGGCAGATTTGCAACTTGCCCCTCCGGTGCGCAATGTAAATTGGCCTCGGTGCAAATTTTTATCGTTGGTTCTGAGTTTGTCGCTTTTACTGCTGCAATCCGGTTGAAAAATTTATACATCGCCTTGCGATTGGCGAGAGAGTAACCGTGACTGTCAGGACCGATGAAAAGTTCTATCTTATCAGCCGCGCCAAGCAGAGAGTAAATCCGCTTTGCCTCCTGATAGGCTTCGACAGTGCCACGGGCATCAAAAAAGTCATTCTGCTGCCCGAGAATTATGACCGGACGCGGTGCCCGGGCGATAATGAAATCCACCATTTCCAGACCGTATGCCAGAATATTCGGCGGGGTTTGTTCGATATCTGCCGGCAGTTCATTGCGCATATTATGCCGATAGGTGGTGATAAAACATCCCGGCGCCGACATGTTCAGACGGTCATCAAGTGCATTGATGTATGTGCTCAGCGTGCCACCGCCGGAATTACCGGTGATACCGACTCTGGCGTTGTCAACTTCGGGCAGACTGAGCAGATAATCAAGCGCCCGAATGCCATCCCATGCCCGCCATTTACCAAAAAAATCGCCGGTAAGATATAACTGTTTGCCGAGCATATTATGCTCTACGCAACATCTACCAGAGACTCCTTCACTTGCGGGAGTATCAAGAAACTGGTAGCGTTCGCCTTGACTTACCGGGTCATAAATCAAAACGATATAGCCCTTGAGTGCCAGACTCTGGCAATAATGCTGATAGGAGGTATCTGCCTTGCCATTCTTTGAGTGTCCGCAAACACCCAGTACCGCAGGAAGTTTCTCTTTGCCGCGGCGGGTTGGCAGATAAAGATTGGCAGTTACCGGGTAGCCCGGGCGACTGTACAGAATAACTTTTCTGATAGTGAATCCTTCCCGCTTAACTGTTCCCGTGGTTATTACTTCGAGAGGGGAACGTTCCGGCAGTGCGCCGAAAGAGCGGAAAATCTTATCTTTAACATCGTCAACATACTCCTGCGCCTGTTTGCGGGTTTGGATACTGCTCAGTCGCGCTTGTCGTGAAGCGGTTATGGCATCAAGGCAATTCAGATAATAGTCCTGTACCATGTGTCCGAATCTAGCATTTTTTTCCATTATTGATATCCCTCAATTGTATGTCGCAAATGCGGCAATTATATTTTAATATTTGGGTTAATACATTTTTTAACCACAGATGAACACGGATGGACACAGATAATTTATCGGGTTAATTCTTTTTTTAAGTCCATATAATTTTCAGTCAGTAATAAATATTATCTGGTTCTTTATCTGTGTTAATCCGTGTCTATCTGTGGTTAATCGTCTTAATACCCGTTCAGCATCCTTTTAATTTCTATTTTCGGGTTGGCAAAATTGATAATCAGACCAAAACGCTTCCGGCATGCCTTAAGATAATTCATTAATTGTGCTTTGTGAATTTCATCTATACACTTTACCGTCTTTAATTCAATAATGATTTCATGCTCAACAAAGAGATCGCAAAAGTATTCTCCGACAATACAATTGTCGTAATAAACATTCAAACTTTTCTGTTGTTCAACCTTTAATCCTTGCTTGTTCAACTCGATTATTAAAGAATTTTCATAAACCTTTTCCAGAAAACCGCAACCAAGTGTATTTGAAACCGTAAATGCACAATTGATTATTTTTTCAGTTATCAAGTTTGCATCGTGCTCCAGCATGGTTGTTATTTCCTATGTTTTGATATTCGGGTCAATACATCTTTAACCACAGATGAACACGGATAAACACAGATAATTTATAGTCTAATTCTTTTTTGTTCAAATCTGAATTTTATATCTGTGTTAATCAGTGTTTATCTGTGGTTAATCGTTTTGTCACAGTTTGACTGCTATCGAAATTTTTAAAAGTATAAGCCGGGTGTATTTTACACCCGGCGGGAAATAGGCGGGAATCAGCTTTTTTCTTCCTGGCAGCCGCATTTGCAGGCTGGGGAGCAGGATGAATCGCAACAGCAATCATCGTAGAAGGCGTCAATCAGTTCACCGGCAACAACGTTGGACACTTCCGGTTGTTCCTGCAGCCAGGCGAGGAATTTGCCGCGGCGTTCGACTTCTTCGGTGCCGGGCTTGCCGACGAGAACGAATAAATCGAGTGTAGCTTCACCGAATGCTCCGCTGCAATGCAGTTCAAGTTCTTCGATTTTGGCAACGAATTTCTGCCAGAATGCGTCCAGTTCGGCTTCTGACGGCAGTTTGACTTCGGCTTTCAAATCAAAGCCAAGTTCCTTGAATTCGCCCAAAAACAATTTTTTTCTCAATCTTTTCTTCATTATGCCCTCGGTGGTTTGGAGTTGTCCGCAATAAATTTTGCAGATATGGTTATTAAAGATATCGCCGGTAGCGGTAAAATCAATCGGATGAAACAAAAAACATCAGTTCATATTCACTATGTTACCTGACTGGGACAGTTATGAATTGCGGGAACCGAAAATCGCAGTGGCGTAGCATTCCGGGTCGAACGGCTGGAGATCCTCCGGTTTTTCGCCCAGTCCGGCAAAGAAAACCGGGAAGCCGAATTCCTGTTGCAACGCGACAGCCATTCCGCCTTTGCCGGTGCCGTCAAGTTTGGTCAGCGCCAGTCCGGTAATGCCGGCGGCCTTGGAGAATTCTCTAGCCTGATTAATCGCATTGGCGCCCAGACTGGCATCAACCGTCAACCAGGTTTCGTGTGGAGCTTCCGGATATAATTTAGCCACGGTGCGGCGCAATTTGGCGAGTTCGTCCATCAATCCTTTTTTGGTATGCTGGCGTCCTGCGGTATCGATGATCAGAATATCAACATTACGTGACAACGCCGCCTGAGTTGCGTCAAAAGCGACGCTGGCCGGGTCAGCATTCGGTGCAGCGGAAACAATCTGGCAATTAGTGCGTTCGCTCCATAGTTTCAATTGGTCAACTGCGGCGGCGCGAAAAGTGTCACAGGCTGCCAGCAGTACTTTTTTGCCGTCATTCTGCCACATCCATGCCAGTTTACCGGCGGTTGTGGTTTTGCCGCTGCCATTGACACCGATTAATAGAATTACGGTGGGCTTGCCATTTTCGGCATACTTGATTTCGCGGCGGTTGCGGTTCAAAATAGTTACCACATCGGCGTGTGCAGTATCGAATATATCGGCCGAAGTCTTAATCTGACCGAGTTCATAACGTTCACGGATATCTTTAACAATTTTGGAACTGGCGGCGATGCCGAAGTCGGCGGAAACGAGGATTTTCTCAAGTTCATCGAATTTTGACTTGTCCCAGACTTTTTCTCCAGTGAAAAGGGTAGCCAGAGAACGGCTGACCGAGGTTGTGGTCTTTTCCAGACCTTTTTTGAAAATTGAGAAAATAGACTTCATGCTTTTTTGACACCTTTTCTGTGCGGACGAGTCATTGAGTTTACCATTACGCCATTTAAAATTCCATTAATAAAGTTGCCGGACTGTTCACCACTGTAATCGCGGGCAATAACCACTGCTTCGTTTATGCTCACAATGGGTGGAACCGCTTCCTCGAACAGCATTTCATAAACGGCGACGCGCATGATGTTTTTGTCAACCGCGCTCATACGTTCCAGCGACCATTGCCGGCAATTATTTTGAATCAGTTCATCAACCCGTTCCTGACTGTTCTGGATACCATTGATGATTTTTTCCGCATATTCGCGCCCCTTGCGGGTGTAGCGGTTGGATTTTATCTCCAGAGCTTCCAATGTCTGCTCAAAGAATCCTTCTAAAGGCGGCATGGCATCGGGATTATTCAAGTCACGTTGAAACAGGTATTGCATCGCCAATTCCCGGCCGATACTCCGGGAATGGGTCAATGTTTCTGTTGTTTCGTCAGGATTATCCAGATTTAATCCGAATTCGTGACTGCTGATTTCGTGTTTTTTTTCCGGCATCTGTTAGCTCCGACTTATTCGAGTGTTTTTACCAGATTGGCCATTTCAATGGCGGCAATGGCGGCATCTGCGCCCTTATTTCCGGCTTTAGTCCCGCTGCGTTCAATCGCCTGTTCAATATTATCTGCGGTAATGATGCCATAGATGGTCGGGATACCGGTATCAAGACCGATTTGCCCCAGTGCTTTGGATACTTCACTGTTGATATAACCGGCATGCGGGGTGGCGCCTTGAATGACAACCCCGAGCGCGATGACAGCGTTATATTTCCGGCGTTCCGCCATCTTTTTGACGGCGAAGGGAAGTTCGTAGGAACCAGGTACCCATACCACCTCGATATTTTTAGCTGAGCCGCCGTGCCGGACGAGAGTATCAATCGCGCCGGAGAGCAGTTTACTGACAAAGAAATCATTGAAACGGCTGCAGACAATACCGAATTTAAGGTTATCCGCCTTCAAATTGCCTTCATAGACTTTGCCGACATTCTCACTCATTTTAACCTCCATGGCTGAATTATTATTTTAATGCGCCGGTTGACTGGATGTTCAAATATCTGCTACGGTTTATATTGTAGCCCGATTAATTGAAAAATCCATTATCACGCCGGTTTCTTCACAACAAATGTCCAAGTTTTTTCTTCTTCGTGTCCAAATACTTGCGATTTTTTGCACCGGGTTTGATCACGAGCGGAACCCGTTCTGTAATCTTCATACCGTATCCGCTCAGACCAATCAGTTTACGCGGATTATTGGTGAGCAGCCGGATGGATTTGACCCCGATGTCCAGCAGAATCTGCATACCGATACCGTATTCCCGTAAATCCGCGGCAAAGCCGAGCCGTTCATTAGCCTCCACTGTATCACAACCTTCATCCTGAAGTTTATAGGCACGGATTTTGTTTGCCAGGCCAATGCCGCGTCCTTCCTGACGCATATAGATGATTGCACCGTTTTTTTCTGCGGCAATCATCTGCATGGCAGTGTGCAGTTGAGCCCCGCAATCACAACGGCGCGAGGCAAAAACGTCGCCGGTCAGGCATTCGCTGTGCGCCCGTACCAGAACATTTTCTTTGTTTTTGACATTGCCATAGACCAGCGCCACATGTTCCAGCCCATCAATTTTTGACTTGTAGGTAGTGATGGTAAACTCACCGAACTCAGTCGGCAGTTTGGCTGATTCGCCGCGTTCAATCAAGGCTTCTGTGCGGCGGCGGTAGGCGATGAGATCGGCAACGGAACACCATTTAAGTTTATGTTTTTTACGGAAAGCATCCAAATCCGGCAACCGTGCCATGGTGCCGTCGTCTTTCATAATCTCGCAAATCACTCCTGCCGGCGACAGACCGGCAATCCGTGCCAGATCAACTGCCGCTTCGGTATGACCGGCGCGACGCAACACTCCACCCGAGCGGGCTGCAAGCGGAAAAACATGACCGGGAGAAATAAAATCTTCCGATGAGGTATCCGGCGCGATTAACGCTTCAATCGTTTTGGCGCGGTCGAAGGCGGAAATTCCGGTGGTGGTGCCTTCCCTGACATCGACGCTCTGGGTGAATGCGGTGCAATAGGGGTCATTCATTGCCGCCATGCTGTACAGATTCAATTCACCGGCGCGTTCTTCGGTCAATGGTGCGCAGATAAGTCCGCGACCGTGGGTTGCCATAAATGATATTATTTCCGGAGTGATTTTAGCGGCGGCGGCAACGAGATCGCCTTCATTTTCACGATTTTCATCATCGGTTACAACGACGATTTCACCGCGTTTCAAGGCATTGGCAACCGTTTCAATCGGGTCAAATTTTGTTTTCATCATCAATTCCTTCCAGGCAAAAAAAATGCCCTGAAAAATTACTTTTTCAGGGCAGGGTGTTTATGTCAAATATCGTCACCGCCGGTTGTGCGGCTATCTTCTTACATCCAGACTTTACTGTCGGTAATGGAATCACACCATTTCTGTCCTGTTTCCGGGACTCGCGGACTATACCGCCGGTCAGGAATTTTCCTTGCGGAATCACCTTGCCCTGAAGATACTTTAGAGTTTGCGATAAGTTTTACTTTACCGTATACTCGTTCACCAACCGATTGAGAATATAACGGTTCAATGTCATGAAGTCAACCGGCAATCAGTAAAAGAGTGCAAAAAACGTTTCACCCTTGCGGTAATGTTGTGAATGGATACTTGACTATTCATGTTAACGGTGTTATGATTATTGACCTGACTTATAGAGTATTAAGCGCCTAAGCGCGGTCATGCCGGTTATTGTCGCCTGATGTTCCAACTGGTGGTGTATTTGAAAATAAAAAATAAAATTTTGCTGTCGTTGCTGACACTTTCCGGTGTTGGTTTTATGGTTGTTATGGCTTATGCGATGATCAGTATGGAGGAAATCAGCCTGTATGCACAGCGTTCCGCCGGCAGTCTTTCGGAAACCGCCCGCAAGGAGAGTACTACCGCGCTGTTACAGTTATCCAAACACCATCTGGTAACCATTGCCGAGGGGCAGGCGGCGATTACAGATATCAATCTCAGAAATATTCCCGGCAAACTGGACACATTAAGTCTGGTGTATGTGAAACAGGGTAATGCCGTGGACAAGTCATTGCCGGCGGATAATGACGGTATTTCCTATTCACGTCCCGAAGATTTGCGCAGTAAATGCAGCTATAATTCCGGCGGAACAACGCCTTCTGATTCTGCTATTCGCAATTTTTCGATGATGTTTGATTATCTCCGCAACATTTATCAGACCAGTGATGTTATTGACTCGGTCAGTTTGATCTCGCCTGGCGGTGAATTCATCCGTTATCCCTGGGCGGACATTCCGCAACGCTACGATTTGCGTGAACTGCCATGGTTTGCGCTGGCGAAAAAAACGACTGATGCCGTATGGAGCGAACCCTACTATTCCGCCGGAACCAGCAATTTGATTGTAACCTGCGCAAAAGCGATTCGTGACGGAAAAGGCCGGCTGATTGCAATTTCCGCAATTGATGTCAATATCAAATCGCTGGTGAAAGTCTCAATTGACCCGCGTTATCAGGATAATGTGACGGCGTTTATCATTGACCGTGAGGGTTATATCATCGGCAGTCGCGGCATGAGCCGTAAAAGTGATTGGAAGAGCGCTGTATTGCGCCAGAACATTCTCAACAGTTACGAACCCGGCATGATTGAGGCGGGACGCAAAATGATGGCGGGAGAAAGCAGTATTACTTATCTGCGTGATACCCCTGACAAAATGAGCAAATTTGTGGCCTATGCGCCGATTCCAGTCGTTTGTTGGAGTTTCGGCATTATCATGTCAGAGGAAATTATCAAAAAACCGGTTATTGATACCGCATATCTGCTCAATAATCAACTGGCGATTCAGAGCAATTTTTTGCAAAATGATATTCGCGGCCGGTTTCGCGGCTTTATGCTGATTGCTATCTTTTTCCTGGGCGGTACCGTGCTGGTGCTGTTGTGGTTGACGGATTTAATTACCCGGCCGCTGGAAAAACTGATCAAGGCGACAAATGATTTTGACAGCGGCAATTATAATTCCACGGTGAAGATTCCAAGCAGCGATGAAATCGGCGTACTTGCCCGTAATTTTAACAAAATGCTCGCCGGTTTAAAGCAATATATCCAAAAAAATGAAGAGATTATCGCCGCAAGTAACAAGGTGGAAAATGAACTTAATATCGCCGCCGGAATTCAACAGGCCATGCTCCCGCAAAAATTTAACACCCTTTATGGTCATGAGAATGTTACTCTGGATGCGTTGATTGTGCCGTCAGAAAAAATCAGCGGCGATTTTTATGATTATACACTGATATCGCCGGAACTGCTCCATTTTTATATTGGCGACGTCTCCGACAAGGGAATCCCGGCGGCAATTTTCATGACGCGAATCAGAACATTGCTGGCAGCGGCGGCAATCAACTCAAATTCTCCGGCATTAATCATCAGCCGGGTGAATGATGAGATGCGCCGGAAAAATGAATCATGTATGTTTGCCGCAATCTGGTATGCCGTGGTTGACCTGAAAACCCGCGAACTGTGTTTCTGTAATGCCGGTTATAATCCGCCGTTCATTGCTCATGGTGAAGGCGATTTTTTATTGCATCGCAATACCGTGCCGACAACTCCGGTTGGTGCCTTTCACCCGGAGGAAACTTTGTATACTGAACAGCACCTGACGCTGGATGAAGGATTTTCCTGTTTCCTTTATTCTGATTCAATCGTTGAGACCGGCGGTCGTGATGGTGAACATTTCGGACAGCAACGGTTGGCAAGACTGCTGAATTCAATGAAATATGACAGTTGTTCCAGGGTTATCAATGCGGTACAGCAGGGAATCAGCGTATTCTCTGAAAACACTCCGCCTCAGGATGATATTGCCATGATGATGATTCGCATCAAAACCCCCGGGAGTGAGACAACATGAATAATTTTTCCACAACAGTATTGAGCGTTTTTGTCTGGTCTGTATTGACGTGTTCCACGGTTCATACGGTTCAAGCAGAGTCCGCGTCGAAAGTCAAAGTTAATCTTACCGCTATTCGCTGGATATTTCAGGAATCACATCAACTTATTTTTTCAGTTTCACCGTCATACGGCATAATTTATGGCGCGCATGAAACGCTGGCGACGGAACTTGCCCGCAGTTATTTTCCGGGAGAGGCGCTGTCGATGATTTTCAATCTGTCCGGATTCAACCGGGGACGCTTGTTGCAGATTGCTCAAATAAATTTTACGCCGTTTCCCTGTGTTGATTGGCGCAATAATAATGAAAATGAAGCGGAGTCGTCTGAATTTACTTTGACGGTTGATTTGCAGGACCGGGTGGTCAATATTCTACCCTATACTTTTTTTGGTCCGCAGAATCTGGCTGAAAATATCGTGTGGGGCGTCGGGTTTATTGAATATCATCAATCCAAAGCGCAGGAAAGGCTTAAGGCGTGGATGATGGAATATTTGCGGCAGTGCAATCAACTCGAACTGCGTCGCATACGACTTGTCCACAATTTTCATGACAATGTTTCAGACAACGTTTACTTATCACCGCAGTTCAAAGTTGAATTGTTGCATTACCTCTCGTACCGCAAACTGGAATTACTCGCAACGGCTGCCGTCAT
Source organism: uncultured Victivallaceae bacterium (assembly GCA_964392985.1). GTDB lineage: Bacteria > Verrucomicrobiota > Lentisphaeria > Victivallales > Victivallaceae > CAYMSF01. The sequence goes on along the minus strand of CAYMSF010000008.1, from coordinate 61,623 downwards.
GGAGGAATGGAATAAAACGCTGCCGGAGGAAAGGGTGGTGCGTTCACACCGGAATATTGTTCAACGTCTGGCACGACTGACAGAAATTGATTTCACTTCCAGTTATAATTTTAATGCTGAACTGACTGTTGCTGACCGGGAATTTCTTGCCGGTGATATTATACACATGTCATCAAGTGATAACAGTTTCTATTGTAACACTTTGGAAAATATGAATGCCATGTTTGCTGACGGCGATTATGTTTCGTTGTATTCTCTGTGCCTGGGACATTTTTTTTCATTGACGACGATGAATTTCGGCCACATTTGTCCGGGATACAATGCTTTCCGTCAACAGTGGATCTCCGCAGGAATGAATTCCAATACAGCGGATGAGCCAGTCAGTGCCGGAGATTTTGAACTGATTTTTACTGAATTACCGAACCCGGTCACTTCACTCTACAAATTATATTCGATTACCGGGATGAATTGATTAACCGCGTCAAATTTGTGCCGGCTTGATTTACGGCAATCATTGCAATTTAGGGCAGAATGCGGTATGTTAATGCTATGATGACTAATTCGAATGAATCATTGACAAATTTGCCGGGACTGAATGTGACTATTGTTCTGGACCGGTTGCGCAGCGCTCATAACGCCGGCAATATCTTCCGTCTCGCCGAGGCGGTCGGAGCCACCGGAATTATTGCCTGCGGTTATACTCCGGCGCCACCGCATCCGAAACTGGCAAAAACTGCGATGGGTACCGATGTCATGGTACCATGCCGTCAGGTCGCGGATTCGCTGACCGCGGTAAAAATGTTGCGTGACGAAGGTATTGCCCAGATTCTGGCGGTCGAAAGTGCACCAGGTGGTGTTTTTGCCTGGCAGTTTGAATACCGTTTTCCGTTGGCGTTGATTTTTGGTAACGAGGCGTTGGGTATCGCACCGGAAACAATCGCCGCATGTGACGGCGTTATTGCACTGCCGATGTTCGGGATGAAGGATTCGATTAATGTCGGTAACAGTGTTGCCGCGGTGCTTTATGCAATTATCGCTCAACGTACAATCGCCGGAGAAAAACTGAAATGAAAGTAAAACTGGTCGGCAAAAATCTTGAAGACATCAAGCCGTTGCTGCATTCCTGTGGTTTTCAGCTTGTGGACGAAAACCCCGCGTTGATTGTCGCACACGGTGGCGATGGTACGCTGTTGATGGCGGAACGCGAATTTCCAGCGGTGCCGAAACTGCCGGTGCGGGACAGCCGTACTGCGCCATTATGCCCGGAGCATTCATACCAGTTGCAGCTGGATGATTTTACCGGCGGTCGCACCGCCAAAGTGGTGCTGCCCAAACTGGTTGCGGAATTCAGAGGACAGCGGGTGACCGGCATTAATGACATTTTTATTCACAATTTTGCCCGTGAAAGCGCGGTGCGTTACCGGGTATGGATAAATGATGAACTTTACAGCAATGAAGTTGTCGGTGACGGCGCCGGAGTAGCGACAGTTCATGGCAGTACCGCCTATTACCGCAGTATAACGCATAGCACTTTTCGCGTCGGATTGGGGTTGGCGTTCAGCAACAGCACGGAAGTCGTCAATCACCTTGTTATTTCTGAGGATGCCGTGGTAAAAATAGAAATCATTCGCGGTCCGGCGGTCATCGTCGCCGATAATTCTCCGGAACAACCGATTGTTGAACAAGGCGATGATATCGTTATTTGCAAAGCGGTGGAAACCGCAACAATTTACGGTCTGGACAAATTCATGTGCCCGGAATGCCGTAATTTACGCCATTCCGCCAAATATCAAATCAGGCAGTTATAATTGATTATGGCTAATTTTTTAATCAGCGCTGGACCGACAATTGAAAAAATTGATGCCGTACGGTTTATTTCCAACCATTCTTCGGGTAAAATGGGCTATGCCATGGCTACCGCCGCGGTTGCGGCTGGGAACAAGGTTACTCTGGTCAGTGGTCCGACCCGGCTGACCCCGCCTGCCGGGGTGGATTTTGTCGCCGTTGAAAGCGCTGCCGAGATGGCCGCGGCTATTCATCAACGCGCAACAAGCGCGGATTTTATTATCATGGTTGCCGCTGTCGCTGATTACCGCCCGGTGCAAACTGTTTCCGGTAAAATAAAGAAATCCCCCGGCAATATCACCATGGAACTGGAAAGAACGGAAGATATTCTGTTGACGCTGGGACAGCACAAACAACCGGGTCAAAAATTAATAGGCTTCGCCGCTGAAACCGATAACGTGCTGGAATACGCCAGAGAAAAATTAAAGAGCAAAAACCTTGACTGGATTATTGCCAACGATGTCAGTCGCAAAGACCGTGGTTTCGGCGCCGACAACAACGCGGTTACGATGATCGCCGCCAATGGCGAAGTGGTGGAACTGCCGCTCACGGATAAACTGCTCCTCGCCGGCAGAATCATTGAGATTATCACCGGAACAAAATAACTGATATTCTCTGGTAACGATTGCTAATCAGTATAAAGCCCTTGCAGAATCCGCCGCAACTGTAGTTTAATTCCTGTTGCGACCTGTTTTGCAAGGGCTTTAGTATAATCCTGTCAGAGGGATATTACGGGGTCTGAACGCCGCTTTCGTCGAGGTTTTTGACGATTTCGGTTGATTTAGTGCTGACATCAGCGCTGCCGCCGAGAGTTGTGGTTACTCCGGCGATCATTGTTCTGAGCCGGTCACTGAATGCGCCAAGAACAACGAAAGCAGCGATGGCTACGATGACGATGATGATAATGTACTCGACAACGGCCTGCCCCTTCTGATTGGTTTTTCTGATTTTCATTACTGTAACCTCCGATTTTTTATTGTTTGCAAAAGAACTGCTTTAATATAACTCAAGCTTACGGATAGTCAATACATACCAGATTAATCACCCGCCAGCCAAATTCTGAAAAATAATACAACAACACCGTCAGAACAATCGCTACTCCGGCGCACATTGCCAACATTATGGCATATTCAGTCAGTACTTGACCGCTCTCAGCTTTACGCCGGATATGTTGACGTTCTTTCATATCATTACGGTTGAACACCGCCTTTACGTTTAACTATGACATTGTTCTCGTCGAGAACAATAACTTTCGGACTTATCTTCGCTGCTTCTTCCTCAGAACATACCGCAAAAGCCATAATTGAAACCACATCACCAACCTTGCCCTTATAAGCCGCCGGTCCATTCAACCGGAACGTCCGACTGCCGGCCACGCCCGGAATTACGTACGTCTCGAGCCGTTCACCGTTGGTGCGGTTTACAACCAGAATCTTCTCATAGATGAGAATTCCAGACTCTTTCAGCAAATCAACATCTATCTCAAGACTGCCTTCGTAATCCAGCTCACTGCCGGTCAGTCTGGCGGTGTGAATCTTGCCACATAACATTATTCTCTGCATATTATAACGATGCTTTCTTTGTTTTATTATTAAAGATTACTTAATATAATGCATTTTTTTATTTTTTATTGTGGAAAACAAAAAAAATATGCGTTTTTTGCCGTAATATCATTTTTTTGTCAGGGACTGCTGAAACATATATCGGTAATTTTACTGGAATCGTTGACGATAATGGTAAAGTAATGAATGCAGATTAAAATCGCCTTCATAGTCTTTTTCCATCGCCGCTTTTATCATCTGATGTTCCGAATTGAATACTGTGCATTGCCCTGTTTTGAATTCAAAAATCCCCCATTCTTTTTTGCCGGCATCATTTTGCTGGATATTGCGTTCAAACAGTATCACTTTGCGGTCATAAGCCATTCTGGTGATAAAAGTGAGAATTTCGGTTGAACCGTCACTCAGTTCCGCCGCGGTTTCACCCTTGAACCGTTCAAGCGTACCCATGTAAAAGTCTTCAACAATAATGATTTGAAAAGGGAAGACTAGCGGAATCCGCCACCATTCATTTTGTCCCGGAAAGGTATAAAAATCTTTGGGCATTGCCTGCAGTTCCGTTGCCGGCACGCCGGATTCGAGATATTCAATATGTTTCCGGCGGGTCTCTTCACGTCCGGCGATGTTGCTGCGTGTTTGCGTGGTGGACTGTTCCAGTTGGGCGATGATAAATTTTCCAGTCTGCCAGCAGAGTCCCAAACCGAGAACCGTCATAACAGCTCCGGCGGCGATAAATCCGCACAGCAATACCCAGAAATGCTGCCGGCGGTTTTCTAATAACATTTTTAACAGTCCCGCCAGTAAAATGAAAACAACCAGAACTGAGAAAATAAAAACAATGACATTCAACTCAAGCATCTTAATCTTTCTATAAAATTATCACGGCGGAAATTATTTTTCCCAATCGCAACCCATGATTTCAGCAAAATCGCCGGTGATGGCGGAAACATGCAGAATACACCCGAATCAAACAGGTATTTTTTTCCCGCCGGGAACATATTTATTGACTTTTTCCATTACGATATCTTTCTTCACCGGTTTGGTGATAAAGTCATCCATTCCAGCCTGGATACAGGCATCTTTGTCTTCCTTCATCGCATTGGCCGTCATGGCTATGATGGGAACGTGCCGCCCGGTTTTCTGTTCAATTTTGCGTATTTCCTGCGTGGCGGTAATGCCATCCATAATCGGCATCTGCATATCCATGAAGATGAGGTCATAACGGTGATTGCGGTACAATTCCACGGCTTCCAATCCATTTTCCGCCGGCTCAATGATGACATCAAGTTTATCAAACAGTTTCATTACCAGAATACGATTGATTTTGTTGTCTTCCGCCAGCAGGATTTTGATTCCCGGGCGCAACTCTGTCGTCGTTGAAAGTGCAACCTTGCTCTGGGATATCTCCTGCGCGCTGAGGTGTTTATAGCCAAATGGTAGCGTGAAGGCAAATTCGCTGCCGATGCCGGGTTCGCTCTTCAAAGTTATTTCGCCGCCGAGCAACCGGACAATTTTGCTTGAAATTGAAAGTCCGAGTCCTGTGCCGCCGTATTTACGCGAAACCGAACCATCAGCCTGAATAAATGCTTCAAAGATAATTTTCTGTTTATCTTCCGGGATGCCAATGCCGGAATCTTTTACCAGGAAAGTGATTAAAGCCTGGCGTTCTTCAAATTTATGCAACTTGATTTTCAATACGACCGAACCTTTGTGGGTGAACTTGATCGCGTTTGAAACCAGATTGACAATTACTTGTAACAGTTTGTTCTGGTCGCCAATCAGACACTTCGGAATTTCCGGATCAACATACCAGTAGAATTGAATTCCTGCCTCCTGCGCCCGCATTGCCAGCGATTTCAGCGATGGTGAAAGCGCTTCATCCAGTTCGAACTTGTTCTTTTCAATTTCCATTTTGCCGGATTCGATTTTAGACAGATCGAGAATTTCGTTGATAATCGTCAACAGCGTATAGGATGATTGCAGTACAATAGGAATGAGCTCTTTGCGTTCTATTTCGGTTTTAGCTTCACTCAGCAGTTCCGTCATGCCGATAATACCATTCAGCGGGGTGCGCAATTCGTGACTCATATTGGCGAGGAAAATACTTTTAGCGTCGTTGGCAGATTCTGCCTGTTCCTTCGCTTTTTTAAGTTCTTTTTCGATAACGATTCTGGACAGAATCTCTTTTTCCAATCCGGTGTTTTTAGATTCAACCAGTTCTTTGCGCAACTGTTCCTCTTTGAGCCGGTCTTCCAGGCGCTTGTGGCGCAGGAAGTTAATCGAAATGAACACCACCCCGATTAGAACGACGCAGAGGAGAATAATCAGTATTATCAACAACTGATAGTACTGATCCACGACTAGAACCGAACGTTTCGGTACCAGTGAAACCAACCGGAACGGCGTATGGTCCACCGGCAGTTTTATGAAAATATTATTGGCATGACTGAAATCTTTGGTTGAAATTGGCGTCGGGTTGCCCCGCTTGTCAAAGTATAAAGGCAACACCTGTGTCGCCGGCAGTTTGCCCAGATATTCAGTATCCGGTTCATACCTGAATCCGGCATCAAGTTTGTACAATACCGAATTCCGGTACATCATCGCATAGAGGAATGTATCGGCTCCGCTCTGCCAGGATTTGCGGAACAGTCCGTCCAAAAATGTTTCCCACGATGGAAACGCTATCAACATCCCGGAAAAACGGTCGGAAGTATAGCAGGGCGACTTGATAATAACTTCCGGCGCTAAATTTTCACCCCCGGGAATCATCTCTATGGCTTTGGTTTTTTTCGTTAGCAACATGCTCCACGTTCCCGGCGGCGGCGAATCCGGAAGTCCGCCGGTATCTGCAATAACATTGCCGGTGCGGTCAATCAAGACGAGCCGGAAGAAAATATTGCGGTTATCCACTTTTTCCGTATCAATGAAATTACGGAACAGTTTTTGAATTTCTTCAATGTTATTGTTGTTGGTTTCAATTGAAACTTTGCCGGAATTGGCGTCACGGAAATAGTTGTCAATGGCACGATTACTTGAAAGACTTTCAATATCATTGCGACGTTCAAAGAAAAAATAGCTGATAAGCATCGCGATCTTCTGATTTTCATCACGGAATTTATCCAGCGCACGATCGCGCATCTCAAAATCGTAAAGATAGATGAAACCGAAAAATAGCGCAAAAAAGAAAACCAGTGCCGTCACCGTAACAATCGTTGCGGTTCTTCTTGCAATTTTTGAAAAAAAGTTCATCTGCATTGAGACTGTACCTTTTAGAATAAAGTTATACACTATACATAATATATATCTGTTTGCTTTGACAAAACAAGCTGTCTATATTATAAAGTGAAAAAAAATATAACTGCGAATCTTAAAATATGAGCAATCAGTCATTGACGATAGGTATTCTCGGCGGAATGGGACCGGCGGCAACGGTGGATATCTTTTCCAAAATAGTACGCCTCACTCCGGCGGTCAAAGATGAGGACCATATTCGGGTTATTATCGATAATAATCCGAAAATTCCAAACCGCATCGACGCCTATTACGGACGCGGCGTAGACCCGTCGCCGGCAATGATCGCCTCTGCCAGAAGTCTTGAAGCCGCCGGTGCCGATTTCCTCATCATGCCTTGCAACACCGCCCATCTCTTCATCAAAAACATTGAAGCGCAACTGAGTATCCCGTTTCTAAGCATCATTGATACGACTGTCGAATATATCCGGCGGGTTCATCCCGGCGTTACCCGCGCAGGCATTCTCGGCACCACCCCGACCGTTGAATCCGGACTCTACCGCCGGTTGGAGGAAATCAATATCACCCTCGTCGCCCCTGAAAAAGAGTTGCAGAACAATGCCGTGATGGAGGCCATTTTCGGCTTGCGGGGTATCAAGGCGGGCAGTGATGCCATCCATTCCCGTGAATTGCTCCTCGTCGCCGCCGCCCAGATGGCGCGAAACGGCGCGGAAATCATCCTGCTGGCCTGTACTGAACTGCCCATTGTCATGAGGACGGGTGATGTCGCCGTGCCGTTGCTCGACCTGAATTTAATCCTCGCCCAGGCCTCCGTATGCAAGGCGCTCGGGATAGATTCACAACAATTAACTGAGCTGCAATATGGAACGGGCAATTGAACATTTTTCCGGGTTTCTGACGATGGAACGCGGTTTGAGTCTGAACTCTGTCTCCGCTTATACTTCCGACTTGCGCGATTTTGTCAAATATCTGCGTGAACATGGTGTCAGCGACTTTAACGGTGTTGCCCGTGATGAGGTCTTGAATTATCTTCAGCATCTCAAAGAACTCGAAATGGAAACCTCTACTCTCGCGCGCAAACTCGTATCCATCAAAATATTTTTCCGCTACCTGTTCCAGGAACGGCTTATTGATAAAGATGTTACCGAAGTGATGGATTCACCCCGGTTGTGGAAATTGCTTCCGGACTTTCTCTCCATCGCGGAAGTTGATGCGTTGCTTCGAGCCTTTCCCGCTGCCGGTCATGATCCCCTTCTTTTCCGCAACCGCACCATTATGGAGGTTTTGTATGCCTGCGGGTTGCGCGTTTCCGAGGCCGCCAATCTCCAAACCGGCGGCGTCAGATTCGATGAGGAAATACTCATGGTAAAAGGCAAAGGCAGCAAAGAACGCATCGTTCCTATCGGCAAAACCGCCTTGAAGCTGCTCACCCGCTACATGAATGAAATCCGTCCGCAACTGCTCAAGGAAGGCAGTCGCACCGATACCGTGTTTCTCTCCAAAAACGGCCGTCCGCTTGATCGCGAATGGATTTGGAATGTCGTCAAGACCGCCGCTGTAGCTGCAGGAATTAATAAAAATATCTTTCCTCATACCTTGCGCCACTCCTTTGCCAGTCATCTGCTTGAAAACGGCGCTGACCTCCGCGTGATTCAGGAAATGCTCGGACATGCCGATATCAGCACCACCCAGATTTATACCCATGTTGACCATAAACGTCTCCTGCAAGTACATAAAGCCTTTCATCCCAGAGGGTGAGTGATGTGTATAAAGCCCATTAAACTTTCCCGCCTTTTCGTGGTTATAAGTTTTTTCCTTGCCTTCATTCTTGTTTTACTGTCCGCCTTTACCGGTTATTCCGCCGAAGAGAGTGTTGCGATGGAATGGCGCCGGCAAGCCTATCCGGTCATGGGTACCATGGTCGAAATCAGTTTGTATGGTAAGCCAGCGGAACTCATTCCCGCGCTTGATGATGCCAGAACGGTATTCAACACTATTCATCAAGTCTGTAATATTTTTGACACTGATAGTGAACTTTCCCGGTTGAATGCCACCGCTGCGGACAAACCGGTGCAATGTTCCCCTCTGCTTTGGGAAATACTGCAGATATCGCGGTTTGCGTATGACAATACCGGACACGCTTTTGATATCTCGGCCAAGCCACTAATGGACTTATGGGGATTTTACCGTAAACGCAACTCGCTGCCTGATACTGCTGAAATAAATACCGCATTAGCCAAAGTCGGTTTGAACAAGGTCATTTTTGATGAGAAGAATCGAACTGTCAAATTCACCGTAACCGGTATGGCATTTGATCTCGGCGGTATCGCCAAGGGCTTTGCGCTTGACCGTGCCGTAACCGCGGTAAAAAAACATCATATCGCCACCGGAATTATTAATGCCGGCGGTAACATTTATTGTCTGCCGCAACCTCCGCCGGGAAAGGAATACAGCACTATCGGCATCCGCAATCCCATGGAAAAAGAACAAGTCTGCGGCATGATAAATTTGAATGATACGGCAGTTTCAACAAGTGGCGGCTATGAACGCTTCGTCGCCATTAACGGCAAAACTTATGGTCATATCATGAACCCCGAAACCGGAGTCCCCGCCAGCGAAATCGTTGCAGTAACGGTCGTCGTTTCAGATGCCACGCTTTCCGATTACCTTTCTACCGCTATCTTTGTCAATGGCGTGAAATCTATTGCACAGGTTACTAAAACTTTCCCTGATGCCAGCGGCATAATTTTCCGAATTAATCCTGCCGGCGACATGGAAACCATTAAATTCGGTCCCAAACAGCATGACTTTCAACTGCTGACTCCGGAACAGAGTAATTCCTTGTAACACTTCTTTGTATTTTATTTGTTTTATCAATTTGCAAATTGATTTGGAATAAGTTATTATTACAGGATGAGTATAAATTGATTTAAAACTACAGGAGGAGAGTATGACTGTCAACAAAAATCAGATGCAGCGCCTGATCCGGCTTGCCGGGGAACTCAAAGAAAACCGCTACCCCAACAGCCAGAATTTCGTCGCCAAAATCGTTCGCGATGCCGACCTGCCGGAGTGTTCCCCGAAAACCATTCAACGCGATTTTAAACTGCTTCAGGACAAATTTGACTGCCCGTTGGCTTATTCACGGGAACACAATGGCTATTATCTCAAACATCATGGTTGGAATTTTACTTCTACTGAGCTCTATGATGAACATGAAATGCTCGCGGCGATTCTTGGCGCCAGACTTGCGCAGGACATTTTTCCCGAGCCACTAAAAAATCACATTCGCAATGCCGTTGACGCCATGCTTGCCAATAATAACCCTGATTTTCTCGATTATGCCATCATCAAATCGCTAAGCATTCTACCGGGATTGCGTTGCAAAATGAATCCCGATATTTTTATGACCGTCTTTACCGCCTGGCAGAATCACCGGGCGCTCGATATCACCTATACTGACGTCCATGACAAAACCTCACGCCGCACTATCGAACCCCATGCTTTGGTTTATTATGAATGTGCCTGGTATGTCAAATGTATTTGCCACCTCCGCAATGAAGTCAGAAATTTTGCCATCAACCGCATCACCAGCGCCGTTGAACTGCCCACCGGATTTGAACCAGATGCGGCCATTATCAACAGTGTTATCAATGATTGTTTCCTGGAATATGACAATATTTCTGACATAAAAATACTTTGTGCCCGTGAAATCAAACCTCATATCGTCGGTAAACCGCTCCATCGCAAGCAGAATATCGAAACTATCAGTGATGCCGAGTTCATTCTCCATATCCCCTCAATGCCCGAACACGAACTTTTCCAATGGCTGCTCGCCCAAACCGGTAGCGCCCAACTTCTTGAACCGCAAAAACTTCGCGACAAAGTAAAAAAAATCGCAGAAAAAATCGTGAATTTACATACTAGAACATGAAACGATATTTGTGGTGAAGATAACCTTAATGCTAACTTTACTACGTTGCGTAACGCTAAAAGTTACCAGACGGAAAAAACCATAACCGTGATGAAAATCTCAGCGACAAAAAAATATCGAAGAAAAATCGTGGGTTTCTATGCAAGAGCGTTTGATAATGTTGTCTATTATTGGCAGTTTTATTTTGTCAACAGATTAGCTTTTCTTGCAAAATAAAAATTTGATGATAATTATGATTACGAATCTTGAACACGTTTGATAATATTTGATGCGTGATGACGGCATCTCCATTTAAAGGATTATTTTTGCACTCTCAATATGAAAAACCTTTGATGCATCGGGCAGTTGAACTCGGCAATAGCGGAAACGGCGGTGCATTGCCGGAACTGCTGGAGTTGATGAATTCATCGTCAGCGCAGGTGCGGCGGCTTGCCGTTTCAGCCGTCGGGAAATTGGTATCATTTGCAGACCCGGCAATGGCAGTAAATGGTTTGACAGTTCGTCTGCGTGACCCGCATCCGCAGGTGCGCCAGTATGCAGTAAAGGCGTTGAAAGCATACGGAACGGCAACCGGGAGCGCTTTGCAGGATATTTGTGATATTGCCGGAAATGAAACGGAGACAGAATACAACCGGCGGGACGCGAAAATAGCGGTTGAAGTCATCAAGGAGTCATTGCGTATCGCAGAGGAGCAAGCGGTTCATACGTGCCAGCGTTGTGGAGTTCGCGTAGATGCGGATGAATTTGCACGTTCACGCAAAGCTTTTGACCGGCCATACTGCGATAAATGTCTGGATGAAATTTATTTGCGCCGGCGCAATTTTGATACGCAAATTGAATTAAATAAGACTATTCGCGCCAAAGACGGTACTCTGGTGCAGTCGGACGGTGAGCGGTTGATTGCGGAATGGCTGTCCAATAACAATATCACCTATCGGTACGATGAGCGTATAAAGATTATTCAGGGATATTCGGTGCGTCCGGATTTTTATCTGCCTGAGTTTGATGTTTATATCGAATATTGGGGGATGGATACGATTGACTACAAGATTGGTATGTTGATGAAGCAGAAACTCTATCAACAGGAAGGCAAACGACTTATCTCGCTTTATCCAGAAGATAAAAATGACCTCGATGACATACTCGGCAATAAAATAAAAGCTTTTTGCGCTACAACTGATCTCGCAACTAACTACGCTACGTAACACTGAAAATTATTGCTGAAAATCGCCAGGGCTAATCCCAGCATTCATCCCGGGAAACCACCCCGACAAAGAAAAACCTCAAAAAAAATCGTTATCTTGCGCACAGGGACACAAAACGTCCTTGTGCTGATGTTATTATATATGGCAGGAGCATGATAACATCAAGGAAGGATGCAAAAAGGAAACGATTATTTACGGTCGTGGTTTTGACGTGGATGTCGTGGAGAGGAGTGTTTATTAATGGAAACAAAGGGAAAAGGGTAAAATGAAAAAACTATTGGTCTTTATCGTTTGTGCGTTTCTGTCGGTTATGGCGTATGCAAATATTTATTCTGCCGATGGTAGTTTGATGGGTTCTGTTAGTGGCAATAACTTTTACGGTCGCAGTGGCAGTAGTATTGGAAGCATTGACGATAGCGGTAACCTATACGGAACATCGGGTGGAAGAATTGGCTGTATTGACGATAGCGGTAATATCTATGGTTCTTATGGATATGCAATCGGTAATGTCAGCGGTAGCAGTATATACGGTTCTGACGGTTCGCAAATTGGCAGTATCAGTAGCAATACGATATATGGTTTAGACGGTACTGTATATGCCACATTTTCGGGAATGAGTAAGCGTGATGTAATTATATTCTTCTTCTTCTTTAAAAAATAACAGGGGGTGGAAAATGGAAAAATATCAAAAATATGATGAGGCTGTCCGGGTTGTTTTAGTTGTCGGCGGGATAATAAGTGGAATGTTTCTGATTTTAACTTTAATCGCGGATGACGGCAAGGTTATAAATCAGACAGAAAAACCGGCATGGCAAACTTCCTGTACTGACCGGGTTGTTCCGGTAAAACTGCCGGAGCTGGTTAAGCCGGAACCGTTCAAGTATGTACCGTTGAAACTGAAAGAAGTTATACCCGTTGACGAGGAGGCGACTGAAATAAATCCGACCACAAGTCCGGTTCAAAGTGAAAATAAAATTATCACGTCTCAACAGGACATATATAATGCGATATTGAAGCTGGAAAAAGAACACCCGCCGTTAATATCCATGCCGGCAGTATCTACCGTGTCTGCTGTATCTACTTTATCTACTGACAATAACGAATCTCTGTCGAGTTCAAATACAGCGTCTGCTGCGCTTGATGTAAAACCGGTAGTGTCAACTTCAGCCTTTACCTCAAGTATTAGCGACAGTTATACTGCTCCGGCGGTAAGTCAGAATCGTTCCAGCAGTTATGATGGTCAGACCTATGCACCGGTGGTGCCTATACAGCAGATTGTCAAACCGGATGCCTATGGTCCAGGTATTGGCATGAATCAATATGGCACTCCGGTGAAAGCCGTTCCTGCAGATAGTTCTGACAGTCAGAGCTTTGTCCAGGTAGTGCCGGTACAGCAGGTTGTCAAGCCGGATGCTTATGGTCCCGGTATTGGCATGAACCAATATGGCACACCGGCGAAATTCGTTCCAGTGGACAGCTTTTAGCACAATTCATACCTGGCCCTCCATCAATAGCGTTGAAATATCATTATTGTGACGGTATTTTAAAGTTAAAGATGTATTAATAATAACACCGCAGGTCGTAACCAGCTTGTATTTATGATTAGTTATACTTTGGGACAACATTGCACTATTGTCTGCCGGGAATCGTCTGAACTGAAGATTGTTGAGTTGCAGTTGCAGAGTTTCGGGCAGAAACCTGAGGCGGGAACGGCAGTCGAAAATATTTTGCTGTTGCTGGAACGGTATTGTCAGGGAGAAGATGTGGCGTTGCCGGTTGATGTTCTGGATTTATCCGGCTTGACGGATTTTTCGCGCCGGGTATTATTAACATTGCGGGATGTGGCGCGGGGTACGGTGGTCAGTTACGCTCGGCTGGCGGAACTTTGCGGGTGTCCCGGGGGTGCGCGTGCGGTTGGCAATGTGTTGCGACACAATCCCTTTCCATTATTCTTCCCCTGTCATCGTGTTGTGAAAAAGGATGGTGAGATTGGCGGTTTCACGGGTGATACCGGTCAGTGCGTCGCAGTTGAGTTGAAACTGCGTTTACTGCAGAATGAGGGCGTTTATTTCCGGTCGAACGCAAACCAGAGTGTGCCGGCGATACCGAAAGCGCAGGCGGTCAGGAAGTTGGCGGCAGGTGAAATCATCCACAGCCACGCCCCGAGTCCCGCGCCGAATGATACGATTACATCACGAAAAAGATAATATGCCCCGAACATGGCGGCTTTGCGGTCTTCCGGCGCCAAATCCATGATGAGTGTCTTGCGGGTAGGTTCGCCGAATTCTTTTAATCCCCTTACGACAAAGGCGACAGCCAACAGCCAGAAACTGGTGCTGAATAACAGCACGAGCGGGAAGATGGTGAAGAAGACAAACGTGGCAAGGACGAAAGGTTTTTTACCGCCACGGTCGGCGAGCCAGGCGACAGGGATATATACTGCGATGGCAACGGCCATTTCAATGGTGGTGAGAATTCCGAATTCGAAACCGTTGACTTTCGCGCCCTGGGCGTTTTGCATTGCCCATATTGCCATGTAAGCGTAGGGAATTTGTTCACAAAAACGGATTAGAATATCAGAAACGAGGAGATTTTTAAGTTTCGGACTCATCATCCGCATCATGGCGTATGCCATGGCGAAAGGATGTTCTCTTGTGGTGTTTTTTCGGGTATCGTCGGCGATGAGCCATTGCTGAAGAACGGCGGCAACTGCGGCGAGTACCAATGCGCAGATAAAGGAGATTCTTACGCCGGTTTCAACACCGTACCGGTCAATCATAATTCCGCCAAGTACCGGTCCCAGCGCCATGGGAATACGCCGTACCAGTGAATGTATTGATACGCCCATTGTCCGTTTATTTTTCGGGAGTGATTTGGCGACGAGTTCCATTGTCGCCGGCAGGGATATTGCCGTCCAGGAGAGAAAAAACAGTGAACCGATAAAGACCGCAGTCCAGCTTGGAATAGCAACGACAATCAAAAAACCGAACATGGCGAGCAGATCGAAAATCAGCAGAGCGCGTTTGCTGCCATAGCGGTCAGTCAACCATGCCCCTGGAAGTGAATATAGCGCCGAGAGCAGATTGTCGAGGGCATTCAACAACCCTGGCAGGAATGCCATACCGCCGAGCGCCAACAGGTACAAGGGCAGAAAGCGTTCCGCCATTTTTTCACCGATGCCGACGAGGACAACCATTGCCAGCAGGCCGGAGATATTCCGTTTGATGCCGAGGAATTCGGCGATTTTCTCCATTTTACTCGAAGTTTGAGCAATCATGATTTAGCATTATTCAAAATAATATCTGCGGCAACGGAAGCCCGACTGTATAAATCTGTTTTGCCGGCGAACTTATAACCGTTATTGCCGTATTCAGGCAATCTGCCGCCGGCCAACATTGAGTTCAAAGTGGCATTCATCCGCTCCTGAGAGAATGGTTCCGGAATGACTGCGCCGGCATTGGCCTGTTCAATATAACCGGAGTAACCGCATGTGGCGGAGCAGATTACCGGTAATCCGGATGCGAGTGCTTCGAGCAGGGCATTTCCGGCGGCTTCATTGATTGCCGGATGAAGCATTAAATCCGCGGCCAGCAATAATTGCGGTACATCATCGCTGCCGCCGGTAAAGATAATCCGTTCTGCAATATTCATTTGCCGTGCCTGTTCAATAAACCGTTTGGGGTTATCACTGCCGACAATCCAGAAAATCGTCTTTTTGCGAATAGTTTCCGGCAAGGCTGCGACGGCGTGAATTGAACGCGATACGCCCTTGGTCTTGAAACCTGAACCAACTTGAATTAAAACTTTGGTATCTTCTGCGACATGCATCGCAGTTCTAACCTGCTGTCTGATTGCATCCGCATCCGGCGGTCGATGGCGATCTGCCGGAATTCCCGGAGGGAGCAGGTGAAAACGCGTTTCCTCCGTCCTGTAGTGTTTAATAAAGTCGTGGCGTTGTCGTTCAGTAATCAGTAATATTTTTGTTTTACTACCCGGAGCGAATACCGCTTGTTCCAGGCCTAGGTAGGCGGAGTATCGCGGATTTAAGAGACGCTTCAGTCGTGATTTGCCTTGAAATGTTTCCGCGAGGCAGTTATCGCCGGCAAAATAGATGTCAAGTCCCGGTATACGGTTGAATCCGATGACGCAATCTGCCGGAGAAGCGTTTAAAAGTATCTTTACTTTGCCGGCGAAAGCTTTGGCTTTGCCGTGGTTGGTCAACGCTGAAACATTGATGGTAATTACCTTGAATCCATCTGGAATATCGCCATGCCATGAGCGGGTATAAACGGTGATGTCATGGCCGCGTTTCCGGCATTCCAGTGCAATCCGCAAAAAATCTCCCTGCAATCCGCCGAAAGGGAAATAGTTGAAGATGCAAAAAGCCAATTTCATAATTATTCTTTTATACCTTGTTTATTGTTACTGTCAAAAAGTCAAGAATAGAACAAATTAATCAATGATATATAATATTACTGTGGTGCAAAACGGTGTTACTGAACGAAAAATTACACCGCCAAACGGCGAGATTCAACCGTAAATCACGAAAACGTGCAAAAATCAGCACGGCGCGGTACGGGTAACTGATAATCGCCGCTTCCTGCTTGATTTTTGGGACAAATGGTGATAGATTTTACACTGGTTTTTTTGAATTTCATAAATAATATCGGAGTCTGCGGTATTATTACAGAGCAGAAAAGGTTCAAGTGTAACCGTTGGGATAATGCCGGGATGCCGGCCATAGGGATAGTGTGATGGCGTTGCAATTTTTCAATACGATGGGACGAAAGCTGGAAGCTTTTTCGCCGGTTTCCTCCGGCGAGGCGCGACTCTATACTTGCGGACCGACGGTTTATAATTTTGCCCATATCGGCAATTTCAGAGCATATATCTTTGAAGATCTGCTTAGGCGCGTTTTGAAATATACCGGTTACCGGGTGGTTCAAGTGATGAATCTGACTGATGTTGACGACAAAACGATTCGCAATTCCATCGCCGCCGGAATACCATTGCGTGACTTCACGGCAAAGTATAAACAGGAATTTTTTAGTGATTTAAAGACGCTGGCAATCGAACCGGCGGAATTTTATCCCGCCGCAACGGACCATATTCCTGAGATGATTGCACTGGTACAGGCTTTGATGGATAAGGGTTACGCTTACCGTGCCGAAGACAATTCCATCTATTTCTCAATTGCTAAATTCCCCGAATACGGTAAACTCGCCAGAATTGATATGGAAAACCAGCGTGCCGGTGTTCGAATCAAAACCGATGAATACGCCAAAGACGCGGTTGCAGATTTTGCCCTGTGGAAAAGCTGGGATGAAAATGACGGCGACGTGTGGTGGGACAGTCCCTGGGGCAAAGGACGCCCTGGCTGGCATATCGAATGCAGTGCGATGAGTATGAAATATCTCGGTAAGACATTCGACATCCATACTGGCGGCGTCGACAATATGTTCCCGCACCATGAAGATGAAATAGCGCAGAGTGAATCTGCCAACGGATGCCGTTATGTCAACTACTGGCTACATTGCGATCACTTGATTGTCAATGGCGAGAAAATGTCCAAATCCGCCGGTAACTTTTTCACCTTGCGGGATTTAATCAGTCGCGGATTCAGTGGCAATGAATTACGCTGGGTGTTGCTGGGAACGCACTACCGGAAAAAATTGAACTTTTCATTTGACGCCTGTGAACAGGCGCGTACAGTGTTGAAGAAATTTAACGAACTGTTCATCCGGCTGAAATCAGCCTCAGGTGCAAACGGTAATGAAGAGGAGATTAAACAGTTTACGGCAAAATGTCAGAATGATTTCGCTAATGCACTGAATGATGATTTGAATATTGCCGAGGCGATTGCCGCAGTTTTTGCATTGCAGCATGAAGCCAACCGTTTACTGGATGCGAATACACTCTCTCCGGCCGGAGCTGAAATCATCAAAGCGCAATTCCGTGATTTCAACCGCATTTTTGCGGTATTCAATCCGGATGAGGCAATCGGTGAGACCGCGCCTGACGCAGTCATCGCTCTTGCCGATGAACGTTTGCAGGCACGGAAAAACAAGAATTTTGCGCGTTCTGATGAACTCCGCGAAGCGATTAAACAGCTTGGCTGGGTGGTTGAAGATGCTCCCGGCGGCTACCGCCTGAAACCGGTATAATACCAAACCCAATTAAATCCTCTATTGCCACGAAAAATACCTGGATTGCCGAATGGCACAACCCCCGTTACAGAATTACTGTTCGTCCGGACCGAGTTCAAAAATTAAGGCGATTTCGCGTGGTTTTCCGTCCGGTGGCGCCTGAACCTGCCGCAGGATGGAAAAGATGCGTTCAACGGAATCATCCATGAGTTGATTGTTGCTGGGGCGGATAATCCGGTGACCGACGATGCGTCCGTCAGAGGCGATGCTGATCTGAACCGTTACTTCCGGTTTTTTGCCGTTCAGCAACCGTTTTTCCGGTGTTTCCCAATATCGCTTTAAATAGGTGCCGAGATAATCTTCATAGCTGGCGGTAAATTCGCCGGTGCCGCGTCCGCCGGGACCGATCGGGCCGGTTGTCGGCGCGCCGGTGCCAGCCCCCTTGCCGCTGCCACCGCTGCCGGGTGGTCCGACGCGATTCAACTGAGCAATATCTGCCGCCGATGCCGGTTTAAATGCTTTGGCATTTTCCTTTTCGCGTTTCTGAGCGTCGAGTGCTTTTTTTGCGGTCTCTCGTTCCTCTTTCTGTTTCTCTATTTTCTTCAGGATTTTCTGAATATCCGGGGTGACCACTCTAGGTTCGTCCGGAGGTGGTTTCGGGAGGTTGATGACCGGTTCCTTGACGATTGGTTCCTGCGGTGCCGGCATGATTTTCGGTGGATTAGGTTCCGGAGGTGGCGGCGGACCTGGATCGCCCGGCGGCGGGTTGCCCTCGGGAACATTGGTACGAGCGGAAATTTTCAGTGGCAGCATTTTCAAATCAATATTGACGGTTTCAATTTTCGGTGGTTCAAACCATTCCGAGATGGAAACGGCAAGGAACGGAGTAATGATAATAATCAGGTGGGCGATGATTACGCCTTTGGTAATGCGTTTGCGGGCACGTTTGGAAACAAGCGGCTGCACTTCAGTCACACGGGAGGACATCGAATTGGTCATCTGAGGAATCATGATAAATTACTTGCCTCCCTTTGCCTCAGCCTGGGTGACGAGTGATATATTCTGGAAACCGGAATTTTTAATGGTGCGCATCAGCGAAATAACTTCTTTGTAGGGGCGACTGCCATCTGCACGCAGCAGCAGGGTTATTTTGGCATCCATCATTTTCAATTTGCGCAGTTCCTCGACCAGTTGTTCGGTGGAAATGATTCGTTTTTCGTAAACGATATTGCCCTCTTTGTCGATGGAAACCGATTTATTTTCCTCCGGCAGCGGTTTGGCATTCAACTGCGGCGGCGTCACCGAGGTGCTGAATTCGATAATCGGCATGGTAATCAGAAAGATAACCAGCAGAAAGAAGGTGATATCAATCAATGGAGTCATATTGATCTGGTCAATCGCTCCGGTCATTATGCGCCGCTTTTTCATCAAAAATTCTCCCCGCCTCAGCGTTCGTTCTTGTCAACTTCTAACTGTTCCAGATTAACCCTGGCCATGAATTCTTCGGTGAAGTTATCCATGTGGACGATGACATTTCTGATATTGGCGGTAATCAGGTTGTAGCCGATAAGTGACGGGATTGCCACGACCAGAGCGACAACGGTAGTCAACAACGCGCCGCTTATCCCGGGTGCGAGTGCGCCGATTTCAGCGCGACCTTGAGCAGCGATACCGCAGAATGCCACCATGATTCCCCAGACGGTTCCGAGCAGACCGAGGAACGGGCTTGCGCTGACGACGGTGGCCAGCATACCGACACGCCGTTCCAAATCTTCAATCTGGTATGATACTTCGCGTTCCATGGCGATGCGGACTGCCTCTTTCTGAATGTCGCTCAGTTTTTTGTACTGGTATTGTTCCGGATATGACAGGAGTTGTTCTGAGGGGATGGAGTAAAATTCGAGCAGTTTATCCATGCCGGTTTTATAGACGATGGCAAGCGGGCAGGGATTGTCGCGGCTTTCCCGGTATATATCGGGCAGGTGGCGTTTCCGTTTCAAGCTCTGCATGAAAATCATTGACAATTTTTTAGCGCGAAAAATGAACAGACCGCGCTCAATCATGATGGTCCAGGTGAATACAGAACTGACCAGTAGCAGTATCACGAACATTTGTCCGACAAAATCGCTGTGGTTAAAGGCATAAGTCAGTCCGGATGCAGAGGCCAAGGTCGGAAACCCGCAGATTAACATAAAATCCTCCAGAAAATAATATTATTACTTAATCTATATAGCTGATTATTCAGCAAAAAAACGCTAACCGGCAAATAACCGGAAAAGCAAAATTACCGTTCGTAACTTTAATATTTTAATATAGCAGGCTATATTATAAAATAAATAGTTCCAAATATAAAATTTATAAAGAAAATAACCGGATGTTGACGCCGTTGATTCTGCGGCAACTCTGTGTGTATCGCGCTTCTGGCGCAAGGAAGGATAAATGTCTGAAATATTTCCTGTACTCGGTTATGATATCGGTGGCACTAAAATCGGTATCGGTCTATGTTCAAGCGACGGCAAAATCTATGGCTCTGAACGTCTGGACAACAAAGACACTGACCCCGCGGTGGTATTACCCCTCCTGGCGGAAATCGGTCAGAAATTGATTAGCGCCGCCGGATTTACTAACGACATGGTTAAAGGCATCGGCATCTCTTCGCCTTCTCCGTCGGATGTTCCTAACGGCATTATTGTTTCGCCGCCGAACAACCCGCACTGGCGCAACGTCCATATCAAAAAATATCTTTCCGATGCGCTTGGCATTGAAGGGTTCTTTGATAATGATGCGAATGCCGGCGTTCTGGCAGAATGGTTTTACGGCGCCGGAATCGGTGGCAAAAATATTATTTATTTGACGATGAGTACCGGTGTCGGTGGCGGCATTGTTGCCAACGGGCATCTTATTCAAGGACAGAATTTCTATGCCGGCGAGATTGGTCATGTGGTTCTCGACATTAACGGACCGCAATGCAATTGCGGGTTGCGCGGATGCTATGAAGTATTCTGCGGTGGTCGCGCCCTGGCACAACGGATGCAGCTTGAACTCGCAGGACAGCCAAATCATCCGATTATTCAATTCGCCGGTGGCAAAATTACCGATGTTGATGTTGTGGCGCTGGTAAAGGCGGTTAAAGCCGGCGACAACTACGCCGTTAAACTCTGGGACGAAATGTGTCTGCGCAACGCTCAGGCCTTCGGCGTTCTCATCAATACCCTCAACCCGGAAAAAATCATTCTTGGAACAATTGCCTGGTCTACCGGCGATCTGTTCTTTGAACCGGTAAAAAGATATCTGCCGCGTTTCTGCTGGGAACAGCCGTTGAGTGTTTGTGAAATCGTTCCATGCGGACTGAAACATGAGCTCGCTTCCTATGCCGGTGCAGCCGTCGCGTTAAACTGCCTCTATGAATCCGGAAGGTTCGAACTGCCCTGGCGGAAATAGCAATATTAAATCTTCGCAACTGGTAGATTGCTGAACGTTTGGGACGTTGAGAAATTCGCCTGCACAGATTTTCGACGTAATACTCTTATAATAACAATATCCTATCAAAAATGTATAGATTCTCTTTTCCCTTGTTGACACGGTTGGATATTGCGGTTATACTATATAATATGTAGTGTTACAGTTTGTCTGTTCGGGCAAATTCAACATGGATGTGTAAACATTTACAAACAGGTGGATAATGAATTTTTCAACTAAAACCCGGTATGGCTTACGCATATTGATTCAACTCGGCGAACATTATGGCGAAAATGTCGCGCTGAAGGGGAAAGATATCGCGCAGGAGCAGAAATTCACTGAAGCATATCTGGAACAGATAATGATTAAGCTGAAAGAGGCTAAACTGGTGCGTACCGAACGCGGTTGCAATGGCGGTTATTTTCTCGCAAAGCCGCCGGAAACTATTACCATTCTTGACGTTGTTGAACTGTTTGAAGGCAAATTGACGTTGGTTGATTGTGAGCAGAACGACGTGCCTTGTCCGCAGATGCGTTCCTGCCGCGCCACTAAAGTATGGCGCAATATTTCAACAATCTTTCGCCGGGAAATGGCAAAATTCTCTTTACGAAAAGTTATTGATATGAATAAACAGGAACCGGATTACGTAATCTGATACCTGTTGTTAGGGTTTTTCCTGCCTGAAGTTTTGTTCGCTTGGAATAAGGCGTTTGATTCCACCCTCGCGCAATAACGAGATAAGTCCGGCAATGCCGAATGCGGCAGTGGCGATAGATGGAAGCGGGCTTGGAATGGCGGTGAGTATTCCGATGATGATGCCCTTTGCCAATGCAATCCGCCAGGTGTCATGATACGAAAATCGCTGCATGATGATTACCGGAATGACGAGAAGTATTGCCACCATCAGCGAGATGAACCATCCCGCTCCGCTGGCATCCGGAACGAACAACATAGCGTCAATCGCAACGACGGTGAATGCCACCAGCGGATCAAGTCCAAGTGTCTGCAACAGTTTCTGCATTTATACTCCGGTAAAAACATTCACAAACCTGTTTCCGGTTTATGCCAATTGGAACTATTGTCCAATAATTTTTTCTTTGACGACAGGTGATGGAAAAACTGCCGGTGCTTGCGGTGCGGATGACAAGACGAACTTTACCGCCGGAAAGTCCGGTTCACCTTTGAATTTGATTGCAATATTCTGCAACTGGTATTCCCGTCTTATCTTGCCGGACAGCCATTCATTAAAGAACTTTGCAATACTCATCCTTGCCGCCTGCCGGATGGTTTCTGAATTGGCTTTTCTAGTTGCGTTACGTTTGGCGATTGTTGACAACTTCTCTTTCATTTCATCCATCGCCTTGCTGCTGTCAATCAAAACACCGCCGTAGATGAATTGTTCAGAATCAAGCCATTTAATATTCGGGTCGAGGAATTTTATTGACGGAGCTGTTATCTCAAGGGTGCCTGATTTGCATTCAAAATTCCAGTTTTGCCGTTCATTAAGCGGTATGAGGTAGTTGTATTCAACCGGAACGCGTACCGCAAAGTAGGCTTTGCTGGTGATTGTCGCGACAGTGCGTTCAATCGTTTTGAAATCCGACAAGGTTTCATTTTCGGTGCACAACAGCAAATCCTGTCTGCCGGTGATTTTTGAGAATTCAGTGGCGATTTTTTCAGTAATTTTAGTTTCACCGCGAAGAGTTTCTACCAGGCTTTTGGCGGTGTTTTTGGGAATGCTTACCATTTGATACAATATTATTGCCGCGGCAGTTATGACAGCCAACCCGAGCAGAAACAGATAAAACATACAACCGTTTCTACCGGAACCGTCTTTGATGCCACTGATATGATATGATTCGGATTTTTTGGAGAATTCAGACATCATCACCTCGCTTTTCGTTTATTAATTACCGTCGCCTTACATATCAAAGCGACCAGTCAACTCTTTGAGAATCGCCGCGTCCGCATAGAATTGGGCTTCAAAATCACCCAGAAAAAATTCGAGCATCACAAAACGGTCTTTGCCGTCCGAAGATGCCAGTTCCAGATACTGCTTCCAATTTTCAATCCCCTCAACCAGCGGACGACGTTCCGGGGTCCAGTGAAATGCGTGAATGTTAGATAGTACCGGTAACACGCCTTTCAGTCCTTCCAGACAATATTTTACGGGTTTGTTGACTGGTGGCTGCCAGTAGAACATTGTGCCGGCATCGCCTAATTCATTGCGGAGTTCGAAGGTTGAGTCGTTGGTATCGGTCAGCGTGCCGCCATGAAACTCAAGACTGATGGTGATATTTGAATCAAATGCCATTTTAGTAATTCGTTTCAAATCGGCAACAATTGACTTTCGTTCCTCTTTGGTGACGGCATCAGAACCTTTATTGCCGGCCCAGACCCTGATTGTCGGTGCACCGAGATGTCTGGCTGAAGTCAATACCTGATTGAAACTTAAACCGGCATCTTCACTTACTCCGGCGCGGTAATATGAACCATAGGCCGCGACCGCCATACCGGAATCCGCGGTCATACCACCAACTTTTTCCGCAACCGCGATATTGCCATGCGGGACGTGGATGTCGCCACCCCATTCAATACCGTCCAAACGGGATTTCATGCACATTTCAACAATTTTTTCAGGAGAAAGATTCCGGAACGATATTGATACCAACCCGTTTTTTAACATTTTTTAATCCTGTTTAAGTTGTTTTTGCTCTTGTCCGCCCGCAGTATAGGAATGGCGTCATCAATAATTCAGTTAAACTGTAATAGAAAAGATAAAGTGATTTTTTCTGCATGCAAGTTATTTACGGTGAAAACTTTAAATTTTTGCATTTGTTTTTCATTTCTCTTTTATCTTTGTGTCGCGTCAGGCGCAACGCCCGGTGATATTCCGGGTATGCCATTTTATATGTGATATAATTTTTTTGGGAAAATTTTGCTTTTTGCAAGAATGTGTTGTAGATTAACCTTTCTTTTTCGAATTTTTTCAGTTTATACCGGTAATTCAATAAAAAAGCCGGGAAAAGTTTAAGGATATAAAATGAGTGAAGTAAAAGTAAATACTACGGTGGAACGTTACCAGCAGTATGTAATGCAAACCTATTCGCCGAAAATTGTGCTGTCAAAGGGGCAGGGTGCTTATGTCTGGTCTGCCGAAGGACGGCGGTATCTTGATTTCGCCGCCGGTATCAGTGTTTGCAACCTTGGTCATTGTCATCCGGCGGTTTCAACCGCGATCAAGGCACAGGTTGACCGGTTGGTGCACGTTTCCAACTTATATATTAATGAATTGCAACCGTTACTGGCGGAAAAACTTTCCCGGCAGGGATTTGACGGCGTTACCTTTTTTTGTAACAGCGGCGCTGAAGCCAATGAAGGCATGATCAAACTTGCCCGTAAGTGGGGGTCGGAACAAGGTAAATTTGAAATAATTACCATGACAGATTCATTCCATGGCCGGACACTGGCGACGCTTGCGGCAACGGGAAGGAGCAAATATAGGAAAGGTTTTGCGCCGGATATGCCCGGGTTTGTCCAGGTGCCGTTCAATGATATTACCGCGCTGGAACAGGCCATTACCGACAAAACTGTCGCGGTAATGCTGGAACCGGTGCAAGGCGAAGGCGGCATCATACCAGCAACCAAAGAATATCTCAAGTCCGTCCGGGAATTATGTACCGCGAAAAATATTTTGTTGATGTTCGATGAAGTACAATGCGGTGTCGGACGTACAGGAACTTTTTTTGCGTTTCAGCGGTATGGCGTGGAGCCGGATGTCTTGTCAATGGCGAAAGCGCTGGGCAATGGTTATCCGATTGGGGCGTTTATGGCCAAACGTGAATATGCCAGAGTGCTTGTACCGGGAACTCACGCCAGCACTTTCGGTGGAACTCCGTTGGCATGTGCAGCCGCTATTGCGGTTCTGGATACCTTTGAAGACGAAAAGATATTGGAAAACTGTAAAAAACAGGGCGAATATCTCATGACCGCATTGAATCGCATGGCGGCAAAATACAAGTGTATTCAAGCCGTTCGCGGTTCCGGTTTGATGATTGGTATTGTGATGAATTGTGACGTGGCGGCGATGATTGGAAAGATGCTGGAAAACGGTTTGATTATTCTTTCCGCCGGTGAGAATGTCCTGCGGTTGCTGCCACCGCTTACCGTCGGTGAAACAGAAATTAATCAGGCGCTGGAAATCATGGAGCGGGAATTTGCCGCGATAGGTTGAAGTGGCCGGATTTTATACTAACCTTGAGGTGTTAAAATGTTTCGGAATTTGTTGACCGTTGAAGATGTATCGAGTGAAGACCTTGACCGGATTTTTGCATTATCGGCCAGGCTCAAGCGAGAGCGCGGTTGCTCCGGATATTTACCTTTGCAAGGCAAGAGTGTCGGAATGATTTTTGCCAAATCGTCGACCCGGACCCGGGTATCTTTCGAGGTGGGAATCAGCGAACTTGGCGGTTTTCCGCTTTATCTGGACCAGGCCAAAATGCAAATCGAACGTGGTGAATCTATTGCCGACACAGCACGGGTGCTGGGCAGGTATCTGCATGCAATCGTTATCCGCACTTACTGCCAGTCAGAGATTGAGGAACTTGCTAAATACAGCGGTATTCCCGTAATCAATGCGCTGACGAACGAATATCATCCCTGCCAGGTTCTGGCAGACTTGTTCACCGTTTACGAATACAGCCGGAAACTTGCCGGCGTGAAACTGGTTTTCTGCGGTGACGGCCGCAGCAATGTCGCTAATTCATTGATTGCCGCCGCGAAACTCTCCGGCGTCAATCTGGTCATTACCGCTCCGGCGGGATTTGAACCCAGCGCTGAATTTTTATCGCGGCCCTCCGGTGGCAGCGGCACTGCCGTATGGGAGCCGGATCCGGCGAAAGCGGTCGCTGGCGCTGACTATATTTATACTGACGTCTGGGTCAGCATGGGTTTTGAGGATGAAGCCGCTGACCGCGTCAAGCAGTTGCAACCCTATCAGGTCAATGGACAGATGGTTGCCGCCGCCTCGCCACAGGTGAAGATTCTCCACTGTCTGCCTGCTCATCGCGGCATGGAAATTACTGATGAAGTAATGGATTCGCCGAATTCAATCGTTTTTGACCAGGCGGAAAACCGGCTCCATGTCCAAAAGGCTATTCTGGCGCTGTTATTCGAAAAATGAAATAGAGCCGGGGGCAGTGTCAGTTTATGTCATTATGGGCAATACTTTTGATTTCGCTTGGCGTGTCGATGGATGCCTTTGCCGTTGCTGTTTCGGCGGGAGCGGCGTTCAAACGTTTCAAAATCAGTCAAGCCCTGTTGATGGCGCTTTTTTTCGGCGGTTTCCAGACATTGATGCCGCTTATCGGCTGGTTGGGTGGCAACTCCTGCAAACATCTGATTGAATCTGTTGATCACTGGATTGCATTCGTGCTGTTGCTCTTTGTCGGCGGTAAAATGATGTATGAATCTTTCCAGCCTGATGATGCCGGTCAGGATAATAATCCGTTTCAACTCAAAATGCTTACCCTGCTGGCCCTGGCAACAAGTATTGACGCGCTGGCGGTTGGCGTCTCTTTTTCCTTTATCAATGTGCCATTGCTTTTTCCGGTAACGATGATGGGGATTATTACTTTCATGATGACACTGGCAGGCAATTATATCGGTCGCGGATTCGGTCATCTGTTTGAGAAAAAATGTGAATTTGCCGGTGGTCTGATTATTGTTCTTATTGGAGGGAAAATCATCGTTGACCATCTTTGCGGTTGAGCCCGTATCAATATAAGAGTGAATTATGGATAGTGGAATAAGTACATCAATTTTTGATATTTTTAAAATCGGTCCGGGACCGTCAAGTTCTCATACTATCGGACCAATGGTCGCCGCCGGAGATTTTTTGGAACGTGCCGGCGGTTTAAATTCTGATGATATTAAATCTGCCGACCGGATTGAGGTTATTCTGTTTGGTTCTCTGGCTTCCACCGGTCGTGGTCATGGCACAGATAAGGCGATTCTTGCCGGCTTGATGGGACAACGTCCGGAAACGTGCGATATCAAATTGCTGATCAGTTTGCTGGATGAACCCGGTAAAGTATACAATGTTTCAATTGCCGGAAAGCAGATAGAATTCCGTGCCACGGATATTGTTTTCGATGAAAACACTGAAAATCTGGATTTTCAGAACACAATGCAGCTCCGCCTTTTCGCAAAGGAAAAAGTGTTGCTGAAAAAAACCTACTACTCCGTCGGTGGCGGTTTTATCCAAATCGCCGGCGAAACTTCAACCAAAACAGCAATTCCGCCATACCGTTATAAAAACATGAATGGACTGTTGCGGCTGACCTCAAAATATGATATAACCCTGCCGGAACTACTGATGAAGAATGAATGCGTAATCAGCGCTATCAGCAGGGAACAAATCAATGCAAAACTACTGGATATCTTGAACGTAATGGAAGATGCCGTATTGCGCGGAATCCATGCTGAAGGCGTTCTGCCCGGACCGATTGGTCTAGCACGCAAAGCGCCGGCGTTTTATCGCCGTGCCATGAATATGGCAGATAATCCTGACCGGTTTATGGCGTTGTTGAACGCTTTTTCAATGGCTGTGGCGGAAGAAAATGCCGCCGGTCATCTTGTAATAACCGCGCCGACTTCCGGTTCGTCGGGAGTATTGCCTGGAATTATCTATTATCTGCGTCACTATCAGAAAGTACCGGACAATTTGCTGTTTGAGGGGCTGATGATTGCGGGCGCGATTGCTTTTATTGCGAAACATAACGCCAGCATTTCCGGCGCTGAAGTCGGCTGTCAGGGCGAAATCGGCGTTGCCGCTTCCATGGCGGCGGTATTGTTGAGTCATGTCAACGGCAATCCCGCAGCAATTGAGTCCGCTGCCGAAATTGCTTTGGAACACCATCTCGGTATGACTTGCGACCCTGTCGGCGGTTATGTCCAGATACCGTGTATTGAACGCAATGCCGTCGGCGCGGTCACTGCTTACAATGCTTATCTGCTGGCTTGTATCGGTGATCCCGGGAAACAGAAAGTATCTTTCGATGAAGTGGTTGACGCCATGCGCGAAACCGGTCGGAGTATGTCCAGTAAATTTAAAGAAACGGCAAAGGGCGGGCTGGCAGTGTGCTCGTTATGCGGATGAAAATGAACTCACCGGACAATTTTTTTTATCATCCGGAAATCAAAGTTCTGCTTTGCCGCAACGACCGCTTGATTGCCGGAAGTTGGAATCATGCCAACCTGGCGGCACCATTCTGGCGGATTTACGTTAACGCGACACCGGGTGCAACAGTTCGTGCTGATGCCGGCGTTTACAAACTGTCTCCCGGTCAAATGCTGTTAATTTCACCGGATACCAGATACAGTTCATCACTTGAGCGGGACGTTGACCATTTTTATATCCATTTTCAGGTCTCATCGCCATTCGCTGATATTTCCGGCAAAATTTATTCTTTTGAGCTTACCTCTTGCGATTTGTCACGAATTAATAAAATCAGTGAGGGAATTTTGCAGCCGCCGGTATCATCTATCAGTATTTCATTGGAAATTCTGTCTTTGTGCCATCAAGCACTGGCAAAAATACCTGAACAGGATTTGATTTGCTCCGGATATGATCCGCGCGTCGCCGCCGCCATTAATTATATTGAAACAAATTTTCAGCATACCATCTCCAATCAAATGCTTGCAAACGGTGCTGGCATGAGCATCAACTCATTCGCCAGACTCTTTAAAACTCAGACCGGTCTGCCGCCTCAAGCGTTTCTCGCCAGACACCGCATTGCTCAGGCGTGCATAATGTTGCGGTTTTCCAAACTTGGCATTGACGAGATTGCCGCCGCCTCCGGCTTTTGTGACCGTCACTACCTGACCCGCGTTTTTACCACTATGCGCAATATTTCCCCTGTCGCATTCCGTAAATTGCATTACTGACGGTTTTCACCGGCATGAAATCGCCGTTACCAGGCGTTATGAATCAGTTTTAATGAATCGCCAGGCATGATTTTGATTGATTTCATGAATGTAGCAGGGTAGATTATTATTATTGGACTTTATTAAACCTCCTGCAATGTAAACTTTGATTTATTGCCGGGAATTGGAGATTGATGAATATGAAACTAATTATGCATTTGCTGGTATTGTTGCTGCTTGGTTCAGGCGGGATATTGTATGCCGAATCAGATCCATCGCTGAAAAACGCACGCAAAGAACAGAAAAACGGTAATTTTAAAGATGCTTTCAATATTTACCGCGAGTCATTGTTCAAAAGTGAGAAACTTGACGCTCCCGGCGTTGTCTATTCAAAGGCGGTGGAATGTCTTGAACGGTTGGGGGAGGTCGCACAATTTGACCAGTTCAGCGCTGATGTTCTGGCGCGATATCCTGATAATCCCGTCATGTTGGAGGCGGTAGCGAAGGGATACCTCCGGATTGACCATAGCGGTTTTTTGATCGGTGGCGAGTTTATCCGGGGATATTACAGTGGTGGCGGTGAGTCGGTTGCCACATCAGAACGTGACCGTATTACCGCCTTGCGATTACTGGTGAAGGCGCTTGAAATAGTTTCAGACTCCAATTCTGCGGACAAAAAGAATGTTGAACTTTATTTAACGCTGGGACAGGCGCTGCAAGACGGACGCGGCGGCTCTGATTCATATAAACTGCAATATCTTACCAATCTTTCACTCATGCCGCCATACGTTAGAATGTTCGGTAATTTTATGATGGGTCGGATGAATGTCATCGGCGCGCCGGTTGATAGTGACGGCAAACCCGTATACTACCGTATTCCGGCAGGATGGAATAGCGCCGCCAATGACGGTGAACGCTGGCGCTGGTCGTTGCAGATGGCGGAGAAATGCGGTTACGAAGCGGCGCAATTTGATTTTGCACAATTTCTTTATCGGGAGTTTGGAGTTCAAACCGCGGCATGGCTGACTAACCGCAACGATAATTCCGCGGCGTTTGATGACGGTCCGTTTGCACTATATAAATTGACCGATGATGAAACGATTGCCGGATTGGCCAACGGCATTAAAAAAATAAAAATGCCCGCAGAATATAATTATATTAAAATTTTTCAAAAAATTGCCGAATCGAAATCACCTTTTGCGGCGTCATCAATGTCAATGCTGGCGCAAATATATCAATCACGCATGCAATATGACCGGGCCGCGGAATATTACCGCAAATTACTGACAAGGTTTGGTGAGGATAAAAATAAAAGTTATACCCGCAGCCTGGAACAGATTACCGGCAATCTTGGCAGTTTTAAAGAAGCCGGAGTTTTCGCATCCGGCGAGAAACCGGTATTGTATTTGCAATACCGCAATGCCCCGGCGGTGGATATCACGGTGCGACGGATTAATGTTGAACTTTTCGTGAACGATATCAAAGAGGCTTTGCGTCGCGGTACGATGGATAAGTCCTTGGAAGCATGTAATTACAGCCCAGATGAAATCGGTAATTGCCTCATAAACCGTAACGGTGGCAAGTATCTTCTGGAAAACGCTGCCGCATTCAACGAAAAATTGTCTCCCGACCCCAGACACTGGGACTCAGTTTCTCCAATCACAGTTCCAGTTACCGCAGCCGGCGCCTATCTTGTCAAAGCCGCGCTGCCAGGCGGAAACAATCCTATGCAGGTATTGTGGGTTGCTGACGCGGCAATCATTGGCAAGACTTCGGGGAATACCCGGTTTTATGCAGTGCTGGATGCCGTTACCGGCAAGCCGCTGCCGGCAAAACTTAGTTTCTTCGGCGTTCAGCGGGAGTATGTTACGGATAAAGAGGAAATGAAACGCCTTGGCAGTCGGTACCGTATCTCTTTACACGAATTTGATGTCGAGACAGATTATCGCGGTTTTTATTTGATGGACTCAACTAAATTGCGGCAGAACCACCAATATCTGGTTACCGCCAAATCCGCCGATGGCAAAATGGCCGTGCAGAATTATTCATGGTTTTACAAGTATGGCAATGAAGCGGACAGTGATGCCAAACGCAAATTGTTCTGTATCACCGACTGTCCCGTTTACAGACCCGGACAGAAAGTATCATTCAAATATTGGATCAGGAATGCTGAATATGAACGCAATGTTCAAGAATGGCCAGGCAAAAAATGCACTGTCACAGTAAACAGTCCGCGTGGACAGAAGGTCTTTGAACAAAGTATGGTAATTGACCAGAATGGCGCGATAGACGGCAGTTTCACTCTTCCCGCCGGCGCAGAACTTGGCACTTATTATGTTGCGACGGTTGAATATGGCGGCGGCGCAAGTTTCAAGGTGGAGGAATATGTCAAGCCTGAATATGAAATAGATTTATCCGTGCCGGAAAAAATGACAAAAACCGGTGACCCTTTGACTTTCCGGCTGAATGTCGCCTATTATTTCGGCGCGCCGGTGGTTCAAGCTAAAGTACGGTACAAAGTTACCCGCTATTTTTTGCCAGATACCCTGTTTCCACCGACACCATGGCGCTGGCTCTACGGTGATGATTCCAAACGCGCGACAAATGGCAGAAATTATATCCGCAACGGCATTCCTTGTCCGACCGACGGCATACCGGAAATGGTAATGTCGGGAGAGGCGCTTACTGACAAATCCGGCAACTTGGAACTTTCACTTGATACTGCCGCGGTCAAGGCGTTATACGGCAATGTTGACTGCCGTTATGTGGTTACTGCCGAGGCGGAAGACAGTTCCGGTCATACCGTTTATGCAACAAAATCTCTCATTACCGCAGGGAAACCGTTTAAAGTATTCTGCTGGACTGAGAACGGTTATTACCGTACCGATGATTCTGTGGCATTAAATGTTCAGGCGTTCACCGCTGACAATAAAAATGTTACCGGCACTGCCGTCATTAAAATAACCCGTAATAATGTTGATAAAAATGGAAAAATCTCAGAATATACCGTTAAAGAGGCAAAGTTGAATCTTGATGGTACCGGTACTTTTAAATTTAAAACCGGAGATGCCGGGTTATACCGCGTCAATTGTGATATTACCGACACTACCGGAAACACTATTCGCGGCAAATGTCAAGTGCGCGTTTTTGGAGAAAAAATCGTTGATGAAAACTACGCGTTTCAACCGCTGGAGATATTGACCAACAGGTCGGAATATCAAGCAGGAGACAGCGCGGATATGGTTATCGGCGCCGGCAATAAAGACGCAACCGTACTGCTCTTTTCACGGGTCGAACAGAATAAAGATGCCGCCATGCCGGAATTGCTGGAAGTGCGTGATCATGTGGTAAAATCCAGTATTAATATCCGCAACGCTGATATGCCCAACGTTTTTGTTGAGGCATGGATGGTGGCGAATGGGAAAATATATAATGAAGTTAAACAATTGCTGGTGCCACCGGAGAAAAAGGTGTTGAATATAACCGTTGTGCCATCTGAGAAAACATTTAAGCCGGGACAAAAAGCCGGTTTGAAAATCAAGGTAACAGATTTTTCCGGCAAGCCGGTTGCGGCTCATCTGGCGATAACCGGTTATGACAAAGCCATCGAATATATCAGCGGCGGTTCCAATGTACCGGATATAAATACCTTTTTCTGGAGCTGGATTCGCTATTTTTACCCGAATTATCAATCTAATTTGAGTTCAAAATTTTATAACTTGTATGCCAATGATGACAAAAGAATGCAACCGTTGAACGGATTCGGCTATGCATTTTCCGGTCGCGGTAAGCGACAATCACTTGGCGTAGTCTACAAAGCGTCTGCCATGGCGGCTATGTCACCAGCAGTAGCCGGTAATGGCGCTGATGCACAAGCGGACAGGATGACCGAACTGCAGAGTAGCGCTCCGGCTCCGGCATCTGATGATTCTGCCGTAACCACGGTCAGGAAGAATTTTGCCGACAGCCTGTTATGGATGGCTGACGTAAAAACCGGCGCATCCGGCGAAGCGGAAATATTTGTCAATCTCCCCGATAATCTCACCGCATGGAAAATCCGGGCATGGGGTATCGGCGCCGATGTCAATGTCGGGCAGGGCGAGGCGGAACTGGTGGTAAACAAGAATTTTCTGATTAGACTGATTATTCCGCGATTCCTGACTGAGGATGACGAAGCCACCATCACCGGAATTGTTCACAACTATATGAAAACCTCAGAGTTGGCAACAGTTTCCCTGCGTTTGGAGGGGGAGGCCATTCGTTCAATTGATACTGCCGATCGTGAAGTTAATGTCTTCCCTGACGGTCAAGCCGTTTGTGAATGGAGAGTCCGGGCATTTAAAAATGGCAATGCCGCCATTGAAGTAAATGCCGCCGGCAAGGCGGCAAGTGACGCAGTCCGGCTGGATATCCCGGTTTTACTCCATGGTCAGGAGAAACAGATTGCCTCCTCCGGCTGTTTGACCGATGATGAACACAGTAAAATATTTATTACGCTGAATATCCCTGATGAACGGATTCCTGAATCAGCGTTATTGTCGGTGAAATGTTCCTCAAGCATCGCCAGCGCGATTGTTGAAGCATTGCCGTATCTGGCCGGGTTCAACGGCAATGATACCATTGGCATAACCAGCCGGTTTGCATCGGCGGCGACCGCAGACGCCGCATTGAAGAAATTTGGCATCGTCCTTGCTGACATCAAGCCGCGCCACATGGTTTCGAATGAAAATAGTGAATTTCCTGCAGCGCCAGTTACGGATCCAGCAAAACTACAGACTATTATTCAGACTTCGCTTGAGAAAATTGCAATCATGCAGAATGTCGATGGCGGCTGGGGCTGGTTTTCCGGGACGAGCGAAACCTCGTGGCCTGATACTACAGCGACAGTTGTCCAGGGCTTGATTCAGGCAAAGAAGAGCGGTTTGGCAATTGATGAAAATGTCTTCAGTCGCGGTATCGCCTGGCTGAAAGCATGGCAGAATAATTCCCTGCAGCGCTATCGCCGTGCCGATGAGAAAAAACAACCGCTGTCTGTCAGCAATATTGATGCGACGGTATTATATGTGTTAATTCAGGGCGGCGAGCGCAATCAAGCCATGACCGATCTAATCTATGCCAGACGCAATAATCTTTCTTTATCGGCGCTGGCATTGATGGGGTTGAGTATGAAAGAGTTAAATGATTCAGAACGCCTGAAAATGATATTGACCAACCTGAAACAATATGTATTTGAAAATCCGGAGAATCAGACCGCATATATCAAATTGCCCGGTAATAATTGCTGGTGGAACTGGTATGGTGATGAAATTGTGACTCAAGCTTATTATCTGAAACTTTTGACCGCATGTTCACCGCGCGATAACATTACTCGCGGGCTGGCCCGTTATCTGGCGACCAACCGCAGGAATGCCGTATATTGGCATTCAATCCGGGATACCGCGCTCTGTGTCGATGCCCTTGCCGGATATTTTGTCGCCTCCGGCGAGAACAACGCCAGGATGAACGCCGAAATTTATTTTGACGGGCAGTTGCGTAAGAAAGGGGCATTGCCGGCGGGAAAAACAATGCAGGAGGATTTTGAATTGCAAATCGCCGGCAGTGAACTGCGTTCCGGCAAACATACCATAGAAATCCGCCGCGACGGTTCCGGCAATCTCTACCACAATACTGCGCTGTCATATTTTTCACTGGAAAAATTTATTACCGCCTCTGGAAGTGAAGTTAAAATCGATCGCCGCTATTATCGTGTCACCGAAGAGGTTGCCGGCAGACCCGCGCCAGGTATCGGCGGTTCACCACAAATTCAGAATGCTCCTGTCTTTAAAAAGACGGCAATCAAGGAAAATGAACACATTAAGCCCGGCGATATTATTGAAATTGAACTCATCGTCGATGCCGCCAATGATTATGAATATCTCGAATTGACTGATTATAAAGTGCCGGGATTTGAACCACAGCAAATCCTCAGCGGATATTCTTATGGCAACCACGGCGCGTATGTGGAATATCGCAACAATACCGTTAAATTTTATTTGCGTTCTCTGCAGCGTGGCAGATATGCGCTTACCTATCGGGTAAAAGCGGAGATTCAAGGTATATTCAGCGCTATTCCTGCCACCGTCAGGGCCGTATATGCCCCTCAGCTAAAATCCAATTCCAATGAAAATAAATTTATTGTCGGTCAATAGTACTGTTTTATGTGGATAGTATTAAGTTTAGCTGAATTTATACAACAAACAGGCGTACTATAAATACGTCATTAATATATTCATTTATATTAATCTGAAGCTATTTTTGATCATTTTTTATTTTTCTGCAAAACAAGGCTTGACAAATTCCCGATTAGAATTATGTTATAGACAGAGGGTTCTATAGTAATTAATAATTAAGAGGGAAAATTATGCAAGACTATCTTCACATCTGCATCGTTCTTGACGCTTCCGGATCCATGGCAAGTATTCAAGAGGACATCAAAGGCACCGTCAACAATTTTATGCTGGCACAACAGAAATTTCCAGGAAAAACGTTATTTGATATTTATCAATTTTCCTCAACAACATCAAGAATCGTTGACAAAGCCGATGCCAAGCTTTATAAAGCTGATTTCATGGATGATTATGTTTGCACTGGTTCTACGGCTTTGTATGACGCCGTTTGTACTGCCATCGATACTTTGGGTATGGAACTTGCCGCAATGCCGGAATCGGAGCGTCCTGATAATGTGCTGGTTGCGATTGTTACCGACGGCGAAGAAAACGCCAGCAAGAAATTCACCCTGAAAGATGTAAAGGAACGAATTGACCGGCAGACGAATCAGTATAACTGGGTCTTTGCTTATCTTGCCGCCAATCAAGATGCTTTTGCGGTTGGGGAAACAATGGGTTTTGTCGCAGACTCAACTTGTGCTTTCGTTGATAATGAGGAATTATCTGTCAAGGCCTGCGCCCGTCTTTATTGTGAATCTGAAAAAATCCGGGCAAGACCTAGAAAGCAGAATTGACCGATGGAAAATTCAAAAAATGCCTAGGTTGAGGATACGATTAACTCTGAACATGGAGGTATGAAATGATGTTTGTATTGTTTTTTCTTCCGGGAATGGTTATCGGCACTCACTTTTTGTATAAGGTATTTACCGACCAAGTTTAACTTTGCAGTGTCGCCGGAAAAATCAATTATTTCTGTTTTGATTTTTCCGTTTACGAACTTGTTTGCGCCCAATTTTTCTCTGTATGGCAGGGAAAGATTGGGCGTTTTTCATTACTGGCAGGGGAATATAAGATTTTACTCCTGCCGGATTTGAAACATACTTCAGATTCCAACGGAAACGTTATAACCCAAGCAGGCCGGCGGCATTGCGGTAAAAGATAAGCTCTTTTTCGGCATCAGAGAGAGGAAGATTGCGGTAAAAATCAAGTTCCTTCTGTTGATCCCGCCAGGGACTGTCGGTGCCGAAAATAATGCGTTCAGCCCCGTGCCGTTTAATCATTGCGGTAATGCGTTCAGCGGGAAGGAAACCGGCGGTGAAGGCGGTATCAAGAAAAACAGGCTGACCGATTAAATATTTTTCCGCATCATCCCACATCCGCCAACCGCCAAAATGGGCAATCACTAATTTCAGTGCGGGAAAGCGTTCGTGAAAGTCGCGAAGTTCCCTGGGATTGCTGTGATATGGCGGCGGGAAGCAAATATCTGCGCCAACATGAGTCAGGACGAATAATCCGCATTCAATACACGTTTCCCATATCGGGTCAAGTCTGGTTTCTGTAAAACTGAATTTCTGGTATTCCGGGTGAACCTTGATTCCCTTTAGTCCCAGTGCGGCTATTTCGCGGATGTTTTTGACTGGATCATCGCAATCAGGATGAATTGAACCGATGAGCAAGGTCGGATATTGATTATGTGAGGCCGCCCAGCGGTTAACGCCGCGAACATTGTCCGGAGTGTTAGCCAGCGGTAAGCCGACGGAACAGTCTATCCCGGCTGCTTTCATGGAACGCATCAAGCCTTCTGCGGTGCCGTCAGTCGCGGGGCTGATATCGGGAAAACTGGCGATGGCAGACAATGCCCGTTCAACAATTTTCGGGGGATAAAAATGGGTATGAAAATCAATAACCATATTGATTCAAATCAGTGTGGTAATATGGATTCAGGAGTTAATTACTTTTTGTATCCATTCAACATTCTTGTAATAATCGGCGAAGAATGATGTCATCATTTTACGCAGTCCATCCTCGCCGATGTTCCATTTCAAAACATCAGGACCCAGCGCCTGAATAATATTGGACTGGTCGAAAATGATTTCTGAAGAAAAATACGGCAGCAAATCACCGAGGAACTTGGCCAGCAGTTTTTCATCTATGGTGTGACATGAAGCAACTTCTTCAACCGTGACACCTTTTAACTTTAATACTTTACATATAACTTCATCAATCATGATGGTGCTGACCGGACAGTCGCCGGTAAGATGATAGGTCTTGTTGGCAACAGGAAGCTCAAACAATGCACTGATGGTTTCCTGCACATAGTCGATTGGAACAAAATAAACATAATCGGAGGGAATCGTTTTAAAGCTTACATGCAAATCAACCCAGTCGGTAACATCAAGATTCAATTTTGAACAACGATGGCTCTTCAACTTTGCCAGAAATTCCAGGATGCGGTAAAATGCCAGCGGTTTGCGGATACGCCCGTCTGAACGTCTGCCGATGATAATGGATGGACGATAGACAGTAAAGGGAATATTAGAAGCACGAACAAGTAATTCGGCTTCATACTTACTGTTTTCATAGGAGTTATTGAATCCGGAATCAATTGGATCGCCCTCCATCGCTCTGCCTTTAATGCAACCGGCGACATAAGCAGTACTGACATAATGGAATTTTTTGACATTTAATAATTTAGCCAGCGCCAGAACGTTTCTGGTACCTTCGAGATTTATTTTGAAAGTTTTTCCGTCAACATCTTTGCCGAGATTTACATCAGCGGCGCAGTGGAATATGGTATCAACATCAGTGAGCAGAGGATTTTTTGCCATTTGTGTGGCATCAAGATCAACAACATCACCATCAATAACTTCGATGGAGCTTATGATCGCCGGAACTGATTCAGGATATCCGTCAAAACGGCACTGATCATTAATGGCATTTTCGACCCGCTGCATCGCAGTACTGGTCGTACTTCTTCTGGTCAGAACTACAATTTTCGTCGCCGGTTGTTTGCGTAGCAGACTAACGGCGAATGCACTGCCAACCAGTCCAGTAATTCCTGTCAAGAAAATTTTGGCCATCACTTCTCCAGTGAATTTTATAATTTAAGTTTAATAATATTTTATTCTGAATATGACAATATCTTATCAAATAATAAAACATAAAGCCATATAATTTACGAGATAAACCGGCAGATTTCAAGCCGGAGAATAAAATAAAAACTGAAAAAACAAATTTTATTGCGGCAGATTGTCATGTCGCAACTTAATGCTCTTGACTTTTTTCATAATGGAGGTAATAATAAATGCGACGCGTTTATTTGCGGTTCCACTAATATCAACTGGACGGAAGCATGATTGGTTCAAATAAAAATATTTGGGAATTAGTTCTGCTGATGTTGGGGTTATTCTATTGGATAATCTTGATGTTGATACCGTTCTTTCTGGAATAACTCTTTACCGCAGCCATTGTGGTTTTATTGCCCCGTCATTATCAAGTTTCTACCGTCCGGTCAAGTGTTGTTTTGGTTGCGCCATCAAACCGGCAAGGGTGAAATCAGGAATCTTTTGAAATATTTTATAATACATTATGTAAGCGTTCTGGTTTAGCGGATCAGTAATATACGCCGCAACGGCAAGCTTTTCCGCCAGTTGCATATTACCATTGTCCAGGTAATATCGCGCCAGTTCCGCAGTGTTTTGCGCAATTCGTTTTTTATGCGGGGGGATGAATTTAAACAGGATATAGCGGCGTGAAAGTTCCTTGCATTCCACCGGTGGCGCAACCGGATAGAAATAATTCATTTTGGCCGGTGCCATATCCATTAGAAACGCCGCAGATTTTTTGTTGACATTCCTGGCGGCTGCCATATAGCGGTATGAATATGGATGCATCGGAGCGGTTGCGGTATTCCGGTTATAAATTACCAGGTCAACGTTGTGCAGTTCGCAGAATCTGGCAAAATCCAGTTCCGTACCGTGAAACATGGTCATAACATAGTCTTCAACTATTTTTCTTGTGGCGGGTAATTCAAACTTGGGCTGAATAAGAATTGCAGCTCCGGTATAGGCTTTCAGAACCGGCGACAACCCCATATCGGCGAGAATGACCCGGTCTGCAGTGTTCGACACCCGCAACCACTTAACCAGATTAGCGGTTTCCCGTAAAAAGTTTTCCGGGTAGGACCGTCGCATTTTCCATCCCGTTTCTCCTTCCAATAGTAGCGCTGATAGTAAAATTATTAATACAGTTATGCAACTTTTGCGACCGATACGGGACAATTCATACATAATCAGCGGAAACGCCACCGATAGAAACAACGCGCAAAAAACGTGAAAACGCACCATGTAAACAAAGAAAACGAAGAAGATTACCGTCATCCATAACGGCAGGGAATAACAGGAAAACCCCCGGCAAAGATATTCCCTGCCGCGCCGGAAACACAATCCTGCCATCAACGCCAACAACATCAACCAGTATGACGCGGGAAACATTGTTCCGGTAATTGCCATGGTGGCAGAATGTAATGACGGCGTCCAGAGAAATCTTGAGGCGAAGGTCAGCTTCTCCGGGTCGGACGGTTTTACATTCCAATATTTTATTTTGGCGCTGATTAGTTCCTGGAAGTGGTTGTAGTTCTGTTTATAGCCGGAACCGGTAAAACTCCAGAGCAGACCAAGTGCCGCGATTACTGTCAGAAACAACAGCAAACGCCGCCGCCAGCCATTAACTCTAAATAACGGCAACAACAGTAACGACGGGAATGCCACCATTAACAGCGGCGAGCAGATAAACTGGTGGGCACGATTATATGGTACCAGCAGCGCTGACAATACCAGCGCCGCATACCACAACAGAAATAATGAATAGCGGGTGTAAGGTATTTTTTTTGGTTTTATTTCCCGTGGTGAATTACTTTCGGAATTCAAAAGAGATGAAAAAACGGGGGTGATGACTTTTCCGCCCGTCAGCCATCGCGCCAATTCATAGGTCGCAAAAAGCAGGAAGCAAATCTGACTCATATCCCAAAAAGCCGTGGCGGCGAAAACGGCTGCGGTACTCAACGCCGACAGGATTGGTGTTTTGTATTTTAATGCAGCTGCCCGGCAGGCGAATGCCATGGCGATAAATGGCAGGGCGAATGGTTCACATAGAATATCCTGTCCGGTATGGCGGGCAATCGCCGCCGGCGCCACCGCATGGAGCAATGCGCCGCAGAAGGCAAATGTCAACGGACACCCCAGCCAGTAGAGCCAGAGGAAGATGAATCCAGCCGTCAGACATGACCAGAAGCGTAGAATATTGCGCATAAAACCGGCGGCATCGGGAGTGTCGTCATAATCCAGGCTTTCAGGAGAGGGCGCCGGACGTCCGAATACGGCATTTTTCAAGCGCCACGAATAGCCGAGAAAATATTCAACGCCAAGCGGCATCTGTTCTCTGACCCTGACTTTTTCCATCCCGATTAAACGCTGGTCGTATTCCGGAATGCCTTTGCCGGTGCCCACGTCTCTGGCATAACCGTACATGATGGAACTTTCGACTAAATATGGAACAAAATCGGCATTGACCGTTTGACGTACGGAGTTTATATCCCGGTTGCAGATGAACGTTCTGACCGAAAAAGAGGCTGCGACTGCCGCCGCAAACATTACTGCCAGTAGAAATTTATGATTTATTCGCGGCATGATGCCAGGGCGGGTCATTTGTATTCTTTCCTCAAATTCGACGGTGGTATTCCCATGTTTTCCCGGTATTTTGCCACGGTTCTTCTCGCTACGGAGAGTCCGGCTTTTTTGAGTAAAGAGGACAATTTACTGTCGGATAGAGGCTTTCTGGTGTCTTCCCGCGTAATCAGGTCGTTAATTTTTTCCTGAATGCTTTTTGATGAAAGTTCTTCTCCATCCTCGGACTTATAGCCGCCGGTGAAGAAAAATTTAAATTCATACATTCCCATTGGTGTCTGCATATATTTGTTGGCGATGGCGCGACTGATGGTGGTTTCATGCAGACCAAGTTTGTCTGCCACCTGTTGCATTGTCATCGGATGCAGGTGCTCGATCCCTTCTTTCAAAAAACTGTGCTGGTTGTCAACAATGACTTGAGCAATGCGCTGAATAGTATTCTGGCGTTGATCCAAACTGCGGATCAGCATTTTTCCATTCATGATTTTTCCGCGGATGTATTCCTTTGTTTCTGAATTGGTATTGGGGTCTTCGAGCAGATTTTGATATGCGGCGGAAATCCGTAACCGGGGTAGATACTCATTGTTAACGGTTACCTTGAATTCGTCTCCGTCTGCTTCAACATATACTTCCGGAATGACGAAAACCGGATTATTCGGAGCAATTGCCGTTGCCGGGTGAGGCGTTAGACCTTTAACTTTTTCAATCAGGGCGTTGAGTTCATCCATGCTGATATTCATACTTTTGGCTATTTGCGGCAGGTGATTTTTGCTGATTTCATCAAGATGGGATTTGATAAGCGTTACCAGTTTCTTGTCACGGTTGTTTTTTCTGGCGAGTTGCAGTAGCAGACATTCCTTCAAATCTCTGGCGCCAATACCGGGCGGGTCAAACGATTGTACCAGTTTCAACGCTTGTTCCGCCGTTTCGCGTTGATACTTGGGATTTGCCGCCAGGTCATCCGGTGGAGTTCGCAGATAACCGTATTCATCAATATTGCCGATGAGCTGTTCTGCGACCGCACTGACCGCCGTATCGACGTCAGAAAGCCGCAGTTGCTCGAGTAATTGCTCCTGCAGTGATGGCTGTTCAATGATTGAGTTGAACATGTAATCGCGTTTTTCCTGTTCATCCGGCGGGTTGTCATATCCGGTGTATTCGCTTTTATAATCCTGCCAGTCGGAGTTCAAATCCAGTAACTCCATGATTTCCTTTGATTCATGGTCATCACCGGCAGGATCA
Source organism: uncultured Victivallaceae bacterium (assembly GCA_964392985.1). Classification (GTDB taxonomy): domain Bacteria; phylum Verrucomicrobiota; class Lentisphaeria; order Victivallales; family Victivallaceae; genus CAYMSF01. The sequence goes on along the minus strand of CAYMSF010000008.1, from coordinate 19,165 downwards.
ATATTCCCGGTTGGTATGGCGGCGAACAGCGGTTGGTCCTCGCCGTGATATTCTGCCGGTGCGGTTTCATCGCTGCCGGTGTTATCGGCGGAATCTCCCGCTGGAGCTTCCGGTTCCGGCCATTCCTGTTCTATCAGAGGATTACGTTCAAGTTCATGATTGAGCTTATCCTGCAATTCGAGCAGTGGTGTGAGCAGCACTTCCAGTGATTGCAGTTGTTGCGGCGCCAGAATCTGTTCCTGACGTTGCGTTTGCTGCTGACTTATATTTTGTTCCGCCATATATCGCCGGTAACCCGTTAATTTAATTAATTGTGTTTATTTGTCTTACTTTTCAGAAAAAATAGATTGCCGTTAGAGTTAATTCATAGTATATTAGCGTGTTAAACGAAATATTTCCAGTTGTAACACTGTGAAAAATTGGAAAATGAAACAGTTGCATTTTCCGGAATTGAGTTTGTTGAATTAAGCATACCGATAAATTTTACGGTTAATCATAGCTTTTGGAGAGAATGAAAGTAGGAATAACAGCATTAGGCAGTGGCAGCGGTGGCAATGCTTTTGTCATCCATTCCCACGACGGCGCGATTCTGGTTGACGCCGGTTTCTCACGCAAAGAAATGTTGCAGCGCATGCGGAATACCGGAGTTGCGCCCGAAACGGTCAGAGGCGTATTGATTACCCATGAACATGATGATCATGTCAAGGGATGCCGTCTGCTCTGCAATGAATTGCAAATTCCCGCCTTCGTTTCTTATCGCACTGCCGATTATTTACGGAAATTGCAAAAATTGCCGGATAAAGTGATGGAATTCTGCCCCGGCGACTCTTTTGTGTTTGCCGGATTCAATATTAATCCGTTTTCGGTACAGCATGACGCGATTGAACCGGTCGGATTTCATATCAGCAAAAACGGGCGTTCGGTCGCGATTGCGACTGACCTGGGCGTGGTTAACACTCTGGCACAGCAACGCTTGCATAACAGCGACATTCTTGTTCTGGAGAGTAATTATGACCGGGAGATGCTCTACAATTCCACCCGGCAGTTGCACTTGAAACGGCGGATTATGGGCCGCAACGGTCATTTGGACAGCCAGGATACTTTGGATAAACTGCCGGAATTGCTTTCCCACCGTACTGTGGCGCTCTTTCTGGTGCATGTCAGCGGCGAATGCAACTCTTACGAACAGGTTGAACAGAATGCCGTCAGAAAATTGCAGTCGCTCAAGCGTGATGACGTTTATCTCCGGGTCGTCAGGCAGGATAGCGCCGTTGAGACTTTCTGGCTTAATCCTATTTCAGACTTACTGGAGTTATGACCGTGGAAAAAACCATGACAATGAGCGCTGCCAATCCGGTAAAACTTGAAATCGAACTGGATACTGAACATGATGTCAAGGAACTGAAAGTTTCCTGTTATTCATGTCTGCAGAAACTTGACCTTTCCTCTTTAGAGCCGTTTTCATTCTGTCCATGCCCGGCCTGTGGTTCCATATTGATTGTGCCCCAGTGGTTTGGCACTTATCTGCTCGAGGAACAGTGCGGCGAGGGCGGTATGGCAAAAGTTTATCGCACGCTGGATGTGACCCTTGACCGCGAAGTCGCCATCAAAGTAATGAAGCCTGAACTTGCTTCTGTTGATAATTTCGGCGAGATATTCCTTCAGGAGGCGAGAATCGCCGCCAGTTTGAATCATCACGGTATCGTACCAATTTATTCCTGCGGCGAGTTTGAAAATCAACCATATTTTGTGATGCAGTTCATGTCGCTTGGAACATTGGAACATTATCTCAATGGTCGTGAACAGATACCGTTGCTGCAAGCTGCCCGCTGGATGACGAGTGTTGCCGAAGGACTTGATAACGCCAGAAAACATGGCATAATCCATCATGACGTCAAAACCGGCAATATTCTGCTCGACGCTGATGCCAATGCTAAAATCGGCGACTTCGGTATTGCCCAAGCCATTTTTGATGCTAAATCGCGCGAATTATCACATCTTACCCGTGACTGGGGCAGTCCGCATTATGTCAGTCCTGAAAAATTGATTTCCGGCCATGAAGACCACCGTGGCGATATTTTCAGTTTAGGCGTCGTTTTTTACGAGTTGGTTACCGGCAAAATGCCGTTTAAAAATTATTCCACGACAACAGAACTGTTGCGGGTGCGTGAGGAACGGCGATTTACTCCGCCGGAACAACTCCGCCATGATTTGTCGCCGGAATTAACGACGCTGATATTGCAGATGCTTGAATTCGCCCCGGAAAAACGTCCGGAATATCACGATATTATCAGAGTATTGCACTCCTATTCCCGCCATGCCGCCACGGCGATTAATCCTTCAACTGCGCAGAAAAGCTGGATTGACAGAATGTTTAACTGGAAGTTTTATCTTGCGTTCGGGCTGGCGTTGGTTTTGATGGTTACTGCGGTAATCACCCTGCGCCCGAAACCCCGTCGGGCGGTTGTTGTTCCGGTTGCGGCACGGCATTATGTTGATTTGCTGCCGGAGACTACGGCGATGCTGGTTTCCGGTGACTCCGGGCAGACCGCGATAATGGCGGCGATGGAACTGGAGAATGTTCGTGCAGATGTTGCCCGGCGCAAACAGGCAGCAGTCTTTACTGCGTTATGTGCATATTTAAATAATGATGACCGGGCGGCGGATAAGTGTGCAGTTATTGTTCAGCGCCTGGCAGCGGCGGATGTGCCTGCCGGCGACCCGTTCCGGGTGATTGTTTATTTTCTGTCCGACCCGAATTTAGGGGATAAATATTTGACGGATAATCTTTCCGGAGCAACTTCCGACATCATGCTGCTGGGCGGGTATGCGGCGCTGTTGAAAAGCATATATTTACATTCCACGACCGATTATGTCAATAAAAAGATTTCCGAACTCATCGCTAACTGTGCTGCGGTCAAGACACAAGTTGGCGGCTCCGGACTGACCGATGCGATTAACAACCGGTTGACCGCTTACCGTGCATATCTGGCAAATCCATCTGTCGTTACCGGCAAAGTTGAGACATTGCTCGTCAACTTTGACAAAGAAAAGCAGTAGCCTCTAACACCACGTCTATTTTATTTTAATGCGTTTCAAGCCGTAAAGACCGCCATGCCGGATGATTTCGCCGCGAACCATATAAATTACATCTTCGCAAATATTGGTAGTATAATCCGCGATGCGTTCCAGATAGCGGGAAATGCTGAGCATATTCAAATAATAGTCTACATGTTGCGGGTCTTCTTTAATCAATTCCTTGACGGTCTTGAATGTTTGAGCATTATAATCGTCAACGATGTCATCCTTTTCGATAACTGACAGCGCCAGCACTTCATCCATATAAATCAGCGAGTCCAGTGCCCCTTTCAACATGGTGCGGGTAACATCCATCATCGGTTTGAAGTCCAGCGTTGACGGGCATTTTTCACCTTCAGCAATAGCTTTGGCGCGTTTGGCAATATTGCCGCCGAGGTCGCTGATGCGTTCCATGTCGTTGTTCACCTTGATACAGGCGACAACATAGCGCAGGTCTGCTGCCACTGGTTGGTGTAATGCCAGAATTTTCAGACATTCCTCTTCAATCATAATTTCTTTACGATCAATAATCTCATCGCTGTTGATGACACTTATCGCCTTGGCGGCATCGCCTGACATAGTCGATTCTACGGCTTCACGAACCGCGTCCTCAACCATGCCGCCGAGGATGAGAATGTCTTTTTTTAATTCAGTAATAGCGTTGTCTAGATGGATTTTCATATTTTGCTCCTGTTGTTATCCGAATCTTCCAGTAATATAGTCTTCTGTTTGTTTATTTGTTGGACTGGTAAATATTTTATTGGTCTGGTCAAATTCCACAATCTTACCGTGATAATAGAATGCGGTAAAATCGGAAATTCTAGCCGCCTGCTGCATATTGTGTGTCACAATCGCAATAGTAAATTTTTCTTTCAGTTCTTCGACCAGTTCTTCCACTTTTAATGTGCCGACCGGGTCAATCGCAGAGGTCGGTTCGTCCATGAGCAGTATTTCCGGTTCCGCCGCTATTGCCCGGGCGATGCAAAGGCGCTGTTGCTGACCGCCGGAAAGGGCCATCCCGCTTTTTCTCAATTTATCTTTAACTTCATTCCAGATGGAGGCGCCGCGCAAAGCGCGTTCAACCCTTTCGGTAATCTCGGCTTTGGAAAAGTGAAACCGCAGTTTCAGCGGATAGGCGACATTATCAAACACTGACATCGGAAACGGTGTCGGTTTTTGAAAAATCATGCCGACTTTGCGACGGAGTTCCAGCACATCAACTGCCGGATCAAGAATATTCTCGCCATCCAGAATAATTTCACCCTCGGCGCGTTGTTCGCGATACAGTTCATGAATACGGTTGATCGTCCGGAGCAATGTTGATTTGCCGCATCCGGAGGGACCGATAATTGCCGTAACCCGGTTTTTTTTGATGTCAAGATTATTCTCAAAGAGCGCCTGATGTGTTCCGTAAAAAAAATTTAAATTACGGATGGCAATCTTGACTTCTTCATTGTTGGAATTTGCGTTATTTCCCATGTTTGCCTTCCCTGAATATGATTCGAGACGTGATGTTTAACATTAATATTGCGGCCGTTACCAGCAATGCCGCTCCCCAGGCGCGTCCATGCATTTCCGCAAACGGTGAATTGGTGGCGTATTCATTAATAGTAATCGTTAAGTTTGAAGTCGGCTGCGTGAAATACTGCCATGGCCAACTGTCACTGCTCAACGCCGTAAACAGCAATGGCGCAGTTTCTCCGCTTACCCGGGCGATTGCCAGCAGTATTCCGGTAACAAGTCCGGTGCGCGCCGCCCGGCAGATAATTTGCAATGTTACTTTCCAGCGCGGCGCCCCGAGCGCCAAACCTGCTTCCCGCAGCGCGTCCGGTACCATCAGCATCATGTCTTCAGCGGTGCGCAGTACGACCGGGAACATGATAATGGCCAGAGCCACTGAACCTGCCCAGCCGGAAAAGTGCTTCGACGTATAAACCAGCATGACATAAACAAACAGCCCGACAATAATCGAGGGCAGTCCCATCATGACGTTTGCCGCGAACCGGATATAGTCGCCAAGCCTGGTGCCGCGACCGAATTCCGAGAGATAAATGCCCCCGAGCAGTCCCGGCGGTACGCCAATCACGACTGCGCCGAGTGTTATCATGAAAGTGCCGATAATCGCGTTCGCCACCCCGCCGTCTGGTATGCCGTACGGTTTCGTCGGCTCTGTGAAAAATGCCCAGGAAAAACTTCCGCATCCGCGGGAGATTACCGTGTACAGAATCCATATCATGAACGTTAACGCCAGCGCGACAACGGTAATCGATGCCAGCGTAACGAGTGTATTCAATGATTTACGGAATGTCAGACTGCGTTTACGCATATCAACGGTCCCCCATCTGGCGTCTTATTCTGGACAGCCAGTACTGCGATATAATTTGTACCGCCAGCGCCATCAGCAGTAGAATCAAACCAAGTTCAAACAGCGCGCTTTTTAAAATACCGTCAGCTTCCGCAAAATTATTCGCCAGCGTGGCGGCAATCGTTGTCCCTGCCTGAGATAAGGATGATGGCAGTTTTGGCACATTCCCGATAACGAACAGTACCGCCATCGTTTCGCCGACAGCACGACCCAGACCTAAAAATATTGCTCCAAACATTCCCTGCGCCCCGTAACGCATGGTGATATCCAAGGTTACTTCCCACCTCGTGGCGCCGGCGCCGAATGCCGCTTCTTTCAGCACTGCCGGGGTCATTCTGAAAACATCCCGCATAATCGCACAGATAAACGGAAAAATCATCAACGCCAGAATAATTCCCGCGGTGAGAAAGCCGAATCCGTTATACTCTCCGCCGAAAAACGGCACAGCCCGCAACCGCAATGTATCCATCAGGAACGGTTGAATATATTCCTGCATAAACGGAACAAAAATAAATAATCCCCACAAACCGTAAATTATGCTCGGTATTGCCGCCAGTAAATCAATGGCATGACCAATCGGCTGACTGATTGACGGTGGAGCTGTCTCCACCAGAAACATTGCAACTATAAAACTCAAGGGAACAGCGATAAATATGGCGATTAATGTGGTCAGCAGCGTTCCGGCAATTGCCGGCAGGGCACCATAAATACCGCGCACCGGATCCCATTCCGAAGAAAATACAAATTTCAGACCGAATGCCTTAAATGCCGGGATGGAGTGCCAGAACAACTGGACCACAAATCCGGCAATCAGCAATATCGCCAGCACCGCGCAGAACGTTGTCGTCCAGCGAAAGATGCGGTCGGAAACGTCCGGGTCAAAAAAATGTTTTTTTAATTTTGCCATATATTATTGATAAAATGGACTTTTACGGATTTGAAGCCCGTAAAAGTCCTGAACAAGGGGGTTAAATTATATTACTCAAATTTAACATTGTTACCGGCCGACTTTACCGAACTGCTCCAGGATGTCTTGATCATCTTGACAACATTTTCCGGAACCGGTACATATTGCAGTTTGGTCGCCGCATTGCCGCCTTCAACAAAACACCAGTTGAAATATTTTAACATCGCTTCGGCTTTTTTCAAATTGCTCTGGTCTTTATAAATAATTATGTAGGTTACGCCGGTTATCGGCCAGGAGCCTTTTCCGGGTTGATTGGTCAATTCCATATACATGCCGGGGGCGTTCTGCCAGTCGGCATTGGCCGCGGCTGCCTGGAATGAACTGATTTCCGGATTGACAAATTCGCCTTCGCGGTTTTTCAGCGCAATTGTCGGTAATTTTGCTTCCAGCGCATAGGTGTATTCAACATAACCGATTGCACCTTTTACTTTTTGAATGTTCGCGCTGACTCCCGGATTCTTCTGACCGCCGATACCGACCGGCCAACTTACTGACTTATCCGCGCCAACATTTTTCTTCCACTTTGCTGAAACTTTCGCCAGATAGTCGGTGAAAATCCAGGTAGTGCCGGAACTGTCTGAACGATGCACAACCGTTATCGGTATTCTTGGCATGGTTACACCCGGATTGAGCGCTTCAATCGCGTCATCATTCCAGCTCTTAATGTCACCCATGAAAATTGCCGCCAACGTTTCGCCGTCAAGTTTCAGTTGATTATTGGCAACCCCGGGAAGATTGGCGGCAACAACGACGCCACCCATCAACATCGGAAACTGAATCAAACCATTTTTATCCAGCTCCTCCAGTTTCAACGGATTATCCGATGCCCCGAAATCAACGGTTTTTGATTTGATTTGATTTATTCCAGCCCCGGAACCTACTGACTGATAGTTTACCCGCACGCCGGCGACTTTTTGATAGTTGTAAGTCCATATCCGGTAAACCGGCTCCGGGAATGATGCCCCGGCTCCATTGATGATTTGTTCCGCCGCCTGCGCGCCGGCAAAACCGAATGCCGCGATGCCCAATGCCGCCATTCCTAATTTCCTGTTGATCCAATTCATTTTAACATCCTTTTGTTTTGTGTGTTATTGAATTTTACGACTCTTTTCTACTTGTTATAACTTAAATTTATCATTCAATTGTTAGGATTGTGTTAGGGAAAAATTAGAAATAGACTAAATAGCGGAGCGCCTTTTTTAATTTTATAAATCAGTTGGTATCTCTGTTATTGACATCGATAAATATATTAATCAATATAATGTTGAATATATGTAACCAAACGAATAATGCTTACGACTACTCCATGAACAATTCATTGGCCAATGGAATTGAAGATTGAAACCGGAATGCACAGTGCATCCGGTAATTATAACAAAGGATATGGAAAATGAAAAAAGGGTATGCAGTTATATTGCTGTCTGCCTTGTTTGCCGCAGCGGTTTCGGCCGAAGACATCACAACGACCGATGGAACTGTCTACAAGGACATTAAAATAAGCGAAACAACCCCGATCGGGATTAACTTTATCAGCAGTGAAAAAGCCTGCTGGGTCGATTTCCGCGACCTCCCTCCCGATATCGCTAAAAAATATGGCTACGATCAAACGAAGGCAGCAGAATTCGAAAAGGCATTGACACAAAATCAAGGCAGCACGGTTACTAATAATACACCGGTAACCGCTCCGGCGACAGTTGTAGTTCCTCCGGGAGTTGTAACGGTATCGCCGCAGACCGCCAGAGTTAATACTCCGGTAGCGACAACCACGGTATCAACCCAGGGCGCCGCCGTTGCCACTCCGGCAGCGACGACGACAGTATCGCCGCAAGGCGCCACGGTTGTGACTCCGGTAGCGACGACGACAGTATCGCCACAGATCGCGACGGTCAGTACTCCGGTCGCCGGTGTAATTGTCTCACCGCAGACGGTCAGCGTTTCAACGCCGATTGCGACTGCGACAGTATCATCCGCTCCTGGCGGGGCAGGAATATCGGTAACAACCCCGATCGCCAGTGTAAACATCGGCTCGCCGATGCCACCGCCGACACCAGCCAAGGTTATTGTCGTGAGAAGCAGCGACCAGGTCGTTTATGACGAACAGATTGCCTATGAACCTGTCACCGTTACCTGGATTATGTGGAATGGACGTTATTATCCGAGATACTGGTGGCATTACTGGTATTGGGATCATCAGTATGTATTTAGCAATGGTCGCTATTATCCGGCACATTATTTCCATAATGCCGGCAGATGGCATCAAGGCAGATACTATCATTACAACTCCTACCGTGGTGGACGCGGTGGCGATCGCGGTGGCAGTTATGACCGCGGCGGCGGTGGTCGCAGCAACGGCGGCGATCGTGGCGGCAGTTATGATCGCGGCGGCGGACGCAGCAGTGGCAGTGAACGCAGCAACGGCGGTAGCTATGACCGTGGCGGTGGTCGCAGCAGTAGCGGCGGAGAACGCAGTAGCGGCGGTCGTGGCGGGGATAGCGGCGGCCGGCATTAGTCCAGGTTTTGCATCGTGATTTATCAGACCGGGATTTATTCCCGGTCTTTTTCTAAACCTGTATCTTGTTCCGTCAGGCATCTGCAGGAAAGATGTAACCTTACGGGTAAATATAACGACTTATTATAACAGAGTCCTTCGACAGTTTTTAGTTCCAGGATTAAACAACCGGTGTGCATTACGCCTCCGGCATAAATAAAAAGGGTCACAATCATGAAAAAGGGGTATGCAGTTCTATTGCTGTCTGCCTTGTTTGCCGCAACCGTTCTGGGCGAGGACATCACCACCATCGACGGCACCACGTACAAGGAAATCAGAATAACCGAAACAACACCACTTGGAATTAATTTTGTCAGCGACGACCGCGCCTGCTGGGTTGATTTCCGTGACCTTCCACCCGATGTCGCCACAAAATACGGCTACGATCCGGTAAAGGCGGCGGAATTTGAAAAATCACTGGCACAAAATCAGGGTAGTACCGTTACCGGAGACCCGGCAGAGATTGCCGGTGACACCACCACCGCGCAAAATAATGTTACGGTTACTGCGCCCGATGTTGCGGTTAATGCTCCTGCTGTCGGCGGTATCATAACTCTACCGGCGCCGTCAACCAGGGTCGTCGTCGTCAATAATGGTGACACGGTCATTTATGATCAAAGTATCGTTTATGAACCGGCTACTACGGTATGGGTATCCTGGAGCGGTCGCTATTATCCGCGTTCTTACTGGCATTACTGGTATTGGAAAAATCGTTATGTCTGCTGGAACGGTCGTTACTATCCGGCGCATTGTTACTATGGCGGCGGAATGTGGGATCGCGGCAGATTATACAATTATGCTCCTGATAAACGCCGTAGCTACCGGCATGATGACCTTGATTCCCGCAAATCATATTCAGCTCCCGCCGGGAATCGTATAACCGGCAATAATCGCGGTCAGGTTAATGTTAATCATGATAACAGCAGTGTGCAATCCTCCGGCAGTGACCGGCGCAGTATCTCTTCCGTGCCGTCAACAACGGTTGACAACCGCAGGTCGAATGTCCCGCAAACCGTAAATCGTGTAACCGGGACCAATAATCAGTCGGTAACAATAAACGACAACGGATCAAACAAAAATCAGAATACTGCACGTGAACGTCGCAATCAAAGTCAGGTTAAGACTGCCGTCAGTGAAGATATTGTCAAAGTGCAGCCGGTTATAACCGAAAATCGTAAGCAGGCTCAGTCCGTGCAAGTTGACAACCAGAGTTCTGTCAGAAGCAAGAGCCGGGAAAGGGAAAATCACGTTAATATTCAGACTCAACCGGTCAGTGCTAACAATCATGTCAGCGTTCAGCCGGTTACCAGTGACAATCGTAAATCATCATCGTCAGTACAGGTTGACAACCAGAATTCTGTCAGAAGCCAGAGCCGTGAACGGGAAAATCACGTTAATATTCAGACTCAACCGGTCAGCGCTAACAATCGTGTCACTGTTCAGCCAGTTAAAACCGAAAATCGCAAGCAGTCCCAGTCCGTGCAAGTTGACAACCAGAATTCTGTCAGAAATCAAACGAGTGTAAAAGAGAATCGCGGTACCGTCCAGGTTTCGCCAACTGCTTCAGACAATCGCATCAAAATTCAACAGGTTACCAATGAAGTTCGCAAAATGTCACCCGCTGGACAAGTTGACACTCAGAGTGCCGTCAGGATTCAAAACCATGATAAAGATAATCGCGGCATTATACCGTCAACTCCGGTTGTTACTGACAGCCGCATTCAATCCGGAGTCTATGAAGCATCCCGTTCTGTTCAGTCCGGTACTGGAAACGACACCCGTAATTCCGGTGACAGAGGAATCAGCGGTTATAATCGCGATCGCGGTGATGGACGGCGTTGATATTATGACCTCCGGCAATCTATCGCCAGAGGTTATAAAACGCCATTATCAAAAAACTTATTGAATGACCTCTTCTCCGGAATAGATTATTAATCAATTTATTGTAACAAGATTAACCAATTGTATTTTTCTCAAATTCGATTTTTATTGGTCCGTCGCTTTCATTTAATATGGCATAGGGTATTAAATCTTCTAAAAAATCACGACCATTAATTTTGATGTGATTCCGGTCTGACGCATGAATTGAAATTTCGATTTGATGACCGCGCACCACCACTTGACATTTTGCCTGTTTCCAGCATGACGGCAGCGAAGGCTCAAGGCGAATCCCGTCAAACTCTATTTTTATGCCGAACAAACCATCGTAAATTGCCCGTACGGCAGTACTTATTGTACCGGAAAGAAATGGTGATCCGCCTTCTCCGGCAATTCCGTTGAGTTCTGTCCAGTGGTTCAAAATCCCGTAAGGTTCCGCTTTGACGACTCCGACAGGATGAAGTCGTTGATCATAGGGGAGCAAATGATGCAACACATCCAAAGCAAAATCGCCCTGCTTCAAGATGCAGAGCGCCCGCAATAAAAATCCCTGACTGCCATGATTGTAAACTGTGCCATTTTCCACCAATCCGGGTCTCGTATCTCCTGAACCAATCCGTCCGGCATTGGCAATAGGATTTACGCCCATCGGTGGATGAAACAGCCGGTAACCGCAGGGACCTTTTAACGACTTGAGTTTTTCAAGCAATACCGGGATTTCTATATGCTCGAAAATTCCGGCAATGATTCCCCAACTGTTTACTGCGCCGTTGATGCGATATTCGCCATCTGCATCTTCCGGTGAAAACAGCCAGTTATGGTCATCCGTATAAACACCGTTAAGATATCCTGCTGAATTCAGCGCATAACGGCGGATTGCAGCGCGCATCGTTTCAGCTTTTGCCGCAAAACGCTCCGCGTCTTCCGGGAAAATTTTTACGGCGAGTTTCAGCAGGAAAACTACCTGACAACTGACCATTACCGACTCGCCAATCCCCTTGATTCCGGCAGAGTTGAAAGCGTCGTTCCAATCACCATGACGCAACTTGACAAGTCCGTGTTCACCGAGGTTCCAGTCGGCAATATAGTATTCAAGCAACCGTTTCGCATGTTCTTTTACCGGAAGACTTTCGTTGGAATCAAGCCAGCGGCAAGGTTCGTCCATAATCAAAAAATCACTGGTGTAGCGCAAATAATCATATAATAATTCAAAGACCCAGCAGCCGGAATCAACGTAATCCCGGAGATCGTGAACCCCTTCCGGACCGGATGTCGAAAACTGTCGCGGAAACGAACCGTCCAATCGCTGACAAGCCATCGCTTCCAAGAGAACCTGTCTGGCGGCAGGCGGGTCGAATAATCCTATCCCGGAGAAATCCTGCGCTGAATCTCGTGTTCCACGCATTCCGGTCGGCCAGCCGCGATCAAGCATTCCCACCCAGTTCAACTGCCATGGCAGCCAGGTGTTGACATATTCATTCAATTCAACGTCTGGGGTCTCAATCTGGAACGGTTTTGTCCATTTTTCATAAGTAGTCCGGAATGCTTTGATGTTACTGCACCAATATTCCTGACTTAATTTAGAACGGGCAGATTCAATTGCCTGCTTTACGGCATCAAGATCAAATCCGGCGGTATGTTCCAGCACAATGGTGAATTCACGTTCCTGACCGGGTAAGAACTCCAAACTCCCGGAGGTTAGTGCTGCCAACGGCAAAAATCCGGTAGTTGACTCCGGCGTGCCGATTTGATCCAACGGAAAATCTTGACGATTGTCCAAGGGCCAATTGTAACTGTCCTTCAACCCGTCAGGTCGCATCATTCCGCCATCTTTAGTAAACCGGCGGTAATCGGTTTCGGCTGCAGCAACCGGCAGATCAGTAAGCAGCACAGAATACTTGCGCCGGTTTTTTTGCGCGCCAGGATCACGCGTTTCCACCATGAAGCCGGATTTATTGTCATTAAAATACTGGCAGGTCTGATAAAGTTCCGGCACGTCCCACAGTGCCATACTCGCCTGGGTATTATGCGGACGCCATAATGGGATTATCTCGAGCGATTTGGTACATTCAGCCGTATTGCGAACCGCAATTTTCAAGATGATTGCCATTCCGTTCATAGCTATGGTGATCCGGCTGGTGACTTGCCAATGATTTTGCACTACTTTATATTCGGCATATTCAGGGCGGAAATCACAACGGAATTCACTATAATCACCGCCGCAGGGATAAAGCCCGGGCATGGCAAAATTACTGAACGCAGAATTTTCGCCATCTTTGAACCAAACCAGCAATGCCGGTGAAATTTCAAAACGTTCCTGCTTGAATAGCAGAATCCCTCCCGGCGGCATTACCTGGGCATAACTGACACCTTGATGCGATAACTTCAACAGCATTTCCGGCGTGGCGTAAATGTAGTGCCATGGGCGTGGCAAGTGCTGTTGGGTGATAGTAAAAGCGGCATCTGGTCCATTAAAATGGCCGAACGATTCCAATTCGATTGAATTTAATGACATAATATCTCTCTTTCCCAAAATACTTTATTAATTAGAGAAATGGCATATTAAACTACATGATACTGATTGTTTTGCAAAACAAATTACAAAACCATATTAATAACTTTAGTCCACCAACAGATTTTGCAGCCGGCTCGGTTAAGGGCAATTTTCGGATCAGTGTTTTATTATTTTATTGGAAACTGTCTAAATATATGCGGATTAAAAACCGGTGCAAATGTCTGATCAGCAACACTGCCTCATCATTTGCGGTAAATTTTAATTTGCAAAAATCGCTTCAAGTTATATAGTTATAGATATAACATGTAGGTGATTTATGGGTATCAGCAATAAAGCCGCACTGCCAAAATATCAAAAAATACGCAGTTTTCTGATGGAGCGCCTTTCCTCTGGAGCTTATCATATCGGGGATCGTTTCTATTCCGAGAATGAACTTGCTGAAAAGTTTTCGACGACTAATCTTACCGTACGGCAGGCGATGGCGCTTTTGGAGCAGGACAAATTTATCGAACGCAAACGCGGCAGCGGTACCTATGTTCGTAAATTGCCCAACCGACCGAGCAAATTAAAAATTACAGACCATTGCACCATCGGCATCCTGACCGGCAATATTGAACTGGATAATAACTTAGCGCTGGGACACATTATCAGCGCACTGCATAAATGCGCTTCTGAAAATGGTTACATGCTCTATTTAAGCCATAATCACATACAATCGCTGATTGACGCTCAGGTCGAGGGGATAATAACCCTTGGACCATTTGAACCTGCCGACATTAAACGCCTGGAGAATGGTCATATTCCCGTGGTGGGGCTAGGATTAAATCTGCCAGCCAGTTTTCCTGTGATGGTCACTGACTTTTGTCAGGAAGGACGTGAGGTTGTCCAGTATTTTCACCAGCGCAATTTAAATCGAATATCCGTAATTGGCGCTGGAGGCGATGCCACATTTGCCAGCATCATGCTGCCCGCAATGCGCGAAGCCGTTAGAAAAAAATCAGGAATGACAATAAATGAATTCGTCAATCCGCCGGAAGGCGAATACCAGTGTACCAAAACAATTATAAAAGAGGGCAAACCGGATGTACTGTTCCTGTTAAGCTGGATGAGTATCTCTCCTGTAATTAGCGCCCTGGATGAATTAAAACTAAGAATCCCGGAAGATATTTCCATTCTGGTACATGGCGAAAACGCTTTGGCGCTATACACCAGGCATCCGCTGGCTATCGTGCGAAGCAACATCGCCGTTGGCTGCAAGAAGATTATTGAAGTGTTACTCCAAATAATCAAGACCGGCAAAGTGGGGAATACGCAATACTATTTTGACAGGGAAATTCTTAATCTGGGATCAATTAAGGACAATCCCGAATAAATCCAGATTTAATAAACGGGAAAATTAAGCCCGACTATATTTTATTCAGGCCGCTATTTTTAATAATTTCTCATTTTTTTAATTGATGCATACAATTATCTATTGACAAAAGAATAGTTATATAGTATTATATATAACTATAAAGGATATGTAAAACTTGCAAACTCCAGTCATTACAAGTTGAATGTTCCTGGCAAACACTGAAATAAGGGATTTGAATCATGATGAACTTTAAAAGGATGAAAAAGACAGGTCGGAGTCCATACCTTAATGCATTTATGCTTGATTGTTTCACGCTCATAGAACTCCTCGTTGTGATAGCTATCATTGCAATCCTCGCCAGTATGCTGTTGCCGGCGCTGAGCAAAGCACGTGAGTCAGGAAAAAGTATTGCCTGCATGTCAAACTTGAAGCAGGCAGGCATATATATGCAAACATATGTAGATGACTGGAAAGGCTATATGCCTATTCTCGTAGGAAATGTTGCTGAAACCAGTTATCCCAATTCCACGCCGCCTAAGTTTACGCACTTTGAAAAGATCCCTTTCGAGTGTCCTGCAGCAAAAGGAACCGGTGGAATCAATAATTCGTCCGGATACACATACAACTACAGAATTTCATCTGCAGTAGCAAAGACTACCACGGTTCTCAGTAGAGTAAAAAAACCTTCACAACTCATTATCGCCTGGGATGGTGGAAAATTCAACCAGAAAATATGGGGATGGGAGCCGTTAGGAGTAGGCGTATGGTCCACAAGGTTTGATGATGATTATTTTTTCAACAAAAGGGTTCATTCTCTTAGACGCCACCTGGTCGGAGCAAATTATTTATGGGGAGATGGTCACGCATCTTCCATAAAATTTTCAAATGTTGATTTTAATCTAGCGGAAAAACCTAAATAATAACTAAGCACTTAATCACAAATAAATGAAATGTTCAGAATTTATGAAAAATAAAATACCTCTTTACGGGATTTGTGAATGGGATGATTATTTTGCTGGCGCAGGCATAAATCAGGTTGAGAATGTTGCTGATGAATTTGATTCTCAACTGGAAAAACATGTTGCTTCAGGCTTCAGTAATATTGTATGGGCTCTAGGTAGGGCAACGCTAAGTTATTGGAGTGAATTTGCTGATATTCATCAGCCTGCGTCCCCTCCGAAAACTCATCTGGTCGGGCATCTTGCAATGCAAAAATTTTGTCCATTACGACGAGCTATTACCTGGGGACGGAAGGAAAAAATTCCAATATGGGGACGACTTTGCATGAACCGGTTTTATATGCCGGGTCAGGAATTTCGCTCCACTTTTGCTGAAAATCACCCGGAATATTGTCAGATTATGCATGACGGCAAAAAAGATTACACACGGTTAAGTTATGCGATTCCAGAGGTTAGAAAAGAACGCTGTGACATATTGCTGGAAGCACAACGTATCGGCGTAGATGCCCTTGTTCTGGATTTTTGCAGACAACCGCCAATGACCGGCTATCATGAGGAAGAACTAAAAACCTACACCGGAAAAACCGGCATTGATCCGCGAAAACATTATGGTTATAATCATGAAATATTCACAGAATGGTTTTATTCCAGAGCGCAAGGCGTTACTGCATTTATGAGAGAATTGAGGGCTTCTGTGACTGCACAAGAACAGAAAGACCAAAGAAAATGTCCTATAGTAATCAGAATACCTGCAAGCAGCAATTGGTTAATGCTGGCTGCCGGTATTGATTTGAGTTCATGGTATAAAGAAAATCTGTTTGATATCGTCATGCTTTCACCTTTATTATGGAGTGCAAACGATATGACCCATCATTTCGAACATCATGTCAATATGGCACGCATGAACTCGAAGAAAATTATAGGTGGAATTGGTTCTTTAAATCTTATTCCCCAGCGAATGACGAATATAAATCAACCGCATGATTCTTTCGAGGAACAGCCTATATGGAATATAGCGTATCGTCAGTTGAATGCCGGTGTTGATGGAATGAGTGTATATCAGACTGACACTTTATGCAATGCAGCATGGCTGAAATCAATAATTCCTCATCTGGGAACTATTGACATTTGTGCTGAAAAAAGACTCGAATGGCCTCGCTTGCGTCTTAACTCCATACTGACAGGATGCGATTGGCACAGCAACTACGATTACGGCCTGAACGGCACCGGCACACGCTTCGCGCTTTAAATTAAAAGAATTAAATTTTAAAATGCAATAGAGCAATGTTCGACGGGATAAAAATCTGGAGAAAGGTATTGGAATGAAAAAAGGGATGTTACTACTGTCATTATGTTCAATGCTATTACTGTGCGTGTCAGAAAGTGATGCCGCAACCAATTGTAAATTAATCAAGATGGGCTGGGACAGTCAGACCCCTGATTATATCGCCGCCAATATTCAGGAAATGGAAAAACAACCCTTTGACGGAATAAGGATAAAACTCAGTAACTGGCGCCTGGCAAGTTCCGTTTTTAATCCGGAGAAATATCCTGAAGAACAGATGCAAGAGGATTTTGTCAATCTCTCTAAAATTAAATGGGGAAAATTCACAGATAATTTTATAGGAATAATCACCTGCAAGGTCGAGCATAAACACCAGGACTGGTTTGATGACAAACACTGGGAAGCCATCCTCCATAATATGCGGCTGGTTTCCAAAGCTGCTAAAATCGGGCGGTGTACAGGGATTGTTTTCGACCCCGAAGCCTATGGTTGGGCAATGTGGTCTTACCGCAGCGCCGTCCACAGCGAAACCAAAAGTTTCAAAGAGTACAAAGCTCAGGTCCGTAAGCGCGGAAGACAATTTGCCGAAGTTATGCTCTCAGAAATACCCAATGCTAAGTTGCTGATGCTTATTGCAACTGAAAAACTCCAATTCACAATCAAAAATGGAGAATGGTGCTCAGATACAGAAAAGTGTTTTGAAGCTTCATCAGATGTTCTTTTGCTACCGTTTATTGAAGGAATGCTTGAGGTCGCAAACGGTAACTTTGAAATTATTGATGGAAATGAAATGGGATATTATTACGAAAGTTCGGAAGAATATATAAATGCGGCAAAACGGGTACATGAGGATGTTCCCAATATACTTTTGGATCAATCTCTACGCAATAAATATAATAAGCATGTAAAGTTGGGCGCAAGCATTTATTTGGATGAATATTTTGCCATGAGACCAAAACGGACGTTGCTGTCCAATTTTATGGACGAAAAAGAAAGATTGCAATGGGTCGAACATAATATCTACTGGGCGTTCAAAACCACCGATAAATACGTTTGGATATGGGATGAAGGACTAAACTGGTGGACAGCCAAAGGAATACCTCAGGGTACAGCGGATGCCATTATATCGGGAAGAGAAAAGGCGTCAAGCGGTAAACCACTCGGGTTTGATTTCAAAATAAATGTCAACAATGCCTCAGCAAAATGGGAAAATGAATTTTTAAACAACACTAAATTCCCAATTTCAGTACAACTGTATAAACTTGATGAAAAAGACATCAGACCAGTAATTGATGGCATTATAGATGACGCCGTCTGGAATAAAGCTAAATCAAAAATAGCTCTTAGTCAAATATATATAAGAAAGCACAAATCGTTACATGCTAATACTTATGGCAAAATAGCCTTTGATTCAAAGAATCTTTTTATCATGCTCGGGTGCATGGATAAACTTTGGAAAACAGACAAGAAAATAGCACATCTTGCCGGCGATTCAGTAAGGATCACTTTATCAGAAAAAGAAGATGCCAGCAATCCAATCTTTATTTATATTCAACCAGATGGAAAATGCCACCTTAAAAAAGATGGTCAAACTTATAATCTTGATTCATTTTGTAAAATAGGAACTGATGCCAACGGTTGGATAATAGAAGCCGCATTCCCCTTTGAAAAACTCTTTGACCGCCCGCCTTCAAATATACTGTATGCTGATATCTTCAGATTCCGACAAGACCGGGGCGAAAAAAGTTCTTGGATTCCTGCATTCAAGGACAGCACCGATAATTGCAAGGATGGTATTTGGTTGATGGATGACACCAAAACAATAAATGTCAATAAGTAACCAACCATTTTCAAAGACACTACATTGCACTTAACTCTTCAAGTATTAAGCTGAAATTACAATTTTAAACTTTTTGCCCAAAAAACATAAATTTGTTCAATAAAATTTCAACGCATAGTTTATAAACACCTTAAAATAAATATTATATAATCTAAAACCTATGCATGTCACCGATTACTATAAGCTCACGCGCCGGAATCGTGACGGCCTGCAAAACGTTAAGCTTATCGGAGCTCTCAATTAAACATTCATGACTATCCATTTTTGATCTTCCTTTATTCATAATTTATTAAACTTATATTTGAAAGTCTATTATAGCCAAATTGATTGGAATTTTCTTAATTACAATTTTTTATCCTATAAAGTTTTTCATGTG
>CAYMSF010000007.1:0-89480 GCA_964392985.1 uncultured Victivallaceae bacterium | reverse complement strand
TTTTCTGCATTTGTTCAAATGAGATACCCAGTGAGCAGGCAAAGCGATTCATTTTTCCAAAGGATAAATCGCCATGGAAATCACTGGTAAACCACAGGTCGCCGACAACAACCCGTGATAATATCAATAGTTCAAGTTCAATAGGTTCAAGTTTAAAGAGATTGCCGAGTTGTTTGAACCGGTCGACCGCGGCATCGGGCTCTTTTTCCAGTGAAGCGCTCAAACGGCTGATCTGTCCATCCAGATATTTACCGATAGCAACACGGAATTTTGCGTTGGAGTGCGGGCATTCCCATAGCATTCTTAATATATCATTAGGATTGTCGCCGGAAATATCGACTTTAGTACCCGCCCTCTGGTTTAATAACTTTATTCGTACCGCTGGTGTCGTGCATTTATTGAACATCGCTTTAAGTTCGTCGGCGTCAAGATGCGACGCAATCGGGTTGAAACTGTCAGAGTCCTGGAGGTGACCGCGATAGTGGGTGGTCAGGTTTTTAAAATACTGAAAAATTTTCAGATATAAAAACCGCCAGACAAAATCAAGTTCTTCATTCTTTTCGGTAAGGGTCGGTTTGTTTCTGTTTCTTCTCAGCCGGCTCAAAGTTCTTTCATTCATAGTTTATCCTCATTATAATTGTTATATATACTAATAACACAGCAAGGTGGACATCTTATGTCCGTCAGTGTAGTGTGTTACAAACTTTCTTCATTAAATGGTTCAGAACCGCAAGTCAGCGGCAGCTGGATATTCCTGAGCGCGGTTTTTAGTTGTTCAAACTTGTGTTGGGCGAGATCACCGGCATAGACGGCGACTATGGACTTCCGATTACGGCGAATCCCGGCTGTTTTCCAATAGGATTCTGATTTTGAAAAGCCGATAACCTCCTGTAACAGGCAAGATAATTCCTGCGATTCCGCCGATTTGTCTTCGGGTATAGGGCCGAACGGAATCTCATCGTCATCGGCATTTGCGGTAATTGGATGGTTATTCACAATATATATTGGATGCTTATTCACAATATATAATTGATGTGGATTTTTCAGTCCCGTATATGGGGTCAATTCCGGATAAAGCCGCAATAAATCATCAATTTCCTCCGGTTTAAAGTCTGCGAATGGACATTTTTCGTCAAGATCATAAATATAACTGAAAATCATTTTCCATTCTGCAAATTTCAGTTTGCTCCAATCACAGTATTTTCTTAATTCCGGTTGTTCCAATAGTACCACCCAGTCGGAACCGTCGAAGTCTTCCCATTTTCCATAATCGAGAAATTTTGGCACCAGTTCCGGGATTTCAGCAATTACATGAGCCCAGTCTTGGTGCGAAAGTTTTTCAAACGGACAATCCTTAATCAGGGCGTTATTCACGGTTATCAACATTGCCCAGTCGCTGCCCTTAAGAGAATCAATATCCAGGTGTTCTCTGAAAGCATCCCCATTATCATTAAACATCACATAATTAAACTGGTCATACTTCGACATTTTTTTAAATTCTTCAACGTTCATAATTATCTCCATTTATTGTATGTGACATAATTATACACGACGAGCCCGGACATTTTGTGTCTGGGGGTGTAAGAAAGTCAAAAAAATATGAAATTTTTTTCGGAATAAATTAAATGTTTAGCAGGGGGAGGGTAGTGTCACAAATACTTTTTTGTTAACCGCTGTCGGCGATATTCCAAACAGGGTATACGGTGGTTAATATACAGGAGTCAAACTTTAGCTTTTGTATTTTTGATGCCTATTGTTAAAAATATTCCGTTATATTTCTAAAACAATATCTGAATATATTCTTGGCAGTCAATTTTAACTCTGCCTCAATAAATTGGTGGGTTATTGGGGGTCTATCTTGCTTATAACGGTACTAAAGTAGGGTAATTTATGGGAATTGTTAGGAATCGTGGATTTTATTCAAGAGGCTTAATTTAAGCTCAAATAAGGCTGAAAAAATGGTCGGGATGGTGAGATTCGAACTCACGACCTTTTGACCCCCAGTCAAACGCGCTAAACCAAGCTGCGCTACATCCCGGCGGAAAACCGCAATAACAATACCGGATTCACACCGATACTGACTATAATATGTCATCTTTTTTGCTAAAAACAAATCGTATTCGCCGGGATAAGGAATATTCATCCGGTTTCAACGGGGTGTTTTATGGAAAAGATTGCGGCACTGACTTGAAAGCGGTAAAAATGGCGATATTGTTCTGAACGTAAAGTCTTGCGGTTTATGCCGGATGTCCCGCCGGTTTTACAAATTGCGGAAAACACGAAATGGAGTGGAATATGGACGGAAATATGGCCAATGGTCAGTCTAAAATTCTAAAACTGCCGACAGTGAAGCGGCTGCCAATCTATTTACATATTCTGAAACGGTTGGAACTTGAAGGTCATGAATATGTCTCGACGACGACGTTGATTGATGAACTTGACTTCAAACCGATTCTGGTCCGCAAAGATTTGATTTTCATGGGTATTCCCGGCAAGCCGCGACGCGGCTATTGTTTAAAGGATTTGATTGAGGCGATAGAGAACTATCTGGGCTGGAATAAAACCGATGAGGCATTTCTGGTCGGCGTAGGTTCACTCGGTCAGGCGCTGCTGGGACATAAGCCGTTCGAAGAGAATGGTCTGAAGATAGTCGCCGGTTTTGATATTGACCCCGCCAAAGTCGGCACGATGATCCACGGAAAAAAAATCTATCATCTTTCCTGTCTGGGCGAGATGATTCGTAAAACCGGAGTGCCGGTGGGTATTATCACCGTGCCATGGCAGGAAGCACAGAATGTGGCAGATATTCTGGTTGCGGCGGGGGTATTCGGGATTTGGAATTTTACGATGGTGAAGCTGAAAACTCCTCCGGATGTGATTTGTCATAATGAGAGTTTATCGAGCGGGCTGGCAGTATTTTCGGTAAAAATGCAACAGAGCCGGGAAAAACCGCGCCACTAATGAAGACGGGAAGAAGCAATGCAGGAAAAACAGCGGGTTGATGAGATAGCTGAAGCGATTCAACGGATTGTCGATGCAGATAAAACTTATCATTTTGAAGCTTATGAATTTATTCACGCGGCGGTGGTGCATGTCTGCGCGCAGAACAGCGACAACCGCGCCAGACATGTGTCAGCACGGGAACTTCTGGAAGGTATCAGTCTGTATGCGTTTGAACAGTTTTCCGGTCTGGCGGAGCATGTATTGCGGAACTGGGGCATAAACAGCGCGGTTGATGTCGGCGCCATAGTATTCAAACTTGCCGGGAAGAATGTGTTGTCGGTCAGTGAAAATGATTCCCCTGAGGATTTTAATATTGATTTTGATCTGTTTATGCTGCCCCGTACTGTGACCGAACCGGCGCTGGTGCGTCCGCGTTCCACCATGATTATAGATTAGACGGTGCCCAACCATTAGAGGAGAAATATGAGAAAAGCTGCGATCGCGGAGAGAAAATATCTGTCAGAGGTGAAAACTTTTACCTTGGACAACGGGTTGAGGATTTATACTTTGGGACGGCATGATGTGCCGGCGGTAAGTATTCAGGCCTGGATTGGCACCGGCAGTATGCACGAGGGGAGAAATCTCGGTTGCGGTTTGTCACATTTCCTTGAACACATGTTATTCCAGGGTTGTGCCGGTTATCCCGGGATGGCGCTCAGTGATCTGGTTAATCAACTGGGCGGTTATGTCAATGCCTATACTTCCTACAGTCAAACCTGTTATCATATTGACTTGCCGTCAAAACATTTGCGGCAGGGGTTGGATTTAATTTCCGCTATGATTTCCGCCCCGGAATTTCCTGTGGCAAAATTCAAAAAAGAGTCAAAGGTGATCTTGCGCGAACGCGACATGGCTTATGACCGCCCGGAGCGCCGCCTGAGTGAATTGATGTTTCAGGAATCCTTTCTGATTAATCCGGTGCGTCACCCGATTATCGGCTACCGGGAGAAGATTGAACAGGTGACCCGGGAAATGATGATGGAATATTATTATGACCGGTATATTCCGGCACGGAGCTTTATTACCGTTTTCGGCGATATTGATGAGGATCGCACTGTCTCCATGTTGAGCCGGAAACTGGGCAAATGGCGGCGGGGTAATCTTGAAAACCCGGTACTGCCGCGTGAACCGGAACAGCAGGTCCGGCGGGAACGCACCGAATATTTTACTGATCCGCTGGCGAGAATAGCTATGAGCTACAAAATCGGCGATATTTGCAGTCCGGACAACGCTGCCGTGAATATTCTTGCCGCGATAATCGGGGGAGGGAACAGTTCCAGGTTGATGCGTACACTTTGCATGGAAAAAGAGTTAGCGATTGACATTTCCGCCGGTTGCAGTTCTTCGGCGACTGCCGGTTTGATGTATATCTGGGCGGTTTGCGCTCCGGAGAAACGGCTTAAACTTGAAGGTGCGTTGAGGACTGAACTGGCGCAAATTGCCGCCGGCGACATTGCTCCGGCAGAACTTGAGCGCGAAAAAACACAGGCTACGACTGAATATTTGCGCGGGATGCGTACCAGCGCCGGAATCGCGGGGTTGGTCGGCGCGGGCGTTTCCGCCTGGGGCACTGCCACCGCCGCAGAATATTATCTGGAATTACTGCAGAAAGTTTCGATTGATGACGTGAAACGGGCGGCGGTACAATATTTGCGTGATGACCATTCGACCATCTGCCGGGTATTGCCGGAAGCAGTCAAACAGGAAGTTGTATCTTCGACTGCTGACCGTCAGGCGAAGCATCAACCGCAAATGCACCGGTTGACCAGAAAAAAAATAAGGCTCGTTGAGTACTATAAACCGGAGTTGCCTCTGGTGGATTTCTCTATGGTTATGCCGGGCGGGACATTTTCCGAGAATCCGGCGAATGCCGGCATCAGCAATCTAACCACAACAATGCTCGGCGCCGGCACCAAACGCTGGAATGAGATTGAACTGGCAAAAATTCTTGAAACCAACGCCATTCAGTTTTCAGCGGTAACTAATCGCAATTCGATGATTATTCAAGTGAATTGTACGGCAGACCGGTTTGAACTCTCGATGGATATTTTAAAATCCATTCTTACCGAGTCAACGTTTGGCGTGAAAGAATTCCGGCGGGAACAGGATAACCTGATAAAATCGCTGGAGAGCCGTGCCATGTCGCCGCGTGTCGCCGCCGCTAATCGTATGCTGGCAATCAATTATGGTCCGCATCCCTATTCCATTCCTCCGAGCGGAAAAATTGAAAGCATTGCCAAGCTTACGCCAAAAGTGTTGCGGGATTTTTTCAACAGTAAACTTATTCCGGAGCAGACTGTTTTCGGTATTGCCGGAGATTATGACCGTGAAGTTGCGTTGCAGGCATTTACAAAACTGATGAATGCGATGACATGGCAGAAAGAATCCACTGCCGGATATGTCATTCCGCCGGTATTTCCGGTGGAGGATTATTATGAACGTCTCGTCCTGCCGCGTGAACAGTCCGCAGTATGCTGTTCCATTCCCGGCTGCGAGGCGCGTTCTCCCGATGCTGACGCGGTATCAATTATTCTTGACTCACTCAATGGTTTGTCTTCGCAGTTATTCAAGAAGGTAAGAGAGGATGCCGCACTCGCATACAGCGTCGGCGTGGATGCGTTCATGGGATTTCATCCCGGACTGATTACCTTTCATGCAGGTACTCAAGCCAGTTCGGAGTCAAAAGCATTGGCATTAATTAATCAAGAACGGTTGCGTTTGGCTGAACATGGTTTGAATCAGGCGGAGTTTGACGCGGCGAAAAATGCCGTGATGTTTGATCTGGCGCGTCAGACGGAAACGCCGGGTTTGTTGATTTTGCAGAGTATTCTGGCAGAATATTACGGCGATGGTTTCATGCATCCCTGGCGGAAAATTGCTCATTTTCGGAAATTGTCCCGGAACGAGGTAAATCGCATTGCGGCAAAATATTTTCATCGTGATGTTCCTGCGGTTACGATAATCGCGGGGAAAGAACAGGAAAAATAACCGGGCCGGGCGGGTAATCAATGGTTAATGGTTAATGGATGCCGGCGGCATCAAACGTTTATAGCTAACGGCACATATATATTGTTCGACCCCGAATTGGGGTCGCAGAGGATTTTGGTTTGAGAATTCTATAAACGTGTTATCCCGCCGGGATAATAAAAAGTCGAACCGTAATTGGATAATGATGGTCGAAATACACACCTGGCGCAATCTGGTTTTAAAATTTCAACCTTATTGAGCATAAACCGGCTTGACGGATATTTGTATTGGATTTAGATTAATCAATATAATTTTAACATATAAGGAAGATTAATATGGAATTTTATGATGTTATCAAAGCACGCCGCAGTATTCGCGGCTATAAACCGGATGCTATTCCCGCTGATGCGCTGAATCGTATCGGAGAAGCGGTAAATCTATCCCCGTCGGCATGCAACTTGCAACCGTGGAGTTTCCGTATTATTCTCAACGCGGAATTGCGCGCTAAAATATGTTCCGTCTATACCCGTCCCTGGCTGGCGGAGGCGCCGGCAATCGCGGTCGCGCTGGGCAACAGTGATACCTGCTGGAAACGTCTTGAAGGCGAACCGATTATTCCGGTTGACATTGGCATCGCCATGGAACATCTGGTACTGGCTGCTGCCGCCGAGGGTCTCGGCACCTGCTGGATTTGCGCTTATGATGTTGAAAGAATGAATCACCTGCTCAATATTCTGCCGCCATGGAGCGTCTATGCCGTTACTCCACTAGGCTATGCGAATGCCGCGCCGGAACCACTGGTGCGCAAGCCGCAGGGCGAGGTTTTCAGAGTAATCAAGTAATACCAATTATTTCTTTACAACTCCTGAGGAACTGTCACAAAATAACCGGTGCTATTGTCGCCGGATTATTTGCCGAAGAATCTTCTGACTATCATACGATAGGCGATGGTAAGGATGTAGCAGATTCCGGCGATGCAGACGATTACCGGACCGGAAGGCAGATCCATCTGATAACTGGCAACTAATCCGCTCGTAGTGAAGACAAAACTCAGGATTATTGCCAGACTCATCATTGACCATAACCGCCGCGTGAAGTATCCTGCAATCGCCGCCGGCAGCGTCAATAACGCAATAACCATGATGATACCGACAATCGTTACCATCAGCACAATGGTTAATGCGGTCATGCACAATAACAGCAGGTAGGTCAACCGGGTGCGAATTCCCCGTAATTCCGCGAAACGGCTGTCAAAACATACAGCTAAAAAGTTATTGAAGAAAATGACTGACGGCACCAGTACGATGATATCCAGCAGAATAGTCAATTTGAAATCATCAGCATTGACCAGCAGGATATTCCCGAAGAGATAACTGTGCAAGTCAATATATCCCGGAGTTTTGGCAAGGAAGAGCAGACCTGCCGCCATGCCGATTGCCCAGATTGCCCCGATTACGGTGTCTTCGCGTTCACGGGCATACATGCTGACCAGTCCGATGATTATCGCGGACAGCAACGCCGCGACAATCGCGCCATAGATAGGGTTGCACCACGTCCAGTGATAATTCAATTTCAAAAACAGCGCCAGACCGATACCGCCGAGAACGCAGTGGGCGATAGCGCCGGCAATCGCGGTAATCCGCCGGGTAACGACATACGAGCCGATGATGCCGAACGCGACACTGGCGACTGCGCCGGTAAGGAACGCGTACAGCAGGAAGGACATTGACGGGTCGCCTAACTGTTTAATGAATTCAATCATGGTGGTGACCCTCCCCGGAACAACGATGGTCATGGCGGATGGCGCTTATGCCATAGCCGTAGAGATCCTGAATGAACTGTCCGGAAACCATTTCCGAGGTCGGATGAATCCGCACCTGGCGGTTGACGCAGATGACGCTGTCAATATGCTGGGAAACAAAACCCAGATCATGGGAAACAATAAGAATGGACATCCGTTTGCTCAACTCTTTTAGCGTCACATAGAATTGTTCCTGGACGCAGGGGTCAACATTCGCGGTCGGTTCATCCAGCAGGAGCAAATCCGGGCGGCAGGTCAATGCTCTGGCGATAAGAACCCGCTGCCGCTGTCCGCCGGAGAGTTCAGAAAATGACCGTTTCGCCAGATCGGCGACGCCCAGTTCTTCTAATGCGTCCATAGCCATTTTGCGGTCAGCGCTGGAATATCTGCCGAAAAAGTTTTTTGTCAGTCGTCCCATTAGCGCGACATCGGTGACATTGACCGGGAAATCGTGGTCAAGATTACTGAATTGCGGCATGTAGCCGATTCTGCGTCTGCCGTTTTCCGGTGATGAACCAAAAACAGTGATTTGTCCGGTTTGAGGTTTGATCAAGCCGAGAATGAGGTAAAGCATGGTGCTTTTGCCGCCGCCATTGGGACCGACCATGCAGGCGATTTCCGATTCACTGAACGTCAAATTGACATTTTCCAATACTGGATTATTGGACTCGTAGGCAAAAGAAACATTCTCAAATTTGATAATGCTTTTGGCGTCCGGCTTCATTCGTATCCCTGGTTGAATTCGCTAAATTAATAATAACTTCTTCAAAATTCGCAGAAACAGTCAAAAAACGGGCAGACTTTATTGTCGTCTGCCCGATATAAACATAAACGTTTATTCTTCTTCGTGATGTTGTTTTTCCGCCTGATACTTGGCAATAATTTCATTGGCCACGATTGACGGCACCTGTTCGTAACGGCTGAACTCCATTTCAAACAGTCCGCGCCCCTGGGTCATACTGCGCAGTTCGGTGGCATATTTAGCCATTTCCGACAGCGGTATTTCCGCATTGACCACCTGCATACCGCCGGCGGCATCCATACCCAGGATGCGACCGCGTTTATGATTCAAGTCGCCGGTGATATCCCCCATGTAATGGTCGGGGATGGTGATTTTTACCTTCATGATGGGTTCAAGCAGGACCGGTTTGGCTTTGCTCATGGCATCGCGGAAAGCCATTCGCGCGGCAATTTTGAACGCCATTTCCGATGAGTCAACGGCATGGAATTTACCGTCATAAACCGATACCCGGATTTTTTCGACCACACATCCGGCAAGCGGACCGGTGGTCATTGCTTCAACGATACCTTTTTCAACTGCCGGGATGAAGTTTTTCGGGATGCTGCCGCCGACGACATCATTGACGAATTCGTAACCGGCATCATTATATGACATGCGCAATAAGACTTCGCCAAATTGACCATGACCGCCGGATTGTTTTTTGTGCCGGTAATGTCCTTCGCCGGAAGCCATAATGGTTTCGCGGTAGGGGATTTTCGGTGTGGCAAGATGGACATCAACCTTGTAGGAATCTTTGAGTTTTCTGACGATGTTGCCGAGGTGCTGGTCACCCATGCCGGAGAGGAGCATTTCATGCGTCTCATCCTGTCTTTTCAAGTTGGCGGTGGGATCGGTTTCGGTAATCTTGTGCAGCGCTGAAGTGATTTTGTCTTCTTCACCGCTCTTGACCGCGGAAATCGCGTAAGACATTACCGGGTTCGGGAATTGGATAAACGGTAGCGGTTTGATATTGGGTATCGTTGACAAGGTATTGCAAATATGGGTATCTTTCAGTTTGGCAATGGCAATAATACTGCCCGGTCCGGCATCAACGACCGGTTTCTGTTCACGGCCATTCAATATCAGTAACTGTCCGACGCGTTCTTTGCTGTCTCTGGAAATGTTGAAGATTTCCTTTTCTGACGAAAATACGCCGGAAAGAACGCGCATAATGGTCAGTTGTCCGATAAACGGGTCAATAATAGTCTTAAAAACCATACCGATGCCGGGACCGGCGTCAGTAATTGCGGTTTTGCTGCCGTCAGCGTGAATGATCTCTTTGCCGTTCAAGGCATCCGGCATAATCGCGGCAATCGCATCCATCAGTTCGGTAATACCGATATCTTTGACGGCGCTGCCGGCAAAAACCGGAACGAGCGTGCCACCGTTGACCGCGGCTTTCATGCCGGCGGCGATTTCTTCCGGGGTGAGCTTGGTGCCTTCAAGATATTTTTCCATCAGTGCGGTATCGGTCTCTGCGATGGCATCCATCAGCATTTCACGATAGTTGGCGGCATCATCGGCGATTTCGGCGGGAATTTCATCATCACTGAGGACATTAACTACTTTTTTAAAGCTGGCTTCACTGCCGACCGGAAGGGTGACAGGAACTACGAGGGTCTTGCCGTAAGCATCCTGAAGTTGTGAGAGTGTACGGTTGAAATCTGAGTGTTCACGGTCGATCCGGTTAATCAGGATCATCCGGGGGAGGTTGCGTTCCGCCGCCATACTCCAGGCCTTGGCACAGCCGACTTCAAGTCCGCCGATGGCGTCAACGACAATCAGTACGCCGTTACAGGCATACAAAGCGGCAATCGTTTCACCGATATATTCACCATATCCGGGGGTATCAGTAAAAAAGAAATGTTGATTTTTCCAGGGGCAATTTACTGGGGTGGCATAGATACTGCAACGTTTTTCCTGTTCATCATGGGTGTAATCGGAAACACTGGTTTTCTGATCGACACTGCCGCAACGTTCCACCACACCGGCCTTGAATAGCATTTGGTCACAGAGTGAGGTTTTACCACCGCCGGAATGACCGGCCACAGCGAAATTTCTAATTTCAGACGCTTTTTTCATGATGCCCCTTTCAGTTTGTTAAGGAAAAATTAATAATCGTTAATTCATTTGCCGACATGGCTAACACACTTAATACGGGAAACAGATAAGAATATAAGCAGAAACTATAAGGAATGCAAAACAGAAGAGCAATTTTTTTTTGCTATATTTTAAAAATGTGCTATTTTTGCCATAGACAAGGATGTTAATATTGTCTCTACCGGTGCAGATGCCGGTTGCAAAACAGTAAATAGCTTGATATGTTCCGCATCGCGACGCTAATGGTAAAAAAAGATGATGGCAAAAACAAAAAGAATTAAAGCGCTCCCGGTTATAGCGCCGATGAGTTTCGCCAGTGAAACGCATACCGGTTTGATCCGGGAGGTGAATGAAGATAGTTTCTGCTATATTGCCGACCCGGGGGATGGCGGTAATGCTCTTGCCGTTATTGCCGACGGTATCGGCGGTCATGCTCATGGCGATATTGCCAGCGGGCTTTGCTGCGAACACTTTATCGCGTCATGGGAACGGCGCAAAGCGGGAGCTTTTACCGAAGAACGTGATGCCATTGACTTCATGCGTTCCACCATCGCGGAATGCAATGCGATTATTTATGCGGAAAACTGCCGCCGGCAGATGCCGCAGCCGATGGGAACTACTCTGGTCAGCGCATTTTTTACGGCTGATGCGATTATAGTTGCTCACGCCGGGGACAGCAGGTTGTATGCGATGCGCAATGATATTCTGCAACGCCTGACGGAAGATCATAGTTTTGTTGCCGAGATGGTCCGTGCGCAAAGACTTTCGGCGCGTGATGCATCAACGCATCCATTTTCGCATATTATATCCAAGTCTTTGGGACCGGCTTCAGATGTGGAACCGGAGATAAATATTTTTAAGCGTTATCCGGGTGATCGCTTTTTGCTTTGCAGTGACGGGTTGACCGCGCACCTTTCCGAGCACCGGATAGAGGAGATTATGCGCAACAGCCAGACACCGCGCAATACCATTGATTTGTTGATGAAAGAAACGTTGATTTGCGGTGCGGAAGACAATGTAACGATGATTTGTGTTTATCTGGGTGGCAGTTCGGCGTGAGTTTTTTAATGGATGTGATTGTTTGCGGCTTGAACATCGGTGTTTTTGTGATAGTTTAGCGTTATGACGGGATGTATAATCAGTCCAGCGCGTTTAGCGTCTGGAATGTTCCTGAACAGGGATGATGAGTAATGAGCGAAACAGAAAAAAAAGATTATTTGATGCGGTCTGAAAACCTGGTCAAGGCTTATCATGGCAAACGGGTGGTCAACGGGGTGTCGATACACGTTGAAGCCGGCGAAGTGGTGGGTCTGCTTGGGCCGAACGGCGCCGGCAAAACGACCAGTTTCTATATGATTATGGGCCTGATTAAACAGGATTCAGGTTCAATATTTTTCCGCGGCACGGACATCTCGCAGATGCCGATGTACAAACGCGCCCGCCTTGGCATGGGGTATCTGGCGCAGGAACCTTCCATTTTCCGTAAGTTGACCGTAGAGCAGAATATTCTGGCGATTCTGGAAACTCTGGATATTTCACGCAAAGAGCGTTTTGCCCGGCTGGAAGAGTTGCTCAATGAACTTGAACTGGCGCCTTTGGCGAAGCAGAAGGCGATGACTTTAAGCGGCGGGGAGCGCAGGCGGCTGGAAATTACCCGCGCCCTGGTTACCAATCCGTCATTTATCCTGCTGGATGAACCCTTCAGCGGTGTAGACCCTATTGCGGTTTATGACGTGCAGCAGATTATCGGTCAATTAAAGGCGAAAAATCTGGGTATTTTGATTACTGACCATAATGTTCGTGAAACCCTTTCGGTAGTTGACCGTGCGTATTTAATGACGCAGGGCAAGATTTTGCTGGAAGGCAACAGCAATTTCCTGGTGAATGATGAAAAGGCGCGGGAGACCTATCTGGGCCCGCAGTTTACTATGTAATGATGCGGCAGGTCAATTTTTTGCCGCATTTGTTTTAAACACCAAATTCTGGAGGTTATTATGCAAATCACTATCTCTGGTCGTCATGTTTCTGTAACTGATGCCATGAAAGCACACGTTGAAAGCAAGTTGAGTACTGTACTTGACGTGCCGCAGTTGAAAATCACCAGTGTCAAAGTTGTGCTGGACGTTGAAAAGAACCGTTGCAAAGCGGAAATTCTCGTAAACATGAAAAACCACAATTTTGAAGCAGATGATGAATCCCATGATATGTATCAGTCTATTGATTCCGCCGTCGCTAAAATAGACCATCAGATTACTCATCTCATCGACAAATTGCAAGACCACCACCGCAACAAAAATTGTAAAGACGGCGTGTGCAAGTGCGCTTGCGAAAAAGATGAAGACGAAGAGTAATTTCAGTTGTTTATTTTTTAAGTAGAAATATGCAACTGAACTGACTGCACGCCGTGGATGATTTTTGTTCCGCGGCGCGCTTCATGTTTTTTGTCAGGTTTTTGCGTTTCGGATGATTTGTGCTGAAAGAGGACAGTGCGGAGAAAATGAGCGTATTAAGTGACCACCACAATTTTCATTTAGTTTACGGCAACCGGCTTGATTTGCTGGCAATAGAGCTGGCGGCAAAGCTGAAAGAACCCGGCACCGGCATTTTTAATCCCGAGTTAATTGTTGTCCAGGGCGGGGGCATGGCACGCTGGTTGTCACTGCAACTGGCGGAAAACAACGGTATCGCCGCTAATTTCCAATGTCCATTCCCGAAAGCCTTCATTGAAAAATATCTATTCGCGCCTCTGCTCGATTGCAACCGCCTCACCCCGCTGCCGTCTCCGGAACTGATGCCCTGGAAAATTTTTGATTTACTGCCAAGTTTGTCCCAAAAAGCGGAATTCAGTTTGATTGAAAAATATCTGAATGACGATACTGATGGTTTGAAAAAAATTCAGATTTCGGAACGTCTTGCTTTGCTGCTGGATAATTACACGGTATTCCGTCCGCAGATGATTCTGGACTGGAGCAGGGGGATTAATCCTGTGCGCGGTTGCAAGGAGAGCGAATGGCAGCAGATACTGTGGAATGAACTGGCGTGCAAGGGAACGACCAATTTTGCGGAATTGTATTCAACCTTGCTCCGGCAGATTTATCCCGAATTTTTTCCGGCCGGAGCAGGGAGTGATTTTACCGCTGATTTCAGTTTGCTGGCAGAACAGAAGCGGGTATTTTTCTTTGGTTTCACGACATTGCCGCCATCCTATCTGGAAATTATTTATGCGGCTTCGCGGGTTTGTGAAGTCTATTTCTACTATTTGACGCCATGTCAGGAACAGCACTGGGTCGAGGTTAAAGATAAAAAAACCGCAACCCGTGAACGCTTGAAAGAATTACAAAAACATTTTGCCGCTAAGAGGGAAAATTCAGAACCTGACGCTGAAACGATTCCAGAGATCGAATTTGAAGAGATTGATGCCAACGAAAATATCAACGGACTGTTACGCGCGCTTGGCACGCAAAACCGGGATTTCTTCCGCCTGATTTGCAGCCTCGACGAAGTGCAGGATACAACGGCTTTCACTGAAAATAACCCCGTTTCTTTACTGAAAAAAATTCAGCAGGACGTTCAAGAGGGGCGTGCTCCGGTTGCCGGTGACGGATATCTGGAAATTGAAAACAATGATTGCAGTTTGCAAATCCATTCCTGTCACGGCATCATGCGCGAGGTTGAGGTTTTGTTTGAACAGTTACTGGCCTGTTTTGAGCGTGATTCAACGTTATTGCCGCATGAAGTGCTGGTATTGGTGCCGGATATGGAGCAGTACGCGCCGTATCTTGAGGCGGTATTTAAATCATTGCCGGCGGAAAGTGAACGCTGGTTTTTTTCCACGATATCGGACCGCCGTCAGCGTTTCGGCGCCGAAGCAACTGCACTGATTGACATTTTTAAGCTTTGCGGCAGTCGTTTTACTGCTCCGGAAGTGGTGACGATTCTGGAAACACCCGCCGTTTCCGCTAAATTCGGTATTGATGATGACCGGTTGTCGCTGTTGCGGCGCTGGATTGGCGGAACGAATATCTGCTGGGGTATTGACGGCGAATTCCGGGAAGATAAAATCGGTGTTGATTTTGCCGCCAACTCCTGGCGTACCGGTCTTGCCGGTTTGCAGGCAGGATTCGCATTCGGCAGTTTTCCCGGAAGTGATGAACAGATATTTGCCGGCGAAGCATCAGGTGACCTCTGTCCAAGTAATCTGGTTTCCGAACAGAATGCCGAATTGCTGGGACGGTTTAACGAATTTATGGAGCAGTTATTTTCGCTTTGCCGCCGGATGAAAGAGGCGGAAATTACAGGTGCGGGTTCGCCGAATTGGTGGCAGGATATTGCCATGGAGGTGATTCACACATTCTTCTCTGACGATGGCGTTTATTCCGCACCGGTGCAGGGGTTGCGGAATACCGTGTGCAAAATGATTGGCGATATCATTCAGATTGCGCCAAAAACAAAAATATCCAGAACGGTTTTTGAATACATTCTCTGCCGTCAGTTTGACGGGGCTTATTCAGGTGGAGGTTTTCTGCGCGGGGGTGTAACTTTTTGTGAAGCGAAACCGTTGCGGAGTATTCCGGCGCGGGTTATCTGTATGCTGGGACTTAACGAAGGCAGTTTTCCCCGGCAGCAGCGCAAGATCAGTTTTGATTTGATGGCGGAGCGCCCCAGGGGCGGGGATCGTTCTGTGCGCGCCGATGACCGGGCGTTATTTCTGGAGTGTATGATTTCCGCGAAAAATTGTTTTTATCTGAGTTATATCGGTCAGGACAGCAAGGACAACAGCGCACTGCCATCAAGTATTGTAATCAGTGAATTGCTGGATTATTTGGAAAATGGTAAATACCGGCTGAAATCAGGGAATGTTTCACTGTGCGAACATCTGGTGGTGCGACATCCGTTACAACCATTCAGCCGCAAATATTTTGACGGCAATGATACCAGATTGTTTTCTTATTCAACGGAAAATCTGCATTTAGCCAATTTGATTCAACAGCGAGGTTCAGGCAAGGCGGAAAGAAATTTCTGTGCTGCTCCACTGCCGGAGATTCAAGGCGAGCTCAAAGATTTGAGTTTGCCGGATCTGATCTGTTTTTTCAGGAATCCGTCGAAATATTTTCTGACGCGGCGCTTACAGATTGACCCGGGTATCCGGGTTCAAGCTGAAATTGCCGAAGCCGAGAAGTTCAGCCTTGACTCGTTGGATAAATATAATGTTGGTGAAATGTTATTAGAAAAGAAGATTGAATCACACTTTAAATCCAGACCTGAGATATTTACTAATACCTGCCGGCGTTTAGAGTGTTCCGGGGTTTTAGCGCCGGTAAAGACCGGGGAGTTGCAACTGAAAGAGATTGTTGAAACTGTATCCGACCAGAGTCGCAGTATCATTGCCAATGCCGCCGGCGAAAAAATGATGGTTGAAGAAGTCGTTGAATTTGAGCAAGGAATCACGCTCCGCATCCGGCTGGATAATCTGTTTATCAATGATGGAAAAATCACGCAATTACTGTATCGCTTTACCGACATGAAAGACAAGGATATGGTCATGCTGACAATTTCTCATCTGGCCGCTAACCTTTTATCCCGCGGTCCGGTAAGAACTGTTTTTGTCGGAAAAGAAAAATCGAAGGAACTCTTTCCTGTTGCCGCGGATAAGGCGAAACGTGAATTGCAGGAACTGTTGAAATACTATTTAATTGGTATGTCGAGACCATTGCCGTTCTTTATCTCCAGTTCAACGGTTTATTGCAAGGCTTTAGCTAATAATAAAACGGACGAGGAGGCACTCTTTGCCGCCGCCATTGACTGGGAGAAGGATTTTGAAGGCGCTCCAAAAGGCGATGGGAGTGACGAATATATTCAATTCTGTTTTGGTCCGGAGTTCCCCGGCGGTGATGAGTTTGTTAAAGTTTCCAAAGCGGTGGTAAATTTACTGGGATTAGCCTGAGAAAAAATAATGAATGAATTTAATGTAATTGAATGCCCGTTGGATTTTGGCACAGTCAAATTGATTGAGGCCAGCGCCGGCACGGGTAAGACTACCGCGATTCAAAATTTGTTCATCCGGCTGTTAATCGAAGGGGAAACACCGACGAATATCAGTCAAATCCTGGTTGTTACCTATACCGAAGCGGCAACGGCAGAATTAATTATACGTATCCGCGAAAATCTTGCCAATGCAATTAATGCCTTGAAGTCAGGAGAAAACCCGGCCGATGACCTCTTGAAAAAAGTGCTGGAGAAAGCGAGCAAAACCGGCAGCGCGGAGATAATCCGGCTGCGCTTGCAGGCGGCGCTGGCGAATTTTGATGAAGCATCAATTTGTACCATACATGGTTTCTGTGCCAGAATGCTCAATGAATTTGCGGTGGAAAGCGGCGAGTCATTCGCTACTGAACTGGTCAGCGATGACAGTGATCTGTTCCGTGAAACTGCCGCTGACTTTTACCGGCTGCATTTTTTCCGGACGGATGAATGGCTGCCGGGTGTGGTTGCCGCGGAATGCAAATTCACGATGGAATCACTGCAAAATTTTGCCCGGCTGATAATGAAGAATCCTGAATGTGCCATTGAGAATGGAACTGAAATCCTGCCACTGCAAGAGGTTGAGTACACGTTACACTCTATTTTTGAAGAATTTATGCAGTATTGGCGTGATTACAAAGATGAGATAATCGTTGCAGTTGAAGATAATTACGAAATCATGAAAAAAGCTCCACGAACTTCATTGTCGAACTTTATCGGGCGGATGCAAGGTGAAAAGATTGACCGTGATCTGGTCATTAATACGATGAATGATCTGTCTAAGAATGATATTACTGATGCAAAATACGCCAACAAGGAATGGTGTACCGGCTATGGTTCCACTCCGGGAGTTTTTGAGGAAATTTCTGATATTGTCAGTCGTTTCAGCGATGCCTTTAAAATCTATGTCAAATCAATAAAAGCCGAGTTTATACAGTACACCCGGCGTCCTGATACCCTTGCCGCGAAGAAACGTTTGATGCAGGTGAAGACTTTTGACGATTTGCTCATTAACACCCGTAATGCGTTAAGAAATGAAATATTTGCCGAACGTATCCGCCAGCGGTTCAAAGTGGTTATGATCGACGAATTTCAGGATACCGACCCGGTCCAGTATGAAATATTCAACACCGTGTTCAACCATCATGATACTTTGATGCTGATGGTGGGCGACCCGAAACAATCCATCTACGCTTTTCGCGGTGCGGATATCTACTCCTGTATTGACGCCGGGAAAAATTTAGCCAGTCAGTCGAATATCTCGACTTTGACCAAAAATTACCGTTCCTGCGCGAAGATGCTGGAGGGCTTCAATATTATTTTTGGTGGCAAAAATCCATTCGTCGAAGATAAAATCGCCTATCATCCTGCCGTGTCGGGACGGGAAATCGGCCGGCTGGTGGTTGAATCCGTCGATAATTTTACCGCGCCGCTGGAGATTTTTCCTCTTGTTGTCGATGAGGATAGCAATGCGCAAACAATCGCCAAACATTCAAACTTTGAATTTATCAGCCGGATAGCGACAATCCTGCGTCTGGCTGAAACGGAAAATGCCGCGAAGCAACCAATGGCCCGGTTTGAATCAGATGGCAAATCTGTCGCGGTAAAACCCTCTGATATTGCCATTCTCACCTATAGTAACCGGGAGGCGCGTCTTTATTGTAAAAAACTTGCCGCAACCGGCATTCCTGCCGTACTGCAAAATTCCGGAAACGTTTTTGCCACGCCGGAGGCAAGGGAAATTTATCATGTGATGAATGGCATTCTGAACCCCGGCAATAACCGGCTGCTTTTCACCGCGCTGACGACTTCAATCTTCGGCCTTGATGCCGCCAGTATTAATACCATCGGCAATGATGAATTTTCCGGCGACGAATTGGAAACATACCGCAAAGAATTTTATGATTTACGCGATTTGTGGCAGAATAAGGGTTTTATGCCCATGTTTTTTTCACTGCAACGCGGCGATATTCGATCCCGGCACCAGGAATCGCAACAACCGGCGCTGGAGCGCCATTTAACTGATATTTCACATCTGGCGGAACTGCTTCACCAGATGGCGCGCAGTCGCCAGCTCAGTATGGATGGATTGCTTAACTGGTTGCAGGAGCGCGTTACCGGCGGCGAGGACGACGCGGAGTATGAACAGCG
This sequence comes from uncultured Victivallaceae bacterium, assembly GCA_964392985.1. Classification (GTDB taxonomy): domain Bacteria; phylum Verrucomicrobiota; class Lentisphaeria; order Victivallales; family Victivallaceae; genus CAYMSF01. Next base: position 70,656 of record CAYMSF010000007.1, on the reverse strand, counting down.
CCTGGAAAGTGATGATGACGCGGTGAAAATTTTGACGGTGCATAAAAGCAAGGGATTACAGTTTCCGATTGTATTCTGTCCCTCCCTCTGGGGGTGGGGCTTCATGCCCGGCAACAGGAAAGAAGAAGAATTTTTCTTTCACCGGGAGACGAACAACGGCTATAAAATTTTTCTGGAACTCGGGACAAAAAATTTTGCAGGCAGTCAGTTATATTACCGGCGTGAAAAACTTGCGGAGGCGGTCAGGCTTTTCTATGTCGCGGTAACCCGCGCCAAGTACTATTGTTGTATTGCCCATCGCGAACATCATAAAAAGAAAGATAATGCCATAGATTATCTTACCGGTAATCTTGTTGATTCAAGTATTTCGCAATATCTGTCAACCGGTACGCCGCCGTTAATTGCCGGCGCCGGTGTCGGAATCCGTTCAGTCTGGCGCAAATCTGATAATATTAAGTTTTCCGAGCCGGCTGAATATAAAAAATTGGAACGTCTCCAGAAGAAGACGGTATTACTTCCTTTGGAATGTCGTAAATTCCCCCGCCGGGTTCCGCAGGATTTCCGGATTATGAGTTTCTCCAGCATGACTGCCGGTGAGCATGAAAATGATTTCACCCCGGGCGGGGAGGAGACGATTGCCGCTGGTGCAGCAGTAACTCCTGCCATTGCCGCCCTCGGCGATAGTCAGCCGTCTTTTGCCGATTTCCCCTCCGGGGCGCTTTCCGGCGATTGCATCCACTCAATTCTGGAAAAATTTGACTTCCATCAGATATATGAGCCGGGATGGCGCGAACATCCCGAAGTCCGGGAGTTGATTGAAAAAAATCTGATTCAATTCGGCCGGGTGGACGGTAATGCCGGCTCTGAACACTATACCAAAAGTTTGGAATCCAGGCGGCGCCAGATTTGTGCCATGCTTGAACATGTGTTATCAACACCGCTGAAGCCGGGAATAATTTTGGCGAAAGTCCCCAGCCGGCAACGGCTGGCGGAACTGGAATTTTATTTTTCGGTTCCGGACAAAATACAAATCAACCGGCTTGAGGCTTTACTGCAGGAAAAATTTCCGGCGCCAGTGTGGCAGTACCGGAATCCGCTGGGTGAAGAAGCCGCCAAATACGGCTTTATGAATGGTAAAATCGACCTGGTATTTCAAGAACAGGGTAAATACTGGCTGGCGGACTGGAAAACCAACAGCCTGGGCATGCCTTACCGTAATTATAATCAGACGGCATTGAAAAACAGTATGATAGGCAGTTTTTATCTGGCGCAAGCCGCGATTTACACCGTGGCGCTTGATCGTTTCCTGACGATGCGCCTGCCGGATTATGCGCCGGAAAAACATCTTGGCGGCGCCTTCTACCTTTATACTCGCGGCATGAACGGCGAGTCGCCTGAAACCGGTGTATTTCACCTGCCTTATGACCGGGAAATGCTGGAACGGTTAAAAGAAATTTTTCCGGGAGGTAAAGCATGAACCCGCAAAACTGGCAGGAAAACTTCGCATTGCTGCAACAGTATGGTTTATTGAGCGACCAGGATATTAATTTTGCCAGATTTATCTGTGCGGAACAAAACAGTCCTGAAAAATATCCGTTATTTCTGGCGGCGGCATTGACATCAAATGCGATTATATCGCGCCGTTATATTTGTCTTGACCTTTCTTCGGTGTCGGATAATTTGTATGACTGGTTCGATGATTTGAGTGAATCAGGCCTGGATATTCCGGAGGTTATATATGCCCTGCGTGAACTGCCGGTGCCGCCGTCGTGGGGCGAAATTCTGAGCGGCTATGATAGTGTTGTCAGTATTGACAATAATGATGCGACCGTTTTCACGCCGCTGGTGCTTCATGGTAACTTGCTTTATCTTTATCGCACATGGTTCTGTGAGCGTGAATTGAGCAGAATAATCTGTTTGCGGAATGTATCCGACCCGGACTTCAATCCGGCGCTGATAGCAGGTGGAATTGCCCATATTTCCAAACGGTTTGAGAATTCTGACCCGAAACAGATTGACTGGCAGCAAATCGCAATTTTCACCGCGTTGCGTCAGCAGTTTTCAATTATCACCGGCGGACCCGGTACCGGCAAGACGACTGTTGCCGCGGCAATTATCGCAATGTTGCTGGAACGTAATCCGAAACTGCGGATAAAACTCTGTGCACCAACCGGCAAAGCGCAAAACCGGCTTCAAGAGTCAATTTATCAGGAAATGGCACAGATGAATACGACACCGGAAGTTATTGCCGCGATGGCGGGTTTGCGTGCCACGACAATTCACCGTTTAATCGGCGCCTATCCTGATAATGATTATTGCAAATATAATTCCGGTAATTTACTGGCGGCGGATGTGCTGATAGTGGATGAAACTTCCATGGTCTCCCAGATGCTGCTGCTGAACCTGCTGTCTGCCATCCCCGCGAAAACGAAAATTATTCTGCTCGGCGATATGAATCAACTGACCTCGGTTGAATCCGGCATGGTACTGCGTGAATTGTGTATGTCCGCCGAAATCAATCATGCCTCACCAGCGTGTATGGATGATTTGCGCACGGTGTTTAAAGAGAGGAATGCAGCACTTCCGGCATCAACATCACCGCAACCGTTGAATGATTCTATTGTTGAGTTGCAAATCAGCCGCAGATTTGATTCCGGGCATGGTATTGGTTTGACGGCGACGGCAATCCGGCAGTTGCCTGATCATCCGGATGCCGCGGCAATCAATGAGATTATCAGTAACATCACCAGTGATAGTTCCGGTCAGATATGTCTGCGCAGTCTGCCCTCGGCAAAACATCATCATTTTGAGTCGGAACTATGGAGCCGGCTGGTAGAAATCGACCTGAATATTGACGGTAATACCGTTGCCTGTATGAGCTATCTAAATGCACCTGACCTGAACTCCGCCTACCGGATATTTGCCGGATTCCGTATTCTCTGTTCGCATCGTCGCGGTCGTTATGGCGTCGAAACAATGAATTATTATATTGAAAATCAAATCAGACAGAACATAGCGCATCGGAACGGTTTTTACCGCGGCCGTCCAATCATCATCCGGCAGAATGCCCCGGATAAAAAATTATACAATGGCGATATCGGGTTAACCTGGACCGACGAAAACGGCAATCTCAAAGTGTTTTTCCCGGCGGTTGACAAGGCGGGGAATGAATCATTTTTCGCGGTAGAACCGTGTAATCTGCCGGAATACGAAGCGGCATTTGCCATGACCATCCACAAGGCGCAGGGGACAGGATTCCAGAAAGTTCTTATCATACTCACACCGGAGTCACGCCTGTTGACGCGCGAACTTCTCTACACCGGGATAACCCGTGCTGAACGCAATGTGGAAATGTGGACGGAAACATCTTCCATTGCCAACGCCCTCCTGACTCCGACCAGACGCCGTTCCGGATTGCGCCACCGCCTTATTTAATCCTGCCACCAGTAATTCTGACTGATATAACAACGTATTGGCATATAAATTTCCGCCATCAGAGCAAAAAAAAGGCTCAGGCAAGATGCCTGAGCCTTGAGTCTTAATTTCCGGGGAAATTATTTATCCTGCGGAATGCGCATTCCGTAGAAGGAACGATAGACGAAGAACAATGCGATAACGAAAAATACTCCAGAAATAATGTTCTTGGTGAAATCATCCTTCATGGTCACGGCGATTTCTACCGCGAGCAAACCGAAGAGTGTGGTAAATTTAATTACCGGATTCATCGCTACAGAAGATGTATCTTTGAAGGGGTCGCCGACGGTGTCGCCGATAACGCTGGCGGCATGCAGTTCAGTACCCTTCTGACGCAAATCAACTTCAACGATCTTCTTGGCATTGTCCCAGGCGCCACCGGCGTTAGCCATGAAAATCGCCTGATACAGACCGAAGAACGCGATACCGATCAGATAACCGATGAACAGGTAGGGGTTGAAGAACGGCAGTGACAACGCGAAACAGAAAATTGCGAGGAAGATGTTCCACATACCCTTCTGGGCATAGATGGTACAAATTTTTACAACTTCTTTGCTGTCATTAATCGAAGCGGTAGCTGCGTCGAGTTTGATATTTTCTTTGATATAAACAACTGCGCGATATGCGCCGGTTACAACCGCCTGGGTTGATGCACCGGTGAACCAGTAAATTACTGCTCCGCCCATGAGGAAACCGAGAATAATTTCCGGCTGTACCACGCTGAGCTTTTCAATAACTTTACCAGCAGCAACAGTTTTATCCAGAAGCAGGATGATACCGAAGATCATGGTCAGCGCGCCGACCACGGCGGTACCGATCAACACCGGTTTGGCGGTTGCCTTGAAGGTATTGCCGGCGCCGTCATTCTTTTCCAGATTGTGTTTGGCACATTCAAAGTCAGGTTCAAAACCGAAATCTCTCTTGATTTCTTCTTTGATATTCGGAATGGATTCAATCTGGCTGAGTTCATAGACAGACTGAGCATTGTCGGAAACCGGACCAAAGCTGTCAACTGCAATTGTTACCGGACCCATACCGAGGAAACCGAATGCAACCAGACCGAACGCGAAGATCGGGGCGGCAAACTGCATGCTCTGCGGAAATACTCCCAGTAAGTCAGGGTCGCATGACAATAAATAGCTGACATACATCAATACGATGATCAGCAAACCTTCCCAGAACGCTGAGAAGTTACCGGCAACAAAACCGGAGAGAATATTAAGCGAAGCTCCACCCTGTTTGGAAGATACCACGACTTCTTTGACGTGGCGTGAATGGGTGCTGGTGAAAGCTTTGGTGAATTCGGGAATGAGTGCTCCGGCGAGTGTGCCGCAGCTGATGATTGTGGAGAGGATCCACCACAAGGTGCTGAATTTATCTTCGGGGAGCAACAACCAGCTGGCGCCGTAAGTTACGCCAATCGAAATGATTGAGGTTACCCATACCAGTTTGGTCAGCGGAGCTTCCGCGTCAAATTCAGCCTTGTCGGCATATTTACCTTTGCACATGATGTCATTGAGGAAATAGGATATCAGAGAAGTCAGAATCATCAGAATACGCATTACGAATATCCAGATAATCAACTGACCGCAAAGTTCCGCATTGCTGCCCATGAGTGCCAACGCGAGGAAAGCAACGAGCGCTACGCCGGTTACGCCGTAGGTTTCAAAACCGTCAGCGGTAGGTCCAACGCTGTCGCCGGCATTGTCACCGGTACAGTCAGCGATAACACCGGGGTTCTTCGGATCGTCTTCCGGGAGCTTGAACACAATTTTCATCAAGTCGGAACCGATGTCGGCAATCTTAGTGAAGATACCACCGCAAATACGCAAGACGCTGGCGCCGAGAGATTCACCGATGGCAAAACCGATAAAGCATGGTCCAACCAGCGATACCGGAAGCATTGTGAGAATGATAATCATAAAGAAGAGTTCAACGCTGACCAGCAGCAAGCCGACGCTCATGCCTGATTTCAGCGGAATCGCCAACGCATCCCAGGGTTTGCCACGGAGTGCAGCGAACGCGGAACGGGAATTGGCACGGGTGTTGATACGGATACCGAACCAGGCAACGCCGTATGAACCCAGGATACCCAGTACTGAACTGCCAAGAATCATGGCGACACTGCCGGCCGGACGATGATCCAGGTAGCCGAAGTAGTAAACCATGCACAAGCCAATCATAAACCAGAGGATGGCAAGGAACTTACCTTGCTGCCAGAGGTACATTTTGCAGGTTGCCCAGATAATATCTGAAACGTTAGACATGGATTTATGTACCGGCAGATTTTTAGTCTGGTTGTATTGAACCCAGCCGAAAATCACACCAATCAAACAAACTACCAGTCCGGCATACATCATTGACAGTCCCGAAACATTTTGCCCGAGAACATCAAAACTGATTTTGCTAAGGTCTGGAATGTTGATGTCCGCTTCACTGGCGAATGCCGTCGAAGTGGTACACAATGCCGCGACGAGTATCGCCGCCCTCTTGAGTATTGATCTCATACTCATTTTGTTCTGAACTCCTTTTGTTTGGCTTGGAACCGCAACACAGTTGATTATTGACTTTCGTCATAAACTTATACTATGCCGTTGTTCCTTTTCTTTACTTGTTATTGTTTTAAAACCTTAAATTAGAAAATATAAATACACAGCCTTATACTCTATAATGTTGAAATTTTAAAATAGACGAGTAGGATTGTGGATTGGATTTTTTCGATCCGACTGATGGTCGATATGAATATCGCCTGAAGAAGGAACGGAAAAAGACGACCGCAAGACACTCGTGCAAAGCGATTGCAATCTTTTGATTTTGGATTCGCACTCTTCAAGACTTTCGATACCCTGGTATCGGCAGCCTCTCAGAACTCGAACCAACTCTCAAAATCTTCGCAATCTATTTTTAAAATTTCAACAATATAGAGTATATAACATAGCAGTTTAAAATAATAATTCAAGGTATTCCGATGACAATATTTCAAAAAAGGAGGATATTTTTTGAAAAAATACCGGAGTTTAAAAAAAATTGCCTGATAAAATTATCAGCGATAATATCGCCTATAAATTTGCAAATATTCTGGCAAATTTCCTGTTCAATGATTATATTTACAGTAGTTTTTTTGACGGCTTGACTTTGTTTGTAGAATGTACTTATTTACGACTGCGGCGCGGAGTGATTAATTTCAAAATTACCTTTGCCGGAAGTTTATACTTTATGAATGCCCTGGTATATATATTATGATAAAACCAATTGATAAAACTGTTCCGGAATGGCTTGATGACGTCGATATCAGCGACGAAGAGCCAGAGGAACTTTATGAAGCCGGCGGGAGTGACGCCGGTCCGCTTGTCTTTGAGGAGATTATCGGTCAGACAATGCGTTTTTTTGATGAAGACAGTCCTTTGGCAGAAGCGCATCGCCACGGCGGCAGGCCGTATGAATACCGTCAGCAGCAGGCGGAAATGGCTCGCCGTACCGCTGAAGCGTTGGCACATTCACATAATTTGTGTGTTGAAGCGCCGACGGGCATCGGTAAAAGCTTTGCGTATTTGATTCCGGCAATTTATTATACTCAGATTCAACGCCGGCCGATCGTAATTTCAACTGAAACGATTAATCTCCAGGAACAGTTGATTGAAAAGGATATTCCCATACTGAAAAAACTGACTGGAATTGATTTTCGCGCCGCCCTCGCCAAGGGCAGGGGGAACTATCTCTGCCGCCGCCGCCTGGCCCTGGTTGCCGGCGAACATCAGAATGAACTGATTCCGTCAGCATCGTTGATGCTTGATATCAACCGGATGGTGCAATGGGCGGAAAAAACCACCATCGGCGACAGAGATTCGCTGGATTGCCGTCTGGATGAGTCAATATGGGGATATGTTTGTTGTGAAGCCGGCAACTGTTCCGGCCCGCAGTGCGCGTTTTTTCGCAGTTGTTTTTACTGGAAAGCGCGGCAGGATTGGGAAAAAGCCAACATAATTGTCGCCAATCATGCCATGTTTTTTACCGATTTGAAGATGAAACAGGATGAGAATCTTGAAAATACGCTACTGCCGCCTTACAGCGCCATAATCATTGACGAAGCGCATACTTTAGAGAATAATGCCGCTGAATATCTCGGCTTACGGCTTAACAGCGCCGGCGTGATTGGATTTCTTAACCGGCTGTTCAATCCCGATAACGGCAAAGGACTCCTATTGAAGAGCGGGACCATGGCAATGGATTTGCGTGCCAAGGTCGCGGAACTGCGTCGTACCGCCGCGGCATTTTTCAGCCTGGCGGAACAGTTCATGCTGGAACGGCAGGAAAATATCCGGCGGTATCTCAAACCGGCGATTATACCGGATTTATTGAGCCAGCCACTCGGGGCGATGCGTAATGCCTTGCAGGACTATGTCAAGGAGCAGGAGGATAAAGATTTCCGGACTGAACTTGAATCCATGATCATGCGTTGTGACGCTTATATCAACGGAATCAGCGAATTCATCAATATGAGTTATGCCGAACACGTTTACTGGATCGAAGAGGCAAAAGCCGGAGTAACTGTCCAGGCCGCCCCGTTAAATGTCAATGATATACTCTCGGAAATACTATTCAACAAAGGCATTCCGGTTATTCTGACGAGCGCGACGTTGACGGTGCGTCAAAGTTTTGACTATTACCGTTCCAGGGTCGGCTATGGCCGCGGCGCTGAGTTGCGGCTGGATTCGCCCTTCAGCCCGGATCAGGTTAAACTCTATATAGCTGAGGCGATGCCGGACCCGAGCGAGGAGACCTATCTCAGCGCGTTAATAACTGAGATTCCGAAGTTTCTGAAGATTACCGGCGGCAAGGCGTTTGTTCTTTTCACCAGTTACAAACATCTGAAGCAGTGCGCCGAAAGGTTGAAGAGTTTCTTTTCTGTCAACAATATTACGTTGTTGACACAGGGCGAGGGGATGACGCGTTCTGCCATGCTCAAGGCGTTCAAGGAGGATATCAATTCCGTTATTTTTGGAACTGACAGTTTCTGGACTGGTGTGGATGTGCCGGGGGAGGCGCTGTCGAATGTGATTATCACCAAATTTCCATTTGCGGTGCCGTCACATCCGCTCGTTGAGGCGAGGGGGGAGAAAATCCGGGAGACCGGAGCCAGTGATTTTATGGAATACAGCCTGCCGGAGGCGATATTAAAGTTTCGTCAGGGGGTGGGCAGACTTATCCGCAGTAAAACTGATACCGGGATTATTGTGATTCTTGACCGTAGAGTCGTGTCGAAGCGTTACGGTAAGCTTTTTCTGGATTCGATTCCGCCATATCCGGTCGAATATGCATGAACCGTTTTGCTATTACCCGATTTTCGGTATTTTGCGCAGCGTCATGGCGAATTTATAAAACCAGACCAGTTTGAACATCATTAGTTTTTTAATGATTCGGTCGAAAACAATCCAGCCGATGGCGCAAATATCACATTCCGCGTATTTTGATGCGAAATAAACGACGGAACGGAAACTGTAACAATCTCTGATGACCGATGATGACGATATTCCTTCTTCATGCAAGACTCTGGCGCCTGCCGCGACTGCCAGTTGCCACTGGTGCAACCTCAACCTCAGGCACAAATCCACATCTTCCCAGTACATGAAAAATTTTTCATCAAAAAGTCCGGATTGTTCCAGGGCCTCAACGCGAAGCAGAAGACTTGCGGCTGTCAGATAATCCAATTCGCTGTCAGGGGTTGGAGCAGAAAAATTGGTGGTGTAAAAACGGCGCAGATTGACTTTGCCACCGCCGTATGCCAGCATCCGGCGTTGTTCCATATCCCATAACTCGCAACCGGTTGCGCCGAGCTTATTGTTGGATGTGATTTTATTAATCATCAGCCTCAGCGTATCCGGCATGACCAGAGTGTCATTATTCAGCAGCCAGATAAATTCCGCGCCTTTATCCATGGCGAGGCGGATGCCGGGATTATTGCCTTTGCCAAAGCCGAAGTTGGCGGGATTGCGGAGCAGTACCGTGCCGGGTATAATTGCGATAAGACTGTCCGGCGGCGGTGAGTCCGAGGCATTATCCACCACAATTACTTCAAAATCCGGATAGTCCAGTTGGCGTAACGATTCCAGACACCTGCCGGTGACTTCCCATTTATTCCAGTTCAAAATTACGATTGATACTTTACCCGGAGTCATAGAAAAGTTATTCAGTGGTGTTAAGTTTTCAGCAGGAACTTGCGTATTTTGCGGAATGCATCGAGCGGGAACAGCACGGTTGAACCTATTTTGTAGCGGACGGATGAGGTGAGCATGGTCTGGGCGATTATATCGATTGGATTGCCGAATGCCTTGATATAGATTGGCAGATTTTTCTGATAGATATATTCCCGCAATTTATTATTGCTCTCGCGGTTTTCCACCTGTTGCAGACTGGAAGGTCCATGGCGGCGATAGGTGAAAAAGGTTTCGGGCAATTTGACGACATTGCCGCCGTCAGCGAGGATTCTGATCCACAAATCCCAGTCTTCAAAGGCGCGGATGTTTTCATCGTAACCGTTGACCCGGTCAAAATCCGCACGACGGAAGAACGAGGTGGCAAAAACCATATTTTTGATCAGCATTTTTTTATAATCATATTCATCCAGTTGCCATTTGCTTTTGACAATCCAGGAGATTTCCGCTTCACAATAGACAATTTTGATGTTTGCGTCAGCTTCCAGCGCTTTTACGGCGGCTGCGGTGTAGCCGGGGTAGATGGTATCATCGGCGTCGAGCGCCAGGATATATTTGCCGCTGCCCTTGAGTATGCCGCAATTGCGTCCGCCGGCGGTACCCTTGTTGGTCTGTTTGAAGTACTTGAAGCGCGGGTCGATTTTCAGATATTTTTGTGCGACTTCTTCGGTATTGTCGGGGGAATCGTCATTGACGATGATGCATTCCCAGTTCTGATAGGTCTGGGCAAGGATGCTGTCCAGCGCCTCAGGCAAAAATTTTGCCTGTTCATAACATGGCACGGCAAAAGTTACTAACGGTTGATCATTCATATTTGTCGCCTCAATTGATAAGCCGGTAAATTTTCAGCGCGCCCGATACCTGAAATGTAATTTTGTAAAAGGCGCTTATGGTATTTTATACTCGATTTCGACTTTTTATTATCCCGGCGGATTTATCCGCCTGTGGAGGATTTATCCGCCGGAGGCGGAATAACACGTTTATAGAATCGTCGAACCCAAATCCTCTGTGACCCCAATTCGGGGTCGAACAATATATATGTGCCGTTAGCTATAAACGTTTGATGCCGCCGGCATCCATTAACCATTAACCATTAACCATTAACAATTAACCATTAACAATTAACCATTAACCATTAACAATTAACCATTAACCATTAACCTTATTGGAGTTTAACAAAGTGTGATTCCGGAACATTCCCGGAATCAACCATGAATCCCAAGGTGGAACAATTCTCGCAACACTCCATCGGGCGCCACGTGCAATTCCCGTGTGATGACTCGCGCAGTTTGATGTAGTCCGGCAGATTCCAGATTGAGTCAATTTTGTTCTTGAGCAGATTCCCGAAATCTAATTTTCCGGAGGTAATCTCATCATACAGCAATACCTCGCTGCCACCGCAGGGGAAAATCTGTCCATCGACACTGACCATAATCTGCGTGTACGGGAACGGACAATCCCGGCGCTTTGTCGGAATATTGCTGAACAGCGGCGGAAAAGAGCATTCAGATAATCCGATCGTTTGCGCATATTTCATGCCTTCACGGATGAGCCGGTCGGAGTGTTCCTGATGATTGTAAAGGGACAGCGCCGGGTCGAGTATCTGATTCAGACCTGAATCCTCACGATTGGAAAAACGCCGTTTGGCGGAATAAAATTTAGTATAAACTCCGCTGTAGGAACAATTACCCAGTTCATGGCAGAATTTCAGATGTTCACAAATTTCCTCAATATTCCGCATGGAGTAGGCAAAATAGAGATTTAAACGGATTGCCGGGTTGTGTTGGCGCAATGTTTTGATATTGGCAATCACCTTTGATAGCGAGTCATTGCCGGTGAGCCGGGCATATACCTGCGGTTTGAGCGAATGCAGCGAGACTATTACGGTGTCAAAATGTTTTGCCACAAATGCGCATTTATCGTTCGTTAACAGTTCCCCGTTGGTATTGATGGATAAATGAATGTGCGGATATTGCTGCCGTGTATAGGACACAATCTGTTCAAAATCTTTACATAACAGCGATTCACCCTGTCCGGAAAATACCACTTCGGTCAAGACTGACGGACGGAGGTTGGCAATGATCTTGCGGTAATTATCTATCGTAAGCTGACCCGGTACCGGACGGGTATGGTAGTCGAAACCGCAAAATTCACAGTTGTAGTTACACTGATACTGGCTCAACAGATGGACAATATGCGGTCTGGATTTGCATTTAAGTTTATGCTGCCGTAATTCCCGCAACGCCAACATCCGGTTATATTTTCCGGCAATTTTTGCTAAAAATGACAAAATTACTATTCCTCCGGTCGCTATTTAACGACTCGTTTAACCATCTTTCCCAGTTTAGAGCGGACGCGCTTGATGATTGTGCTGGCGCCACGCTGTTTATTATGCCGGTCGAATTCTTTGGCGATAAACAGCGCCAGACATTTGAATTCCGCCCGCGAGATATCCTCGACAAAACAGTTCTCGGTACTGGCCTGGGAGTTTTTTGAAAAATCCATATCACTGCTGACTAATTCCATATTTTCAAGTCTGTTCCAGATGTCTGTCCCCGGCAGGGGGTTGAAAATATTAATCTCCGCCCAGGACGGATTGAGTTTTTTCATAAAATCCAGCGTTTGGATAATATTCTCTTTTTTCTCGCCGGGATAGCCCATGATGAAAAAGCCGAGCCAGGGTATTCCGACCGCATCAACCATGGCAGTCTGCTGCGCGATTTGTTCCAGAGTCATCTTCTTATCCATGAGCCTGAGGACGTTGTCATTGCCTGACTCAATGCCGAAGAGTATTGAGGTGCATCCCGCCTCTTTTAATTGAACGAGAATATCATAATCAATTAAATCCAGACGGGTAATGCAACTGAACTGAAGTTTTTTGATTTTTTTCAGTTCCGCCATGAGCTCCAGCGTATATTCACGGTTGCAGGTGAATGAATCATCCCAGAATGAGATATGGCGGGAGGAACTCTGACTTAATAAATATTCTATCTCGGCGATAATTTTCGCAACGCTTCTGCGTCTTACTTTGCGCGACCAGATGACTTTGGCGCCGCAATAACTGCAATTGAACGGACAACCACGACTTGTCATGATATTGTTTTCTGAAACATAATCTTTGTTCAATATGAGGGCGCGGTTTGCTATCGGAAGCGTGTCCAGGTCCTCAATCAACGGTCTGACGGGGTTGGTGATAATTTTTCCGCCGTCTTTATATATCAGTCCCTTTATTGAAGAAAAATCCGGCCGGGAATCAACCAGCGCCGCAACCAGTTCACTGAAGGTATTTTCGCCTTCGCCGGCAATAACGAAATCTAAGTTTTTATTTTGCAGCAGTTGTTCACCGAATATTGAAGCATGGTGACCACCGATAACAATTTTGGCGTCCGGTTTGATTTCACGCGCAATTTCTGCAATCGTAGTAACCATCGGATACTTACTCGTCATGGCAGAGATGCCAATGAGGTCAGGGTTGAATTCCATTATCGTCTGCCGGACTTCATGCCATATCTCATGATTCCTGTCCGCGCTGGCGGCACGAACCTCCAGCTGCCGTAAAAATGAGGAATAATAGCTTTGCGATTTGCCGACAAAGCGCGGATCAAAATCAGCGTCGTAAATGCCAACCTCGTGTCCGGCTTCGGACAGTATTGTCGCCATTGTCCCCAGGCTGAGCGGAAACGACGCATTGCCGGTTCCCATGAACCGGGCGTATGGCGGGGAAATAAGCAGAATTTTCAGTTTAGTCATTTTTTAAATAATTTTTTTAACCTGCGGTAGAATATACTGTTGGTCAGGAAGGAAAACAACTTCTCATAACGGAATGCTCTCTCGCAGACCGGTAACAGTTCGCCGCGGGCTTTCTCTCTGGCGCCCTGGACGAATCTGACCAGATTGGTCTCAACGAAGGTCTCGTAATATTTCGCTTGTGTCTTTTGTGCCGGATGGAAAAGATTGATGGAGAGTAAATCATCAATCGTCGCGCCATTGCCGGCTTTCGCAATCCTCAGCCAGAAATCATAGTCGAATGATGATTGATAAAAATTATCCATCGCGCCGACTTTGTCCCATAACCGTTTCCTCCAGAAAATACTCGGCTGACAAATACAGTTACCACCCCAATTATACAAAAAAGAGTCAAAGTCAATTTTTTGCGGCAGGACAATTTTGTCCTCGCCGTTCTGCATTCGAATAATACCGCCGCCGCCAATCCAGTCACAGTCCGGATGATTCGCAAAATATTTACCAACGGTGTTGAGCGCATCCGGACAAAATTGATCATCGCTATTCAGCCAGCAGAATATCTCACCGGTTGCCCGCTGGAATCCGGCATTGAGCGCCGAACTTTGTCCGCCGTCCGGTTGACTTTGCCAGTAGGTCAGATGTTTTTCATATTGTTTGATGATGGCAACCGAATTATCCGTGCTGCCACCATCCATGATGATGTGCTCAAGATTCGGATAATTCTGTTCAATTACCGACTTGATGGTCTGTTCCAGGAACTGCCCCTGGTTATATGATGGCGTGATAACGGTTATTTTCGGATACATGATATTTTTTCAGATTAAACTTTCATAGACATTTTTAGTTTCAGCGGCGGTTTTTTCCCATGAAAAATATTTTAATCGCTCTAAACCATTTTTGCGCATTTCAACTCTTTTCGCTTCATCATATATTACCTTGCTTACTGCCGTCATGATGGATGATTCATCCTCGGGATTAAAGTATTCCGCTGCATCCCCCGCAACTTCCGGCAATGAACTCACATTGCTCAATATCACTGGACACCCGCATGAAAATGATTCAAGTACGGGAATACCAAAACCCTCATATAAAGAAGGAAAAACAAAGGCCATCGCGTTTTTATACAAACTTACCAAAGTTCTGTCTGCTGCTATTTTTTGATGAATGAATCGGTTTTCACACGCTAAACTTTTGAAAAGGGTGATTTCTTCCGGACTGAAACTATTACTGCCGCCGCAAACTATATGCAGACTGTCATCCTGACGCAGCAAAGGCGCCATTGCCGTTGCAAATAAACTGAAGTTTTTGTACAATCCTCTGTTCCCGATGAATAAAACATACTTTTCAGGTAGTTTAACCTCATGATCAAATTCAGAATTATCAAGGGAGTTGCCCAGGTATATTACTTTTATCTTTTCCGGCGCAATGCCGTATAGTTTTATAATGTCCTGTTTGGTATGTTCCGATATGGCAATAATAGCATCGGCCTTTTCCGCTATTAATCGCTTATTCATTATCGTTGGATCATCGGCATTAAACATGGTATGATATAATTCATAAATCATATCATATATAGTCAGAACAAATGGTTTATTCTTTAAATATTTGTAAAAATATGGATCATAATATGTCGGGTGAAAAATATCGAAACGGTTTTCACGCAGCAACTTTTCTGACAATGCCTTGTTGCAGTACAGACTATTCACCAAATCAAATTTTTCCAGTGTTTGATAAAGTCGTCCTTTCCCTCTGAAGTTCAGTCCAAAACAAAAATTTTCAAATGTTGTTACAGGTTTTACCGGCAGTAATGGTAATTCCCTTAAATAGGCATTGTCTGAAAACTTTACTCCCAGTTCCAATGAGAATTCCGGGTCATTCCCCATTTCTCGCAGCAATTCGCAGAAGTATCTGGAAATACCACCATATTTCTGGGTAAATATCTGGTGATCATAAAGAATTTTTATGGTCATTTTCTTGTCCTGCTATAAGCCCTGCCGGTGTCAGCTGTTATTCTTGATTTTATTAATCCACCATGCGGCGATGTCTTTTATCGAATCATCAATCTTGATTTGCGGTTCCCAGCCGATGGCCTGCCGGATTTTGTCATTCGCGCCGACGACAATCCGGTTTTCGACCGGACGGAGTAATTCCGGATCGACTTTTATTTCGGGATTGCACCCGGTAACGGTGGTGAATTTTTTAATGATATCTGAAATCGTATGACCGTTGCCGCTGCAAACGTTGTAAATCTGTCCGCGAGTTCCCTGTTTGAATAACATATAATACGCTCTGACGACATCCCGGACATCAATAAAATCCCGGACAATCGCGGTATCGCCGGTCGTTATCACTGAAATTTTTCCGCAGACAAATTCCGCCACCTTGCCGGCAATTGCGCCGACAACAAATCGCCGGTCCTGACCAATCCCGATATGATTGAAAGAACGGGTGCAGATGATGTCCAGTTTATAGCCGTTTACATAGACCATGGACATATATTCCTGTGAAACCCGCGCCACCGCATACGGACTGGCAGGGTTGAATGGCCGGGTTTCGGTAAGCGGTAAATCTTTTTTATCGACAATACCGTATTCCTCCGAGGAACCGATTGAAAGTATCCGGCATGCCGGACTGAACTTGCGGACAGACTCAAGCACATTGAGCAGAATTGTCATATTGTTTAAAAAACTGTCATAAGGTTCTTTCCAACTGAATGCCACTGAACTGAATGAAGCCAGATGCAACAAAAAATCCGGTTTGAACCCGGCTATTGCTGCATCGACCTTCTCGCGGTCGAGCAGATTAATGATGGTCTCATTGAAATTGCCTGGCACAGCCGGATGCGGCATCGTGGCAATGTCAATACCCATGATCATGGCGTCAGGTTCCACCGACAACAGATATTTAATAAAATGCTGTCCGACAAACCCGCTATGACCGGTTATCACATATTTCATAAATTTACCTTTCCCATCTTCAGGACAAAATCTTTAAATATTGATTTTGGCCAGGCATGTATGCTCAGAGGAAGACTTGTCCTGGATAGATACGAGTTGACTTCAGGACTTCCAGATTCCCAAAAATACCGAATGGATTGACTTGGCGGCATAACATTAAGTTGTTTCAATTTGCGTCCAATCAGTTGTGTCCAATAAACATCTTCGGCTAAAAAATGAGGGTTGGTATAATTTTTTAGATGATAATTCCATTTTTCATCGCCAATTACATCTTTTATATTGCCTAATTGTTTTGATAGCTGTATGAATTTTTTTGTCCTGCGAATTGAACATCCCCCGTTTCCGGTATAAAATATTAAGTCAATATGCTTTGGCTTTGAAATTAATTTTAGCTTAAATAATATTCTGAATATTTGATATTTAATTTTGTTAATATATTTGTGTTGTGACTTGCTATTTGCGAGCTCTTCGAGTCCTGCAAATTTTAACGAATCATACAACCATGGCGCTCCGGAGTAATCATAGCCACCACTATGCATGTCATTCATTAACGATAATATTTTACTTTGATTGCATATAAATAAATCAGGCTGTAACGTTAGAATGAACCGGTAGCCCTTAAATAATGAATAAAAAAACTCGGAACTCATCAATATACTATAATCTTGAATCGACTTGAAATATTCAGATGGAAGTAAATGGTAGGATATATTTTGTTTTTGAATCTCTGTCAATGGAAATTTAGCCAGCATATTATTGATTTCCTCTTCCTTGATATTATCTGGAAGAACAAATACAAAAGGATAATTAATTGCTAATTTTAACTGGCTTTGCAGACCTAAATAATCAAAATCAGAAAAATCTATTGTGTGATTGGTGAAAACACAACATATAGAATTTTTTCCCCATTGTTTTTTTTTATGTTTATTTAAAATATACACATGTATCCCATAGCTTAAATGTATTATAACTCATATGACATATACTTCATTCAAGCAGTCTCATGAAGGCAGTCTATAAAATTTAGTTCCGCGTGGAAGATATTCAGCGAATATTAACCGACCGTTGCTATGATGTTCTGTTTTTTATTATCGCTTTATGAATAGAGCGTAATAAATCCACAGGAAAGAAAAGGAGATTGGCTATTTTTATCCGTGGTGATTTTAACAATGCGGTCATCTCATCTTTCAGCTTTAGATTTTCAGCCAGATATTTTTGCGGACTACCCCAAAAACGCAAGTACATATCTTTATGTTTTTCATAAATCTTAAACCCGTTGGTAATGACGTTTTCGGAAGACAAAGAATGTATCATTGAGTTGTGTCTGATTCTGTAAAAAAAGAGTATTTTGGGTAATTTTAATACTTTTCCCTCGGGTAAAAGAATGGAAATCCAAAAATCCCAGTCCTCATGCCCGGAGTAACGAAAACTTCCATCATATCCGCCAATACGGTCAAAATCAATTCTCCGAAATATTGCAGAACAGAAAATAATATTATTTGTGAGCAGTCTTTCAGGAGAATAATCTTGAAGCATCCACTCACCGCATTGTTCTCCAAAGAATTCACTACGGCAGTAAACAAGTTTCAATTCATTATCATTATTTAGTGCCATTACCGCCTCGGTCAAATATTCAGGACCGATTCTATCATCCGCATCCAGTGGCAGGATATATTTACCTGAACTGATTTTTATTCCGGCATTTCTGGCGGCGGCAAGACCACTATTTTCCTGCTTCAAATATTTGAATCTGGCATCTTTTGCCAAGTAAAATTGAGCCACCTCATCTGTAAGGTCTGGCGACCCGTCATTGACAATAATACATTCCCAGTTTTGATATTGCTGCACAAGTACGCTGTCTAGCGCCTCTGCCAGGAATTCAGCCTGTTTATAACATGGAACGATTACCGATACTAATTGTTGTTGATTTGACATAATATAATCACCTTGCAATATTAATTATTCCTCGAAAAATTGCCCTTGCTTTAATTATCTTGCCAGGAACTAAATTAAATTTTCTGTCTAATATATCTAATAAGCGTAACCCAGCTAAAATATTGCCTGAACGTATTATACTTAACGCAATCTCAAGCCAATAAACGAGGAAATATTCGTGACTGGGTAATTCTGCCGCAAAATTCCATAACGGCATTAATTCTTTGACGATTTTTAAATTAATAGTACCTTCTCGGTTTTTCCAATAATACCAGAATTGCTTGTAACCGGCTTCTGTCAATTTCTCTCCAATAGCCGAATTGATAGCCCAATAAGATATTCGGCATACAGTTGCTTGTTGACTTGAATGTTTGCGTATTGAAATATTTTCGCCACTCCAGCGATATTTTAATAAAATTTTATTTAAGTTAGCCAGTTTGCCAATTCCAGCCAATTTTACCCATAACCCATAATCTTCTGCCTCATGATCTTGCTCAGAATATCCTCCAACCGATAAAGCTTTTTCTCTATCAAAAATTGCCAGTGGGTGTACGAAGCAACTATCAAAAAACAATATTGTTCGCAAGGATTTATCATCATCTGGAACCAGTATAAGACCCAAATGTGCTCCATCAGCACCGATTTTTTCGGCAAAAGCGCCGGATAAAATCACGTCAGGATTCTTCTGCATAAAGTTATATTGTTCCGCCAGCCTGTTTGGGAATGAAATATCGTCCTGATCCATTCTAACAATATATTTGCCTGATGCCAGAGCAAGTCCCCGATTTAAGGTGAGTGCAATTCCGGTGTTTTTTTTATTCTGATAGAACTTGATTCTTGTGTCATGATATGATTGTACTATTTCAATTGATTTATCGGTTGAACCATCATCAATAATTATAAACTCAAAATCGGAAATACTTTGTGTTAAAATTGAATCAATTGCCTCTCTTAAATAATTTTCCCCATTATAAACAGGCATAAGTACTGATATTTCCGATTTTATATTTTTGTCCATTTTATTGAATTAAAACTAGTGTTATTTTATTTTTATTGATATATACAAACCATTTTGCGAAAAATGCATATTCTCTCAATAATATCGCACTGAATTACAGTTTAATTGGTATTATTATAAAAATCCCATGTTTCGCAAATCATAGTTTCTAATTTAGAAAACTGAAAATCAGGGAAAATGGAAAGTATTTTTTGGGGATCTAGTATAAATGAACTATTATCGGAAGGTCTTCTCGGGAATACTTTATATTTAAAAGGTTTAGGGATAACGTTTTTAAAAACTTGGAGCAGTTCCAAAATTGAAATGCCGACACCAGACCCGATATTATAAATACCCGACGATGCAGAATCTTTTAAAGAATGAGACATCAGATACGCCACATCTTTTACATAAACATAGTCACGGATTGTATTATCATCTCCATAAACAATGAGTTCCCGTCCTTCCATAACATGTCTCATCCATACGCCGATTACACCTTGTTGTGTGTTTGCCGATTGTCTTGGACCAAAGGCGTTTCCGATTCTATATATGTCATATGAAATATTATACTTTATATGAAAATATTCTAAAATATATTCGGTTGTAAGTTTACATATTCCATATGGCGTAAATGGTTTTGGTAACGTTGTTTCATCTATCTTCCCGTTTTGCGAACCGTAAATAGTTCCCCCTGAAGATGGGAATACAATTTTTTTAACGCCTGCTTCGGCGGCGAGTTCAAATAATTGGGTGGAATTTTTTAAATTATCTGCTATTTCAAGGTATGGGTCATTCCAGCTTGTTAGTGGATTAGTGCAGGAAACAAAATGATATATAATATCTTTATTCTCCAATGCAAATTTCAAATGTTCCCTATTGGCTAGTTCCCCGGAAATGAAGAAAACTTTACCCTTTAAATGCTCCAGATTTGTAGATTTACCTGATTTAAATCTGTCAAATACATAAATATTATGCCCAGTATCTATTATAGAATCGACAAAATGCGATCCAATAAACCCATCTCCACCTAGAACAAGTATATTCACTATAATATCCTCTAATAAGATTAATGATTGATTGTAGTATTTATCCACATTATAGATATGTAGTAATAAAGTAACTCCATGTTCATTTATAAACTTATCCATTGTTTTGGGATTAAATCTTGCATCTGTTCATTTGCCGTATCATCTGCCAACCAACGGCGCGGAGCAATCACAATCTTATCTGGATTTTGGCTGAGCCATGCCCCCCACCAACTAAAAGAACTGTTAGCAATAATATTGTGTTTGCAACAACTCATCATCCATATGTCTTCATAATCGTGTTCAACTGCCGTGTGTGTAACAAAATGCATTGGATATTTCGTTTTGAAATTATTCCTGCACCATTCAGGTTCATCTGAAAAAACATACAGTTCAATATCCTTTTCAGCTTCGGCAATTTGGTTGACCGCCGCCGCATAATATGCTAATGAACATCCACCGTGAAGATCCTTTGTCGCTGAGTTATCGACATAATCACCGCGACGGAAATGAACACTTACCGACTTGCATCCGGAAATTTTTTCTGCAAGTTCAAGAGTTTTTTCACTCATCGCAATATTAAATGAAAATTCACGGCGTATTACATCTTCATATCCTGCCCAGTATTTTTCACACTGCCAGTAGCCACTGGCATAAGTAATTGAAGAGGTAAATACTGAAGGATTAAAAGCAAAGCCTTTTTCTTCAAAATACCCGGCAGATTTTCGGATTGGCGGGCATGGCTTATTGAAAAATCTACAAATCAAGCGCCAGTATAGAGGTTGTAATGCATACTGTGCCCGATAACATTCATCCGCGCTGGCAAATTGAAGCTGAAGTCCTAATTTATCTAAACAGTATTTCCGGTTGTTGGGGTCAGGGAAACTTGAAATGTCAAATTTCAAATCTTCGTTTCGATGTATGGACAATGCACGTCCGAACGCATATTGAAACATCTGATTTCCCAAACCACCATGTAATTTAACGATTATCATGTTTCTGGATTGCACTATTTTAACTTTGTAAACTCAAAACATCCGCATGCATAGGACTGTTTTGATATTTTAGTTATGTCCGCTTTTTGAATAAATTCACAATTATCGTCTATTAACGAAATTGATTTTAGGTCAAGCTCTTTGAACATCTGAACGATCAACTCATAAGAATAAATTCTATGGGCATTGAACCTTAATAAAGGACGACCGACAGGAACAACAAACAGAAGTGTTCCGTTGGGAGCGAGTACTCTCTGGAGTTCCAGAGCGGCTTTAATGTCCCCTGAAGGGTCAAAAGGATCACCATAACGTCCCAACCCTATGTGTTCAACCACATGCATGCATGACAGCGACTTAATCGAGTTGTCTTCAAAAGGGAGAGAAAGTATGTTACAATGAAAAGTATTCAGGCCGGACAATTTTATTTGCGTGGGTCTGTATTCATAAAAATCAACGGGAATAAAGGCTGAGACTATTGTAGAGAACTCAAGAATAGAAGATATGTCAATATGCTTTTCAGGTCTGTTTTTTGCCAATATTCTTGCCGCCCAAGCCGTGTGATATGTATAGTGAGGATCAAAATTCAGTGAGCCAACATTGTCTTCTAAACAGAACATGCTGCTCGCAGGATTGCATTCAAAGCGACCATCTGCCAGTATTTGGTTGTTATTTTTGAGAAAATCAGAAAGAATATCCAGCCGTTTATTTAAAATTGCGTTTTTCTTGCGATTCGCAAAAAAACTCTTGTATTTTGCGCGTTGCGTACATAACCATGCGCCCAGTGATGTGTGCTTGATATATTGTTTAATATTTCCCATTATTAAATTCCTGCGATTCCTTTAAGAATTACCAATCCTCAATCGGTTATAGCAACGTCTATAAGAATTGTATTAACGAATGTATCTGCATAAACTTTATAATTTTGCGATATGAGATATTCCTCAAGATTATGTTCTTTATTATCGAGATTAATACATTCATCATACTTAGCTGATTCAATACATATAATCTTTGGTCTGAGAAAAGAAAAATCAATACTCTTGATAATAATATCCTCATACCCTTCCGCATCAAGAAAAAGAATGTCAGGACACTTGGAATCGGCATATTCAGTGATCACATCAAGAAAAGTGCTAACACACACAGATAAAGTTTTCTCATGCTTAAACCCATACTTATCAATCAGCAATTCCAGTTCGCATAACGAGAAAGTACTCATCGTTGACACGTTAAGAACATAAAAGGGAAGTGTTTTCATGCTGTCTGATATTCCAATATTCAGACATATATCCTCTTGCCGATTTTTCAGGATTTTTTCAAAAAGTACAGGATTAGGTTCTATATTTATTCCACGGCAACCTTTCTCGTAAAAATACGCCGTGTTGCTGAGATAGTATGGATCGTGAGCTCCGATGTCAATGTAAGTAGGCTTGTCAATATGAAAATGATTTGTAATCACAAAATCTATAATCATATCCTCGCCGCACTGGGAATAACTTTTCTTGTAAAGTATTTCCTTGGGCTTGAAAAAATTAAATTTTTTCATTAGTCTTTTCCTGTTTTAAAGCTATCTCAATATAAGTTTCAATAACTTGACCATAATCGGCGGAATAAACATTTTTAATATGTGAAAAGACCTCTTTTCTTCTTTTTCGATCGGTGATTCCTGAGGAAGAATTATTGCAGTTTCTTTCGTCTCCCAATCTTTATAGGCATTTAGAAAATTATTGGCTATTTCCCAGTCACCTTTAATGCCGATTCCGACTACAACGTGGGGGAACTCTTTTTTGCCCAATGCTCCCACAAAAGTAGTTTTAAAAGGTTTCATTATTGACTTAAAAGCCTCCGGGGTGAATCTCCAGTAATCTGAAGGGTAGTCGTGAATCGGACAATACATAACACTGCTTATCGCTAAAATTCCGCCAGGTTTCAGTATGCGGTATATCTCGTTAATTGCCTTACGGGGATCTTCCACATGCTCCAAGGTATCAAAGCAAAGAACTGTTCCGACTGATTCATCTTGCAACGCGATATTATGCAAATCAAGTACAACATCAACTCCAGTTCCCAAGCGCATATCTGCGCCAACGTATTTTTTGTTTGGAAAATACGGTCTTAAATCAGCAAAACCTTCCTGACCGGAAACCTGAAAAGCACCGAATTCATATATAGGTTCTTTTATTTCTAGCTGTTTGCTTATAAGCTCTGTGAAATCTTTTATCGGCTGATGCATTTTCGCTCCTAGATATTCTTACGGTTTAAAAACAGAAAGATATAATAAGCCAGTATGTTAAGTAACTTTAGCAATTGTTTTGTATAGCGGTTCGCTCAAATGTAATATTGTATATCTAATTTTATCAAATGAGACATTTCTTTTTCCTAAATGAAAATAACTCTGTAATTTTATTACATAAAATTACTGGATATGTAAAGCATGGCAATTTCAAATTTCTTTTTTTGAAAAAGGATTTATCCGTAACATTATATTGTTTCAACAGTCCTTTCAGAAAAGACTTCTGAAAAGTATTCAATTCAAATTCATCTCTAACAACGGAATAGAGGTAGAACCACTCATAAAGTTGTATTTCCTGTGTCATGCATTGTTTTGTTACTTGATTATTGCCTCTTGATGTTATATTTATTAAACATTCTGGGATATGGGAAAAAAACCTGTTTTTCTTGAGAATGGTGATATAAAAAAGGATATCCACAACATATTTAACATTTTTGTCAAAGCGACAGAACGCACTTCGTCTGAACATAGTAACACTAGGTGCGCCTATGTGGTTGATTGGGAATATCTCGTAAGGATTATGTTCCAGTTTTTTCATGAATTCACTGTTTACAATATGCGTATAATGCTCCCCAGTAAGATCGTTTAAGATCGCATTGCAGTTTGAAAAACAAAAATCCACATGTGGATTTTTATCCATTGCTTCAACAAATAAAGCAAGACTGTCCGTTCTGGAAAACCAGTCATCATGATGCATTATTTTTACATATTCGCCTGTTGCCATTTCAATTGCGGCATTCCAGTTCTCGGGACTTCCCTTTGGCGCTTTATTGTGGTTGTATGTAAGGTTCTTTAAGTCATATCCATTTACAAGCATTTCTATTTCATCATTAGTGGAATCGTCTGAAATTATAATATCGTAATCCTGAAAGCTTTGAATTATAAGTGAATCTAGCAAGCGCTTCACTTCTCTGTAACTGTTATACGATGGTATGCATACAGAAACTTTTTTACGGCTCATGATAAAACACCTTTGAGAAAAGATTTTATCATAGGTGCTTTTTTTATGTCGCCAATCAAAACAGCGTTTTTTTCCAAAACAGGCACGGTAGAAATTTTTACAATATACTGGTAAGCATAGCTTTCCGGATCATTTAAAAGTTTGCATAATCCGAAAGAACCAGGTTTTATCTCAAAATCGTCAAGACTACTTCTGTAATCTCGCTCCAGATAGAAAAACTGTTCCGCATAGGCTCCGACTTCAGTAATCATCTGCTTTATAGTTTTAATAGTGAAAAAACGCAAATGTGTTTTTTCTAGTAGACCGGAATCCACATATTCAAAACTTCCATTCAGCAACTGCAATCTTATTGAACCGTGAGCAACATTTGGAATGCTCATCAGAATTTTGGTTTCGGGTTTGACACATACTAGGATTTCAGAAAGAAACGCTATGGGATTTTCTATATGCTCTATCACGTCGGCAAGAACGATGAAATCATATTGCTGCCAGTTTAGAGAATTCCTTACGTTCTGAAGGATATCATTATAAAAATGCCTGTAATACTTCATCCCTATTTTAGCCCCGGCAGGGTTAGGTTCTACCCCGTCAACAGTAGTTCCTGGTTTGAGGTTTGAAAGCATCCACCCTAATATTCCATTTCCAGCACCTATGTCGAGAACAATGGCTTTGTCAGAAATTATACTTAAAATACAATTGAGAGGGTTCGCCTTGTCTCTTAATATATTTTCTTCAACCTCTTTTGAGTAAATTATGTCATATGTTTCTGATTTTCTTATAAACATTCCGTGTTCTCCTCCTGGCTGTATTCAAAGTCAATGTTAATATATCCGTATGCAGCCAGACTGTTATGTTTTGAATCATTTAAAGAGGTTTTCATGTGTTTGATAATTGAAAACTTAGCGCAATGCACAAGACAACATAATGTTTCATTAAAATACAATACAGATGCACTTAATAAATAATCACCCATAACCAGCGGAATATGTTCAATCTTGCTTTTTATTACCAGTTCTTTTTCTTTGGTATTAATCACATGATTTATCCAAGAAGATACACACGTAAAAACCCTTAATCCACTCTGAGTATCTATTCCGAATCCTGCAGCAATATTTTTGCCTCGGTAATATTCCGTGAGTTCTATCCGCATACAAAGAAAGTAATTTTCTTGAGTATTTTCAATGATTTCAATCTGTTCCTTAGAGGAATTTTCAATCCATACGGCTTTGATTTCAACCCCGCCACTGCCACCCTTTTCTACAGGATTATTAACGGAAATATTTTTTTCAATTTCTAAAGAGTATTGATCAATGCAACAATTAATTTCTCCTGAACAAAGAATTTTACCATTGTTCAATAACACTCCTGTGTGGCACAGGCTTTTTATTGCCTCCATATTATGCGAAACGAAAATAATGGTACGTCCGGCTTTGGCGATGGAATCCATTTTACCGAGGCATTTTTTCTGAAATTCGGCATCGCCGACGGCGAGCACTTCATCCACAATCAGAATTTCCGGATTTAGATGCGCGGCGACTGAGAACGCCAGACGGGTGTACATCCCGCTGGAATAATATTTGACCGGAGTATCAATAAACCGTTCAACCCCGGAGAAATCCACAATTTCATCGAACCGCCGTTTAATTTCAGCCTTGGACATGCCCAGCAGCGAACCATTCAGGAAAATATTTTCATGTCCGGTCAGTTCGGGATGGAAGCCGGTGCCGACTTCGAGCAGACAGCCGACGCGTCCGAATATTTCGATTTCGCCCGTCGTCGGGGCAGTGATACGGCTGAGAATTTTGAGCAGTGTGGATTTACCGGCGCCATTGCGGCCGATGATCCCGAGCACTTCACCCTGTTTCACATCAAAAGAGACATCCTTGAGCGCCCAGAATTCTTCCCGCTGATCAAATTTCTCGCCTTTCAACATCTTTTTAGTGAGTTGCCAGGGTAGTTTAAGGCTGTTTTTGATGGAGTTGGTGATGGAACGCTGGGGCAGTTTTTCCCCGATGTAGTATTTTTTACTGACGTTCCGTACTTTTATTGCAATATCAGACATAAAATCAATTTTTTACCATGAAGGACATGAAGGTCATGAAGGGTTTAAATCAATACAGTTTGAAGACGAAAACAAATGCAATTTCACCATGAAGGTCATGAAGGTTTACCCGCCTGTGGAGGGTCATGAAGGGTTTAAATCAATACAGTTTGAAGACGAAAACAAATGCAATTTCACCATGAAGGTCATGAAGATTTACCCGCCCGTGGAGGGACATGAAGGGTTTTAAATCAAGACAGATTAACCACGAAATCAAATACAAATTTTACCATGAAGGACATGAAGCGCATGAAGGGTTTTAAATCAAAATCGTTTAACTGGGAATTCGAAAAATCCCATTTCCATAGATTTAGATTACAAAACTTTTGATACCATTTTTTAGAAGCCGAACGTTGAAATTTATTAAAAAGCCTTGTTTAAGTCCTGCAAGTTTCATATAAGTAAGTAATTGCGCCTCATGAATTGGCATGAGTTGTTCTATACTTTTCAGTTCCAATACTATTGAATTTTCCACCAAAATATCAATTCTGTATCCGCATTCGATATTAATGCCTTTATATATTACCGGCAGAGGACATTCCACCGTATGGGCGATTTTTCTTAATCCTAGTTCATAAGAAAGACATTTCTGGTAGGTTGACTCCAGTAATCCGGGCCCCAGGTTCCGATGAACTTCAATTGCCCCAGACAGTATTTCCTTGGATAAAGCATTAAAATGATTATTCCCCAAATTCAATTCATTCATTTTGTTCTGTCGGTATTTATGTTATTATGCAATGCAATTGCAGATTATCTTAACTTTATATATTTTACGGTAAAAATTGCCTTCGCTGTTCCTCGGCTTTAACCCTTCAAGTCCCGCCACGGGCGGGTAAACCTTCATGCCCCTCCAGAGGCGGGTAAATCTTCATGGTAAAACCCGCTTCGGCTGTTTTCCTCTGGCTCTAACCCTACATGCCCCTCCATAGGCGGGTAAATCTTCATGGTGAAAATGCTTTGGCTGTTTTCCTGCTTTAACCTTTCCTGGCTCTAACCCTACATGCACTTCATGTCCTTCATGGTAAAACCTGCCTTGGCTTTAACTTTTCAATGTTTTCATTCTCTGCACTACTTTGTGTGCCTTGATGATTTAGCAGTTGCAGTAACGCCAACACCGTAGTGTTGACTGTAGTGTTGACTGTAGTGTTGACTGTAGTGTTGACTGTAGTGTTGACTGTAGCTTCAATCGCCTCACTGATAACTGGAAATAACGTAACCTTGCTTACATCTGTCCTGGCTCTAACCCTTCATGACCTTCATGTCCTTCATGGTAAAACCTGCTTTGGTACCCTGTTTTGGCTCTAACCCTTCAAGTCCCGCCACGGGCGGGTAAACCTTCATGCCCCTCCATAGGCGGGTAAATCTTCATGGTGGAAAACTGCTTTGGCTGTTCTGTAGCTTACCCCTGTTTTTGTTCTAACCCTTCATGACCTTCATGCACTTCATGGTGAAAAATGCTTTGGTACCCTGTTTTGGCTCTAACCCTTCAAGTCCTT
Source organism: uncultured Victivallaceae bacterium (assembly GCA_964392985.1). Classification (GTDB taxonomy): domain Bacteria; phylum Verrucomicrobiota; class Lentisphaeria; order Victivallales; family Victivallaceae; genus CAYMSF01. The sequence continues at coordinate 42,463 of CAYMSF010000007.1, read as the reverse complement.
CATGTCCTTCATGGTGAAATGTTTTCCGGCTGTTTACTTCCCGAGGTAATCAGCAAAGATTTTCTCACGGCAGCGGAACCATATCACCCCGGACACGAACGTAAATACCGATATCCCCATCGATAAATAAAACAACTTCCCGGGACCATACGCATAATTGAATAACGACCAGCGGATGCCCTCGATTACTCCGGTCATCGGATTGAGCGCCACCACCCAGAGGTATTCATTGGGAATAATATTCACCGGGTAAACCACCGGCGTGGCAAACATCCAGAATTGAATCAGGAACGGCACAATATAGCCGACATCGCGGAATTCAATATATAACGCCGAAAGCCATAAGCCGATGCCGAGCGCTGTCATCATCATCAATATCAGGAACAGCGGCAGGAATAGAATATTCCAAGTCGGCAGGGGGCAGAGGTTGGACATGTAGTAACAAAATATCATGACGGCCAAGCCGCAAAAACCAATCATAAAGTCAACAATCCCGGAGAGACAGGATGACAGCGGAATAATCATCCGGGGGAAATATATCTTTGAAATCAGGTGTTGATTGGAGAGCAGACTGTCAGTCGTGGCATTCAACGTCCGCGCAAAAAGCTGCCAGGGCAGCAGTCCGGCGAAAGCGAAAAGCGCATACGGCACTTTTAAGTCTTGTTCCAGTTTGGCAAATTTGCCGAAGACAATGGTGAACAGCAGCATTAGCGCCAGCGGCTGGATCAATACCCACAGCACGCCGAATACGGTCTGTTTATATTTGACTTTGATGTCGCGCCAGGTCAGGAAGAAGAGCAATTCGCGATAGGCGAAGAGTTCCTTCAGATCACTGAGCCGGAATCCATTGTCCGGTTTGAGTCGCAAATAATGTTTTGGATCACTCATAAATATTACTGCCGTAAATGTTCAGGATTATTTCGGTGGCAAGTCTGGCGTCTTCGCCGGAAACTGCGGGTTTCAGATTGAGTTTTACCGCGTCAATGAAGTCGGTGATAATGGCTTCATGTCCGTTGGTCTGACTTATCGTCGCGCTGCCGGCGCCGCTGTGAATATCCAGTTTAGCGGAAACGGAAGGATTGGGTATATCTTTAATATTCCATTCGGTGATGATGTCGTTTTTCAAGGTCAGTGAACCTTTATCGGTATGGATATTCAATTCAGGGGGGAAGCCGGGCCAGGTGGCGGTGGACGCGGTGATGGTGCCGATCATTCCATCGGGATGTTGCAGCAATGCGGTACCGTAGTCCTCGCCCTCCATCCGGTGCATGAATGTTGAAAGCATACTGACGGTCTTTTGCGGTTTGCCGAAAAACCAGCCATAGATATCAATATTGTGTGACGCCTGCTGGATGAATGGACCGCCACCGTCAAGAGATTTATTGCCGCGATAGGGGGCGCTGTCATAATAGGCCTGATCACGATAACATTTCACCCGGAGTTCCGCGGCGAAAACTTTGCCCAATCTGCCGTGTTCCAGCAGTTCCTTGACAATCATATTATCCGGACTGAGGCGGCGTTGATAGGTTACTGCCAGTTTTACTTTGTTGCTGTTGCAGGCGGCAATCATCGCATCCATTGCCGCAACCGTGATATCGAGCGGTTTTTCGGTGAGGACATGTTTGCCGAGTGCTGCCGCGGCAATTGCCCAGAGATGATGAGTGGCATTCGGTGTGGCAATGATGACGGCATCGAAATGCTGTTTAATACTCTGCAAATCCGGCGCAACTTCAAATCCGGCGGGTGCCCATAAGGGCGCTTTGCCGCTGCGGGAAACCGCGCCGGTTATTGCCGCCTCCGGGATATTGGCAATTGCTTTGTGATAAGTCGCGGCAATATTGCCGGTGCCGATAATCACAAATTTAAAAGTTTCATTATCCAAAAGAGTATATCCCAATTAATGTTCGATTTTTTATTATCCCGGCGGGTTTATCCGCCTGTGGAGGATTTATCCGCCTGTGGCGGAATAACACGTTTATAGAATCGTTAAATCAAAATCCTCTGCGACCCCGATTCGGGGTCGAACAATATATATATGCCGTTAGCTATAAACGTTTGATGCCTCCGGCATCCATTAACCATTAATTTCAGGCGGTCTGAAAAAAATAATTTTTTTGTTAAAACCGCGTTATCCGGCAATTTTTCCATGCTCCGCCCCGTCGCTTATCCGTGCTTAACGCGACGCGGTTCCTGAATTTATGAACAATTAAACTCTATTATACCTCGTATTGAATAGTTTTCAACTTTATAAACATCAGTTTATACCAATGAACGATTAATCGGGCGTTCAGCGATATGAACTGATCGGGCTTAGAATGTTTCGTTCCGGTGACGCGAATAATCTATCCCGGACCTTTTCAGCCAAAGCAAAATGAGAAAATTATTTTTAAGATTTGCTAAAATAAAATGTGCAGTTAGAGTATAGCTATATTATTCTGTTTTCGGGTAATCCCATTATATTTGCCAGAAATGTAATGTGGGTAACGGGTATTTATTTGACAATCAGCGAATGACGCATTAAAATATATTTTGCAAGAATGTTTCTTGAGAAAGGCGTAAGGTGGCGAAAATGAAAAAAATGCAGTTGACCGTTGTTGCCGCTTCGATTTTGTTTAATGCCGGTATGCTCTACGCATTGCCGCAGGGCGCTTCTGATGTCAAGAATTCCACGATTACCAATACCAACGAAAAAGTTACGGTCCGCGCCGAAAATAACTCTAATGTCAATACCGGTATTCAAATTAAAAATTCCACCGTGCGCAATTCTGAAATTTCCAATACCTTTACCGGTAACGTTCGCGCGGACAATTCCACCGTCAATACCGGGATAAAAGCCAACGGCGCCAATATCGAAAAAGCTAAAATTACCGTCGATACCCAGGCAAATATTTATGCGAAAAACGCCGATGTCAATACCGGCGTTAATCTTACCGGAGCGGAAAACGCCGAAGTTTCAACCAAAGTGCGCGCCGGCAGCATAAACGCTTCCAATTCCACCGTCCGGGTCGGCTCCGTCGAGGGCGATGTCAGTAACAAAAAAATCGGCACCTCGGTTACTGTCGGCACTGTTGACGCACAGGAAAGAAATTATTCACTCGGTTCCGTCAACTCCGTCGGTATGGGCGGATTGCCGGCTTCTCATGGCGGTTCGCCGGGGCGCTCCTCCGTCAGTATCGGTAATGTTACCGTTGACAGCGCGCAAGTCCGGGAAGTTAAAACTTCCGTTGGCAATGACGATTTCAGCGAATCGCTGCGGGTAAAACATAAAGCTAAAGTTTACGCCAAAGATGGCGGCGTTGACCCCACCGGCACAAAAAATGTCTATGTCAGCTCCAAAGAACGGCAGAAGACAGAAAAGTACGGCGGTTCCGCCGGCGATACCTATGTTGACAGCAGTGATTACAAAGTTAAAAAAGTTAAAACCGTCGTTGAGTGAGGAATACTTTTATGTCTTATCTTCCGCTAAATGTTTGCCCTGCGTGGATGAAACGGATTCTGCTGTTCGCTCTGGTTGCTGTTCTGCTGCCGCTGTTGAATTCCTGCGGCTGGATCACCGCCGAGACCGATGACCAGGAAGTTATCGATATGCACAAAGACATGCGCGCGGAAACCCGCGAAACCGTCTTTGAAAAATCACTGGAACGCATGACCGCCTTGTTGCGGGCTTACGGTACCCCGATTACCGCGGTGCAATGCAAAAATCTCGGCAATCAGACCGCTGAACAGAGTGTGCCGACTGACCTCTATGTCATGGCATCCTCCGCTGTCAATAAAATCGGCAGACCGCTTATCTTTGTTCCTTATGATGTGCAATATGTCGTCGGTGAAACAACGACCGGCGGGAAAATTGAACGTATTTTCCCCAATTTTGTTATTGCCGGCGGTATTACCGGGTTTGACCAGGATATGGTCGAAAAAGAACGCGAAGTCGAGGCTGAAGGCGGTTGGGCCGGGGCATCCGGCGGCGCCCGTGCCAGTGCCGAAGGTGGAGTTTCACGGGTGACGATTGATTTAAGTATGATGGATTATAAAACTCAAGTATATTTTCCCGGCGTGATCACCTCCAATTCCATCCTCATCCGCAGAGACAAGCTCGGCTGGGGCGCCTTCGCCTATTATATGGGTAACGGCGCCTCATTTGATTACAGCCTAAAACACAAACAGGGTGTTCATGCCGCATTGCGTACCGTATTGGAATTCAGTATCATTGAACTGGTCGGCAAAAAATTTGAAGTGCCCTACTGGAAATGTATTGACGGGGCATTGCCCGACTTGAAAATGGCGGAGCGCCTCCATGACGAATTCGGTTTCCTCACCGAGGAACAACAGGCTTTGAAAATTAAGAAAATTCTCTTCCTCCACGGTTTCGATGTTGATCGCGATGTTCCTAAAATCCAGGGACATGAAGAAAAGATTATCCGGACGGAGATGAGCAATAGACGCTGTTCAAATCTCGCTGACCTGTATATCAAACTCTGGGGCAGCGTGCCGATTGACCAGGCCGCCACCAGAATGGATGCCGATGCCCGTTATAAACTGCGGTTGAACCGCGACAATCAGCGGATTATCGACAAGGATAATAAGGAAAAAGCCGTCGCGGCAGAGGAAGCCAAGAAACAGCAGGAGGCGGAATTCCAGACCAAGGTCAATTCCTTCCGCGCCAGAGTCGAAGCCGGTGATGAATTTGTCCGCAAACAGAATTATGTTGAAGCGGAAAACAGTTACCGCAGCGCCAATCAGTTGTTCCCGGGCGAGCCTTACCCGGTTCAACAGTTGAAAGCGATTCAAGACATGAAGGAGAAAAAACAAGCCACGGTTGCCCAAAATGACCAGACCGTGGCGACCGCTGAAGCCAGATTCAAAGCCGCTGAAAGCGCGGCATTCAGCCAGCAGAACTATCGTCAGGCGCTCCAGGCCTGTCAGGAAGCCGCCGCCATTGAACCCGATAACCCTCGCATTAAAGAATTGATTCAAATGATAAACAGTAAACTAGATAAACACAAAACCGTCTGGGGGGCAGGAAAAAATGAAACTTGGTAATAACCGGATAATTCGTAGTTTTGCAATGATAGCAGCCGCTTTATTTGCAACGGTATTTTTATGTTCGTGTTCTGTTCTGGACTGGTTCAGCGGCAGTGTTTCCGATGAGGAAGTCAAGGATATGGACAAAGATTTAGGCAAAGCAACTCAGAAGCAGACCGCCTATGATGACTCATTGAAAAGATTCGGTCTGATGCTGGAAGCGTATAATATTCCGCCAATCCGGGTTCAGAGCAAAGTAATCAGCAATCAGACTGCGGAAAAAGACCTGCCCGACAGCGTGTCAGGAATGTTGAGTTCATCCGTGAATAAAATCGGTAATACCGTCATTTATGTACCGTTTGACCCGAATTATGTTGTCGCGGAGTCAACCACCGGCGGCGACATTAAGCGTGCCCTGCCGAAAATTGTTATTGCCGGCGGTATAACCGAATTTGACAAAGAGCTTATCGAAAAGAAACGTGAATTGAAAACTAAAGCTGATGTTGGCGAAAAACTGGGTTCGAATTACAGTTATGACGGCGGCGCCGGTTATAAAGCCGGTTCCGGTATCTCCCGGATGACGCTTGACCTGCAGATGATGGATTATCAGACCCAGACTTATATGTCAGGAATTCAAACCATCAACTCCATCAATCTGCGCAAAACTGAACTAGGATGGTCGGTCGGTTTCTTCTTTGAAGGCAACGGTTTCACCTTCGACTATTCGTTGAATAAAAAACAGGGCAAATATCAGGCATTGCGTCTCCTCGTTGAACTCAGCGTACTCGAAGTGCTGGGCAAATATTTTGATGTGCCTTTCTGGCGCTGTCTGGACGGAGCCCCGCCGGATACGCGCATGATCGCCAAACTTAAAGATGAATTTGAACTGCTTACGCAACAGCAGCAGTATGCATATCTGAAAGATTATCTTTTCTTCCACGGTGTTCAGGGCATTGACCGTACCGCTCCTGGCGTTACCGATAAAGAAATGGCTATTATCAAAGATTCCATGAAAAAACTCGGTTGCGTTGATTACTGTGCATTATTCCTGAAACTTTGGGAAAATGTTCCCCTGGAAGATGCCAGAAAACGCAATCGTCAGTTCGGCAAGGAACAGAGCGAAACTGCCCAGAAATCTCAGGAAGAAGTTGCGCAAAAAATCGTGCAGTATAATTCATTGATTGAACAGGCTGATGCGTTATATAATCAGAATGCCCTGCCGCAGTCCCGTGAACTTTATCGCCAGGCCGCTATCCTTTTTCCTGAACAGCCGGACCCGAAAGCGATGATTACCCGTATTGATGGTCAGATTGCCGCCCAGAGTCAGCCGCAGGTTGCGAATGTTGCCGGACAGTCCCAGCAGCAGGCGGCCGCGCCGGCACAGACGGCTGATGCCCCTGTCGCGACAGTTGCACCGCCGCCTAAACCGTCAGCCAACAAAAAAGAAGCACCGTTAAATCTTTTCAAGAAGAATGATGACTGGTAAAAAAATAATTGCATCATGAGTAATTACGGGGGTTTGTCATGAAGCATCTGTTCCGTTTATTATTATTTGTCACTGCGTTTGCCACACTTAATCTTAGCGCTGAAAGTAAACGTGAGCTTCTTCCCTATCTGATGACGGGGATTACCGAGTACAGCGGCGAAAACCCGTTCCGCACCCAGAGCGTCGGTTTGATGACGGTTCTCCGTGAACAGGAGGCTGCCGGCGGCGACTGGAATTACACGATCAGTTACAAGACGATATTAACCGCCGGTAATAATCAGGGTTCAGTTGAATTCAAGCCGGGCCCGCTTATGATAAGTTGCGGTCCGGACCGGCGGCGCATGGTTGGCGGCATGGACTTCCTCCGTGAATTCGGTATGTTGGGCAATAATGCCATGGACAAAGTTGGACGTCCCGATTACACCGGCAGCCGCCGGGTAAAAGTGCCGATGAATTTGTCCGAATTTCTACCGGCATCACCGACTTTTAAAGTCACCTATAAATCCGCGACCAGCAAAACCCTGGGGCAGTGTTTAGTTGTTTCCGCTGTCAGCGATATGTTCTCCTGCAAGATTCCGGATTCAAATGGTTTATTGACCGGTACCTATCGTGTACTCATTATTTCCGACCCCCAGATGAACGACCTTTATTTCCGCTTCTGTTCCTTCACCTCCAGCCACAATTCAGAAAAAATGAATACGACAGACCAGTTTTGGATCACCGATTCTGACGCCAAACCGGTTGACATGGCAGACCTGATTCCGATTATCGAAAGCATGGGCAAAACATTCCCGTCTTCTCTGGAAAAAATTCCCGATAGCGTCGGGGTGCCACCCCAGCCCTGGATCGTTCATGCCATGACGGTGCGTAAATATATGGATACCATCGCCGGCGCCGCGATTGAAGGCAAACCCAATTTTGTCCAATTTGCCGCTGTGGCTTCTGTACTGGCGATTGATTCCGTCATCAGCCTGGGCACAAAAATGGTCGCTTACGGGGTTGAACGTACTACCGGATACAATTGTCCCTCTTGGAACGGTCTCCCATCTTTCTTTGGCGATAAAATCGCGTGGGGTGCCGCAGCCGGAGTAAATGCTGCCACCGGCAAGGAAACGGTTAATGTTAAGAACTGGCGAACAACCGGCGGTGACCTTGCTTCTCTTGCCATGCTTCCTTTTTCATTTTCCAATCCCGGCAGGGCAATGGAAGCGTATCAGTTGATAAATAAAATTCCCGCGGGTGTCGCCATTGCCAAAAATGTTATACTGCAAATCAACGTTGGCGGTAAAATTATTCAAATGACTAAAAATATGGCGATTGCAATCAACATTTTTGATGGCGCCAATAATCTCCGCGAGGCGTACAATAACCAGGTAAAGATTTGGAATCCGACAACCCAGTCAGGTGGTGCTGCTGGAGGATTCAGTTTTGTACCGGGGAACTATCCGGCCATTTCCACCGCAATTTATAATCCACGGGATAACTCCTGCCTGATTAATAATCAGTTCACCTATCGTATCCCGGTGGAACCTTCCGCCTTCAAGTACATTTGCCAGTCAGTAGCGAATAATCATGGTTTCGGCTATTCTCTGGCGGGCAGTGTCCGGGAACATTATGCCGGACTGGATAATATCGGTATGGCATTGAATATTTCCGACCGTTTCCTTGGTAGCGTGGTCTTTGGCGATGCCGATGGTATTCCCGCGGGGTGTGTTCCGGCGGCATCTTATCGCAGTCATCCTGATGCGTTGCAGCAGGCTTTCCCCTATTGTTTCAAGGTTAATTTTGTTTACCATTTTGACATCGGCAAGGACAAAAACCTTTATGCCGACGGCACGGCGCAAATCGGTTTTGTTCAAGCCGAACCGGAAAAAGCGCGGCAGGGCATCTGGGAGCCGGATCATGCGGCACAAAAAACGGGCAATATTCCCGCCGGACTGGAAGCGAATGGCCGCCATCTTGTTGCGGAATGGCAATATTACGCTAAAACACCGCCCGTTTCAGCCGTGATGCGTTATGGCGAATCTGCCGCATTCTGTCTCATGCTTCAGAAAAACGGCATTAATTTGAATAATTTTGTCAGGTAACTATTTTAAATATTTGTCTTTTTGTTGTTTTGGTTTATAATACTATATCGGAGATACATTTATGGTGTCTCAAAACAGGAGGGACTAAAATGGGTAAATTATTGATGATGTTACTGTTTGCCCTGTTCGGATTTACCGTGGCTCAGGCTCTTCCCGCAGGTGGCACCTCAGATGTGCAAAATTCTGAAGTTACTAACGTCAATCGCGACGGTTCAAATACCGCACGGGAGAAATCCAAATCCAATTCCGGTATTCAGGCCGAAGGGGTAACCATTAAAAATTCACAGATTTCTAACAATAATTTTAATACCAACAATACCGCGGAGAAAAATTCTATTGTGAATTCCGGTATTCAGGCGAACAGTGCGACAATAACTGATGCCAAGATTAATAATACCGTTACCAAAACAACTAACATCGCAACTGACAACAGTCAAGTCAATGCCGGTGTTTCGGCTAATGGAGCTACCATCACCAGTAAGAGTGAAATTACCAATACTAATACCAACATGACCAATACTGCCATGAAGGATTCTAAAATCAACTCCGGTGTCATTGTTGACGGTGCTACTATTCAAAAATCAAAAATAACTAATACTAATATTGACGGTACCAATGAAGCCACTAACAGCGGTACCATTAATTCCGGTGTCAATGCCAAAGGTTCTATACTTACCAACGCCGAAATCATTAACGACAATAATAAAGTGACGAACAAGGCAACCAGCGGTGGTACGATAAATTCCGGTATTTCCGCCCAGGGAACTGTTATCAAGGACAGCAAGCTGATTAATGTCAACGATAATGTCAATAATACCGCCGATGGTAAGGGGTCGATTATAAATTCCGGTATCAATCTTGACGGCAGTCGTAAAGTAGTCAATAACAGGTTAATTAAGAATGAAATCAGAAATGCCAAAAATGAAGCCTCCGGCGGCAGTCAGATCAACGCCGGCATTTCCGCCCAGAATGCAGAATTGACGAATAACAAAAAGATTCTCAATATGGAATACAACGGCGAAAATATCGCTAAAGAAGGTTCAAAAATCAATTCCGGCATTAAACTTGATGGCGCCAGGGTCAGCGACTCCACCATCTCAAATATTCAAGACAAAACCAAAAATAATGCCTCTGGCGGATCCGCCGCCAGTTCAGGTATAGATTTCGGTAAATAACAACAAAAGGAGGACGTCATGTACAAAACACTCGCAACGCTCGGGCTCTTAATCGCAGGAATCTCTATCGCAGTCGCATTGCCACCGCCTTCCAGTGGCGGCAAACAGACCAAAGTTACCAATTCAACTCTAAGTAACACTAATACGGGAGTTATCAACAAGGCGGATAACGGTTCGCATGTCAATTCCGGTATTCAGGCTAAAGGCGCCACCATAACTAATTCCACCCTTACTAATGAGAATATCGGGGTTGAAAATACCGCAACAAATAATTCCAAGTCGAACAGCGGGATTGAGGCTAATCGTGCCGAAATTAATAATGCTACAATTACCAATCGCAATGAAAAAGTATTCAATACTGCGGCAGACGACAGCAAAGTTAATTCCGGTGTGTCCGCCAATGACGCGAAAATAACTGACAGGTCAGTCATTAATAATCGCAATTCCGGTATGGTTAATACTGCCGTTAAGGGGTCAACGATCAATTCCGGTATCATGCTGGACAACGCTACCGTAAAAAACAGTAAGTTGACCAATGTTAACGAAAGAGGGGGTAACATGGCCATAGATCAAAGTCACGTTAATTCCGGAATTGATGCTTCTAAGGCTGTAATGATTGAAAATGCCACGATTGATAACAGAAATACCAAAGTATTTAATTGGGCGGAAAAAGGCAGCACAATCAATTCCGGTATCAATCTGAAGGGTGCAACGGTAAAAGAAGCCAAACTGGAAAATTTGAACGAAAATGTGGAAAATACTGCCATAGAAAAATCAACGATCAATACCGGTATTAATGCCAACAACGCCCAGATAATCGGCAAGCAAACCATCAAGAATGAATTGACCAACTCCACTAACCGGGCAGTGAATAACAGTCATATTAATGCCGGTATCTCCGCCAACGATGCTACTTTGACCAATAACAAGAAAATTATTAATATCGGCGATCAAGTACATAATGTTGCTGAAAATAATTCCAAAGTCAATTCCGGTATCAATATGGATAAGGCGGACGTTAAGAATTCTACAATCACCAATACTTTGAGTAACGTGAAAAATACCGCTACCAATAACTCTACTGCCAATGCCGGTATCGACATAGGGGAATAAGTATGTTCAGATTCGGTATTTTTCTGCTGGCGTTGACGGCGGCGTTTATTGTCGCCGCCGAAACGCCTGCTCAGGAACGGTTGATGAAAGCGGAAGCCGAGAAGCTGAAGGAAATAAACCGTCAAGTCCTTGAGACACTCGGTGACCTAGCTAAATACGACAATCAGACCATTTTTGTCAAGGCAAAGCTCGTGCCTCAAGGCGACGATAAGTTCAAAGTGAAAATTGAACAGGTTTCACTGAAACAGCCGGAATTTACCGCAGAAAAGAGTGATGAAAAGATTATCGTTATCAAAGGCAGTGTCACCCAGGGCAGTAAAAAAGAGTTTAAACTGGATTTGGAATATGTTCTGCCGCCACCAGCAGATAATTCAGAAGCAAATAAAAAATAAAACTGGAGAATGTTATGTTTAAATCGTATCTTGTTATCGGATTGCTGGCGATAGGCGGCATGGTTTACGCCGAATCTGAGGCTAAAGCGCTTTCAGCGCCGCAGAAAAAATTAAATTCAATCAATTGCGCCAGAATTCTCGCCCAACGGAATATTGTTGAAACGGTTTACGGAGTAAAAATCCGCTTTATCGAAGAAGTTGCCAATATGAGCGAAGGCAATTTCCTGGGTACCACCGAAACAAAAACCGGTGAACGCAGTATCCGCGGTATTGATTTTACCGAGAAGTATGATCCGAAAACTGATATCGCTCAGGTTACCGCTATCCTCAAACTGAGCCGCATCGCGGAACTGGTGGATAAAGATAAGTTCAATCTGGACAAATATCCTAATCTGGAAATACGCCGCGTCGCGTTCGCTACTTCAACTCCGGAAAATGCCGGCAAACTGGCGGCATTGCGTGCCGCGGAAATTGAAGCCTATAAGAACCTTTATAAGCAAATCGGCGGTTTTACTCTTGAAAGTAACACCAAAGTTAAAAATTTCGCGCTTTCCTCCGATAGGGTAAAAGCACAGGTGGTCGGCGCGATTATGGGCGCGGAATACGTCGGATTTGCCTGGGACGGCAAAGGCAATGACGCTATCGCCACCGTTAAATTGAAACTGAATCTGAAACGCCTTGCTGAACTGCTTGGACAGAAAATTATCGACTATGATAAGGATGAAATCGAAGCCGAAGGTCAGGCCTCACAGGGGTTCGCTGATGCTGACAGCAGTAACAGTTCACCCGAAACCAAAGTGGATAAGTTGAAGATTCCTTCCAATGAAGGCAAAGTCGAGGTAATGCCCTGAGTTACCCCGCTTCATCCGCAGGAGGCTCATATCGCATGTCACGCTGGTATAAATTATCTCTGGTCATTTTCCTGCTTGGCGCGGGGCATCCAACCCTGTGGTCTGAAGATGGCTTTGAAGACCTGGATAAGCAGATTGTCAATGCGTATAATGCCAATCCGAAGCGTTCCGCCGATGTATTTATCGCCGCCATGGAGATGATTGAACTCAGTCATCGCAAGGGCGGGCATTGTGCCAAAGAGTGGCGCGAAAAGGCGGAAAAAATCGTTACTCTCGCCTGTTTTTATGAAACGACTCAAGCAGTACAGAATAATGATTATTTGAATGCTTATATCTGGGCGAAACGCGGACTGGCTTATGGCGCCTCCAATGGCGCCGTCAGCGGAGTCAGCTTGAAAGATGTTCACGATTTCCTTGTCAGCGCCACCATGGAACTCAAAGATCACGAAGCGGTCAAAGGGGCAAACTATGGCAAGACCATGTTAGCTGTTGCCGATTATCGCAAAGTTCAGGGCAATTCTCCTGCTGTCCCGGCGACTCAACCCGGTCAAAAGGATACCAATAAAAACGTTCCGGACAATTACAAAAAGAATCTTACCTATAAGTTCGTTGCCGGTCCGAAAAATGGCGAACTGGACCAGCTTTACGTTGAAATTGAGTTCAACAGCCGCATCACTAAGATATACCAGTATCCCGGTAAAGGCTGGAAAGTTGACCAGTGGCAGCCCTTTGCAAAAGAGGAATATTTTGCCAGTTGGCAGGAGGCGGCAGAACGATTTACCAACGGTGAGAACCCATCCAAATGAAAAAAATATTCATATTATTGATTGTCGTCGCGCTTCCCGGTGCAGTGTTCTCTCTGCCCAAAGCGGAGAATTCCAATTTGAACATGAAGAAATCTCCGGCAAAAGAGCAAGAAAAACCGGCACCCCCCACTCAGCCCGTACCGGACAAACAAAACATTCCTGAAACCAAAGCCGGCAGTAATGAGGAAAAGAAAACTGATGCCGCCAATCAAAATGTAAAAATGTCAGTATTAATCAATCTGGCGGATAATGTTCTCAATAACGCGGTAAAAAATTCCAAAATAAACTCAGGGATTCAAGCCGGCGGCGCCGATATTTCTCATTCGAAAATTCAAAATATTAATACTAAAGTTGTTAATACCGCAACGAATAATTCCACGATCAACTCCGGTATCAATATCAAAAACGCCACCATCAATAAATCCGAGATCAGTAACATTAATTCCAATATTACCAATACTGCCAGAAACAACTCTTCCATCAATTCCGGTGTTGATGCCGAAAAAGCTAATATGAAGAATGCCAAAATGGTAAATACCAACAGCGGCAGCACCGCTACCGCCACTAATAACTCTACGGTGAATAGCGGAATCTCCGCCGGCAGTATTAAAATTGTCGCCGGTAAAATTGACAACCAGCTCAGCAGCGGCAAAGATACCGCCCAGGAAAAATCCGCCGCCAATTCCGGCGTGGATTTCAAATAACTTCACCATTTTGAAGCGGTTTGCCGGAGTTTCCACCTTTATAAAAATACCACTTATTTCTTTACCACTCCTCGCTTTGTATTATATGTCTTGAGTAAGTGAAAAAAACGCATAAAAAGTCGTTAAAAACTGGTTCAAAATCTTGATTAGAATTATAATATGATTATTGTAAAGGGTTAGTGAATTACTAACCTGACAATTCCTTATGTACATGATACATAAAGTAACGAAAAATTGATTCCAATGGCGATTTTTTTAAATTGAACCTTTGCTCCGGAATCTATTCAATGCCGGGTGCAAAATGTAAGTTATGTTATCCGTAAAATTTTAAAGCTCGACAAGTATTGCCCATATTTAAAAGTTATACGCAGGATGTTTGTGATTAATAACTGTATTCTGTATTTATTAGAATAGTTCATATAAATTACTAAAAAAGGACGGCTTCTATGCATTGGATTGATTGGTGTATCACGCTTATTCCGCTGGCGATCATTGTCGGAATGGCCATTCATTCCCGGAAATACATCCGCGGAATCGTTGACTTTCTGGCGGCGGGACGCGTAGCCGGACGCTATGTAATCAGCGTCGGCGATTTGCAGGCCGGTCTGGCTGTGATAACACTGATCGCGCTCTGCGAAAGCGAATACCAGGCCGGTCTGGCTCTGGGTTTTTGGGGAAAAATCACTATTCCGCTTGGTATTTTTATGGCGCTGACTGGATATTGCCTCTACCGTTTCCGCCAGACCAAGTGTCTTTCCATGGGACAATTTCTCGAAATCCGTTATAACCGGACGTTGCGAATCATCGCCGCGTTTATCCGCACTGTGGCGGAAATGATGGCTAACGCAATTGGTCCTGCAGTGACTGCACGTTTCTTTATCTATATTTTAGGACTCCCGCTGACAGTTAGCGTCTGGGGGTGGCAAGTGTCGACGATGTTTGTGGTGATTGTAATCGTGTTGTTCCTGGCCATGTTGATAATCTGGCCGGGCGGTCGGGTATCGCTGCTGGTTACCGACGCGCTTCAGGGCTTGATGTCCTATCCTATCTTCGTGATTTTTACCGTTGTAGTCCTCTGCGAAATTTCGTGGGTTGCGGACGTGGCGCCGGTGATGCTTGACCGGGTGCCGGGCGAAAGCTTTCTGAACCCGAAGGACATCAACAGTCTGCGTGACTTCAACTTATTCTCCCTGGTAGTTGTTATCGTGGCAACTATTCTCAACCGGGCGGCATGGATCGGCAACGACACTTCAAATTCCGGACGCAACGCCCATGAACAGAAGATGGCCGGGGTGTTGGGCGCATGGCGCAATGGTTTTTCCGCACTGATGATGACAATGCTGGCGCTGTTCATGGTAACCGTAATGTTATCCAGCCGTTTCGCCGGTGAAGCCAAAGAGATTCGGACTAATCTGGTCAACAAGGCGGTGGAAGAGACGATCACGGATAAAACCGTCCGGGCGAAAATCGAGCGGGATATCGCCGAGATTCCCCCCGCAAAACATACAATCGGGGTCGACAAACCATATTCCAGGACAGACAACCCGGATACAAAGTATCTCGAAACTGTTCATAAAAACCTATCGAATACACCGGATGGCAACTCGCTGTTTCAGCAGTTCCGCACACTCTATTACCAGATGATGGCGCCGATGGTGCTGCGCGAACAATTGCCGATTGGAATCATGGGACTGTTCATTCTGCTGATGGTGATGCTTTTACTGGCCACTGACAACACGCGGATATTCAACGCCTCCGCCACGCTCGTCCAGGACGTGGTGATGCCGTTCCGTAAAAAGCCGTTCGAGCCGGCGGAACATCTGGCCTGGTTGCGCGGTATGTCGATTGGCGTTTGTGTCTTTTTTCTGATTTTCTCGCTGCTTTTCACCCAGATGGACTATATTGCAATGTTTGTTTCCATCATGTGTTCGTTGTGGTTGGGGGCGGCCGGTCCGATTATGGTCGGCGGGCTTTATACCCGGTTCGGCACGACTACCGGCGCGTTTGGCGCCTTGATTTTCGGATCCGGCACTTCGCTGGCCGGACTGGTGTTGCAGCAGACCTGGAGCAGTCGTGTTTATCCATGGTTGTACGATACCGGCAACCTGAAATATCTGGGAAAATTATTTGAGAGCGTCAATCTGGTGTGTTCGCCTTACATCGTCTGGGAAATGAATCCTGTTAAGTTCCCGATCAATTCCTATGAAATTTATTTTCTCGCCATGATGTTCGGGATTGGTGCATATATCATCGGTTCAATGTTAACTTATCGCAAACCGTTCAATATGGACCGGATGCTGCATTGCGGCAAATACAGCGACGGCGAAAGCCGGGAAGAAAAGACCCCATGGAACTGGAAGACCGTTTGGGGAAAACTGGTCGGAATTGACGACGAATATACCACCGGCGACAAAATCATCGCCTGGAGCGTGTTCTGGTTCTCCATCGTATTTCAATTTATCATCTCATTTGTTGTTGTGGCAATCTGGGACTGGATTTCGCCGTGGCCGGCATCGTGGTGGAGCATGTACTTCTATATCACCATTATTGTGATCGGAGTTATCGTTGGCGTAGTATCAACGGTCTGGTTCATGATCGGTGGTATTATCGACATGCGCCGACTCTATAAAGACTTGAATGCCCGTGTCAACAACCCGCTCGACGATGGTTGGGTGGAAGGCCATGTTTCTCTGGTTGATAAGGCTAAACTGGGTAAAGATGCCGAAGATTGATAAGGACCACTGCGCATTTCAGTGATATTTTGTAAATCGTGTTTCAAGCATGAGCGATGGGATTTACAGGGAATCGTTGACTTTGTTGCAAGCTCAGGAGTGGTTCAAAAAAATGGTAATTTCTACTGGTGTCCCCGTGGCACTTTCGGCGTTGCCGGTTCGTTACAAAGCTATGGCTTTGTTTCTAACCGGCAACTCTAAAATTTCTCCCCCGATACCCTAAGTATAAAAATACCACTTATTGCATTACAACTCCAGCGCATTTGCTGTAAATATATCCGTGGGAAAGATTTCGACAAAAAAAGACCCGCACGGTAATCTGTGCGGGTATAATAACATAACAGTAATTTTTACTTTCCAGCTTCCTGCTTTTTAACCTCAGCTTCAAGACTTTTAATCGCTTTATTCAAATCGCTTCTTGTCTGTGAATCTGTCGCTGCAACAAGTGATTGCTTTTTTGAAGCCAGATCACGGTAAGCATCAGACAACTCTTTTTTCCCGGCTTTTTCAGCTTCTGTAGCCTTTCTTGTCAGATCCTCAACTTCTTTTTGAACTTTAGCCAGTGTATCCGCCTTCTTTTTGGATTCAATTTCATCAAAGGTCATCCCTTTGCCGCCAGTGCCTTGCAACCATCCGCTGCTTTTTGAGGCACCGTACATAACCGTGCCGGAACCAAGAACGGCGGTAACTGCCAGCATCACCAGTAATTTATGCATTTGAAACCTCCATTTTTATTAATTAAGAAATCAAACAATTGGCTACAATATAAACCTTGTTGATAAAAAAAGCAAAAATTTTTTTCGAAAAATAATAGCCTAAAAGAAATGTCAATCCGATTATTTTATCTGTTGCGCCGGATTTGACCGCTCATAGAACGCAATTTTACCGGTTTCTTTCGTCAATTTGAATCCTGCGCTTTCATAGAGTTTTATCGCGCTGCTATTGGCGATATCAACGGAGAGGCAAATAACCGGGATATTAGCTTTATCGCCGGCGTCAAGCAATGCCTGCAGCATCTTTCTGCCCAGTCCTTTGCCGGTATGATGTTCCGCAACGCAGATTCCCAGCCAGACCGTACTGTTTTCACGGTCGAGATGACCGTAACAGATGGGATTGCCGGAGTCGTCCAGACCGAGCAGGGTTGCAACATGATTGACAATTATTTCCGGCGGGCGTGATTTAAAATAGCGGAATGTCGCGGCGGATGCGCCCATCGTTGCGATGAATTGGCGCAGCAGAATCAAATCATCATGTTTAATGCTGATTATTTGCACGGTAAATTTCCTCAATAATTTTATTCAGTTGTCCGATACAGGATTCCCGGGAATAATGCAGCAGCAGTTGTTCCACGCTTTCCTGCAAGGACAGTTCATTCCGTCGCTGAAATACCGCCTTAATCTTAGCGACTGCCTTATCCCGGTCACGAATATCCAGTTTAATGCCGTTGATGAAATCTTTACCCTCTTCACTTTCGGCTCCGGCAATGATTGGCGTGCCGCACAGCATCGCCTCTTTCAGCGGCCAGTTGGCAGGTTGATTGATGCTGGGTTGACAGACAAAATCAACCGCACTGTAATAAAGCGGCAGAACGTTCCGGGGCAGACAGCCGAGGAATTCGGTATTTTGACTCAAATCGAGTTCTTTAATCCGTTGAAGAAATTTTTCTGTTCCCACCGGATCATTGACGTAAACGGTAAAGAGCAGTTTTATCGCCGGATATTCCTTGCGCAGTTCCGCCAGGACTTCCAGCAGCGGATATGAGCCTTTGATGCCGGTGAGGTCGGTGCTGTGGAACAGCAAAGGAGAACCGGGATGTTTTTTTCGTAATGCCGCGATGGCGTCATTATCGGCGCGGCGATACAAACTGGTGTCAATGCCGGCATAAACGGCAGTTGCGTCCAGGCCGTATTCTTCCCGCAGTTTGGGTATATTGGTTTGATTGATGGTGAGTACCCGCGGCATTTTTCTGGTGGCGGTTTTATCCTGACCGGCATATAAAAATTTCATCAACCGGAAAAACAACCGCTGGTGCGGCTTGAAATTCTGCAGGAAACCGGAGTCATAGAAAAATGCGTAAGGTTCATAACACATCTGCAACTTCGGCAAATTGAAATCAGCAGTCAGCCAGTTCATCGGAAACATACTGTTGATGATAAAATCATAATCTTTCAATGTCCGTGCAAGGGTAACTTTTTTGCGTTTGATCCGTTGCGGCAACGTCAACCAGTAAAGCGGAGAGTTTGTGGACATTGTATCCAGTTCGGTCAGTTGTATTCCTTTTTCTTCAATCTGATTCCTGGCCTCTACACTGGCAATATCGCAGAAAAGGGTGACTTCGTGTCCATGGTATTTGTGCAACCCCTCACTGTAATCGAGGACAAAACGCGTGCCGCCGCTGTTGACATGAAGCAGATGAGAATGAAACCAGGCAATCCGCATGCGCCTCCTCCGGCGTTGAGTGTTATCCGGCGAATTCTTTAATCTTCGCGCAGATATACTGAATATCCTCATCGGAAAGTCCGGCATGGGTCGGCAGATTAAATCCGGTTGCCGCCAAATGGTCTGTTACCGGCAGTACTTCTTTACGTGCCACAGATTCCTGCCGGAATGGCGGCAGCGTGTGCAACGGTATGAAGAACGGACGGGTATCAATGCCGCGCCCTTTTAAATATGCCATCAAATCATTACGGGAATGGCCGAATTTACCGCTGTCAATGGTTACGCAGAATAACCACGGCGCCGGAACCGCCCAGTCTGCGACCGGTTGGAATCCTACACCTTTGACTCCTGCCAGACCGCTCCGGTATTTGGTAAATACATTGCGGCGCCGTGCGAGAATTTCATCCTTGCGATCCAGTTGCGCACAGAGAATGGCGCAGGCGACATTCGTGATCCTGAAATTATAGCCGGTAACCGGGAAATAGTAGCGGCGTTCCGGGTCCATGCCTTGACCGCGCAAAGTGCGGATGCGCAGGGTAAGAGCCGGGTCGTTGAGGGTTAACGCTCCGCCTTCACCGCAAGTGAAAATTTTGTTACCGAAGAATGAGAATGAACCGATTTTTGCCAGACCGCCGGTCGGGCGACCTTTGTATAGTGCGGTATGGGCTTCGGCGGCATCTTCCACCACCCACAGTCCGTGTACCGCGGCGATGTGGTTGATGGCATCCATATCCGCCGGATGACCATAGAGGTCAACCGCGATAATTCCTTTGGTGCGGCGGGTGATACTTGCTTCCAGCAATTTCGGGTCAATACACCATGTCGCCGGGTCAACATCAACAAAGACCGGTTCCGCGCCGACGTAACGCACGGCATTGGCAGTCGCAATATAAGTCAATGAGGGTACTAAAACTTCGTCACCGGGGCGGACATCGAGTGCCAGCAGCGCCAGATGCAATGCCACCGTGCCGTTACAGACCGCAACGGTATTGGTTGTTCCAGCCATTTCGGAAAAATCTTTTTCGAAACGGTTGATAAATTCTCCGGTTGAGCTGATCCAGGTACTGCGTACCGCCTGCAAAACATTATCTTCTTCAAGTTTTCCCAAATCGGGTGAAGCTAATGCGATTTCACGATATTCTTTGCTCATGTATTTATCCTTAATTCTTCAGACTGTATTGACCGCCAAAATTGCGCCAGCCTTACTGTAAAATACCATAACAATTCCTTAATTGCAATATCAGATTCCTGTTTATACTCTATAAGGTTACAATTTTAAAATTTCCACATTGCTGAGTACACTCACGGTTTTGCCGGCGAATATCCGCTAAATATCGTCTGTGCCAATTGAAAAAGCATATCTAACGAATATCTTTATATTCTGCAACTCCTGCGCCGTTACCGGCGGAATAGATAGCTTTAAAACGAGGTGGAATATGAAAGTTGTAATGATTGGAGCAGGAATCGCTTCAATAGAGGCCGCCGAGGCCGTGAGAAATGCAATGCCTGATGCCCAAATCGATATTTTTTCCCGCGAAAATTTTTATCCCTACCGGCGTCCGGCGCTGACGCGAATGATTTCTCAGGAACTGCCCGATAATCAGTTTTATCTCCATCCTGTCGGATATTACCGCGAGAAAGCTTTGAATATTCATCTCGGCGTGGAAGTAATCACGATTAACGCCGTCGCCAAAGAGGTGGTTTTGTCGAATGGCTCGAAAGTCAACTATGATAAATTGTTTATCGGGGCAGGGGGCAACTGTTTTATTCCACCAATTCAAGGCAATGAACTTCCTGGCGTGGTTACGTTGCGTGATAAAGCCGGACTTGACAATTTAAAGCTGGCAATTGCCAATGGCGCCAACAACGTTTCTGTTATCGGCGGTGGCTTGCTCGGACTGGAAATCGCCGACAATCTGCTTAAAAAAGGGGTGAAAGTCACCGTGCTTGAAGCTTGCCCGAATATTCTGCCGCGACAGCTTGATGAGCAGGGGGCGGAAATGCTCTTCAAAATAATGCAGACCGTGCCCGGGCTTGAAACACATTATGGCGTATTTATTACCGATATTACCGGAAAAAAACGCGTTGAATATATCCAGACACAATCCGGGCAGGAGATACCTTGTGACCTTGCCGTGATTTGTACCGGAGTCAAGTGCAACACTGAAACCGCCGCCAGCGCCGGCGCGAACGTCAACCGCGCTATCGTGGTGAATGAACACATGGAAACCTCCATTCCGGATATTTACGCCGGTGGTGATTGTGCTGCCTTTTCCGGTCAGTGTAACGGATTATGGCAACCCGCACGCGATCAGGGCGCTGTTGCCGGAGCGAATATTGCCGGAGCCAAAATGACCTATCATCCGATGATCTATGGCGCCAGATTGAACGCTTTCGGCGCTAAACTTTTTGCCGCCGGTGATATCGGCAAGCAGAGTGACCGGCATGAGTATGAAACTATTTGTGACAGCGATGAGTTACAGAAACAATATAAAAAGCTATTCTTCAAAAATCGCGTCCTCGTTGGCGCCATCCTGCTGGGCGATACTTCTCTGGCGGCTAAACTTGAACGGGCTGTATCGGAAAACTTCACCCTGCTGCAAGCTGAAACTGCCGGACTTACCTGCAAATGCTGTTGAGGTTATTGTTCACGCCGCTGGCGTGAACGGAAATCTTTAGGCGTGGCGCCGGTGTAGTTTTTGAACACTGCGGCAAAATGCTGGCTGGACGAGAATCCCAGTTCATAAGCAATAGCGGTAATCGAGATATTTTTTTTCAACCGCTGCCTGGCTTCCATAATTTTTATTCGCCGGCAGTAATCCGCCGGTGTCATTCCGGTCTTCTGCTTGAATTGTTTGCTGAACCCTGTCTGACTGAGTCCGAGCTTTGTCGCCGTTGATAAAATATCTATCGGTTTGTGAAGGTTGGCACGCATAATTTTTTCTGCCTGCTCCACCAGTACATCTCCGGTGTTCTGCTGTTGAATATTGCGACTGAATGCTTGTGCAAATTCCAGCAACATCTGGCAGAATAGGGAACGCAGGGTTGATTTATGCAGTTCCCCGCCATCAGTCGAACTAAATAATGCCTTGAACATTTTTTCCGCATAAAACTTAAATCCCGCCGGCGCCGGACAAACGCGGTTGCCGGAGTTTTTAAAGGACTCAGCAAGTATCCGCAATTCATCTGCAGTAAATACCGTATTCTTTGCTACATCAGGATTGGAAAAATCAAGCTGGAACCAGAATAACCAGCACGGTTGAATCACATTCCCCTGTCCGCAGTGTTCAACACCGGGTTGCACGATCGCCATTGTCCCGCCCGGGTGAAATAATTCAGTCCCGTCACGCAACAGCCAGCAGGTGTCGCCCTGCATCACATACGTTATCTCCACGGCGTTTGTGTGCTTGTGCCAGCCGAGTGCCAAAGTGTGCATGAAATTATGAAACCCGCCACCTTGCAACAACGGTAAATCCAGTAGCTCACCATTAAAACGATATTCCTGATTTGCCATTTGTATAAAAATTTGCACTTGTTATTTATGAACGCATTATACTTGAATATATACTATTTTATATAATAATGCAAAAAAATATCGCATTAACGGCTGATTTTATAGTCAGCTTAACAATAAAGGAATATTATCATGACCCCGAAAGAAATTGTCAAAAGAACTATCAAGTTTCAGAATCCGGAGAGAGTGGCACGTTCAACCGGGTTGCCCCTGGGGAGCGATTTCGAATCAATGTGGATGTCGCCGAGCGTGGATGACCGGCCAAATGCAAAAAATGGTCTGAGCGTTGATGAGTGGGGCGCGGTATGGGAAAATATCGGCGTTTGCACTCTGGGTGAAGTTAAAGAGTATCCGCTTAAAGATTGGGAAAATTTTGCCAGTTTGAATATTCCTGATATTGAATCTCCCCACCGCTGGAATGACTTGTCGAGGCAACTGGCGAATATTGACAAGTCAAAATTTATTATGGGCTATGGAATTGCACTTTATGAACGCGTTCACTTCATCCGCGGTCTTGAAAATACCTGGACGGATATCTACCTGGAACCTGATAATCTCCGGAAGTTGATTGATATTCTCACCGATATGAATATTAAAGCCATCGCCCGTTATGGCGCCGCCGGTGCTGATGGTTTTATGTTTTGCGATGACTGGGGGCTGCAGAATAAATTGATGATTTCACCGGATAAGTGGCGTGAATTCTGGAAACCCGCCTATGCCAAAGTATATAAAGCCGCCCACGACGCCGGAATGCTTACCTTTCTCCATAGTTGCGGCTATATTCTGGAAATTATGGACGACCTCATCGACGCCGGATTGGATGTAATCCAGCTTGATCAGCAGTTGAATATGGGGCTGGATAAATTGCATCAATATGCCGGTAAAATAACATTCTGGTGTCCGGTGGATATTCAGGCGGTCATGCCGCATTCGTCCGCGGATGAAATTCGCGCTTATTGCCATAGCATGTTTAGAGCGCTTGCCACACCGCATGGCGGTTTTATCGCCGGCTATTACAGTTCACCGGTAAGTGTTGGTCATTCCGAAGCTGCAATCGCCGCGATGTACGATGAGTATCTTAAACTGGATTACCGGGAAATCAAACCGTTATAACTATCGTTGAAAATCAGTAAATAAGACAAGGTTATGCCAGGAAACTGGTGGGGAACCTGGAATATAAGGGAAAATACAGCACCACTAACCCGCACTAACTGAACACTAACCAACCATGCTGTGAATTTCTTTTACCTGACTGGTAAAATTATTCACAGCAGGAAATGTATCCAGACACCGCGTTAGTTATCTTTATCCCGACGGGATAACACGTTTATAGAATCATCAATCCAAAAACACCTGCGACCACGTCGTGGTCGAACAATTTTTGTACATCATTAGCTATAAACGTTTGATGCCTTCGGCATCAATTGACCAATACCCCATTAACAATCTATGAATTTTTAGTAAAATAAGGTCAAACACCGGTGAATTGCTATTTGCCGCTGAGTATTTTCTCAACTTTTTTGACCATCGCAGGATTGTCTTTGTTTTTCAGGTAATCTGCGCAAGAGGCGAGTACTCTTTTGTCGGGTTCAGGCAAAGCCAGATATTCCTCCATGACTGGGAGAAAATCATCATAGCAGTCAAGGCGCATGTAAATGTTTAAAGCGGTGCGCAGAATTGCTTTGTCCGGATATGGCATGATAAGCGCTTTTTTTATGGATTCCAATGCCTTTTCCCGGTTGCGGTAGTGCAGCCAGGTCATTGCCATGCTATCATAAACCCAAAGATTTTCCGGCTGTTCCTGAAGTGCGCGGTCAAATGCTATTCGCGCGGCAATAATGTCGCCTTTAATACCAGCCAAAATTCCATTAAAACGATAGAAAAGAGAGTTGCGGAAAACCGTTGATTCGGCGATGGTAAAGTTCTGATCGGCGCCGTTAAAATTTCCCTGCATGAACGATTGCACCGCCAACGCTATCGCCAATTCTCCTTTGAGAAAACTTACTTCCGGGAAAAAGGTGTTAATGCTTTGATTGCTCAGATTGCAGCGTTGAATCAAATTATCCAAATTCTGAAGCGCCGATACATATTGTTTATCTTGCTTTAACTTAAATACTGACTCAAGTCCCGTGAACATGTTTCTGCGGTTTGAATCGGCAAGTGCGTTGTTAAAAGGAATGAGTGCATCAGGTTTGCTTTGCCGGTACAACGCAAGCAGGTTATTCATATTGCGATCGTTGAAATCACTGCCGGAAAAATATTTTTCCAGTACAGGATGCTCATAAGTATTAATCTCTGTCGCCGGAAACATGCGGCAGTATTCCGCCACCGTACCGATATAATAAGCGCAGGCAATGTCATGATTGAATAAAAATTTTGAAGTGGCTGCCTTTATTTCAAAATAGTTCTGCGCTGCCTGCGGATAACTTATTCCACCATTTTTATATGCTAACAATCCCAGGAACGCAGAATCACGGGTGATGTCTCCAAAATAAAGTTTCCCGTCAGGAAAAACTTGACGGAAGGTGTTGATTATGATTGCGAGGTGTGCTTCAGGAATTTGCCGGACAGGCAGCCATTGAATGAAAACCCCGCCATCGTTTAATATTTTCTTAATGTCGGAGAACGTTTCCATGCTGTACATGACTGGCGTGGATGCACAACTATACTGATAGTTATCCGAAAGGACAATATCGTATTTCCGGTTGGTGTTTTTGATAAATGAACGCCCGTCTTCAATGAACAAGTTAAAGCGCCGGTCACTGAGGATATTGCTGTTCTGCCGCTGGAAATATGAGGCTTGCGTTACTGCAGTCGGTAGCAGTTCAATGCAATCAATATTGGCCACCCCTGCATCTGCAAAAGCGGACGCGGTAATGCCGGTAGCCAGCGAAATAACCAGCGCGTTGGCTTTGCGCTGTGCCAGCATAATCGGAATAAACCCCTGTTTCTTCTGTCTGCGTTCAGCGATGTAACCGCTGCCGCCGGACACATAAGCCCGGTTAAGAACCAGAATCCGGTTGGGATTGTCAAAATCCTTTTCGGCAAGTATTTCGATATCGGCATCCGGTCCGGTTATTTTAGCTACCTGATAATAGTTGCCAAACGGCACTTCCCGGAAAAGCGGATATGTGGACGCGGCAAACAGCGCGACTGCCACCAGACTGATGGCAATTCCTGTTACGGTTTTATGTTTCACCAACCATACAACTGCGGCCAGCAGAACAAGCAGGTTGATTCCGGTGAACAGTATGTTGTAACCTGTCACGCTCATTAAAATCATTCCGAAAAGCAATGCCCCGCAGATAGCCCCCGCATTGTTAGCCGTAACGCTTAAGAATGTCAGCCGCGCGTTATCGCCGGTTTGGCGACTCAAAGAATAGTTGAACAGCATCGGAAACAACAATCCCATGATAAAGCCGGGCAAGCCGGCGATCAGCAGCATGATCAAAGCGGCTTTCATGCTGAACAACCACAGCGCATCAAGATCGGCAAAATGTTTGAAGAAATTAAAATATTCCTGCAAGCCAAGGCATAATTGAGCGCCAACCGCCAGAGTAAGACACCCATATAATATATTTTTCTTATCTGCTCTGAAAAACCTGTTTGAAACTGAACCCAGGAATAACGCGATTAGAAGCGCCACAATTACGGTTGAAAAAACATAGCGGTTATTGGGAAAGTACTGCATCATCGCCCGCACCCATAATACTTCCATGCCGATAGTAATCATACCAAGCAGGAAAAAAAGCGTTGTTGCCGCCATATTGTTTTGCGACGGCAAGCTCCCCTTATTTTTGACCGGTTTTGCCGTTACGCGGCGGGCTTTATTCCCGGTAGTGTTTTTTGAATATATCATCAAGCCGGTTATATCAAATACTGCAACGAAACTGACACAGACAATCAATGATGTATAAAGATTCAAATATTCAAACATGAAAAAGCCGCCGGCTAAGGCGCCGATAGCAGAGCCTAAACATGAAATGCCGTAAAGCAGGCCGATTCTGTCGCCAGTGTTGAACAGTTTCAAGTACAGCGGGAAACGAAGTCCGAGCAGCGTACTCAACGGCAGAAATGCAGGCAGAAAAAGCAGATATTTAATACTCATCCGCGCATAAAGAGGCCATTCTACAGGAACATTGACCCCGTAAATGCGGCTCGTTAATTCAATCAGCCACGGAGTCAACAGCGCGGCAGGGACAATCAGAATTTCCGTCATAATTAAGATGCGCACCAAACTTTTGTTGGAACCTTTTTTTAGAAAACGACCGGACAGAAGATTGCCGAACAACATGCCAGTTAAAAAGGTTAACAACACAATGCTTACCGCAAAAATTGATACCCCGAGATAAATCTCGGTATATTTTAGCGCTAAAAATTCATAGTACAAAGAACTGAATCCACTGAACAGAAGAATAAAATAAATCATATTTATTTCCCGCGATAGCATGCTACCCAATCAGCATGCCTGCTGTGAAAACTTTGCTAAAGTCATAATATAGTCCGTCCATGACGCATCCGTCAAGGAGAGATGGCATATTCCTTACCGGGAAAATACCGGGAAAATACCGGGAAAATACCGGGAAAATACCGCACCACTACCATCACTAACTAAACACTAATGAACCGTGCTGTGAATTTCTTTTACGTGACTGGTAAAAGAAATTCACAGCAGAAAATGTTATTAATTACCTTAATTACCAAAAAAAATATCCTGAAACAAGTTCACGTTAGTGTTTTGTCAGTGCAGGTTAGTGGTGAAAATTTGAGACATTATTAATTTGTATTTAACGTGAACGCGAGGCATATTGAATAGAAATAATTGTTGCCGATAAAACCGGCAATGGGAATTAATTTAACCACATTTTTAACAATAAAAATCAGTTAATTATATATTTCTTTTTAAGAAAATGAGGTCATGCATGGAGTGTTAAAAAGAAATCAAAAACTCGAAAAACATTCATTTGTTTTCTCAATTTCAACCCTATAGAGTATAACATTCCAAGTCAGCCCCCCGAGGACTTGGGTTATTTCAACTCAACAAGGGTAAGTGAATTTCGCGACACGTTCAACTGATGTGTGATATTACTGGAAACTGCCGATTCAGCGCCAAACAGAACGCGGCAGCCTTTAGCTTTGGATAGTTTTAGCGTTACTTCGGCAGATTGTTTGCCGCAATTGCCAATGGCCAGCAACATTGTGCCGTCTGGTTTTACCCATGCCCCGGTTTGCACTTCGGAGTTGGAGCTTATTTTCAATTCAGGAACAGGCTGCCATGGAGGATAAAACTTAGCCTGATCTACGCCGAAATTGGATTTAATTTGTAATACTTTATAAACCAAAGTCATATCAAGATATCTGGGATACAATCCAACACCCTGCGGAATAAGGTACGCCAAAACTGCATTAGTATGGAATACCGTGTCCGATTTTGGATTAATTATGGGCAGGAAATAATTGACAATCCCCCATGGTTGGGACAGGTAGCGGGGGCGAAACTTGTCGATGCTTAATAAAGTGTCATACCCCTTTCCGGCGCGGATCGGTTGCTTGAACCACTCCCCGCAAAACAGCGCCGTTGCAAAGCTGTGCATTGGCGGAGCCACAGACCCGGAGATATGTATCCAGATATGGTAATCGGGAAAATCCGGGTCGTAATTCTTCATTTCAAGCCGATTCGGCTGATTTTTCATGTTATTAGCGGTCAAAGAGGCTGCGCGCTTAAGGAATTCCCGGATTTTTCTAACTGAGTACGTGGGTTGCAGCGCGCCATTGTCATCAATATAACCGCAACCATGAATAGTATTGCTGCACTCTACCGGCCAGGCACCGTCAAAATATAGGCCGTCAGCTCCGGTTTTTTTCTCGACCTCATTCAATTGATATAAGAGATAATCCAGATAAGAACTATTGACACAGCAACGCACTTGGATTGACTCCTCTGATTTCCATTGCCTGATTGGCTGCTGTACCCATTCATCGTAGTACTTGATATATTCCGGCTGTACCTTTTCGGTAAACGAAATTGGCGCAAAGTATGGGATCGCCATCATTTTCTCTTTATGGGCGTCATCCACTGCGTTTTTGAGTTTTGCATAATCAACGCCCGCCGGATCGCAAATGTATTTCATATATTCACAGTTGGTTCGCCAGACAGTCGTAAAATCCATATATTTATTTAATTTCGTGAAATTATCTTTGCGGTTTCTACCCCAGTTATCGGTGACGAAAGAGTCATAATGGGGGGGAAGTTTTTTTACCGGCGTAACCTGCAAACCAAATGACAGGTGCAATTTGCTGATAGCGCCTTTACCGGCAAAATTAACCTGCCAAACGACTTTTTCACCTTGATTTTTCAAGGTAAACGCCTGCGCCGCGGGCATGCTATGAAACATCTGACGCGATTCATTCACATAACCCAGACCGCCTTCAGGCGTGCCTACCCAGAAATATACCTGCCATGGGTATGACTTATCGCCTTTTTCAATTGCGCCGTTAAGTGCGCGGTCGGGGGCTCCATGGTAGAGCGAGGCATATTGGGCTGAAAATGCGGTTGACAAAGCTAAGCCGTCAATAGCTACTGGTTTGCTGCCGGCACCCATTACTTCTAATTCAAACCAGGCCAGGCCGTCATATTCAATTTTGACAGTTCCATTGACCGTCAGTCCGCCGCCCTCTCCGCTGATTTGTAAATTGATTTCGGCTGGCGACTGGCTTGTTACGGCAAATTTTGTCAGCTTCACGGGGAACGATTTTTTGTCTTTTTGCACCACCAGCGCAGGCGCAGCGGCTAACGGGCTGGAGTCACCAGCCTGATAGTTGAAAAATAGTGAATCATCCCAAGTGTAAACTCTATTCCACATCGCAATACGTTTGCCTTTGAGTTCCAACGGCTCAAACGGTTTGAGAATTTCATCGGACACCCCGATATGGTTCAACCATAACGGAGGAGGCGTTACGGACAAGGTTTTTTTATCTTGATTCTTATCTTGAACCGCGCTGACGGTATAATCGCCGAATGCCCAATCCCGGTAATCAACTTCGATTTCTCCATTGCTTACATTTTTTTCCATTATAACTTTGTTTCCGGCGGCGGTAATCGTCAGCAAAATTGGCGTCCTGGCAGCGCTTTGGAGTTTAATTTTAGCTTTTTTTGTGCTGGGCATATCGTTGATCTTGACCTCCAGCGGCTGGGCGATATTTAATGGTCCGGCCATACGAAACAGAGTATTGCCGTCGGCTTTCAGTTGCAAATCAAAGAAATTACACCGCTGATTGGACAGGCGTTTATGCGTCAGTTTGAACTCTCCGGAAAAACTGGCGTTAAACGGTTCCAGTTCTCCAACGATTTCATCGTAGCCGGTGTTGGTTCTAAAGTAGGTCCCCAGCTTGAAGCCCAGTAAATCAACTCCGACATCAGTCTTGGATTTGCCGTTGTTTAACAATTGTCCGCTTATCCGGAAATCACCCGCATCCGGATTGCCAATGCCATAAACGGCAAGAAGCGGAGATGTATTCGGCAACAATTTCATTGTGGCAAAATTCTCCACATCATCAGCGTTTTTTATTACTGGAGCGAAAGTAAAATTCCCATTATCAATCCAGAAAATATTGAATTTCCATTCTTTGCTGAATTGAACATCCGTTTTTAATGAAGCCAAAGGCACGGCCATTTCGATAAACCAATATTTTTCAGGAAGTTCTACCAGACTCAGCCACCGGCTGCGGGCTGCATTCTCTTCACCAATGGCAATCCTGGCATTACTGTTCCAGGAGCAGTCGCTATTCAGCATATCAACTGTTGAACCTGATGCTGACACGGCGATACGGCGCAGCGGTTCATTTTTCCGGGAACCGGGAATCAGCATGAGTTCCACCAGAGAGCTGTCGCGAAAAGTATCCATGTCATCAAGTTTTCTCAAAGGCAGGACAGGACGTTTTTTTGGAATAATCATTAAGCAGTAGAAATTTATAGCATCGTAGCTGCTTTTGATCAGCAACCCTTGGCTCAATATTTTCTGGGTGTTAAAATTACGCATGCCGGTAAATGTGGCGCAGTCTTCCCATTCGTTAATGTCCAATTTGCCGTCAATAACCGGCGGCGAGGTGGTTTCACCAATCGACACCAGCAACCCATTTTTATGGTCAGCAAACTCTTTAAGGCGGTTTTCGTGCTTGATATTTACTGAGTCGGTGGCAGCGTGGAGGGACCATACGGTGGCGCTTAGCAACACGGCGATGATTATTTTTATTAACATATTACACTTCAATTAATTTTTTGAAAAATAAACTTGATTGCCATAAAACCACGGTTCATACCTATATTTAGCCGCATTAGCTCCGGCAAAACCGCCAGGCACAATTTTTTCTAACGTCCGTGTTTCCGCATGTCCGTCAACAAACACTAAATTACCGAATTTACCATGTTTGATGTATTTATAAGCAGTGTTGATGGTCACCGAAAAGTAACCGTACGGATAAGTAATTGTGCCATTGTCAATTAGAAACATGGTCATACTTGGAGTGGAAGGCAATCTTTTAGTCGATCCGCTGGTATTTGTAAGCGAACCAGCCGTGCCGTTGTTAGTCAGCCCGACCAGGTTAAAACCATAGCTGACATAAGTGTCTCCCACTGCGCCAAGCACATTGCCTGCGGCAATTGCTGATGTTCTGGATTCCGTGCAGACAAAGACTGAGTTAATGGGCAATAAAAGACGATTGCTGGCATCATATTTTTTGGGAACATTGACATAATCGGCTAAATAAAGAGGCCATTTTGTGTAAGATGTGGCGGAGACTGGCATTGTGCAAGGCACATACCATTCGTTATTATCAGATCTGTACATCGTCGCGGCGCTGCCTAACTGTTTAAGGTTCGATACGCAACTCATACGGCGGGCCACCACGCGCGCTTTGGCGAGCGCAGGCAGCAGCATACTGGCCAGGATTGCGATGATCCCTATGACAACGAGGAGTTCTATAAGTGTGAATTTAAATTTTCGACAGTTAAATTTGTTCTTCATGTTTTTATCCTTCTTTTATCGTTGATTAATCATTAACCTTTATTTCTGGAACGTGAATATTCGGACGCAAAGAGGTTGCCGTCATAACCGGTATCGTCCAGGCGCAAGTCGGACAAGAAAACCCTCTGTCCATTATTCAACCAGGAATGTCTCGCCGCAATAGCGGCGAGTTCCGGGGCCAGAAGCACATCATGGGGAACCGGCGGCACATCAGTCATACCGGTGAGGTAAGGCAATACCGACTTGAGCAGCGAATGGTAAATTAAAGCATTGTCAATTTTTATCTGGTAAAGGTTATTTTTACTTGCCGCCGTAAGATTAAACGGCAGCACTGCCGTAGTTCCCACGGAGATTATGGCGCTTCTGTCGTCATGGTATTTAAGCAAAATCTGCTTTTGCTCTGATGTGCCAAGGTATTGAGCATAAGCGATACCTGAACCCATAAGTTGATTGACCAGGGAATAGGTATGTATTCCGTAATTGAAATCATCCATGCCGGCGAAGGAGTAAACGGTGTGAATTTTTTCATCACGAACAGTTAAGGTTTGGAGTAGATCATTAACTTCAGTAGTAAATCTCAACGCGGAGCCGCCGGCAATGCGACAGCCTTGCTTGAGCCATAACAGTAGTTGATTGGCTTCGCGCAGATTGCCGACAATCGGTTTATCAATAAATACCGATTTACCGGCTTCAACAAAAATACGTGCCTGTTCCAGATGGCGCTGCCAATTAGCGGTGTGAATAATCACGCCGTCAACTAATCCAAGCATATCCTCAAGCGTTTCTGGCGAGTGAGGGATAGCTAGATTGCGGCAGAATTGCGCGGCAAAGCCGAAAGGGCGTGTTTCTCCCGAATCCCATGCGGCAACCACTTCACCGTCAACAACTTTATTGGCAGTCAATTCCCTAATCACCGGAACCCATTTATTGGGATGTGAAGTACAAAGACCAACCAGTCCTAAACGGAAACTCATTTTTTCAGTCCTTTTATTTTTGTCAGATAATTATATTATATCGCATTTTTTTTAAATGGACAGTAGCAAAATGCTTGAAAAACAGGTAATAATCGCATATTTTAAAAAAAAGACAGCATGAATCCAGGATAAATAATTATGAGTGAACACATTAGTGATTTTTTTCAACGCAAGTTGGAGTTGAAAATGTATGGTTTTATTAATATCGATAAACCGCTGAAAAGTTCACAAACTGAGCATGAACATAACTATTGGCAGATTAACCTGGCCTGTTCTGGTGATATCTTTTTGGGAATTGATAATTACTGCCAAAAATTTTGTGCCGGTGATATTGTTATTATTCCTCCCGGAGTCCGCCATTATTTAGATTACAGCAAAACCAGGCATTACAGTGGATTTTCATTCAAATTTGACCTGTGGGTTAATTTTTCTGACAAAAAGCAGCCATTTTCATTTATCCATACCGATGAGAACAGCAGACAACTGATTGTTGCGATCACGAATCTGTTCAACGGTTTTTTCCCTCCCAGCATGCGCTGGCATAATCGTCAGTTTACAGTAACATCAGACGCGAGTTATCCCATGCTTATGGAGGATATTCTGTTCGGCACATTGCGATATTTCTATTTTATCAAACCTGCCAGCCGGAATGACGGAGAACTCTTTTTTAAGATGCGTGAATTTATCGCTAAACATAGTAGCGACCCTGTCAGTGTCGAGAGCATGGCCCGGGAATTATGTTATTCCGCCGGTCATCTCAGACTGCTGGTCAAAATGAAAACCGGTAAAACTACTAAAACTTTCATTGATGAAGAGCGGATAAAAATAGCCAAACATTACTTGCAATATTCTAATTTAAATGTCAGCGAAGTTGCTGAACGGATGGGTTTTTGTGATGCCTTATACTTTGGCAAGTTTTTTAAAAAATACGTCAAAATTACACCCAATAATTACCGCAAGCAGTGTCGCATAGTCTTAACAAATTCACATATAAGTTAGTGATTCTTAATAGACATTATGGATATGGACAAGTTGTCTACGTCCGACCACTAGCGCAATAATTACCATAATTACCAAAAAAATATCCTGAACACGCTCCCGTTAGTGTTTTGTCAATGCAGGTTAGCGGTGAAAATTTGAGACATTATTAATTTGTATTTCCCGTGAACGCGAGGCATATTGAAGCAAAGCAATTGTTGCCGATGAAACCGGCTCTAAAATTTGATTTAACCGCATTTTTTACAATAAAACCCGGTTAATTATATATTGATTTTTAAGAAAATGTGGTCAGGCACCGATGGGTTTACACCAATCAAGAATAGAAAAAGCGGTTAATGAAATACTGCTGCGATGGCATCGAGTAGCATCCGTTTGGAAATGCCGTAAACAACCGCGTTTAGCTTGAATGTTTGTACTCCTGATGCGGAATATTGAGTTTTTTTTGAGATATCCGCCGGCTGGTCAAAACCGGTTAAACTAACAAACAGCGTATTGCCGTTTGCATCAGCCGTTACCACCTTAAGGTGTCCAAGCAAGGTACAACCGAATTGACGCAAATTTTCCGCCAGGCGCTGCATTTTTTCGGCGACGGTATTAATCGCTGCTGCATCAAGTTTAAACTCGTAAAATGCAGCAACCGGTAGCGTTTGGATTTCTTCGCCGCCGGTAAATCTGCGGTTTGAACCGATGACACGGTCGAGAATAGCAAGCAATTTATCGAGATTATCTCCAGTCAGGATAGATACTGCTAAACACTCCGCATAGGGATTTAAAGCTTTTACTTCGTCAGTAACTGCAACAGTTATATCCGGCGTAACCTGGTCAGATTTATTCAAAATAATCACATCAGCTACCCGAATAGTTTGTTCAAGGAACGGATATTGGTTGCTGCCAATGCTCTTAAAACGGCGCAAATCAACTAATGCAACAGTTACCGGTGGCGTTAAAATATTGCTGCGAAGCGTTTCTTTGACAGCATCCGGAGCGGCAGCGCCAGTGGGTTCAACCAGTACGATATCTGGCGCGTATTCTTTTTCCAGCAACAGCAGTGCAGTGATAAAATCAGTCTTAAGCTGACAGCAAATGCAGCCTGCGGCAAGTTCACGGACAAATATTCCCTGACTGGTCAGATAATCTGAATCCACGCCCGAAGCGGAAAATTCATTTTCGATCACCGCCGTTTTTTGCCCGCGCGCGGAAAATTGTTTGGCGATAAAACCAATCAAGCTGGTTTTTCCGGCTCCGAGGAACCCGGCGATGATGAAAATTTTCATAATCGTTATAGACCGTATTCAGAAGCTATAAACTTAGTATTGTCCAGTGTCGGCAACATTTCGTCAATAAATTTGCTTTCATCGCCGGGGATTGAAGCAATAGCTTCGCGCATCGTGCCAAGCCATTGGAATTCGCGCTCTGAAAGTTTCAAAGCGCCACTGCTTACGGCATTTTCAATTACATCTATCGCCTTATTGCAACCGCGCAGTGTCGCATCGAGGTAATTGTCTCCCTTGACAATTTCTCTGGCGATGGTGATGACGGATTCCGGGGCGAGGATAAGCGCCTGCGGGTCAAGCAATGCATCAGATTCGACGAGAAGATTACGATACTGCAGTGCCGCCGCTTTACCTTTGCGGGTAGCCAAATTCATCAGACGCGCGTCGTATTCAAGCTGTTCGGTGCAAACAGTTGGTGCCATTCCGCCAAGCAGTTTAAAGTTTTGGATTGATTCATTGCTCCATAAGTCGGCGCAGGCAGATGCGACATTTCCTACCGGACTTAAGTGCGCACAGGCGGCAATTTTACCTTCCATCGAGATAGGAATTCCGGCAATGGCTTTAAGATAAACGCCTTCATAACCGCAATCTTTATCAGGGCCGGTCGCCCCTTCTTCAATCGCGATAAGACTTCTGACTACGGTTGCTACTCTGACGATAGCGGCGAAAGTATGCGGAATGTATTTTTTTTCTGCCAGTACCATAGCGGTATTGCCGAAACCGCAGGCAGTATCCCCGCCGGCAATGCGTCCGTTACGATTAGCAATTTTTACGATTTCGCGCCACAGCATCTTCATATCGCGAACGCCAAGCACCGCCATCGAAAAAATTACTCCGCGCAAATCACACATCATCAATGCTTCGTCGCAAATTTCCTTGCCACCGGTGCTCTCAATCGAGAGCAGGTTGCCTCCGGCGGCAGCGCCATCGCTAAACAGTTTATACATATTTTCTAGATGAGCGCTTGTCCTCATTTTGGGTGGACGGTCGAAATCGCGACTGTCGTTCGGAGTCAAACGAATTTCACTTTTAAAACCATATTTCTGAAAATATTCTTCACAAACATCATTCATCCTGGCAGTCAATTCAGTGCCAATCAACGGATCCATTGTCATTTCCAGTAGCGTTTCAAACTCAATAGTTAAGCCGTTGCAGGAAAGCTCAATCGCACGCTGCAAAATCCCCCGTGCCGTATCTGCATATTCAGCGCCAAGCTTCGGCAAAGTTGAACGGTTAATCACGGTGCCGACTGGAACGGTAAAGTTTACCTCAGGATAAACTATACCATTGCCAAATACCAAACCCCTGCCAGAACTGACCGGATTAGGAGCTTTCCCAAAGATTAAATCATCGGGATTGTTGATTGCGAGCTCTTTAAACTTCATTTTTTACCTCCTGAATATTATTGTTTATTTCCGAGCGGATGCAATTTATATCAATAAAATGCAACGCTTATATTGCTATATATTACCTCTTAAAAAAATATAATCTTACCTTATAATAGCATTAACTTGCTATATATTATCATTTCAAAAAAATACCTTAGTTGCTCTTTATTATCATACTTGTGATATGAATAATGGTTATAAAATAACTGTTTAACCCGGGAATATACGGAAAAGTAACGCGCCACTAACTAACACTAACCAACCATGCTGTGAATTTATTTTACCTGACCGGTAAAAATTATTCACAGCAGAAAATGTTATTAATTACCTTAATTACCGAAAAAATATCCTGAAACAAGTTCCAGTCAGTGTTTTGTCAGTGCAGGTTAGCGGTGAAAATTTGAGACATTATTAATTTGTATTTCCCGTGAACGCGAGGCATATTGAATCAAAGTAATTGTTTGAACAAAGTTTAATTTTTTTGATTAAGGCATCAGATGGAAAATACCGTTAAAAAACCATGGTATTCGTGTTTTGATAAGGTTTTTGACGTTGCCGTATATGGGGCAGGGTATGCCGGATATGCCGCGGCAACATCATTACATCGGGCTGGCCATTCTGCTATACTGATTGATACCCGTGGGGATGTTCTGTGGGAATCGGGAAGGTCATTTGCTCTTGAATGCGGAAGTTCAACTTCCGGCGAATGGCGTGACTGGCATAGCATTATTTGCAATAAAGGTGCTGGCAGAGACGGAATGGTTGATGGCGCTTGTGCAGAAGTAATCGCCACTCATACTATTCTTGAGTCAGAAATGGCGGTACTGTATTATGTTATGCCAATCGCATTGGAAAAGGAAAATGAGTTAATTACTGCGGTTGTTCTGGCAACTAAAGATGGACCCAAACGTATTTTTGCGAACCAATGGATTGATGCTTCAGAAACCGGATTATTAATGCGGTTGTCGGCTCCGGATATTTCAACAAAGAATCCGGAAAAACTCAATTTATTTGCCTATTTTGAAAGTAATGACTGGCCTGAAGAAGCAATTAATTTTTCGCATATAATTGAAGACGGTAAGATAGAAATTTGTCTTCGTCCGACGCTTTGGAGCAGCGAACGCTGTCTTCAAATAGTCACCCCTGGTTCAATGCAGCAAGTCAGTTCGATTTATCTGACGGTTCTGGAATATGTGCGGAAGGTTGCTCCAGAGTTGTTCAAAAATGCTATTTTAACTCACTGCAGTATTGAGCCATTGGCCGAATATGGATATGGAGAGGTTAAAGACAATTCTGGCCGTCCTGCCAACCTTGCTATTGCCTGTCCCGGATTGTCTTTGCAACCTTCCACAACGATTGCAGATAGATTTGAACTTGGTCTTCAGGCAGTAAAGTTTTTGAAAGAATGTCCAGTTGCTATTGTAAAAAATGTAATGGCAGGAAAATTTCCTGAAATTAAGCCTGCACAGTTGATAAAAGCTGATGTCGTCGTGGCGGGAGTAGGGACTGGCGGTACCTTGGCCGCCCTGGCGGCGGCACGGCAAAATTGTTCCGTGGTATGTTTTGATTTGCAATCCTTTCCCGGTGGCATTGGGACCGGCGGTGGTATTCATGTTTATTATTACGGTGCTCCGGGTGGATTGCAGGACGAACTGGATCAGCGTGTACAATCAGTGCATCATCTTTTGGGAGAAAGAAGTCAGGTGGTGGGATTTCACCCGGAAGCGAAAAAAATTATTCTTGCAAAGATGTTCAAAGAGGAAGGCATATCTTTTCTAGGTGAATCACTGATTTATGAAGTGGCGCATGATAACGGCATAATCAAGTCTGTGATGTTGGCTACACCGTTGGGTCCCGTGAAGTTAGAGGCAAAAGCATGGGTGGATGGAACCGGTGACGGAGATTTAGCTGTTTTTGCCGGTGCAAAATTCGAATTGGGCAGGACAACTGACGGTTTGCCGCATGCCTACAGCCAGTCGTCCGGAATGGTTCGAGACAATTCTGATGGTTTAAGACGTATGGAACTGGTAAATTATGATGCCGGTTGGTGTGACCCTGCTGACCCTGAGGATATGACCCGGGCAAGGCTTCGGGGAATATGTCAATATTCTCATCCTGTTTTCAGCAGTAATAACCGGCCGGTT
The DNA here is from genome assembly GCA_964392985.1 of uncultured Victivallaceae bacterium. Taxonomy (GTDB): domain Bacteria; phylum Verrucomicrobiota; class Lentisphaeria; order Victivallales; family Victivallaceae; genus CAYMSF01. Next base: position 4,340 of record CAYMSF010000007.1, on the reverse strand, counting down.
TATCTGGCACCGTCACTTGGACTCAGACAATCGCGGCAAATAAAGTGTGATTTAATGCTGGAACTGGGTGATTTTGTGGAACGCCGCCGGTTTGACGATTGTATCGGGTTCAGTGCCGGACATTATGACAGTCATATTGCAGATTACGAATTTGAAAGCGATGAAGGCTTGTTCTGGGTATGGTTTACCCGTTGCGGCTTTGCAAAAAGCGCCTGCGAAATTTCTTATCGTATGCTGTTGCCTGAAGGGCTGAAAAATCTATTTATCGGTAGCAGAGCTGCAGGGCGTACTCATGATGCTCAATTTCCGGTGCGGATGCAGCGTGATATGCAGCGAATTGGAGAAGTTTGCGGAATTGCAGCCGCATTAGTCGCCGGCAAAGGCGTTGATTCAAGGCAGATATCATTCGATACTTTGAGCGAAAGATTGTCAAAAAGCGGAGCAACTAGTGTGGACAAAACTTCACGTTCATCGGAGTTTCGCTGGGAAGATGATGACGTTTTTGCTCATGTCTATGGATTACCGTCAGGTGTTGTTGATGTTCGCAAAGGACTGGAGGACATGGAACAGGGAATTGCCTCGGCAAAGATTTGGCATGTTTACCGCGAACGCAAAATCACGCAAAATCGCGTTGAGGAACTTTTAAACTCAAGTTCTGCGGCAGCAAGTTGGCTTGCCGCCGGAGTTATGGCGATGTGGGGCGATGAACGGGCCGAATCCCGTTTGATTAAGGCGGTTGAAAGTTTTGAGGATGGATTCCCGGCAGAAGATGGTATTGGAGTAAATGGCAGAGGATTGCGTCCGGAAAGCAACCATTGGTATCAATTTAATTGGGTGGTGGCAATTTCGCTGCTGAGAATATGCGGAACAGAACGCTGCCTGGATACGCTTGCGTTCATGTCAAGAGAAAAAAATCTTCCGTTCAATATTCGTACCGCAATTGCTATCACAATTCTGCGTCTGGCCAAACGCGGTTACATCAGAAACACTGACAATGCCATGGCGATTCTGGATAATCTGCTTGAGGGTCAAATGCCGGGGCGATATGTTTCTCCGCAACGGCGCCTGGCAAAGATCATTCGTGGGTGGCTGCTTACTCGAGCCGGAAATAAAGTCAGCGGGGAAGAATTGAACAGTGGGGATAAAGTGACTGAATGTGGATGGAGTAGTAATTGTGAAGACCATGCCTGGCAGCTTCACCTTGTTGTGGCAGCGGCAAGGCAATCTATTGGTTTAAAACCACAGCAGGGTATAAAAATTTATTTTACTGATGAACGTGCATTTGTGCGTAATGCTTTCAAAAGGTACTTATTTTAACAACAAGTCAATTATGTATTACAAGTATTTGTTACTGATTCTTGCCACGCTTTGTCTGTTGACAAAAGCTTATTCAATTGATAAAATTGAGTCCGGCACATATAATAAGCTGAAAATCAGCGGTCCGGTGATGAAGGAACCTTGTATAGACGTTGCCGTTAACGCAAACCGGCTTTATACCATCGGCGCCGGGGTGCTGCGAATTTATGATATCACCGATGCTAAAAATCCCCGTGCACTTGGCAGCTTATCAGGACTCGGCAGTACGCGGCAGCTTGAAATTGCCGACAATACGGCTTTTATAGTTTCGCGGGAAGACGGGCTTTATATCGTTGACATAAAAGACCCTGCCAGTCCGCGCATCATTTATCATTACGATACGCTGGAAAAAGCCACCGGTCTTGCAGTGTCGCTGCCATTGGTTGCAGTCGCCTCGCGTTTTCACGGGGTGGAGCTCATCAATGTGTCAGATATGCAACATCCACGGTACATATCAACGGTGATACCAATGAAAGAGGTGCAGTCAGTCGATATTCATAACGGTTGTTTATACGCCGGAGCATGGGCGGACCGCGAACTGATTACTGTTGATATCCATAAGCCGGATTCTCCGCTGGTGAAGAGTGCAACTCCGCTTGGCGGTTACGGCGATGGCGTCCAGGTCAGGGCCGGTTTCGCGTATGCGGCGACCGGGCATAATGCACCGGAATTTAAAAAGATCCATTATGCATCCCCGTGCGCTGAAGACAAAGGACACGGGACAGGGCACGGTCTGGAGATTTTTGATGTAAAGAACCCGGCAAAACCGCAACGGTTGTCGCGAGTCGATTTTCCTGCATTCTATAACGGTTATCCGGATATGTGGGGAGTTGATGTGTCAGGCAAATATGCCGCCGTCAGTGATGTATATAATGGAGTTTTCCTGATTGATATCGCTGACAAGACGCATCCTGTAGTTAAAGGACAGGCAGTACTGCCATATATCGAAGAAAAAGGGTCTGTTGATGCGGCGGGTTCCGTTGCTATTGGAGACGGCGTTCTTTATGTGGCTGGATATTTTTCCGGTTTGTATATTGTTGATGCGCCGGAAGTAAAACGGATTATGCATGAAGATGATACCCCGATTGTGCTTACTGCTTCTAATCAGGAAACGATAATCTCCGACAAGAAATGGAAGATATATCGTCCTGAAGGGCAGGTACATGCGGCAGCGTTGACGAGTGATTCGGTTGCCGCGGTTGCGACTGGAAACGGCGGAATACACATCATCGACCTTAATCCCGTTAAAGTCAGGCATATTATTCCGACGGATGATTTTGTGCTGGATATTGCCGTTGCTGACGGGATGTTGTATGCTGCTGAGGCTACCGGCGGTTTGTCTATATGGCATATCGGAGCGGATAATAAGCCGGTTTTTGCCGGGCGTTACCGTCCGGAGAAATGTTCAGTGCAGCAGGTTGTCGCGATACAGGGAAAACCTTATGTCCTTATTGAAAACGGCACTTATCTTTTTGAGATAATCAATGTGAAAAACCCGGCAAAGCCGGTGTGCGTGTTAAGTGACCGTGGCCCTGGAATATTTTACGGGAAATGCATTACTTCCGCGCTGGTTGACGGACGATATGCCTCCGTGTACTGGCACATGGGTGGACCGGTATGGTATGATCTCGGCGGGGACATGCCCAGCCGCATCTCTGATATGAAGGCGGTGGCAGGTAATGTCATCACCGGCACTGCCGTGCGCGGCGGGGAATTGGTGGTGAGTCATGCCAACGGATACTCACTGACAACACCGGCGGATAAACGTCCGCTGAAATCACTGCCGGTATTTAAAATTTCTGGCGTCGAACCGATGAATGGCAAAATTGCGGTTAAGGGCAACATGCTTATGTCATCTGTTGGCGCTTGGAAAGCAGTCAAGGCAGTTGATATCACCGATATTGCTCATCCGAAGCTGATTGAAAAAACGTATACGCCGGGCAATCCGGATATTCCGGTTTTTCAGGATAATATATTGATGATACCCGATGGCCACGGAGGACTGCGCATATCAGTGTCCGACCAATAAAATACTGGTAGATATTAACTTGCATTTCCAGTGAAAGCAAAGCATATTGAAGCGAAGTAATTGTTGCCGATGAAACTGCAATCGTTAAGAATAAAAAAAATGAAAATATCTATATTTTATCTATCCGTACTGCTTTTACTAACAACCGGTTGCAATATTGCTGGTCCAGCATTTCCTAAAAAATATGGGAGCGAATTTTTGCAAAGTCATGGTTATTCAGATGAAATAATCAAGGCCGTTATAAATCAAAACCAACTCGAACATAAATCAGTGATTGCGTTTAGTAAATGTGATAGTGCTGATGTTCGCTTTCTAGTTGCAAGCAACCCGTATCTTAAACCTGATGAAATCGATTTGTTTATGAATGACAATAATGATTTTGCGAGGTCAGGAACTGCCTGTAATAAAAATCTGACAAGATCTCAAATGCTGACACTCATGCAAGATTCCTCTCATACCGTATATTGTAAACTGGCAGGGAATCCCTCAGTTCCAGAAGAATTGCTTCTTGAACTGCATAATAAACGAAAGCCTGGACTTGTCTGGTTCGCCACTAATCCTAACTGTCCGGAATCAATCAGGCAAGATATTCAAAAATCATCCGACTCTTTGGCAAAGCGATGGTTGGAAATTGTTGATGGATGGAAAAAAGATGGAAAATATATTAAAGGGAATGACGGTCGTTGGCTTAAGCCTTAATTTATATATTGGGCTGCCGAGACAAAACCGTCCAATGAGCCTGAGATAAAATCTTAACCATAGCCAGACTAAAAATTGATTTAACCGTATGTTTTACAATCAAATTCGGCTGATTATGTATGAATTTCCCAATATGGATTATCTCTCTAGCGAACTGGTCAAAACGCAAACCGAAAATTTAAAAAAGTTAAATAATGGTCAATTGAACTTATTGACTATTAATTAGAACTGGCTAAATTAACAGGCATTGGGGAAT
>CAYMSF010000006.1:0-91401 GCA_964392985.1 uncultured Victivallaceae bacterium | reverse complement strand
GCTGGATTGTCCAGCTTGTATATGCCAGCTTTGCTTGGCGCACACATAATTAACCAACTTTTTGCAATTTTATAAAATCTTTTTATCAGATTTCTTCTCTCTAATGGTAAATCGTGCAATAATCCATCCTATTAAAAAATAAACTATTAGTTGAGTAACAAAGAAACATGTACCTAAAATATAATGGTTAGTTGTAATGTTTGACATTAAATTGATTACATACAAAGGAATAATACTAAATAAAATTGCAGCTTCAGATAAATATGTAAATGGGAAAGGAAGTGATTGTTTAGGCGGTTGCATATATAAAAGCTCAATATAGAGCATAAAGCTCAAAACAGGAAATAATATTCCACATGCAATAATCAACCCAACAATAATTAATCTTTTCTTTCTGATATTCATTTCTTCATCATCGGGGGGTGTCCATATTTTCATTAAAATTCATATATAATTAACCAATTTTTATTGAAAAATATGCCGTTAAATTATTTTTGATCTGGCGATTTTGCCAGTTTTGAGTACTGGTTATTGAGTTTTTCCGCTTTGTTGATGATTTGCTGTTTGTCTTTTTTATTCTGATCATGGGCGGCATACATGCTTTTCATGGTTGCCGCCATTATTATCAGCAGCGCCGCTGCCAGCATAAGCACAAAAATTGTCGCAAAACCACCCTGATTGTCAGTATCCGTTTTCATTTCTGTTCTCCTTCCGTACATGCGGCGATGTGGGTAAATTTATTGACCTGCAGGTGTTTTTGTGAATCCAGCATAAAGATATTCAGGACTATACACGGCGGTTCCTGCAGATTATTTTCCAAAGCAAAAGTTGCAGCAAAACCTTTCGGAACAGCAAAACTTCTCTTCCCGGTATTTGTCGTAAAAACCAGCCGGTTGTTTTCTGCAGTGATAAGGGAACCATTCCCGAAAACAACCTTTTCAGGTTTAACGCTGATTGCCGCGTCATTCTCATGCACGAAAGTCCGCAGGTACTTTGAAATCACGCTGACTGACTTTATTTGAACCGCTTTTTCGGTGTATTTATCGTTTATTTTCCGACTGTTGTAATATAGCATCAAGGCGGCATTCATCAGAATACCAATCAGCACAATTACCGCTATCATTTCCAGCAGTGAATAATAATTTATGTTGATTATTAACTTCATTTTTGTTTTTTGTATTATTGCCGGCATTTTATCTGCACCTCAATAAGGGTTTTGCCGTTTTTCTTAATGATGGCAACAGCGGCACCGTCATTATCAGGGGTAAAACCGGCAATCATTTTTGTCCTGTCCTTAATACCGCTTTTATCATATTCATCCAGAAAAATTCTTTTGACATCATCACTGTTATACTGTTTCTTATGTTCCAGCCGTTCAATCGTATTGTCCACAACCATCAAACCGCAACTTTCGTCGGTGAAAGACTTATCCATTTTTTGAATGGTATTCATCGTTGCGTAAAAACAGGCGCTCAGCACCATGAGCAATCCCAGGGCGAAAATCATTTCGGTCATAAGATAAAAGTGGACATTCTGCGGTTTAATTGTTTTCATAGTAGGTAAGCATCCTTCACATCAATCAATCCCGATGCCGCCATCTTTTCGGCGACACTCTGTAAATTGGCATTGGGATATTCCTTTATCTTCTTTCTAAGTTCACTTAATGCCGGATTGGCAATAATAAAATCCTTCCAACTGTCATCCGGAACCAGTAGCGCCGCCAACGGAATTCTAGTTTCACCGCTTTTGGATTTCAACAAACGCTGACTGACAATCCCGCTGATAGCGGATGCCGCCAGAAACGGCTCGAAACCCTGATGCAGAATTCTGGCATAAACCGACGGAATATCACCTGCATGAAAAGTGGTAATCACCCGGTGTCCGGTCAATGCCGCGTCCAGCGCTACTTTGACCACTTCACGATCGCGCATTTCCCCGATAATCAGCGTCTTGACATCCTGACGTAAAGCGGCACGCAAGGCCAGAGGATAATTCCATTCCTCACCGGCTTTGGATAATGATACCTGCGAAATGCCGGGAATCCTGCATTCTACCGGATCTTCAATAGAGATAATCGAAGCCGGGTCCTGATTGTTTTTCAAAAGTTCACGGACGAGCGCGTAAATAGTTGTAGTTTTTCCGCATCCAGTAGGTCCGGTGAGCACAATCATACCACTGTTTTTAGCGAGCAATGCCTGTAACTGGCTGACTACTTCCGGAGCAAAATGAAGCTCATCAAGATATTGCGGGGTCATACTCTTGTCCAGAATCCGGATGGTAATTCTTTCGCCATTGACCGTAGGCATTATCGCCACCCGGAATTCAACATTGCCAAATCCGGCATCACCTTTGATGACACCATCCTGAGAAATTTGATTCCGGTAGGTAAGTAATTGTGACAAAACCTTGATTCGTGATGCGCATTGTGTCCCGGCGGCGGCATTAATGCTATATAAAGTTTTCTGTTCCCCGTTGATTTTGCAACGGACACTATAAAATTCTCCCTCCGGCAGCCAGTAGATATCGCTGGCATGCAATGCTACAGCCTCATTAAGTATCCGTTCAACAATTTGAGGTGGTTCAAGTTGATTAATATCCATACCGGTCATTCCTGTTTATCCCAATTTTTTGATAATCATAGACAGCGCGGCAAAAATCGCATAAGCAACAGTAAAAACGATGACCGCGTTGACAAAAATGCAAAGCAGTGACAACCAGAAAGTATTTTTCCGCACATGTCTGATTGCGTTATGATACAACCAGTCGGTCATGGTGTCGAAACCGGAGGTTATCTCCTGCCGGGCAGAAGCGTTGCAGATAATCCAGTCATTCAACGGTTGATTTAATTTCATCTGCTGCCAGGCATCAAGCCAGCCCGTACCGTTTTCCATTTGCCTGATACAACGGCCGAGTTTACGGCGCAACCATAGATGATTACACGAACTACGGCTGAATTTCATGGCATTCAAAATATCTTCACCGGCAGACAAATATGATGCCAGTGAAGCGGAGAGTTCCAGCATCGCCATGTTTTTCAACTGCTTCCTGAAATATGGCAGGTGAATTATCATTTCCTCAAGTATCATAGTAAATAAATTCCTGAAACTTCGGAACAGGAACATGATCAACAGAATAAAAAGAATGATGTAAAACAAGTTGTGTCCGAACGCCGAGAATAAACTAAGTGACGCTCCGGTAAAACCGCTGTTAAACGGATGTGGTTCTCCGGCGAGAAGTTCATTAAACAGCTTGCCGAAATTGGGAATGATAAATGTCGCCAAACCCGTCAAGACGGCAACGATAAGCATAAACTCCATGAACGGAATAGCTAAAGTAACCCGGTATGAGTGCCGTATTTCAGAGGCCAGGTTCATGCGTCTGGCGAAATGTGGCAGCACTTCCGGGAGCATACCATCCTTTTCCGCCTTTTCCACCGCCTGTAAATAATATTCCGGCAGGAAGTACCCTAATCTTTTGCGCAACACCCGGTATAGCGGCAAACCATTAACTAAATCACCATAAGCCGCTTGCAGACACAGATTCCAATTGCGGGAATTGGGCAGCAGGAAAAAGATTATGCCATGGCGGGGGCGCCCGGTGTCAGTCAAGGATAAAATGGTCTGGTGAAACGGTATTTTGTTATTTGCCGACCAGGCAAGCGTGCTGGCCAATAACGCCGCTCCAGTCGTTGACAGCGACCCTTCCGGCGACTCGTTATAACGACCAATCGTGTATTGCTGATTGACAACAAACATGATTTAAGATTCCTCCATAATAAATAAAATTACCAACCCCGGGCCAGTCGAGCCAAAAACGGCAGAAAAATAAAGATGATGATAATTCCGGTCACCATCACCATTGATGCGATAGACATTACTTCCCAGGCCATGCCGATACGGCGGTAGCCATAATAACCGCGTTCACGGAACAATTCAGCGAGTTTGTCCAATTCATCCGGCAGTTTGATTTCCGGGCAATTCTCCATGGTCATAATTAACAACCGGGAAATATTGTTTTCTGCCTTTAGGCATTGCAACGGATTTTCACCTCGCCCGCATTTTTCCGCCACTCTGGTCAAGGCGTTTGCTACTTCCGGAGAATCCATTATCCCGGCAATAATCGGGAATGCTTCCTCCACCGGGACTTTTCTCCGTGCCATAACCGCCCATACGGTACAAAGTCTGGCCATGGCAAAATTATAGAAAACAATCTCTGAGAATGGAAATTTACGTACCATGAACAGCAAAATTTTATTGGCGGCATTTCTACTGGTAAACATCCAGCAAACGGTGACAACATAAACAATATAAATGCCAATAAACAGAATAATATTATTCTGGACTATTCCGGCACACCAGAATACAAATCGCGTCAGCGACGGCAATGATTCACCGGCAAGCAACTCATTAAAAATCTTACCGAATTCAGGGATAATCACGTAGCAGAGAAACATTAGGACCAGCATTGCGACACTGATGGTAATGATTGGATAGAGCATGATATCTTTAATCATTGTTGCCAGCATATAATGGAGGCGGGATATTCTGGACAGTTCAGACAACACCTCAGGCAATGTACCTTCCCGTTCGCCGAGGGCAATCATCCGGACATAAAAAGGCCTGAAAGATTCCGGATAATCCCGCATTGCATCGGACAACGTTTTGCCTTTACCGGTGGCATCGCCAAGTTTCGCAATAATCTGCCGGAGCGGTCCGCTCCGGAAATCGGATGCCATCTGGGATAAAGTATTCGGCAATGGCAGTTCCGATTTGGTCAGCAACGACAACTGCTTAAAGAAGTCGGCAATCTCGTAACTGTTAATTTTCACTTTATTTAACTCCTTTAGTGTTGGATAGTTCCTGTATGGATATGCCACTGGCGCCGTCACCGGCTATGGCGTTGACGCGAAGCTGGCAAACGGCAATATTATCGGGCAACTTAAATGATACAGTCGCCAGTCCATGTTCATCAGTAATCAATTCCGGCTGCCAGAACAATGTTTCCGTAAAATATTGCTCAACTGAAACCTGACCGTTATCAGCCGGTGTTGTTCGTTCTAACGAAAAATACAAACCTGGCGGCAACGGCCTGAAATATTCACGGCATGAAACAGTACTGGTACTACTGCGGGAATAACGTGAATTTCCGCCCCCCAGACAATCAAGAATTCTCGTCAACGGCAAAAACAATGATATTATTACAACGACAACAAACAAGTAGGTCATAATGACTGGACCAATGTATAATCCGCTGCCGACAATCCAGAGCGAATATAAAGAACGCGGATAAGTCCCGATACCGAATCCCATATTAACGGCTTTCCGGATACAACTCATGTGCGGATACTCACTGGTAGTAACATTAGACTGAATTCCCCGTAATCCGAATAACGGTATTATTGACGTAACAAAATATACGCACACCATCACGCCAAGCCAGGGAGTATTCGGAAAAAACAACATTGCCAGTGCTACAACTAGAAATACAAAGATGAAAACTCCGTAAAACCATGGTATCATGAATATTATTTTCATTGACTTGTTTCCGCCATCCGCAGGGCAATATCCTAAAATAGTGTTCCGTATCTTGACCGATGACACCAGCAAAATAATAAATAATATTGTGAGTGCAATGAGAAGTCCATAGTATAGCTTTGCCAAACTTGAGGAATAAATATTGAACCAGATGAGAATAATCAAAACCATCGCGCATGCGGTAATTGCGCCAAATATCTGGTAAATTTTCTGAATATACAGTTGAATTTTCGGTTCAGAATCAGCGCTGACCATTAGAATCCACGAATTATCTTTTCGATTAACAGCAACCAGCAGAAACGGAATAGATATAACGAACAAAAACAGCAGTAACGCATGGAGCGAATATGAAAACAACTTGTTACCAAACTCTATTTTGGGTGGGATCAATGCGTTTTCACGGTCAACATATCTTAAACTGTTCTGCACTTGCAAGACGGTGGGATTCTGCATTTTCGCAAGCGTATATCCGGCAAGTAACTGATTTACCGGTTCGACTGGAAGCATTGACGAGGGTTGAATACCGGGGCGTGATAAATCTCGCCTCATTGTACTAGTTGTTCCGGCAATGCTCAATGCCGCTTGCACCGGCTGTCCATTCCGGTCAGTTATTTGAAATTTTATTTTGGCAGTATCGTCAACGACGGACGGTGTCATATTAACACTTAATTGCCTTGCGGGCATGACCTGAACCCTTCGTGCCTCATGCGATATTTTTCCATTCGGAGAAAGGCGATAAGCATGAATTTGAATAGCGCCGGCAATGTCGGAAGGAAGTATAAACTTTATCTCTTTTTGCCCCGAAAAGCGCCGGACCAAAGATGGCATTTTATTGTCGGAAGAACGTATAAATTTTATCTCTTTTTGCCTGCTGTCAAGAGTGACGGGAATAAATTCCAATGAGGTATCACCTTTCACCAGATGGATAAATATTCTACCGCCGGGTTTATTAGCGACAATTTCCATTTGCAGTTCTTCGCCAGCGGACATAACTGACTTTGCTGTTTTCAGGATAAATGCTTCCGCCGATGGATTATAATTCCAGACTATATTTCCCTTGAGATGATGCCCGGCGCGGTCTGTTACACTGATTAACTCATTTTTGTTTTTTCCGGAGGATGATATCAACGCTAAACCGTCTTTACCGGTGAACAGCGTCTGTCCGGCAACTTGCAACGTTGATTCCAGCGGTGCGCCGCAGGGATCACTGACCAGAATATACATGTTGCCGGGAATATCAGGCAGCAACTGACCAAATTGCGGCAAATAATTTATGTGTATTGGTCGCATAGTAACCGCCAGCGTCCGGGTTGAGTTCTGCGGTTGTCCTGCAACAGTAGTCGCAGTAACTGATATTTTGCACTCAGTATCATTTTTACTGAAGTCAATGCCTGCCAGTTCTTTTTCTTTCGGAATTATGAATTCAAATTTAAATTTCCCGGAGGAATCCGAGACGCCGTTCAGTGCGGTAATCTGCCGCTGTTCCGGTACAACTGCGGTTGAAGAATAGTATCGCCGTTGATAATTTCTCCTTGTTTGTGTCTGTTTTACTTTGATTGTAACCGATGCGCTCAGTGAGAGTTTAGTTGCCGGCATCGGCCTCCCCTGCCGGTCATAGAGAGCAACCGTGCCGGAAACAGTATCACCTGGTTGATAGAATGTTTTGCCAGTATCAATTATTACGTTGCAAACAGGCGGAGAATATGGTTTTACCGTTATGGACTGTTCAGTCACGGCAGAATCACTGCCGCATTGAATCTTGTATTCACCGGATATCGACTGAACTGGAATAGTAAAGAATGCGGATGCAATTCCGTAACTGGATGATTTTATCTTATTGTCATAGACAAGTTTGCCAGACGGATCAATGATTTTTAAATTGACAATGCTGTCAGATACCGGGTGCAAGTCTGTCGCATTCAGTATGAGATTCCGTAAATTAATGGTCTGCCCCGGCTGATAAATCTGCTTGTCTGTAGTCAGTATGGACTTAAAAACCGGCATAATTTTAATATTGCTGACAACCGCTAAATCCCTGAAGATTGCCTTGATCTGACAATTACCAGTCATTCTGGAATTTATCGTTACGAACGCAATCCCGTCTTCACCGGTCACTACCGCAGCCAGTTTGACGAAATCCTTACCGTTTTTGCCCATATACAAATCTATGGATTGATTTTTCAACGGCAGTCCGGCGACAGCATCTCTGGCAAGAACAAGTAAGGTAACCGGTTTATCCGGACGGTAAACGGAAACAGAAAAAATAAATATTTCGGCAGGATCAGCGTGCCGGGTAAAAATAAAAATGGAATATATTGCAGTAAAAATAACAAGCGCCAGCGCCACGTAAAGCACCGGGCGTTTAAACAGCCATGACATACTCTTGCGGGTTTCTATCAGTGCGAGAGGGACTATTCTACTTTCATGACTTGTTGGGTTTGAAGCAACGCCATCACCACTGATATTATTGTAATTATCTTCCGCCATCCAGCCCCCGTCTCACCAGTCCATAATTATATGTCCGCAGTCAATATAAACCACCAGTCATCAAATACAAATTTTCCCTTTGCATGATGACATAAAAACTGCAACACGGTGTGCGTAAATCAGGCAAGTTACGCCGTATATTATTTCTTCGGCAAACCGGCGGCGCCAAGCCCGACAATCCGGAACTCATTGCCGGTACTGCCTTCGCTTTTTTCCGGCAATAATTCAAAACGGACTGAATGCGCCCCCTGTGCCAAACCATTACCAATGATGTTCGACTGACGGTAACCACCCCAGGTCTTGTCGAACCAACCATCGAGTTTACGCGGCTTGCCGCCGTCAATCGTTACACTGGCGCGCCCCATCGGTCCCTTTATCACATAATGCAAAGTTACAATAACCGTGCCGTCAATTTTGAATTCAATCACTGACCCCGGCGTTTCAGACTTCCAACAGCGTAGTTTTGCATCATACACCCAGCCGGTATTAGCAACTGGTTTCAAGGATTCACCCTCGCGTAATTCAGTAAATTCATAAAGATCAGTCAACAATGGCGCTGGAATAACCGTAATGGCTGAAACGGTTCTTTCTGCCGGTAAACTGTCAAGGGAACGCTGCAACATGGCATTCACCAGACCCGCGGCATAGGCATGACCACGGTCATTCGGATGTACTGTGTCCGGGCTGATTTCCTCCCATTTCATCTTGCCGGATTTAATTTCCGGCCATAGCGCATCACGGTAACTTAGCATCGGCAGATTATAGTGTGTACCGACTTTTGTAAACCATTCCTGTGCGTTGCTGCCATCCTTGTTCATCATGAACAGCAGAACAACCGCGGGATTGTTCGGCTGTTTGAGTATCTGCCGGATCAAACCTTCCAGTGTCTCCGCCGCTTCTTTTGTATTTTTATCATTTACTGCATATTCAACTACTACGAAATCAGGGTTTCGGGAGAGTAAATCGCGATTAGCTCTCAGTGAGCCGTAATTTGAATTGGTAGCGCCGATACCGGCATTGATGAAAGTAATTTTGTTATTCGGAAATGTTTTACGCCACCAGGAATCAATGAGCGCGGCGTAGTTTTTTCCTCTGGCGGCTGAAGCCCCTTCGGTAATAGAACCGCCGATGACTGCGACAGTTATCGCATCACCGCGTCTGGCTTTAGTAAGCACATCAATCAGGCGCGATAAATCGCCATTGCTGACAACGGCGCGGCCCTCCGGTGTATCTTTAGCATTATTGTCCCCATCCACGGCTGAAGTCTGTACCGCGTTAAACAACAATAGTGAAGCCGATAACATACATAGCTTGATCATGATTTACCTCTAGATTACGATTAAAGTTTAAAACTCTTATGGTTAATGTTTTGTTATTGTGTGTTTTTTGTTGCTGGTTGCTGCTTAACTTTTGGCGCCATGGCTTTTGTGGCATCTGTCAACACCTTAGCCAAACACGATTTTATAAATTTGTCGGTGTCATCGCGTTGAAAAAGTGTTTCGCAATAGAAAAATACCAACTGATGAGTTTTAGCATTTGCGGTCAAAGACCACAGCGCCGCCGCGCCGATAGACCATTTTACCAGTTTTTTACCGTCTTCAGCAGTTTTTACCGGAAGATTCTTATATTGTTCCGGAGTAATACCCACATTAAGGTCGCTCATCGCTTCAACCAGCATTTTTATTGGTAAAAATTCACCGGTAGCAAAAAATGTTGTCCATAACATATCTTCCTGAATCGGGTGAGTAATCTTTGCAATGCTAAAAGGGTTAGGCATCTTCGCCAGTGAACCGGCAAGCGCAACTGCCTCCGGCCCGATTGATGCAATCAAATTCCCATCTTTTTCATTCAGGTAATAAAGGATGTGAATCGCGTAATCCTTCCCGGGTTGACCGAGTGTTTTTGCCTGTTTTGCCAATTCCGGCAACAAATACCGGTTGGCATCAAACGACCGATAAAAAAACATCAGCATATTCATCGGGGAATAATTACGGTTTTTCTTCTGCATTTCCGGGTCGACCTCACAAAATCCAAGGAATAGCGGAATCAACTTTTGCGGCTGCGGGTCGCGGTAATAAAATGTCATGATATCTTGAGTCTTTTTAGCGGTAAAGTCGAGTGCCTCATATTGTGCAGGCGCGGAAACCAGATTGACGGCGCATTCAGCGGTTACTGAACCATCGCCGAATTTGTCGCGTGCAGTAACCTGAATAATATACTTGCCATCAGGATCACCGTCTTCAAGACAAATTTTAAAATAACCCGGATACATATAAACAGATTTTGTCTCTGTATATTTAGTCTTGTCCGGAAGGCCTTTAATATTTTTTTGTTCAAAATAGCTTTTTCCGTCAGGCCGTATAGATTTGATATCAAACGATACCGCGGCCTGCCCGTCTTTCACCGCAAAATTCCAGAACAGCACGTAGACATAAAAAAACTGGTTTTTGACTACATTGCCGGCCATTTGCAACGATGGCGGACGACCAGGCGGAACATTCGCCCACTGGTCAGTAAAACTGCCGCTAAGTGATGCATTTACCGTGCATTCCAGCGCTGATGCAGGAGTAATCGTCAGAAAAAACAAAATGTTAATGACAAAAAGTTTACACAAATTTGCAAATTTAATCACATTTGACCTCATAAAGGTTTACGGTGTGAATTTCAATAAAACATCTTAAAGGAACAGTTCTTCTGACTATATTATAGCCAATACGGTGCTCCATTCAACTTATTATTGTGTAATTCATGGATTTTTCGTCAGTGAACAACAAAAAAGAGATGATTAACCCTCAGCGAGATTCCGGCAGGATAGACTTAACCGGCGGCGTATTTGTTACAATAGCGTCGCGAAGTCTGGCGTCATTGACAACAGTTAACGCTTTTGTTTGAATCTCCTTTGCTGCATCAAGATTACCGATTGCGGCAGCCACTTTAATCAAACACAGGCATTCTTCAACAAAACGATTTTCGTTGTATTTTTTGAACCGCTCGCCTCCAATTTTTGGATTATTGTAAAGTGCGGTATTACGGTCATACATGGCTTTTACGGTAGCGAATTCTCCTGCCATATCACCCAGATATTTTCTGGCAAGGTCGATACGCCCGGCAGCAATGACAGCATCTTTGGCTATACGCCAGCAATTCTTTGCCAGCGCCGGATTCACCTTATCAAGCTGCTCGAATAATTCAATGGTTTTATTATTTTCCAGCAGAGTCCGGTTCAATGACGTTACATCATGAAACAGCGCGACATTGCCTTCCCCTTTTTGCAATTGAAGAGTTTTACGGTCTCTAATCTCAATGAGCGCCTGTTTCGCCGGCGGATAGACATCACCAAGTTGTTTCCAGTAACTCAAAGCAAATGACAAACGTACTCCATACATCGCTTTGTCATGTTCCAGCGCGTGTTCATGAAACCAGATGTACCGCTCAAGCGCCTCCTCATATTTTCCTTGTTGAACAATCATCTGTGTCTCATTGAGATATTTTTGCATATCCTCTGCTTGTAACGGAGCAGACAGCAGCAAAGTAAACATAATAAACAGAAACGTTCTCATATATCCCCTTTATAATTAAGGTGTGTTAAGAAATTATGTGATGTAAACTACTTGAGTTTCGACTTAATTCAAGTGCAGTCGTTACGGTGCTGGGTATAACAGCGCATAATTTTACCTCGACATATAAAATGAATAACTCCCGGACATCCAAAGAGGTGCGGGAGTTATTATTGTATCAAGTATTATTTTTCCGATAATTCGATGAATGGCGCTGGTCCACATGACCAGGTGCCGGTATCAATTTTCAATTGTACGCCTTTTTTCGTTATATTTTGCCTGCAATTCGTCCAGCCGATTTAAACTTTACTTGAAGACCATTTAAACAGCTTGACACAACGTGGCGGCAGTTTTACGGTGACAGCGTCATTTTTAAGATATACATCACTATCTGACCAAACGTCATGAATTGCAGCCGATTCAGGAAATGGAATACCCTGTTTGCGATGTACCTTGATGGATACGGTCTGTTCATTACTCCAATTAAAAATACCTAGGATACATTGCGGTCCATCTTGACGTAATAATATCCGGGGTATAGGTGTCGCCATATCAATCGGACATGCTGCATTTCCACCGGCAAGTTCCAATACCTTGCGAATCACCTTCAAACCTTCGTCGTTAAGGATTTTCATCTTGTCTGACAGGTTTACCAAACCACCGGAAAGGATTACAAGACTGGACCAGGAACGCACCTCATTCAACCCATTCACGCGACCGCCCTTCCATTCATCAACCACATAAGGTACGCCACTGTCAACTGGAACATCAAGCATCCCCGGCAGACATGTATCAGAACCTTTGACTAAAAGAAAGTCGGGATCAGACAGGAATAAATGCCCGTGCAAATGGAAATTATGAATCACAGACCTGGCTTGATACGGCACTCTCGTCCAGTAGGGAATAATGTCCCCGCCAATCCGTGAGCCGTCCATAAGCAGCGCGCCTGAGGCGATATCGGTACCGCAACCGAGCCAGAATGCATCTTCGCCGATTCCCGCCCGTATTGCCTGCATTACAGCACGCATACCCCGGGCAATGCCCAAGTCAGGATCATGCAACCGCAATCCCGGACGATATTCAGGGCGCATTGGCGATGCATACATAGCCGGGTCGCGTAAAAAATCGGTTTTAAAATACCGGTAACCCCAACCGCGTAGTCGATGGTAAAGTTCAAAAACAAAGGCTCGTACGCCGGGATGGGTGGGATCAAGAATATTCCGGTTCTGATCCAATATCGGGGCATTGCCGTCATGAAGCAAAAATTCCGGGTGATTTTTGACAATATCTGACTCAACATGCACAAGAAACGGCGCGGTCCAAATACCAGGCTGAAATCCTTTACTGGCAATACGCTTCGCCAGTCCATCCATACCCTCCGGGAAGCGTTCATTAGCTACCCAGTCACCGTAACGGCGCTCCCATCCATCATCAATAGTTATGTAGCGAATACGGTCACGCAACCACGGGATAGCCGCGATGGCGTCAGCGTTCTCCATAATTACCTCACTGTTGATTGAACCATGGTAAGCTTCCCAGGTGTTCCAGCCGAAATGTTCTCTTGCCTCTTCAGGTTTACGCCGCGGTAGATGGACAAGGTGCAAGGTTTCAAGTGCTTTAATAAATTTCATACCAACGGCAACCCGTACGCGATCGCTGTGCCAGGTGCGTCCCGGTTCAACTGTAACTCCAGCCAGATTGCGGATAATTAACTTTTCATCTTCTACAAGAACGATACACTGCCACAAACATGGTTGCTGGTACATGGCAATAAGAGACCAACTGCCGTCACCGGAATAGACGCCTCCGGCAAGATAGGCGGTATCGGCGGCGATCTCGGATAAATGTGCCGGTTCATTGATTTTTTTAGATCCAATTTCATACCAGATATCGTGCCAGTTGCGCCAGAAACGAACTCCTTTTTCCGCTTTGTTTTTCGAGACAGGAAGGTTGCTCAGTGGAATAGAAACTAATTCAACAGACTCAATGATTACCGGCTTCCCATTTTTAGGAACTCCTATTGCAACAGCTATTTCAATTAAAGAATCATTTTGATTCCACTTGATTTCAGTCTCAATTCGAATACCGTTCATATTCGATACAAATGTAACGGTGTCGTCTTTACTGTTGAAACATTCAGCTCCGGCAATAAGGTCAAAAGGTTTTTTCCTATGTAATTTTAAACTGCTGCGCAATCCTGAAATTGATTTTGAATCATCGAAACTTAAATTCCATACTCCGCCGGTACCGCAACTTACCGGTCTGTTAATGTTGATGGCCCCTGAAACATTACTTTTCTTTTTCACTTTATCATGTATCCAAATAGTTTATGGAGGCTATAATTAATGTTAAACATAAATTTTAAATGCGGTTATGAAAATTTTAATATTGGTTATTTAATTATCATCGTTATTATTATTTTACCGCCAATTCAATGAATGGAGATGGTCCACATGACCACGTGGCGGTATCAATTTTCAATTGTATGCCGTTGTCGCCGGATTTTACCTGCAACTCATCGCGCCGACTGCCGTCCATCGCCAGTGCCCAGGCACGCAACGCCGGAGCCTTAGAATCACGGGCAATATCGACCGTGAAACGGCCGGTGCGCACCAGAACCGGAAGAGTGCCGACTTTACGGATAATCGAGCCACGGTCATCATCATAAATATCGCCGCTGTTGCGCGCGTCAGTGGCTATCACCAACAACAGGCGGTTAGATAGTTCCAACGCTTTTCCGTCACGTGAAGCGAGAGTGATTGAAGCCGGTACCGAGGTTGCAACAACAGTCATTTTGCCAATCTGCATCGCACCATCAATTTTTTCAGCGCAAAGACCGGCCAGCATCGGGGTATTGACGGTCAAGCGTTTGGCAGTCGCATCAAGCAGGATTTCTCCTGTTTCACTCTCATATATTTTCTTCTTCGCGTCGGTGCGATTACTTTCGGGTAGAATCCCTTTATTGCGCAGTTTGGTGACTGCTCCGGCGAATGTGCCGCTTTCACTATCAACAACGCTGGACCAAAACGCGGAGTCAATAGTCTTAGTGCCATCGCCAAGCGGCAATTGCATTGTCGCCGGAATTGACGGGGTGCGGCCTTCAACGGCAACAGCAAAGCCGGTCAGCAAACCGATTCTGTTCTGATCACCGCTGATTGCTCGTTCTGAATTATTCAATGCCAGGTCACGGCTCAATGGAATATCTACCCGATGTGGAGCCACAGCAACGGTTCTACCCATAAAGGTTAGACCGGTTACGACTTGGCTAGCACGACCGACAGGATCGGTTCCGACATTAAACGGACCGAGCCGTCCCGGTTTCAAAGCAACCGGCCAGGCATGAGCAGTCATCATCGACATATCCTGAAAACTGCTGTATGCTCCAACGGACAACCCCTCTTCGTAGCGGTAACTGTTCCAGTAAACATGGCCATACTCTAGAATACCCAGAGATTCGCCGGCGATGCGTGAAGAAGCCATTCCGCGCCACCAGTTAAGGGCATCGACCAGCGAACTGTTCTGGGATGTTTTACCACCACGGTCAAATGCGCCTTCGGGGTGGGAGAAATATCCGTGCATTATCACCATGCCGGCGAGCGAACGCGGCAGATAAAGACGCAGACTGTAGAGCCAGTCGTATTCCGAGAACAATCCTTTGTAACCAAAAGACCTCAGCTCTTTTTCCATCCATCCGGCGCTCTCTTCCTCCAACTGATTGAGAAACTCGGCAATAGTCCTGACTCTGGCGCTATGCCAAACGTCATTTTGAGAGAAGAACGGCACCTTGTCAAAGCTGTCAATAGCTGGGTCTTGTTGATTCCATGATTTCCTGTAGGCTGCGACATCAACAAAGCGTTTGGCAAGAAATGCCCGCCACAACGGCAGGAATTTTTCCGAAGTTTTTTTATTTTCGAGTCCCATCGTGGTCTCGTTCACGCCGACGATTAACACCACCTGCGGGTCGGTCGCCAGACTGGTACCGGTGTAGGGATTGATACGAGTGAAAATTGCCTTAACCGAGTTGTGCCAATGACGCCGGGCGACTGGATCGTAATAGAGACGCGTTTTCATATTCTCCACGCCATTGTCTGAATACCAGCAATTCGCCGGATATAAACCGGTCCATGAGCTGAGTCCGTCCAGAGTAAGGTAAACTCCGCGTTTCTTCAACGCCGCGATAAAACGATCCATTAAATCCAAACTTTTAGGATTGAATATTTGTTCTCCCGACTCAAGACGGCGGTCGAAATCTTTCTGTGCCTCCAGCGACAGTTTTTTGCCCCAGTAGGCTCCTTGTCCTGACAGAAATTGATCCATGAAGTGCAAACGCACCAGATTGTACCCCTGTCGCACTATTGTATCAGCCCATGCGTCAATTTCGTCGGGATTCTTAAGCGGGAAACCGGAGGCGCAGAAGAAGCGCACCGGTTTGTCCGGTTGGCTGGCAAAGGCAAGTGTACCATCGGGTTTGGCAATAAGTTGACCGCGACTACCCGCCGGAGCATGGTCAACCCATGCGGAAAAATCCAATGCCGTACCGGCTTTTATGACTAGACTCGCATCCGGTGGTTGTTTCCAGTCGGCGCCGCTGACGATTGCCATTTTCTTCATTTCCGGTAATGGAACATCGCGATTACTCAAAGTAGCTCCAATCACAATCCACAAAACTTTACCGGTACTGGTTATTGCCATTGACTTGGCATCTATTGTTGAGCCAAGGTCAAATCGTGACAAGTAAATGCCTACCTGAGCGCTTTGGTTCGGCTTCGCCACGACAACCACACCATTCGGCAGACGTCCGGCATTCCACCAGTCGGCAACATCCTGTTTCGCCTTGATTTCAACAACTTTGTCAACGCCATCGCGACCGGTAAATTTAACAGTGCCAACCACCCCGCCCGACTCCATGCCATAACAGGAAGTGTGGAGCAGATATAGATAACGACCGGAGGTGCCTTCGGGTAAATCAAGCGTAACCGCAGCCGGCCCCCCTGGAAAAGATTGATCATGTTTCAGAGTAAGCACGCCCTTGTTGTTATTCTTGATTGGATCAATGATTTTAAAGGGAATCCCGCCAAACACGGATGCATTAACATCAAATTCACGAAAATCATTGCCGGGTCCCTGATCAGACCAGCCGCCCTTGCCATCGCCGGCAATATCATCCGCAAAGTTCATATTAAGCACCTTGCTCAAATCAATTGGAATATCTTTGGCAACAACCTTGGCGGAATTATTTTCGGCCGTCTTCGACGTATTGGTATCTGCCGCCGGAACAACATCTTTATCCGTCTTCACGGCATTCTTATCCACAACTTTTATATTCCGGAAAAATATTTTACCGAAGGAGTCCTGAAACCCCAATGTCAGTTGAGCCGTCTTAAGGTCTGCAGGTAGAGTGGTTTCAAACTTAGTTTTTTCCCAACCGAAGGTGCCGCGCTTTACTTCGCCCCCCGGCCATAATTGCTTGCCTGAAGCAGTAGTGGCTGTCAGCATAAATTTACCGCCGTTATACGCATCTTTGGCTGGAGCGATATTTTCACCACGGACATCAGCGGAGATTTCAACCTTTTTCCCCGCCAAAAGTGTAGCATCAAATGAAATAGAAACACTGGCATTACCGATTCGTTCCGGTACCGATATGCAAAGAGCATTGCCACTGCCGTCAGCTTCCGGCAGCACTCTGGCATCGGCTTGCCAGACACTGTATTTATCCAAAGCATCATCATTCCGGAACGGTTCATTGAACAACTCAACATACGTAACATTGCCGGTTACTTTCGGCGCATCCTTATCCACTGACGGGGCAGCAACTTTTTCCGCCTTTTTAACAACCGGCGGTTGCCAATTACCTGCAGGCTTTGCGAATCCGCGCACCGTAATTTGCCCCGCCGCTACTTGAATATACTGAACAACCGTGCCTTGACTCCATGCCGCCGCATAGTTTTTTCCCCCATGGGCATTGGCATCACTAACTATCAAACCGGGGGTAACCGGATTCATACTCCAAATATACCAGCCAACCGGATTACCATCATCATTAAGCAACTCAAAGTCGCCGTTTTTCAGTTCAGCGCCGGTTACGCTGATATCATCATAAAAGGTGTATAGAACCATTCGTTTATTATCTTCGCCATTTTTGTCCTGTCCCGTCAAATCCATCTGAACATTTCCGGCCTTATCCGGAGTGAAGGTAAAGGAAAATTCATTCCAGCCCTCATTAAGCGGAATTTCAACCATAAGCATCTGTTTACGTTCCGCCTCACCTGCCCAACCCGGATTTTGTACAGTGCCGCCGGGCATTGCCGTTCCCGGCGTCAAGTTAATCTTATCTTTGCCGGCGTTAATTGAAAATCGCGCATATCCTGCCGGTTCGGCCGCAAAAGCTGGCATTATGAATGCCACGGTAAAAACAAAAGACAACGCCAACATCAACAAAGATTTCAGGTTCATGAAAAGTTTCCTTTCTTCTATATATTTTATGGTTCAGTTTCAAAATCACGTGCAAAAAATCATAATTACCAGATTGAAAATATATTATACTATACTCAAATGATTGCAAGTATTTAAAAAAATAAGGCAATAATATTAGAGAATATTATTGGAGTGTTTTATTCGCAGGCAATATACTCCCCCGTTATATTTTCTCTTGATAAAATCATTGAGGACAGGATACACTGCCGGTCATCCTGCCCACTCACTTTAGGCTGGTTAAATCAATCAATAATCGGCGACGCCTGCAATACAATAGGGATTCCAGTATTGTCCCACCTTATGCGCCCCACCCCAGGGTGCATTATTATAGTTGAGCAATTTGTTATCCATCGTAGCGGCATGACCGTCAAAGAAAGTCACATTAACATCCCTTTTGTTGGTGTGGCGGTAAGCAACGCATTCAACGGTATCACTACCGCTTCCTCCAAATTCTCCATTTCTCCAGTATCCATTAGCTCCTGTCGGAACGGCATTGTAGAAACTGATAGTTCCACCTAATCTCGCTTCACCGAAAGCGATGGCGATAGAAGGTTTTTTTATTCTGTTGAGTTTATAACTGCCCCAACCGCCACCGCTGCTGCCATCACGGTTCATCCCGTAAGTATAGGCGGCAATGGTGCTTTTTGTTGTTGTCAGCGGACAGAGAAAATTTCTCGGCCAATATTCCGGGTAATCCAAATTTGGTTTGAATCCAATCATTTTGACAAATTCTAAATTTTGATGCCAGCGTTTATTTCCGGGCTGCGAAAATGACACCCAGGTGTCATTGTAAGAGTTGGCATAGACTTGACCGGCAGTTCCCAACTGCTTCATATTACTGAGACACTGGATTGTTCTTGCCCTGTCTCGCGCCTTGCCCAGCGCCGGCAGTAACATCGAAGCAAGAATTGCGATAATTGCAATCACGACGAGGAGTTCAATGAGTGTGAATTTTGACTTTTGCATATACAATCCCTTTTGTTATTAGCAATTATAACCTTTACTGTCTATATTATATGTCAGAAATAAACAGTTTGCAATAACGAATTCGGGAAACATGATAATGAATTCGGGAAACATGATAATTTGAATCTTATATCCCCAACCAGACTACAGCAAAAATGAAAAATGTTCTACCGATTTTAGAGTTTTATATATCATCAATGTACAATCTAATGCGCGGAGTTACCGATTATGCGGTAAAAAATGACTGGCATTTAGGGATTATTACTTCACGAATGGAATTGCCGCGCAACTGGTCTGGTGACGGCATTATTACCCACATTAATGATAATTCCCCGAAACTTATAGAGTTTCTAAAGGCTCATGCTGATGTACCGATTGTATCTTTCAACTCATCCGGATGCAATTTTCCTCATGCTGTTGTTTGTGATGACAATGAAGAAATCGGCCGGGTGGCAGCGCGTTATTTTCTTACCTTGGGCGACATGCTTTACTGCTGGTATGGCGGACATGGTGGTCGCCGCGCCGGCTTTGTAGAGGAACTGGCAAAAAACCATCGTGAGGTTGTTGCCGTAACCAATACGAATAATATCCATAATCAGCCATGGGACAAAGTTTGTCTCGAAATCGTAACACAATTAAAAAATCTTCCTCTCCCTTGTGCAATTTTCTGTGAAAATGATTCTTACGCCCGCGAAATGATTGAAGCCGCAGTAACCGGCGGATTCAGAGTCCCGGAAGATATTGCAATATTAGGCGTGGACAACGAAACACTTATCTGCAATAGTTCCAGAATACCGATTTCAAGCATTGACAGCCGGGTGCGGAAAGTCGGCTATGAAGGCGCAGCACTGCTTGATCGGATGATGGCAGGTGAACCATTACCATCCGCACCGTTACTTGTATCACCTGTGCCGGTGCCAGTGATTCGAAAAAGTACCGATATTCTGGCAACCGGAGACGAAATGGTGGCGAAAGCCATCAAATATATCAAAAAAAATCATACTTCAGACATTTCGGTGGCAGATATTGCCAGAACAGTACATATTTCTGACTCTGGATTACGCAAACTGATTAACCGGAAAATCGGGACATCGCCGTCCCGGTTATTACAAGATATGCGCATCGGTACCGCTTGCCGTTTACTGCGCGAAACCGAGTTGAAAATAGAAACTATCTCCAAACAATCCGGTTTTAACGATGTCCAACGCCTCCACGAACTTTTCAAATATGCGATGAAAACCACGCCGGCACGATTCAGATATGAATCCAGAGATAATTGAACTGCCGAATCAATTTATACTCAATAATGTTGAAATTTCAAAATAGACCAGGGTCTTGCGTCCGTATTTTTCCGTTCCTTCTTCAGGTGATATCCATATCGCCAATCAGTCGGATAGAAAAAACCAATCCTCAATCCTACTCGTCTTATTTAGTTGCACCATTAACTATCGCCGGGGCGTTTTCACTTTTTGACTGCATCAGGTTTCCAATCGCCTGCAGGCTTTGCAAATCCGCGCACCGTAACCTGACCCGCCGCTACTTTAATGTACTGAACAACCGTTCCCTGACTCCATGCCGCCGCATAGTTTTTGCCGCCATGCGCATTGCCATCACTAACTATCATACCCGGAGCGGCCGGATTCATATTCCACATATACCAGCCCACCGGTTTGCCATCATCAAGCAACTCAAAGTCCCCGTTTTTCAGTTCCGCACCGGTTACGCTGATGTCATCGTAAAAGGTGTATAGTACCATTCGTTTCTTGTCTTCTCCGGTTTTGTCCTGTCCAGACAAATCCATCTGAATATTTCCAGCTTTATCAGGAGTGAACGTAAAGGAAAATTCATTCCAACCATCAATCAGTGGAATTTCAACCATAAGCATCTGCTTGCGTTCCTTCTCGCTGGCCCATCCCGGATTTTGCACCGTGCCTCCAGGCAATGCAGTTCCAGGCGTTAGATTAATTCCTTTGCCGTTGATTGAAAACCGCGCATAACCTACGGGGTCAGCCGCCAAAGCAGTTATAGTAAATGCTCCAGCGAATGCGACAGACAACGCCACAATCAACAAAGATTTCAGACTCATAACAACTGCCCTTTCTTTTTATAATTAAATTAGTTCCATCTTAAATTAAGCGGAACAACTCATAAACAGCTATGATAGTAGAGATATTATATTTGTTCATTCAAAAATGTCAAACCTTATTGAGCAAAGTATTTGAAGTCATTGGCGAAAGAATAATAAGAATAATAAGAATAATAAGAATAATTTGTATAATTACAGCAATCATTTATTGAGTCGCAAATTCTGATAGTCGTCAATCCACATAATCTTCAGTTTCTCTGCCGATGTGAACAATATAAGTATCTTGTGTTTGGATGACTCCATAATGAATATTGGTTCGGTAATGTCAAAAGGAATCATCGCCCAGAATATTCTCAGTTCATCCTGATTCAGTTTTCGGATTTTAAAACCGTTAAAATCGGTGTGTTGTGCAAGTACTTTCCAGAACGCCATAATCTCTTCCGGCGTTTGAAATAATTTGCCTCCCATTTTGTCTTTGCGGATAACTTTTCCCTGGGCGTTAATGACTGGCATTTCGAATACAGCGTTCCCTTTTTTCAGTTCTGTCATCGCTTTATCAGACTTGATATTGAGCCAAAGCCCGGGACCGCAAATAAGGTGTGTTTCAAAAAATGGCAGGATGTCCTGTTTGTCATCGCTGGCGGAAAATAATTTCATGAGTAGTTTGCAGGCATCATCATTAACTTTAGCGGAAGCCTGTTTATATCGTATTCCTGCAGGGATAACTAAATTATCTTCTGCTGAAACGGAAAAGATAATCAAACAGAAAAACAGAATGTTTAAAAGCGGTTTCATTCGGAATAATATACTCCTCTTCATTTTTTATGAATTTTCCCTGGCTTTTACAGCAAAAACCAGTGAAGGACGAAAGAAACAAAGAACTAAAGCAATCAGCATCCAATATTTAGTCCGGGCAATGAGGACAGTTGCCGCACCATTGCTCATATTTACTTCATAGGGAATGCTTTTACACCAATCCATTGATACTTGAACAGTATGAATCGCATCCGTTACTTCAAATTTCTGAGTTTCACAGGTACGGACATAGCCAATATGGACACCATCTATCCAGACTTTCTGCTTTCTGCAAATCCCAAAAAAATCCATGGGTCTATGAATTTCGATTATCGCCATCTATTGTTTTCCCATCGTTAATTCTGCTGGTTATTTAGAATAATTTACCATTTTGGCTATCAAGCTTGAACAAATTTATAGTTGATGTTTTAATGACTAAATCCATAAGTCGCCCAAATAGCAAACACGATAAAAACAGAAAAATATATGAAGTAATCATAAGTCTTCATATCCCTTTTGAAAACATTCCATATCAACCGCAATGAAATAAGCAAGTATAAAATCATTTTATACCTTACAACAATGGAACTTTCAGGGTAAAGACAGGTATTCGCTACAAAGATAAGCCCAATCACCATAAAGAAGCATAACACTATCAATCGCCATGGTTGAGTCTTCACCTTAGTTTTTAAATCGTTTCCATCCATAATAAACTACCCGCACAATTTATAAAGGAAAGACAGTGCGTTGTCAACAGAAATCAATTCAGCAATATAGTCGTGTCTGGTCAACAATTTTAACTTGGACTTATTACCGTTGTTCATACAAAGTGCCATATATCAAATCATTCATTAATATTTTATAATTCTAGACCGCCGAATTCATCCAGTAATATTCGTTCAGTTTGTTTTTTATACGGGGAATTAAGGCTTCACAGGTTTCTCAGTAATCATTGTTTGGTAAATATTTGATTTTGCCGGTTCCCAGTTTTTTTCGTTGTCTTCAACTAACTGTTTTTCTTGTACGGTGAGGGATTTTTTGATTTTTTCCAATGCATCAACGTGTTTTTGTGGTACGGAGTTGTTGTCATCTTTTTTTGCATTTATTAGTGCATAATTCATCCACAGGTATGCTTCTGAGGCACTTTTTTCCACCCCCATTCCTTCGAGATACATATTGGCAATACTTAACTGGGCATTGTAAGCATCATAATTTTGGGCATAGAACCCGGATTTGCCATAAAACGCTTTGCCTTTGGACCAATCATCATCAGACATTTGCACGGAAGCTTTAAGATACCAGTACATAGCTTTTTGATAATCTCTGGTCACGCCCAAACCGTTTCCATACAAATAGCCGAGTCTGAATTGAGCCCATGGTTTATCGTTGTGCCTGTTGAGTTTCTCCAGTGCCTGTACATATTCCTTTTTTGCAATCAAAGCGTCTGTTGAACGTTTCCCGATATTCGGGTTTGGCCATGACATTGTTCCGCATCCTGCCAATGTTATTAATGTCGTTGCGAATAAAGTTATAATAAAAATTTTATTACATGTATAATTCAATAGTTTTGTTTCGCTTTTGATTTAACAAAAATTACTATATGGCAGAAAATACAGCAGTTTATTTGCCGAGAAGAACCACTGCCATGGCGGCGATGCCCTCTTCTCTGCCGCAGAATCCCATGCCTTCGGTAGTGGTCGCCTTGATTGAGATACGGTCGGGGGCGCAATCCAGCACCTCTGCCAGATTTACCTTCATCTGATCAACATAGGGGCGGATTTTCGGGCGTTGTGCAATGATATTGACATCCAGATTGATAATTTCATAAGAATCAAAATGTTTATCGGCAATAATCATGCTGAGTAATTTCATGCTGTCGGCGTTCTTATACTTGGAATCAGTATCCGGGAACCATTCGCCGATGTCCCCGAGCGCCATCGCGCCGAGCAGCGCATCCATAATCGCATGAACCGCGACATCCGCGTCACTGTGACCGAGAAGACCGGCTTCATGTGGAATATCAACACCGCAGAGAATAAGTTTTCTGTCCGGAGCAAAACGATGAATATCAACCCCCTGCCCGATTCTGCATTTTCCACACATAACCCTGCCTCCATCACTGTGTTAATTTATCGCTGTTACCCGGATTGCTCCGGATTAATAAGCCTTGTCCGATTTAAAATTCCTGATTAAACTGTTCATGTCCTCTCTGGAGATCAACTCTTTGGCATAAAGTTCACCAACAGCTTTCTCCATTGTAACCATGCCGTCCTTGAAACTGGTTTCAATAACCGACTGTAGATGACTGGTCTTGCCCTCACGGATTAATGACTGTACTGCCGGAGTTCCCAGCATGATTTCAAAAGCTGCCACCCGGCTTTGTCCATCCTTATGAGGAATCAAGCGTTGCGAAACAATTCCGAGCAATGTTCCTGCCAGTTGCAGTTTGATTTGATTTTGTTGATGACCTGGGAAAGAGTCAATGATACGGTCAATGCTTTGCGGCGCGCTGTTCGTATGCAATGTTGCCATAACCAGATGTCCGGTTTCGGCCGCGGTCAATGCCGCCGCAATTGTTTCAGTATCGCGCATTTCGCCTACGAGAATAACATCTGGATCTTGACGCAAAACATATTTCAAAGCGTTGCCGAAACTCAAAGTATCAGCATGGACTTCGCGCTGTTCAATGACCGCTTTTTTATTCTGATGAACGTATTCAATCGGGTCTTCTACGGTAATAATGTGACAACCGCGCAGGGTGTTCACCCGGTCAATCAAACTGGCCAGGGTCGTGCTTTTGCCATGTCCGGTCGGACCGGTAACCAGAATAAGTCCATGCTTCTTTGAAGTTAAGTTGACAATTGACGGCGGAATCTTCAACTCCTCGGGTGACGGAATGTGATTGGAAATCATACGGATAGCAGTGCCGACATTGCCGCGCTGATAAAATCCATTCACCCGGAACCGGCGTTGTTCAGATTTATCGGTATCATTTATTCTGGCATTGATCGTCAAGGCAAAATCTATCTCGCGTTGCGACTCAAAATCCGCCCGCTGCCGTGGATTGAGGATGCTGAATAACAACCGCTTCGTATCCGCGGAAGTAAGTATCTCGGTATTCAATGAAATTAATTCGCCATGCACCCGCACTGTCGGGCGTGAACCGGTCGATAGAATCAAATCACTCGCACCATTGACAATCGCAGAGTGCAACAACCGCTTCATATTAATTACAACATCATCGGCGCCTTCCTTATTAAAAAGCTCCCGGAAAGTTTCAATGCCGCTCTCCATTCCCTTTACCAGTAATGAAAACTCACCGGGATTGGTAGCCGCCGACATACCGGTTTCAATACTGATCTTTCCCTCTTTATGCATCTCACACAATGCCCGGTCAAACGCAATCATGCCGTCTTCCGCGCCGCGACGAATCGCGTTTTCAATTTCTTTGAATTTGCGACCGGCGATTAAGTTTCGGACATTGGGAGTGGCACGCAATAATTCTACCGCCGGAATCATTCCTGCCTTATCCAGGCGTGGTAGCAACCGTTGCGCAATTACGCCCTCAAGCGCCATGGCAAGATCGTCGGCAGCCTGTTGACGCAAGTGTTCAGGAAAATGGTTAATGATACGTTCAAGCGCTTGAACAGTATCGGCGGTATGCACGGTTGATATGACCAGATGTCCGGTTAAAGCCGCAGTAATAGCGGTCTGCATAGTATTCAAATCCCGCATTTCGCCGATGACAATTACGTCGGGGCTTTCACGGACAACATTGGTGAGCGCATCGGCAAAGGATAAGGTATCGGAGCCGATTTCACGCTGGGTAATCAGACTTTTCTCATCGCGATGAATATATTCAATCGGGTCTTCGATGGTGACAACATGTTTTTCAAAGGCATGATTAATATGGTTTATTACCGCGGCCATGGTCGTGGATTTGCCACTGCCGGCGCTGCCGGCGACAAGGATCAATCCGCGTGGCAGTTCCGCCATTTCCTGAATCATTGCCGGCAGATTAAGTCCGGAAAAAGATAAATCACTTCCCAGCGGCACCGGACGGGCGACAATACCCGGATGCCCCTGCTGGATTAAAAAGTTGAGCCGGAATCTGCAACCGTTTTCGATTGTTATGCCGGTATCATAACTGCCGGTGGCATTGAACTTTTGTTCAGCCTCGGCGGAGATTATTTTTTTCCGGAATGTTTCAATCTCTTCATTGGAAATTACTGTTTCATGTAAAGGCAGGACTTTACCCAGTTGCCGGAAATATGGAACCTTGCCGGATGAAATGAACAGGTCTGATGCCCCCTGGTCCGCCGCCATGCTCAGTAATTGAATAATTCGCATAACTCTTTGCCTCACAGATTGAATTACAGTGTATCCCAGTATAAAGTAAACCACTAACTTAAATATTACAAATAAACACGGAAGCAAATATGAAAATCACAACAACTGTTAAATTTAAGATGATGGAAGGATGCGATGATTTGAAGCCGCAACGCGCCCATCATGATGATGCGGCATTCGATTTGCGCTCAAGAATAGATATCGAACTTGTTCCAGGCCGCAGTATTCTGGTGGCAACCGGGCTGTTCATCGAACTGCCGATCGGATTTGAAGCGCAAGTGCGGCCGCGTTCCGGTCTTGCCTTGAAACATGACATCATGCTCACCAATTCGCCGGGCACCATTGATGCCGGTTATCGCGGCGAAGTCGGTATCATCATGTTCAACGCCGGCAAAGAGTCATTCCATATCAAACGCGGCGAACGCATCGCCCAAATGGTTATCAGCGCACTGCCTGATATAGATTTGGTCGAATGCGAAGAACTTTCTGAATCCAAACGCGGTCAGGGCGGATTCGGCAGCACCGGCAAACACTGAGTCAAATTACCACGCAATAATTTCAAGCATAAATAATTTCAGTCGAAAGCCGCTAACTAAACGCTAATACATTATAAAGAATAAAACATGAAAAATATTGAAACAAAAATTACCGGAGGCAATTGGGTTGCCAAGTCAGGCATCAACCCGGACTTTCCGCTGCAATTTTTTCTCGACGGGAATGAATTACTGCGAATACTGCCCGTTTCCGCCGGCATTGCTGCCGAATCAAGCGGAATGTTGCGCAAATGCCGCCGCCATTTCCGTAACGACAAACTCTCCTGCCGTCTGGAATATGAATGCAAGATTCCCTTAGGCACGGAACCGGTCGTCAGACGGGACATGGTTTTCACCGGCAATCATTGCCGGATTATCTACGATTTTGACTTGAAGGGTCCTTTTGAGGTGGAACGCGTCGAGGCCGATCCGTTGTTACTGCCAGGTGAATGGAAACGCTGCGCTATCGTAAAACTGCCTCCCGCAGGTAAACAACCGGCGGCAATAGAGTGGCAGCAGATTCCAGCTTCAGGAGAAGTAATTTTTCAAGATAATAAACCATTTCTGCTGGCATTATTTGAAAACAAATCCGGGCAGATAATCGAAATCGGTACCGGTGATGACCTCTGGCGCTGGCATGGCAACAGTAAAATTGAGAATGCTTCAAGTAATTTTGCGATTCAAGTGACAACTGAGGGTATCAGTATTGAACGTACGCCTTTCCTCTTTGCGGAAAAAACCGAATTCGGCAAATGCTGCCGCCGGTTTAAATGGTATTTTGCCTGGAGCACCACTGCAAATAACGGCGTTAAATTTACCCCGCTAACCATGACAGAACCATGGCCGGAAGCTGCCCTGACCGGTGACGGTAACGGCAACATCATAGCGGATGCGCCATGCTTTGAATCAGCAGCAACCGAAAAACGGTGGAAGAAAATTGTCCGGACATCTGCCGGTTCGGGTTCGTTCTGTCGCATTGATGGCGTGGAACCGCATTTATGCGCAGTTGCCACACATTTGGAGCGCGGCAGCAAAAAAACACTGCGGCATTGGGATATGATGGCATTAATGGATTTTTATCTCTGGGCAAATCAACATCTTGCGATACAAGATGGCGGCCTGACTCTTGCCACACCGCCGGCAAGTCCGCTCCGCCTGTTGCCTTCACTGACGGGGATGACCAACCTGCCGCCACCAATACCTGACGGTCCTGATGTCAGAGAAGAGTAATCTGGCGGACAACAGGAAATAGCGGTAAATATATTATTCTAAATTATAAATATAGTATTTTATCCCGGGTTGTAAAGCATCAAAATTTGCAGGGTTGTCTGTACTAAACCGGTCAAAATTCCGGATTGATAATCGACATAAT
Source organism: uncultured Victivallaceae bacterium (assembly GCA_964392985.1). Classification (GTDB taxonomy): domain Bacteria; phylum Verrucomicrobiota; class Lentisphaeria; order Victivallales; family Victivallaceae; genus CAYMSF01. Next base: position 63,247 of record CAYMSF010000006.1, on the reverse strand, counting down.
CAAACAAAAACAGTAAAAGAATGAAAAAAAGTTAAAAAAAAATGAAACTTTACTGGACAAAATGGCTTACAATGTCTATCTTAAATGCTCTGCTTGTATACAATGGCTATGCTGTTGATTCAGGTGGATCATCAATGGTGGATGGTTTAAAGGTCGGAAACGACCGGAGATCCGCCGGGCTGAAAGATGCAGTAAGTCCGGCTTCATCAGGCGCTACTGGGAAGAGCGCTCGCACTATTGATAGTAAAATGCAACAGGATACGAATGGTAGCGCTTCGGAAAATGAGCGCGACATGTTGCATAAAGAGTTGATTGAAATTTTAGACCGGTACAAAACGCTGAGCGAGAACTATCGCCGAACACAATTGTCTATTGCTTCAACCCTTGCAAGTGAAGAAATTAAGGGAAGCAGCAAAAGGGAAGAGCAGTTGTTTAAGATGATGGCGACAGTTTCTGAAAACGGCAGGAAGCTTGCCCTGAAATCCGTTGAGTTCTGCGAATATTTTGATTCCATCCTTGAAAGTTTACCGATGGGAAAAATACAGAAGGCGACGATTCGTTTACGGATTGACGACCTGAAGTCGGAATCAAGAAAGTTTTGTGCTATGACAGACCCGGTTATCAACCGCCAAACGGTCGAAAGATGCCGATTGTTAGCAGTAAACGATGGTCTGATGGTCGCAGTATTGCCGATCGGCACCGTCCATGGCGTATTCAATGGATTGTGCTTCTATGATCAAAGTGGAAAAGTAAAGCTGAAAGTCATTACGGTTCTGCCGTTTGTCTCGGCAGCGATACTTGAGACGGGCAGTATGAGTGAGCTGGCTCCAGGCATGGAGTTCAGTACAAATGTTAAACGCAATTAATAATGTTCAGAGATTTATTATGGAAGTAAAAGCTGAAACTAAAAATGTACGGATTGCTCCGGAAAAAGCGCGACAAATATCGCGCCTGATTCAGGGTAAAGCCGTCGTGGAAGCACTGGCTGTAGTTGATTTGAGTCCGCGCAAAGCCGCACGGCTCATGGGTAAAACCTTACGCTCCGCTATCGCCAATGCCGAAAATAATCATAACCTCGACCGTAAAGGTCTGCTGGTACAGTCAGCGACGGTCGGCCCTGGACCTATTTTAAAACGGTTCCGCCCGAGAGCCCGCGGCTCTGCCGGACGGATTCGGAAAAGAACAAGTCATTTTTCCATCATACTGACGGAAGTTTAATCAAAAGGGAAACATTGTGGGACAAAAAGTAAATCCAATTGGTTTAAGAACTGCGTTGACCAAAAACTGGGAATCACGCTGGTTTGCCAAAAAAGATGTTTTCGGCGACTGGCTGCATGAAGACCTGAAAATTCGCAAGCACATCAAAGAAAAATTTGTTACCGCTGCAATTGCCAGGATTCAAATTGAACGCGCCGGCAACCGTATTCGTATCACTGTTTTCTCCGCTCGCCCAGGTGTCCTGATCGGTAAAAAAGGGGACATCCTCGACGCGTTGAAACAGGAAATCAGCAAATTCACCGACAATAAAGAAATTTTTGTCGAAATTGCCGAAATCAAACGCGCTGATGCCAACGCTCAACTGGTTTCTGAAAATGTCGCGATGCAACTCGAACGCCGTATCGGTTTTAGAAGGGCGATGAAAAAAGCCATTCAAACCGCGATGGATATGGGAGTTGACGGCATTAAAATCAACTGCAGCGGCCGTCTCGGCGGCGCCGAATTAGCACGAGCAGAACAGTATAAGGAAGGACGAGTTCCGTTACACACGCTCAAAGCAATTATTGATTACGGCTTCACTGAAGCTAACACGACCGCCGGTAAAATCGGGGTAAAAGTCTGGATATGCCACAAAGAGCCTACGGAGGACCAAGAATATGCCATTAATGCCAAAAAGGGTAAAGTACAGAAAAGTCCAGCGCGGAAGTAACGCAGGACTCGCGACGAAGAACAATAAAATTGACTTCGGCGAATATGCGCTTCAGGCTCTGACACGTGGTTTTGTAACCAACAATCAGATTGAAGCGGCACGTATCGCCATCAACCGTCATCTCAAACGCCGCGGCAAAGTGTGGATTCGACTCTTTCCGTATAAACCGTTTACCAAGAAACCATTGGAAGTACGTATGGGTAAGGGTAAAGGTAACGTGGAAGGTTGGGTTGCACCGGTCAAGCCCGGACGCGTATTGTTCGAGGTCAGCGGTTGCAGTGAACCGATCGCCCGTGAAGCGATGTCTCTTGCGGCTAATAAGCTGGCACTGCGTTGCCGCTTCCTCTCGAGAGAAGAACAACTTTAAGGCGCGGTTGTCGCATAAATTTCAGGTGAAATAATGAAAAATAAAGAAATCAGAGAAATGACTGATGCCGAAGTTGGGAATCAATTGACAGAACTGTTGAAAGAGAGACTCAACCTCAAGATTCAGTCCAGGACAGGGCAGTTGGAAAAGACGGCGAAAGTCCGGCAGGTTCGCCGCGATATTGCCAGAATCAAAACAGAACAAACCGCCCGCCTTGCGAAACTTAACGGTTAACTGGATGGAATGAATATGGAACAAACTGTTCAAACAGAAGTTGCAGTTGCAGTTCGCGGGAATCGTAAAGAGCGCGTTGGCGAAGTGGTCAGCGATGCTCAAAATAAAACGATTATTGTGCTGGTTACCCGCCGCACACCCCACAAATTGTATAAGAAAGTTATTAAAACCAAGAAAAAATTTGCAGCCCACGATGAGAATAACGAAGCGAAGACCGGCGACACCGTGAGGATCGTCGAAACCCGCCCGTTAAGCAAGACCAAAAGATGGCGCTTGCTCGAAATCATCAGTCGTGCCGCTAAATAATCAGCAGGGAGTATTAGCAAAATGATTCAAATGCAGTCAAAATTGGAAGTTGCTGACAACTCCGGCGCCAAAACGATTTGTACAATCACTGTACTCGGACAGGGTCGCTGCTTTGCCGGTATCGGCAACATCATCACTGCTTCAGTCACCGAAGCCATTCCAGATGGTACAGTGAAAAAAGGTCAGGTTGTAAAGGCAGTTATTGTCAGAACCGCGGCGAAAATCCGTCGCGCTGATGGCTCTTATCTGAAATTTGATCGGAACGCGGCAGTACTCATCGACAAAGACAACAACCCGGTCGGTACTCGTATTTTCGGCCCGGTTGCCCGTGAACTCAGAGAGAAGAATTTCATGAAAATTATTTCTCTCGCTCCGGAGGTGTTGTAATGAAGAAGTATCATGTAAAGAAGGGCGACCAGGTCATCGTCAACGCCGGTGCATGGAAGAAGGAAGAAGCAAAAATCGTCGCTGTGCTGACTAAAAAAGACCGCGTCGTATTGGAGTTTTCCAACCTCTCTCCGCAAAAACGGGAGTTGATCGGCAAAAAGACAGTCAAGAAAAACAAGCGCAATCCGCAGCAAGGCAGTGGCATGGTAGACCGTTCCGTATCGGTTCACGTCTCCAATGTTACACCGGTTAAAGCCGCAGAAAGCAAATAAAGCTTGTCAAGACAAGACGGAGTGAAGTAAAATGCCTGATATGTTAAAAAAATATAACGAAGAAGTGAGACCGGCTTTGATGGAAAAGCTGGGGTACAAGAATGTTATGCAGTTACCCCGGATCGAAAAAATCGTCATCAGCACCGGTATCAAGAGCAGCGCCGAACGCGATGCGTTCAGCGAAGCACAAAAACAGATGGCGCAACTGACCGGACAGATGCCGGTGATCACCAAGGCCAAGAAAAACGTTGCCAACTTCAAGTTGCGCATTGGTATGCAGACCGGGGTGATGGTTACATTGCGTGGAGCCAGGATGTATGAGTTCCTTGACCGTTTCCTGCACAATGCATTACCGCGTGTAAGAGACTTCCGCGGTATCTCCAAAAAGGGATTCGACGGCGGCGGGAATTATAATGTCGGTATCCAGGATATTTCAGTGTTTACTGAAATTGACCCGGATAAAATGAAATACCCTCAGGGAATTAACGTTACTGTGGTAACAACCGCCAAGACGGACGCGGAAGCCCGCGAACTGCTGGTCAAGATGGGTGTTCCGTTCGAGGAATAACAAAGGAGCGTTTTTTATGGCTAAGAAAAGTTTAATGGTTAAGTGTGAGCGCGGGAGCAAATTCAAATCCCGCAATTATAGTCGTTGTAAAGCCTGCGGACGCGCCAGAGCATTCATCCGGAAATTCGAACTTTGTCGTATCTGCTTTAGAGAGCTGGCGTCAAGCGGTCGGATTCCCGGCGTAACCAAAGCAAGCTGGTAAACCAGAAGGATAGAAAATATGAGTATGCAAGATCCTGTCGCTGATATGCTGACGCGCATCCGGAATGCCAGCCAGGCCGCTTTGAGTGAAGTGGAGATTCCTGGTTCAAAATTGAAGATTGCGCTCGCAGAAGTGTTCAAAAACGAAGGCTACATCAAAAACTTTCAAGTTAAAGCCGATGGTGTTAAACAGTCCCTAGTGGTTGAATTGAAGTATTACAAAAACAAACCTGTTATTGAAGGTCTGAGACGAATCAGCAAGCCTTCATGCAGGAGTTATTGTGGCAGCAAAGATATTCCTAAAGTGAAGAATGGTCTGGGTACAGTAGTTCTTTCGACACCCAAGGGAATTATCTGCGGCGAAGACGCAGCCAAACAACAGATTGGCGGCGAAATTCTTTGCTATATCTGGTAACATACAAGCATGAGGTTTGAATTATGTCTCGCATAGGTAAAAAACCAGTTCCGATTCCGTCCGGGGTAAAGGTCGCTGTGGCTGACCGGATAGTTTCAGTGGAAGGTAAAGGTAAGCTGACACTGGCGATCCCGCAAAGATTGACAGTGGCGGTGAAAGAGCAGGAAGTAATTGTTGAGCGTACCGATGACACCCGTGAATCCAGCGCGCTTCATGGGCTGATTCGCAGTCTCATCAACAATATGATTCTTGGCGTCACCAAGGGATTCAGAAAAGACCTGTTGATTATCGGCGTCGGTTACAAAGCCCAGCTCGCCGGTCAGAAACTTACTTTGAGTCTCGGTTTTTCGCATCCGATTGAATTTAAGATTCCGGAAGGAATTAAAATCACGGTTGCAGAAGGAACCAAGATTGCTATTGAAGGTTTTGACAAACAACTGGTCGGTGAGGTTGCAGCAACCATCCGTCGCTACAAGAAACCGGAGCCGTACAAAGGCAAAGGTATTCGTTACGTGGATGAGCGCATCACTCTCAAGGAAGGCAAATCAGTCGGATAATATTTGGAGATATCAGTCATGGAAACATTTAAAACAAAACAAGAAAAGCGGGTGCGTCGTCATTTGCGCTTGCGCAAAAAGATTTCCGGTACTTCGGAACGCCCGAGATTCTGCGTCAGTATTACCACAAACAACATCTATGTTCAATTCATTGATGATGTTAAAGGAGCGACACTGGCAGCTACTTCAACTCTTGACGCACAGTTCAAGGGTGAGAACAGCCGTCCGAATGTCGCCGGAGCTCAGGTACTGGGCAAATTAGCGGCGGAGAAGGCGAAAGCCGTGAATATCACGGAAGTCGTTTTTGACCGTTCCGGATTTAAATATCACGGCCGCATCAAAGCAATTGCCGAAGCTGCCAGAGAAAACGGATTAAAGTTTTAGGAGCTGAATAATGGCAAAAAGAGAAGAATCGAGAAAGACTGAAGACAATGTCGGTGGCAATGGCGAAAATGTAATCAGCATTAACCGTTGCAGTAAAGTCGTAAAAGGCGGACGTAACTTCAGTTTTGGAGCGTTGGTAGTCGTTGGTGACCGTAACGGCAAAGTCGGTTATGGTTATGGTAAAGCCAATGAAGTTTCAGACGCAATTCGTAAAGGTAGTGAAATTGCACAGCGCAGCATGATCAGGATTCCAACCCGCGGTACAACCATTCCGCACGAAGTTGAATCCAAATTCAGCGGAGCGAAAATATTACTTCGTCCCGCCTCACCCGGTACCGGTTTGATTGCCGGCGGTGCAGTGCGTGCGATTCTCGGGCTTGCCGGTATCGGCGATGTTCTGGCTAAATCTCTCGGAGCGAGCAATCCGGTCAATGTAGCCAAAGCCACATTCAAAGCCATTGAAGCGCTTTCCTCACGGGAAGACGTTATGGCCAAACGCGGTAAAAATTAATTTTTTTCAGGGAATTTTAAAATGAAACTACATGATTTATCTCCTACGCCAGGGTCCAGGCGTCCGCGCAAAAGAGTTGGTCGCGGCGATGGTTCAGGTCAAGGCGGCACTGCCGGTCGTGGTGAAAAGGGTCAGGCATCGCGTTCAGGCGCACAATATCGTCCATACTTTGAAGGCGGACAGATTCCGCTGTTCCGGCGCTTGCCGAAACGCGGCTTCAAGAGTCCGGATCACAAATTTTATGCGGTATTGAATCTTGACATTCTCGAAGCAAACTTCGAAGCTAACGCGATTGTTGATTTTGAAACAGTCCGTGAGAAAGGTTTAATCGGTAAAGTTGATGCTGATTTAAAGATTCTCGCCCGTGGCGAAATCAGCAAAGCTCTGACCGTTAAAGCCTGTAAATTCTCAGCCGCAGCTAAAAGTAAGATTGAAGCCGCCGGCGGAGTTTGCGAAATCGTATAATCTTCAGACCATAATGTCTGATTAAATTGCGGGTGAAAAATGTTCTCAGCTTTTGTCAATATGTTCAAGATTAAGGAGTTACGCAGCAGGATACTGTTTACTGCCGGCATTATCGTTCTGGTACGACTGGCGGCAAACATTCCTTGTCCAGGAGTTAATCCGGGGGCGCTGAAAGTATATTTCAATGAATTTACCCAAACCAATCCGGCGGGTATGCTCATGGAAATGTTCGACCTGTTCAGCGGCGGTGCTCTTCAAGCTTTTGCGTTGGCAACGCTGGGTATCATGCCCTATATTACTGCCTCGATTATCATGCAATTATTAATCCCGGTATTACCTGCCCTGGAACGTCTCCAGCGCGAAGGTGATGTCGGCAAGCAGAAAATCAATCAGTACACCCGCTATTTAACTGTCTTAGTTTGTATAATTCAAGGCACGATGGCGGCAATGGCGATGATTGATCCGACCCGTCTGGGCATGCCCGCACCGGCCAGACCGCTGGTTGACGGCTCAGGAGCCGGATTCGTATTGATGACGCTTATCGTATTGACCTCCGCCACGATGCTTGAAGTATGGCTCGGTGAACAGATTACTGAGCGCGGTATCGGCAACGGGGTATCTATCATTATTACTATCGGTATTATTGCCCGGCTGCCTGCGGCGGTATGGCAATTGATACAGATGGCAGTTAATCAGACCACAGTTTCCGGAACAACGTTCAAACCGGTGCAATTATTGATTCTGCTATTAATTTTCGGGCTGGTAACCGCCGCGACCATTCTACTGTCGCAGGGAATACGGCGCGTACCGATTCAAATGGTAAGAAAGTCGATTGGCAATCAAGTTCAAGGCAACACCACCTACATGCCGTTGAAGGTCAATTTTTCCGGCGTTATGCCCATCATCTTCGCCGGCGCGATTCTGATGCTCCCCGGTGCATTGTTCCAATGGATGGGGCTCTATCAAATGGCATCATTTTTCCAGCAGGATTCCATCGGGTATATGTTATCTTATGCCTTATTAATTTTGGCTTTCTGTTATTTCTGGGTTGGCAATCAATTCAACCCGGTACAAATTGCCGATAACCTTAAAAATCAAAGTGCATACATCCCCGGCATCCGTCCAGGTAAACCAACCGCAGACTTTCTGGATAACACTATGACCAGAATTACCCTTGCCGGCGCGCTTTTTCTGATGTGTATTGCGCTATTTCCGATGTTATTGTACAATTACTTCAAAATTCCCTATATGGTGGCATCGTTTTTCGGCGGTACCAGCTTGTTGATTATGGTAGGTGTGGTACTTGATACATTGAATCAACTGGAATCTCACCTGACCATGAGGAATTATGAAGGTTTTCTGAAGCATGGCCGAATTCGCGGACGCCGTGGCAACTGATATTTGCAGCGCAGATATTATGCGGGCATGACAGCGGGTTATGCTCTTTTCAGTCAATGTTGCAATCTTTGAACGCCTCAGGTGCTCTGTTGTCAGCAATGTTTCAGAATGAAAGCCAATTCCCGAATTCCTTGCAGTCTATTTTAACTTTTAACCCTTGTTAAATATAATTCTACTGGATTAGTTTAATGGCTTCTGAAGTAATAGCAATTGATGGTCCGGCAGCTTCCGGCAAAAGCACTGTTGCCAGATTGATTGCACACCGGCTCAGCATTCCTTATATAAACACCGGCAATATGTACCGGGCAGTAACGTTATACGCACTCCAGCAGCAGACTCCACTCGAACAGCACGCCATTGCCGGGTTACTCCATTCATTGTCACTGGAATATGTCAAAGACAGCGCCGGCGATTTTAAAATTATGATAAATGGCATCGCTCCCGGCGATAAACTTCGTTCTCCTGAGGTGGCTGCGGCTGTCAGTAATATCGCAGCCATGCCGGTAGTACGGACATGGCTGGTTGAACGCCAACGGCAGTTTGCCCGAACCGGGCGGATTGTTATGGAAGGCAGAGATATCGGTACAGTCATATTCCCGGATGCCAGGCACAAGTTTTTCATTACTGCCACACCGGAAGAGCGCGCCAGACGCCGTTTGGCTCAAGACGGGGAAAACGCCGACGGCGCCACGATTGAATCTGTAGCGAAAGCAATTGCCGAACGTGACCGGTTGGATTCCAGTCGGGAAATAGCGCCACTGCGTTGCGCGCCGGATGCAACATTAATTGATACGACCGGTAAAAGCATTGATAACGTCGTAACTACCATACTGGAGGCAGTAAAATGAAAATTCATCGTATGCAATACCGCGTTCCTTATGCTGATACCGATCAGATGGGCGTGGTCTACTATGCCAATTATCTCGTCTATTTCGAGCGCAGCAGGACTGAAATGCTCCGTGATGCCGGCGTACCTTACAGCAAACTGGAAAAGGATGGTTTATTCCTCCCCGTATCAGAAGCATATTGCAAATATGTTTCCCCGGCGCATTATGATGAACTCCTTACTTTCACCAGTAATGTTGAAGAGATTAAAGGGGTGCGGATGAAAATAGCTTCTGAAGTTTTGCGTGGCGAAACATTGCTTGCTCGCGGATATGTAGTTCTGGCTTGTGTCAACAGGGAAGGACGACTGATAAAACCTTCCGACGAGCTCTGCAGTGCCTGTTGTGACACAACTACGGCATGATTATTGAAGTTTCCATGCAAAATGTTGTTTTTTAATTGCATTTTTATTTTTAAAGGTTATTATTAAACTGCAGTGATGCATTTTATGCTAACGTGGCTTCTGTAAAATTGAGCAGTATGGGTATAGTTTTCATAGCTGTTTTATTTTGCGGTATGCAAAAAATTTAAACAGCTTAATTACACAGTTTATACAGTTTTATTTTATAACAACCACAAACAATTAACTTGAGAGCCTGAGATATGAATATTTTGCAACAAGCACAAGATGGTATAGTTATTTTAAACATTGTCGGACGTCTTGACGCAGTTTCCTCGATTGACGCGGACAGGGAATTCGGCAAGGTACTTGACGCCGGGAATGACAAATTATTAATTGATCTTTCCCAACTCGAATATATCAGCAGCGCCGGCCTCAGAGTACTGCTCGTTGTCGCCAAGCGCATTCAACAGAAGGGCGGCAAAGTGGTATTGTGCAATCTGCTGCCAAACGTTACTGAAGTGTTTGAAATCAGCGGATTCTCTTCAATCTTCAAGATTTTTAAAAGTACCGAAGAAGCAGGACAATCGTTGCGGGCATAATAAATCCCTGAATTTGATTATTAAGGACAAGACCTCGTGCTTGTCCTTTTTTATTTAGTAGATTATCCCAGACTCAACCGTATTAATTCCGGCGGAACGCCGGTACGCAACGATAAGTTCCTGTTTTATACCATCGCCGCGGGTCTAACTGATAGAAATGTTTTAATTCGCGATAGAGTCGGGGATGGCGTTGCGCCAATTCCGCCGGCAGTGAGAAAAATGTTTCAGAAGCCACGGCAAAAAACTCCGCTTCATCAACAGCGCCATATTCATCCAAAACGTCAGGAATTCCCGCAGCGCTGTTACGCCGGAATTTCTTCAGTTCAAATTGAAATATTTTTCGCCATTCCAACCATGCCCGGCGGTCGCGAATAACCGGAATGCCATCAGCCGCGCCATTATCCTGATCAAGTTGATGCGCAAATTCGTGAATAGCGGAATTACGTCCCAAACGGATACGGCGACTCTCTTCACTTACCGCATCCCAGGCAAGAATAACATCGCCATTCTGCCATGATTCACCGACCTTTTCACTGAATCCGCCACGGACACACTGATTATCATACAAATCGATATCTTCGGCATAAAATGCTGACGGATAGACAAGGACAGAGTGCAACAATGGATAACAGTCGAATGTTTTGTTCAACAGCAACACGGCGGCGTTCATTGCAATAATCAACCGGATTTCATCAGTAATGACCAGGCCGGCACAACCTTCAAAGGTTTTACTGCTGATAAATTTACTGATTAAGGAATGTAATTCCGGCTTGTATTGTTCCGGCAGAATCCGGTATAATGCAGATTTTTCCTGCAGAATTTCAATCCAATCCCGGGTAAATGTTGTTTCGGTTGATGTTTCTGTGGATTTGTGCAGCGCAATAACAATAACGAGAAGAGTAATGCCGCACAGCAAAGCAATTATAAGAATTACGCTCCAATCCATTCCCCCCTCCCCGTTTCGTAAAGAGCTTTAAAATACAACCGTGAAAAATTCATTTGCAACAGTACTTGAAACAAAAAACGGCGGTATTTAAACAATACCGCCGAAACAATTTGTTGCATGCTCAAAGTGGCAGAAAACAGACAATTACTTGATCATACCGGAATTTCTGGCGAAGTTAAAAATGCCACCGGCATCAATAACTTCCTTTACTGCACCAAGATCACGGGTGGAATAAGTACGTCCGGTTTTGCTCACCTTTATCGTCTTGTGGTCAAGATCGATTTCGATTTCGTCGCCGGTTTTAAGCAGTTGATTCAAATCGTCATTGATTTCCACCGGATAAACTTCACCAGTAGCAATACAATTACGGAAGAAAATACGGGCAAATGATTTGGCGATTACCGCTTTGCATCCGGCAGCGCCGAGGCTGATGGGGGCATGTTCACGGCTGGAACCGCAACCAAAATTATTGCCAGCGATAATGATGGGGTATTCAGTCTTGCTTTTACCCTTGCTGATGTATCTGGTTTTGTGAGCATCCGGCAAGCCGCACATGGCGTAACTGCCGAGCTTTTCATACTCTTCTTTGATCGTCGGGACGAGGTTGAGATACTGCGCAGGAATAATCTGGTCAGTATCAATGTTATCGCCGGCGATGAAGACCTTGCCTTTAATGATATTTTTCTTTGCCATAGTTATTGCCTCATTTCAAATATTCACGTGGATCGGTGACGTGACCGGTCAACGCTGATGCTGCCGCCGTATAGGGCGACGCTAATATTGTCTGCGAATCCTTGGAACCCATTCTACCGGGGAAATTACGGTTGGTGGTGCTGATGCAGACTTCACCGTTGTTGCAACGTCCGAAAGTATCAACCGGTCCGCCTAAACATGCCGCACAGGACGGCGGGGCGGGTGGCAGACATCCGGCATCTTTAAAAATCTTCAGCAATGATTTGCGTCCGATTTTTACCAGTTTAAGCGCAGCCTCAACTTCTACGGTTGCCGGCACCAGAAAAGTATCAACTACAACTTTGCGACCGTTTAATATTTCAGCAGCGAAAACAAAGTCAGTGATTTTACCGCCGGTACAACTGCCGATATAGGCACGGTCGATTTTAACCTTTGCCGACGCTTTCGCAGACTTGACATTGTCAGGAGAAAACGGCAACGCCACAACCGGCACAAATTTTTCCGCTTTATACTTCTTGACTGCCAGATATCCGGCATCATCATCACTGTAAAAGAGTTTAAATTTTTTATCGGTTTTAGTTTTCACATAATTGATGGTCTTCTCGTCCGGAGCGATGATTCCATTCTTACCGCCGGCTTCGATAGCCATATTGCAGATGGTCATACGTTCTTCAATACCCATATTCTCAATAGTGGAACCGGCGAACTCCATCGCGCAGTAAGTAGCGCCGTCAACACCTAAATCACCAATAATTTTCAGGATAACATCTTTGGCGGTGACGCCTTTGGGCAATTCGCCGTCGATTACAAATTTAATAGATTGCGGCACTTTGATTAACAGCTTGCCTGTCCCCATCACAAAACCGGCATCGGTATTACCGATACCAGTTGCGAAGAGCCCCAGCGCGCCATGCGTACAGGTGTGGGAATCAGTACCGAATAGTACCTCGCCAGGGCGGCAATGACCTTTTTCCGGCAAAGTCACATGGCAGACGCCGGAATAAGATTCCGCACCCGGATCGTAGAAATACGGCAGTTTCTGTTCTTTCACAAATTCGCGCAAAGCATCGACATTACGATGACACTTTTCATCACTGGTGAAAATATAGTGATCGGGGATAATCGTTATTCCCTTTTTATTCCATACTTTTGCATTTTCGCCAAATTCGCGTTTGAACACACCGATGGTACCTGGTCCGCAAACGTCGTGAGTCATTAAAACATCCGCATTCACCCAGATATTGTCACCGGGGCTGACAGCCTTTTTACCGGACGCATGCGCCAATATTTTTTCTGTAATCGTCATTCCCATTTTTCAGAGCTCCTGAAAAGTTAAAATAGTTAAAATAAACTGTTTAATATAGCACAAATCAGATTCTTTTTAAAGACCGCCGATTAAATTTATCATTGAAAACTCATACCCGGACAAAAAAGCCGGTTTGTGATTCAGTTCCAACCGCAGGATTATTATGGTAAGGGAATCTGCCCATACACATAGTATAACGCCAGGACAGTGATGTCGTCAGACTGTTCCTGCCCGACAGTAAACTTGGTTATGCTTTGCGTAATTGCAGCAGTGATAATTGCCGGCTCAGGTTCAGTCGAGCACTGTTCGAGCACTTCGAGCAGACGATGATCACCGAATTCCTCATTGGATATGCTCATTGCTTCGGTCACTCCATCAGTATATAGTACGAGGGTATCGCCTGGTCCAAGCTTTACAGTGCTCCAGCCGTAATCAATTTCAGTAACCCCGACCGGTGGCCCATGGCGATCAGCAATTTTTTCCAGTTGTCCTGAAGTACGAATTATATATGGTGGATTATGTCCGGCATTAGTGTATTGCAATTCGCCGGTATTAACGTTCAAAATACTCAAAAAGTAAGTGACAAACATTGACGTGTCATTATTATGCGTCAATGAATTATTAACCTTGTTGACGATTTCGCTGCTGTTCATTCCACTCAAAGCGATGCCGCGGTGAAGCGTTTGAGTTACAGCCATAAACAGTGACGCCGGCACACCCTTGCCGGAAACATCACCGATGACCAGACAAAGATGTTCTTCATCCAGATAAAAGAAATCATAAAGGTCGCCGCCAACCGCTTTGGCGGAATTAAGCACCGCATGAATTGAAAACTCTTTGCATTCCGGGAATGGCGGCAGTAATTGCGGCAATATTCCCAACTGAATATCTTTGGCGATTTTCAGTTCACTTTCGATTTTCTCCTTGATAGCAGTAGTTTCCTGCAATTCCTTGATATGCCGGACTAACGCAACCTGCATATTTGAAAAAGCCAGACCAAGTTTGCCGATTTCATCATTGGAAACGATTTCCGGCAGGGTGGCATGAAAGTTCCCGCCGCCAATTTCTTTGGCTGCACGGGTCAGAATACGCAACGGTAAGGTGATTTTTAAAGTAATCATAACAATTACCAGCAGCAGAATTAACATTCCGGCAACAAACAATATCAAAACCTGATTTTCCACATCTCTGAGGGTTGCGAACAGGACATTTTCCGGGAACACAATAGCCATTGACCATTGATTTGACTGCAACGGAGTGTAGTACATCCACGCTTTGCTTTGACTGATTAAGTGCTTGCGATAAGGCACAAATCCACTTTTTCCGGCAATCATATTACGTCCAACGTCACGCAAAGACTGGTCGTCACGCTCTTCAGCCAAAGTGAAAATTGTTTCATTCATTATCCGCGTTGTATCGGGATGGGTAATTATTCTGCCGAATTTGGAGATGAGAAAAGCATAACCGCCATCGTTAAGTTTCAGTGATGATACACTTTTCTGCAACCATGATAGCGATAAATCAACTCCTATTATCCCCATGAAACGCTTTTTACCATTGACAGTTTTATAAAATGGTACGCTGTAGGTTGTCATTACGACGTCATCAAAATAGGGTTCAGTCCATAAAGCGTGCCCCAACGCTTTGGGCAGAGTGTACCAGTCGTAAAAAAAGTAGTCATAATCCTTGCCGCCATAATATTCCAACTTAACCGGTAACTCTTTTTTGGAAGCATACAGCATGTGATACTTTTCATTATCGGCAAAGGCATACGGCGCGAAAGCGATAGAAATACCATATATTTCCGGACGATCCTTTACTAAACTCTCTATCGTCGTGCGCAATATTTTTTCGGTCTGTTCTTTGGATAAATCGCTATTTTCAACCTGAATAGATATCTGCCGTGCAACCCGCATTGATTCAATGAAAATCTGGTCAAGTTTGTTCACCGCAGCTTCAGAAAGATAGTGCAAGCTGACTTTCATGTTGTTCAGCATTAAGTCCCGGACATAAAAACCGGCATAGGCAAAAATAGCCCCGCCGACAAGCAATACGCAAAGCAGTATGTAAAAACTCTGTTTAAATGCCAGACTTCTATTCTTGAACATTTTGTTCCTTGCTGTTCTCGATGTTGCCTTTAATCAGATACTTATAGAAATCATTATAAGCTGGAATCGTATTAATGATTCCGGCGCTACGCATCTTTTTGGTTGCTTCCTGATAAACTTTTGCTGACAAAAAACCGGGATAGCGGTCAGGAACAATAACGAGCTCTTCCATTTTGTCCAACATCCATTTTTGATGTGCCAGATTGAATGGAATGTGTTGTTCCCGGCAATATTTACTGACAATTTCCAATGCCTTTTTTTTGTCGCCGAATGCGATTTTCCAGCCTTCTATGGTGGCTACAACAAAGTTTTGGCACATTTCCGGATCTTTTTCAAAGGTTTCCTGAAGGCAATAGATACCATCCTCAGGGATGTCGAGGTTATAATCATTAAAATAGAAAGTGGTCAGTTCATCTTCATTTATACCCGAGGCGATAAGCTGATGATATTCATTGTACGACATAACCGTCAAAACGTCAAGACCATCCCAAAGAAACAAATCAATTCCGGAAACTATCGGCACAATCTCTGCTTTGATGCTGTATTTGTTCAGCATCGCAAGGGGAATTTCGCGAAAATCCACCATCCATAACCCCAGACGGCGACCGTTTATATCCTCAATTTTATTTATGCCAGATTTTTTTTTGGCGACAAATATGAGCGCGGAACGTTGTGACACCTGACAGATATTAACAATTTTCACTCCGCGTTCCCGCAGTTTTATCCCGGAAGATAGAAAATCGGTGACAAAATCAGCGCTGTGGTCTTGCAGCACGGAAAGAATCGGGCGTTGCGGGGGCTTGTATAAAAAATTGACATCAAGACCATATTTGCGGTAGAGCCCCATCTCTTTTGCCACATAATAACCGGCAAACTGGGCCTGGGGAAACCATTGCGGGGTAAGTGTTACCTTTTTTAAAGAAACTGCAGTATCGTCCGCGGCATGCAACGGAATAGCAGAAAAAATCAATGCAAATGCCAATAATACCAGAACGTTCAATTTTCCTGTCATAATACCAATGCCTGTTTGTGTAAAACGCAATGTCTTGTTCTAAACAGGAATTAATATATAATAATTATACAAATTTACAATATCCTGAATCTTTTATTGACGCTTGTGTAACGTTGACAGGATATAAAAACAAATTATAAAATACAGGACACAAGTTGAAATGATAGTTAAGACGTAAATGTTATTTTTAATGACTCGTTAATTGCCACTTTATTTTTTATTATGTAGCGATATATTGTTTTTTGTCGACAGACAATTAATATTGAAGCGATTTTTTAAATTCATCAGGAGATCAGGTTATGAATACAAAGTGGTTGGTTAAATTTTCAAGTGGAATAAGTTTAGCGATGATATTAGTTGCAGGACTCGCTGGATGTAAATCTGAACCTGAACAACCTTCTGGCTTTATCAAAAACCCGGAAAAAATGACCAAATACGAGTTGCTCCCATTCCAGAAGGCCTGGAAAAGTCCTGACTTCAAAGCATCAAATTATAATTCCATCATGGTCGTTCCGGTATTCACTAAAGACCAGCTCGACAATTCATGGATGGAAAATGCCAATGTCAGAACCTGGCTGGATAAGGAAAGCCAGGATACAAAAGATTTTGCTGAATACACTGCCAATGCCTTTAAAAATGCGGTAAAACAAAGTAAAAACTATAAACTGGTCGACAAGCCAGGCCCACAAACCTTGATACTGGAACTGGCACTGGTTAAAATTGTTCCCGGCAAACCTGTGCTTGGCGCAGCAAAAAATCTGGCAGCCCCGATCTCCGGAGCGTTCAACCTGATTGCGCTGGCAATAGCGCCAGTGCGTGCCGCCGCTGAATCAGCGTCGGACAGTCCAATTCAGTCATCAGTAGCGATTGAGGGAAAAATACGCGACAGTTTGACCAAAGAAGTGGTTGCAACTTTTGCTGACCGGGAAAAACAGACTGCCGCCATTATCAATATTCAAGACTTCACCGCATACGGCAACCTCCATGAAATTGTGGATATGTGGGCACACGAATTTCTCGAAATAATGGATAAACATCCGCTTGCAACCGGTAGAAAAGTTGAGAATGAAAAATC
Source organism: uncultured Victivallaceae bacterium (assembly GCA_964392985.1). GTDB lineage: Bacteria > Verrucomicrobiota > Lentisphaeria > Victivallales > Victivallaceae > CAYMSF01. The sequence goes on along the minus strand of CAYMSF010000006.1, from coordinate 46,288 downwards.
AAGTTTAAAGGTGATTAACTTTTAATTCCAGTCATTAAATCGCCGTAAAAATAAAATTGGCAACAAAATATTGTGTATGGCACAAATTTAATATTTAACCTAAATAAGAGACAGATATAAATGCGAATTTCATGTACAGGATGTTCACTGGCGGATTTAGTCTATACCAAAATTGATTTTAACAGCGCAGTTTTCCGGCATTATTTGTCGAAAGTTGACGGTGATGGCGGTTTGAATCCCGGTCATCTGGTATTTACCGAAGACCTGGAACGCTTTGCCGGCAAAACACTTTCAGAGATACGCCATGAGATAACCGGCGGCACAGACCCGGATGTATTCAATCTCGGCGGTCCGGCAATCGTTGCGCTCGTTAACGCCGCACAACTATGTTCCGGCAAAGATATGCAATTTGATTTTTATGGTGCGATGGGACATGATGATACCGCCGAAAAAATATTATCAATTTTGCGTCAAACCCCGGTCAATATTGACAATTATCAAAAAAACAGTGGCGACACCCCGGTTACTGTCGTGTTTTCAGACCCGGGTTATCATGATGGCAAAGGTGAACGCACGTTTATCAACAGCATCGGGGCGGCCTGGCAATACTCTCCGGAACAACTCGGAGAAAAGTTTTTCGACGCTGATATCGCTTTTTTCGGGGGAACGGCGCTGGTTCCAGTAATCCACGACAATCTTACCGCATTGTTAAAAAAAGGCAAAAGTAAAGGTTGTGCGAACATTGTTACTACCGTATTTGATTTCCGGAATGAAAAACGTTTTGCCGGTAAACAATGGCCATTAGGTGAAAGCAATGAGTCATACCGGATGATTGACCTGTTAATCGTGGACTGGGTGGAAGCGCTCAGGCTCAGCGGTACCGGCAATATTACCGCCGCCGTAAAGTTTTTTATTGACAACGGAGTACACTCATTCATCATCACACATGGCCCCGAACCTTTTCATATCTGGTCGGACGGAACCTTCTTCAAACCGCAAAAACTCACTTCACTGCCGGTATCAAGCCTGGTGGGCGAACGGCTGGCAAATAGTCCTGAACTCAAAGGCGACACTACCGGTTGCGGTGATAATTTTGCCGGTGGAGTACTGGCATCAGTAGCGCAACAACTTTGCACCGCTAAAACAGGCACGCTTGACATTATTGAAGCATGTTCATGGGGCTGCGCATCAGGTGGATTTGCCTGCTTCTATGTCGGTGGCACTTATCTCGAACAAAATCCCGGCGAAAAAACAGCTAAAGTGGCAGAATTCCAGCAGGCATTCATGCAGCAAATCGCAAAAGAAAAAAAACTCATAACCGTTAACCGGATACCGTAAGAAATTTGTATTTAGATAACGTAAAAATCCATCATTTGACCGGATAGGCCTTGGGAATTTTGCCTTCAGTAACTACGGCATGAGCAATTGAACGCAAGAATACTGCATCATCATCGGTTATACCTTTAGGTTTATAGGTAACTTTAGTGGCGTCGCCATTAAAGAGTTTCTCGAACCATACCAGTCCGGCAAGATATTCACCCCTGACATTCGCATGCTTATAGTCACATTTAATCTTGCCCTTATCCCATGAGTAACCGACCATCAGCGAATTAACTTGTTGCGGTAATGCCGGAGCAATGGCATTTGCCATGTCAAAGGTCTTGTCAATAACAAAGGTCTTACCGGGTGTTTCATCGGAAAGTTGAAAGGCATCACCAACTGGAATAATGCGTTTAATGCCCAGCGTTGCGGCAATATCATTATAACACTTCACAATTCCTTGATACATTGCCAACTGGGTAAAACCGTTTTTGTAGGTTATGTTATCGTCGACCCGGTATGCCCAGGTCTCATGAATTACAATTTCCGCCTGTGGCGCATATTTTTTTATATAATCGCAAAGTTCTTTGGCAAACGGGGTGAAACTCTCTGGACGAAAGCTTAGAATACTGGCCTGTTGAATCGTGATTACCTGCCAGTTATCCGCGGTAAGTAAATCTTTAAGACTTGCCGCCACACCATTTCGTTTGTAAGGCTTTCCCTGCGGATCTTCCGGATTTTTCTCATGCAGTAACGCCAGTTTCAGATGTTTCTCAATGCTGCAACCGCCAATAGATGCGTGACCGAAGATTAATTTCGACCCGCCTGAACGAACTATTTCGGGAAGATAATGCGAGGCATTACCGGAAAAACTGTTGCCGATTGCAAGCAACTTAAGTTCTTTCAGTTGAACCGGCGGTATGGATTCTTCTGCGGCAAAAGAGGATGCTTGAATGAACATGAGTGTAAACAACATTAAACAACAACGCAATACATACATTTTGAGTCTCCAGATTAAACAATAATTTTAAAATTCAGCAACAACAGCAACTTTTGATAGTTATTTCAAAGTAAAACACGTTTCAAACAAACAACATACCTGCCAATAATCGAGCGCTAAGATACAGCAAAAGAGCGAAGAAATCAATTCCCGTGATAAAAACTTTAGGGGCATTTGTTCGACAATGTAGAAAATTAATAGTTTCTGAAAAAGTGGCTCTGGCAAGTTATTTTCGATGAGGCATGATTTAAAGAAAAATATTATACTTAACAGTTGTATTTTTTTGAATGAGAATAACTACGCCTCGAAGCGGGTAATTTACGAACAGGACTCCATCAAGCATTTGTAGCTTGAAAGCGCCAGAATCAGTATAAACAATATCAAAAATAACCGTTGACAATCTATGCAATCGGCAACGGTTATTGATGACATTCAATCTGTCCGGCTAAACTTATTTGGCAATCACCGTCACGCCGGGGAAACGTTTAGCAAAGCTGGCAAAAAAGCCCCAACCGCCTTTTTTCTGATCAATTTTGAGAAGTAAATCATTTCTGCCGTGGTTGAGACGCAATGTAACTTCTTCCTGACCGCGCTGTGCGCTACGGGTAGCCTCTTTGCGTAAGACTTCTTTGCCATTAAACCATACTGCAATTCCGTCATCGCTGCCAAAAAGCAGACTGACAACATTGCCAGCCTGAGATTCCATCATGATGTAGGCATAAGCTACCGCCATATCCACTTTGCCGCAATGTTCACATAAATCCACAAAGCCGCTGGAATTAATATCAGCGCTGGAAATGTATTTCCACTTAACCTTAGCCCCGCTTTTACCGGTGTATTCAGCGTTGAGATTGATTTCCTTTTCAGGCGGGAATACTGACGAAAGCCCCAGACTGTTTTTGTCGGCGTCAATATTTTCAAATGGTCCAATCAAATACCACTGGTCAATGACATTGGTTTCAAAGAAAATCTGTTCTTTGGTTTTTCCACCAACACTTACTGAAGAAGTTGCGTCAGAAATTTTTATTTCTTCAAGACGCTTAAATGAGTCAACACAATATCCGCCAAGATACTGTTTTTGCGCCTGGAACATTTCATAACACATGTTGCGCAATTCCTGCAGTGAACATACTGCCTGTGCCAGCGGGTCGTAACATATCGCCTGAAATGCCAGTTCCGGATCTTTGTGTATGGCGGCAAGGACTCCCAATTCATGGCAGGCGACATTCTGCCGGCAGATTGAGGCCAGATGCGGTGGCAACGCTCCGACATACATAGGATGAATGCCATTCTTATCGGCGGTGCATGGCACCTCAACGCAACAGCCTTCCGGCAGATTGGTAATCAGTCCGGTATTGCAAACGTTGCCATTGAATACGAACGGCTCACCGGTAACCATTGCGCGGATTATCCATGAACCATACTCATGACTCCGGCTTACTTCAATTGGAGTCCGGCCTTCGGCCAGGTCAGTTATCCATTTTTTCCAGCTTAATGCACCCTCTCCTCTATACTCAAGAAAGGTACCGGCATAATTGTTGATGCCGCCGGAAAGATATTTTACCAGAATTGAATCTTTTTTGCGGAACCACGGCACATATTCTGAATCATGCGGGCTGGATTCCGTCATAAAATATCCCAGTTGACGGCACATCTCGGCTCGAACCGCTTCACCGCGGTAAAAATTAATATCATTGCACAATTCGCGAATTTTCGGCAGCATGTCCTTGCCTTCATGTTCAAACTTGAGAAACCAGCCCAGATGATTGATGCCAGCGCAAAGATAATTAACTTCATCAACCGGCAGATCAAGTCCGCGTGCCAATGTTTCCGCTGTCCCTTGAACACCGTGACAGAGCCCGACATAACGTATATCTGTTTCCATTTGCACCGCCCAACTGATCATGTGCATCGGGTTGGTGTAGTTCAATAGAATCGCGTCTTTATTGGCATATTTTTTAATATCGCGCGCTATATCAAGTATTACCGGAATGGTACGCAATGCACGGAATACACCTCCGGGTCCGGTGGTATCGCCAACGGCCTGATTGATACCATATTTCATGGGAATTTCAATTTCATTTTTGAACCCCTGCCAACCATCAACCAGAACTGTGGTAAAGACAAAATCCGCGCCGTCAAGAGCCTTGGCCCGGTCAGAAGTGTAATCAAGTTCAGCGTCGCAACCGACAGCATCAATGATGCGGCGTGCCACCTTTGCGCTGAGTTCAAGACGTTCCTGATCAATGTCCATCATCACAAATCTTGCGTTCTGCAATTCCGGAAAAGTAAGTATGTCCGTCAGCAAATTCTGTGTAAAGACCACGCTTCCAGAACCGATAAACACTATTTTGGGCGACTTTTTCGAACTGTTCTTTTGCATTTTGTACCTCATTTTGAAAAAAATATTATGGAATTATACTGTTCACAGACAGACCATCTCCAATTACTTTACCCGCAATGGTCTCGCGTACTTTCCGGCATCAGGCGAAAACGTGTATGCCAGCAGTTGTCGCAAATAACGGCGCGCCACAGGGTCTGTATCGTAACGCATCACCGCTTCCACTTGCGAGAAAATGCAAACGCCATTACCTTCGCGCACCTCGGCGGCAACCATGCCGAACTGGCTTGGAATTTCTTTTACCATACCGCTGAAATGCCCGCCGCTCAACCCTCCAAAAAGCAACACCGATTCGGAAAGCGGCTTGATGATACTGGAGTAGACGCGACCCTTAGAACCGTTCCATGAGTCAAAGTCTTTGATATCATTGATCCCCTGGAATATTGGGTGTTTTTTCTCGATGGGCTCAGTAACATGAAACCCGACCTGAAGTCCTTGATCATCGGCTGCGCGCACCACACTGAATGAGCTGTGATCGGGCAGCTCCTGCGCCAGAATCAACTCTGCCTGCGGCAGAAACGGGAAGCGGCCTTTGATATCCTGTTCCAGGCAAAGCAGTATTCCGCCATTTTTCAGCCAGGTTTGAATATTACCGCCGCTGGCTTTGACAACTGCGTCAATAGAATATGGTGCGATAATAAGCACTTGATAATCATTGATTTTGTTGAGGTCTTTAAGACGATCAAATGCAACCCCTGTATCCGAAAGAATTTTTGACAGTAAAGGTTGCCCCGGTTTAACAACTCCGGACTCATAAAGTGCAATCCTTTTCGTACATGACAATTTAACCTCTTTCCGGTCGCCAATATTAATTGGATAACAATTACTTGATTTTAAGTTGTCATTGCCGGAATAGACCAGTTCCATGGTATATCGCCCCGGATTCAAATTCTCAGGAATATCCAGAGTAATTTCCTGCTGACTGCGACCGGCGCTGGGAATAGCCGGAACGGTGAATGATTTTTGATAAACTTGTTGCGGGTTTGCCTCTTTGCCGTCGAAATTGTCGAAAGCTGAACCGGTCAGGATATGCGCCGCAACCGTGCCTGCTGGAATGTCATCAACGCTGTCGTTGAGCACGGTCAGCGTAAATTTCGCCTTCTCTCCGGAAAAGAGATTGTGCTTCATGTGCCAGTCAAGCATCGGGAGCACCGGTTGCTGCATGCGCTGCATGTATCGCGACATATAGCCGGGCTTGAACATTGCCGGATTGAGCACACCTTTCACTTTGGCATCCATGGCCGCCGGGGGAGGCAGAATGTCGATAAACTGGTGCGAAGTGAATCCTGTAAATAGTTTGCTGTGCAGCCGCATCAATTCACCAAGCCGCTGATTTTCAAAGGCCTTATACTGGTATTTCCTGGGGGTGCCAAGCACCCAGTCGGCGACGCCGATCAGTTTCAAGCTTACATGGCTGGCTTTTATGCTATTCATGCAGCGCGGAGTATTGAGCAGGAAAAAGTCACAGAATGCAGTTTTGTCATAGTTACCATCCGCGCCGATGAGTTTCTGCAGCTCCGCGAACTGCTGCCTCTGTTCGTCCGACAAATGTGGAAGATCTTCAGGCCGCCAGGGGAGATAATTGCCCCCCATTCCGTCCAGAAGTGCCGGACTGCCGAGTAGCGGGACCCCACCCGTTTTTGGATAAACACTCAAGCTGCGGTATTCAAAGTACTTTAACTCGTCTATTTCCGTTCCAAGAGAGGTTCCCACGGAGTAGGTGAATGGCCGATCATGCGTGGTGAGGAAATCCACCTCGGGACCATCATTCGGCTTCCAGTGTTCCCATGGTGGCTTGCCGTTGGGATTAAAGTTGACAAAGGGGCCATCCGTCTCAATGAACTTAAGTCTTGTCTTGTCCAGCGTACGGAGAACATCAACATACCAGTCTATTGCAGCGCGGGAAAGATGATTCACCTCGCTTCTTGAGCCCCAGGCGAATATGCTCGGGTGGTTGAAGTTGAGTTCCACAATTCGCTGGTAATACTGCCGGACGCGATCATCCTGGCCAGAAAATACGCCGATATAGAAAGGATTGAAATGGGCCGCCAGTCGGGTGATTCCCCAATACGGATCAATCCTCAGCATCTCATCGGTGCGCATCATGCCAAGTTCATCGTGCAGTTGGTAGAATATTTCCGGGGAATTCATCTCACGGGTGGTTGAGTTCATTCCCATTTCTTTCTTGCAGTAAGTTAGAAAACCTGCCAGATATCCGTTTTTGTTATGCGCTTTAGCCAGTTGGCTCCCATCATCGCCGTCATTGAACAGATTGTTTTCCAGTTCGACGCCGAAAAGATAGATGGGTTTCCCGTTCAGCAGAATCCGCCCGGATTTACAGGTGAGAATGCGCATTCCGAAGGTGTCCCATCCGGCCAACTCGCCGTCAACGAATACCTTCACGCTGTACAGGTAAGGGGTTGCAATATCCCATGGCTTGATCCCTGGCAACGGCATGGTGAAATTAGTCTGGTTATTTCCCGATGCCAATGAAACAGGAAATGAATACTCCCATTTTTTTGATTCATCATCCACCGCAAGTGATGCGATTCCGCGCCAAGGTTGCACCACTACTTTTACTTTGCTTTCCTTCATTGCACCGGCGTTGATTAACTTAATTGCGCCGGTCATACCTTCAGGGTAATCCGGGGTCAATTTCATAGTGTCAACACGAACATCAGGCCAGAACTCAAGCCAGGCTGATGCCCACACCCCGTTCAGATTATAGCTGTACTTTCTATCCATCCATGTGCCTTCGTAGAAAATATTGTAGGTCCGCACCACAAGGCGGTTGATAGCATTACGATTTAGATACGGCGTAATATCAAAGGCATGGCGGTCAGCATTGGCGCCAAGGGCGAATGTTGTTCCTCGACCGGCCTCCTTGCCGTTCACAAAAATGACCGGCAGATTATCCGCGGCCTCAAGCCGCAGGATGACTCGCTTGCCCTGCATCCCCGGAGGCAGAGTAAAACGGGTTGCCAGATAGGAATACCCTTCAGCGCTGGTGGGATCAGGCCGTTTTGCCTTGGGTACAGGGTGACCGTATTCGTCGGTCGGAGGTACCGGTGGCAGTTCGGCGAATTTCAGACCGTATTTGTTGTTGGAGGTCAGGAATATTTTCTGCGGCACATAAAAGTCGTCCCATTTGGTATCGTCATAGCCGGCTTTGGTAAAACCCTCAGTCATCCCGCGGTCGTCGAAAAAAAAGTCGTCATGTCCAGGTTTCTTTCCGGTATTCGGCACAATCATCATTTTCCAGTTGCCGTGCAAATACAAGCGCGGCAACTTACCGTAAAATTTATCGCAATCCTTCGGATGCAAATATGGTTCTTCTTTCCGCGCATTTAACGCATCATCGTTCGGACCAGCAAAAAATACATTTTTAGTCGTACTTGGCACAGTTTCCTGCGCCATCGTTACGTTTACAGCTATTCCTGCAATAAGTACACTAACCGCAGTAATCATTACTTTTTGGAACAGGTTACTTGACATTTTGTCCCTTTCTATTTTTTCTATTCCTGAACACCTCAGCCATCTGGACGTTTTTTTATTTTTTACATGGCCCAAACATTACGATCTCTGAATTATCCGTGGTAGAAGTCTTTAACGTATTGTTTTATCTTTTTCATGACGAACATTCAACTCTATTTGCGGACTTGAAGTTGCCGGGTCATATTTGAATTTTCCTTATGCTTCATTTTATTAAAAAATGCTGAATTGAATGTGCATCAAAAACGTGGCACATCTATTTCCACACCATTTTTCAGCGCGGAGTCATGCCCGCAAATCCCTACAGCGCACCAGTTGGCCGCCGTAACTGCGTCAATAGCAGAGGCTCTATTTTCCACAATGCTGCGAACAAACTCATGCACCAAATGCATGGCAGTATCAATGTGCCATTTCAGAACATTATCTGTCCCCCATCCTTCCGCTTCATAGACGGTACGGAGTTCATCCGGCAACATGTCCCAACGCATAGGCAGTTCCGGAGTGGAGAATTCTAAACTACCCGGGCGGCCAGGAACAATTTTCCCGAATCTAGTCAAATCCCTGCGGAGAGACGAAAAACTGGCCTTACTTCCAAATATCTCAAATAATTCACCTCCTACAATAGCCGTATCCCCCCTGGTCGTCAACACTTGTCCCAATGCGCTATGGTTCTCAATTTCAAACGTCATTGTTTCAACCGGAAATGGATTGCCATAGCGTTCGCATGCTTCTTTTCCCAACTCTCCACTACCCTGACAAGTAACTTTAGTTGCGCGAGATTTCGCCAGTTCAAGAATCGGAGAAATTGCATGGGTGGCATACAACATTGGTGGAAAACCATACCACCAGTCCGGAATATTCGTGATATCATGACTATGTACTCCGCGCAAAAATTGAAGCTTACCGACCTCCCCTTTTTGATACATATCTTTGATGAATAGAAATTCTTTTGTGTAAACCATCGTTTCCATCATCATGTAGTTTTTTCCAGACTCACGTTGTGCTTTGACAATCAGCCGTAAATCATCCAACGTATTCGCCATTGGCACCGCACATGAACAATGCTTGCCGGCGGTGAGGACTTCAATTGTTGGTTTTGCATGATTATTTGCTGGAAGTGCCAGGTGAACTGCGTCATAATCATCCCCTGCAAGCACATCATGAAAATCGGAATGAAAGCGCGTAAATCCCTCCAACTTAGCCATGGCTATTCTTTCAGGATTAGTCTCGCATATTCCGACATATTCAACATCGGGATGGCGCTGAAATACTTTGGCAAATACACGACCGAATCCATACCCAGTCACCGCGATACGATTTTTTTTGGTTTGATCTGTCATTTTATTTGCCTCCTATGATAAAATCACCTTAATTCTGTGACAGAATTTTGTTAATTTTCTCACTTATATTTTTTGACATTTTTTTAGTCGCTGACTGTTGATTTTTGTTAAAATCATAACAATTTGAGATTACCTGGACGTGATAATGGCAATTGGATTTCGACATGCAGATTTTTTTTCTGCCCAATGGTGACAGCACTTTCCTGGGTCCAGGTCGCACCAAAAATATAAAATAAAAGTTCATTTCCCTTGCTTGCCCGTGAATCCTGAAAAAACAAGAGTGGCGTTATTGTGCGAAGCGCCAATCGATTCCGTCCAGAAGGGTCAGCAATTTCCACAGAAGTGCAATGGTTGGGTATTTTAAAGTTCGGGTCATATTTGCCTGGGATGGACGAGAAGATCACTCCTTCTGACGTTTCCACACGTATGGGGTGACCTGCATGTTTCCCGCAGGGCAAGATCAGGCGAATCACTGGCATGGCGAATCCCAAATAGGTGGCATCTCTCAGCATGGTTAGGGTATAGTCCGCCGTAATCAGGCCTTTCGCCGTAATATGAACTTTTTCCGTATAGGACAGAATTCTTTCGCCTGCCTGGCTTCCCAAAACCGCTTTTCTGAATATCAAAACTCCGTCCTTGTCCACCGCAAATGAGGTCTGGACGCCATCATCCTGATCAAAACTGCCTTGCTGAACCCGCCCGATTTTTTCTTTCGTTGAACAAAAATCAGAAAGCGCCACTGAGTCGATTATGACCTCAGATCCCACCCGAATTTTTTCCAGCACCCCCTTTGGCGTTACCGAAACGGAAAAACTTTCAAAATCCAACACAAGCGTCTTGTGAATTACGGTGTCAGTATGAGCCGTTAACGGCATGACCACGAGCAAAGTGTAAAGTAAAATATAAAGCCGGAAATTCATCATACCTCCTTCACACCGGTAATCGCCACCAGGATCGGAACGGTGTTGCCGGTTTTAAAGCAGACAAAATCAATGGTCGCCACCTTTTTCTCAGGATGCGGATTCTGCCAGCGATACGAATAGACGCTGATCGTCCCGGCGCTGGGGTTTTTACCCGACCACGCAACCTCCGCAGACTCAAGATTTGTCCCACCCCACCATGTGGAAATATTTTTCCCACAAACCAGCGGGATATTCATCTGGCTCCCATCTTCGTAGTGCACCACATACTTGGCGCAGGTCTCTCCCTCCTTGCCATAACCATAAGCATGGAGAAAATAAAATGCTTTCGCCAACTGTGCCACCGGGATTCCAAACGCACCATCCGGCGCCCAGGCAAAGGTTCCGCCCGAAAGCACAATGCAAGCCTTTCCATCGTTCGCTGCTGGTTCGATGATCTGATACGGAACACCATTCAGGTATTGCCGCCCCGTCTGGAAAGTGCGCATATCGTTCTCCGGCCCTCCATCATCCCATCCTCCTTTTCCATCACCGCGAACATCATCGACAAACGCCCGGTTGGCTTGTTTCTTCAGGTCAATGTAAAATACGGATTTATCATCGAGGTAAGGCTTTGGTTTGTGAGCCCCTCGCAATGGCTTTGCAAAGGAACCGAACTCCGGCGACACAAAGTATGCCAGAAGCTGTTGCACAAAGCGCCGCGCCTGCGGATCCTTTTCATACCGGCTCGATACCAGAATCTGATTCATCAGACAAATTCCTTTCCCTTCTCTCACTTCGGCTGCTGACATCCCGATTCGAGCCTTGGAATGTCCGTCCATCGTCACTTGGTTCCATGCCAGCGCCAACACCGATTCGGAAGCAGGTGTCAGGATATGGCTTAACGCATTCCCCAGATTTCCGTTCATGGTATCCATGTCTTTGATGCGATCAAACCCGACAAAAGCCGGGTGCTTCGGCTCAACCGGCTCGGCCGCAGAAAGTTCGGATGATTCCATCCGGAGCTGATTCAGAAATGGCACATCTCCGATCAGTTTCTGTTCCATGCATAGCATCCGTCCCCCCTTGGCCAACCAGGTGTGCACCACCTCAGCCTCCCGCATGAGGGTCCAGTCTATCGACGATGGACAAAGAATGAGCGCTTGATAGGAATCGATATTGGCAAAGTCCGTGATCGTGTCAAACTTCAACCCCATTTTCTCGACCTCTTTTGCAAACGCCTTTCCCTCGGGATTGTTCTCTCCGTAATAAAGCGCGACTTTGGATTCGCTCTTGATTTGAACATTTTCACGGTTGCCGATATTGATGGGATACGTATTGCTTGAAACCTTTTTTCCATTCACATCCAGCAATGTCAGCGCCATCGTGTAACGTCCTGACGCGAGTCCGCCTGGAAGTTTCACTTCAAGTTGCGCCTTAAAACGCTCACCCGCGGCAATCGGCGAAATCTTCGTTTCCAACTTCCAGACGACCGGCAAAGTGCTCTCCCTGCCGAAATGATCAAAAGCATCTCCCGCCAGCAGCGAAGCACTTACTGTCCCTCCCTCAAAGCCGGTAGACCCGTCATTCATCACCCGCAACTCGTATTCATGGCTTTCGCCGGCAAAGAGATTGTGCCACATGTGCCAGTCGAGGACTGGAAGCAAACGCTGCTGCATACGACGGGTGTAGGCGCAAAGAGTGGGCTGCGGTGCGATCTGAGCCACATCAGGAATCCTGTTTGCCAGGATATTCTTGCTCCATGCCAGATGTTCCTCATTGCCCCACCCGAACCCCTTGTAGAATTCATTGCTCCAGCGAAACAGTTCGCCCAGCCGCTGCATTTCAAAACCAATCGGTGCATAACGTTCGTCATTGGCCGACATGGAAGCATGCACACCCAGGACAGGCATCTCGTTCCAGCGCTCCCGACCTCCCGGTTTGGACAAATAATTGCACAAAAGAGTTTTGTCATACTTCCCGTTTCTCCAGATCGTCCGCGAAACCAGATATTCGATATCGACAGGGTTTGAGCTGTTCTGGATGCGCTGAATTTCTTCCGGCGAGCGCTCGCGATACCGGCCCAAGCGATGAAATTCTATTTGAAAAAGCCCGGGGTTGGCAATCATCGGGCGGCCCCCGTCGAGGGGATATGACTTTTCGCTTGCCTGCTCAAAGGTGCGCAACCCTTTGATTTCCCGTCCCAGCGAGCGGCTATGAACATAACTCATCAGGACGTCGTGAATGGCAAAACTATCGATGCCTTGAATCGCGTTGTTAGGGTTTTCTTTCCAATTATGGTATTGCCGGCCCTCGCTTTTCTCATAATTCTGATACGTCGCATGCAGGAAATTCACGCCCTCCGCGTTAACAAGCCGATCATCGTTTTTCCCGGCATTGATCGTGTCGATCTGAAACTTGATTTCATTTGGAAGCCTCATCATCACTTCGGTCGTGGTATCCCATGAAACAATCGCCGGATGGTTGCCATAGAGTTCAAAGCGGCGTTTGAAATAGGCTGCCAGGCGAGGATCAAGACCTTTGGTCGTCAACATGAATTTATTCAACCCGCTGGCGGCAAAGTTTTCCCAATCAGAAAAGCTGTAACCCATTAAAAGGGTTTCTTCCCCAATGCGTGCCAGTCCAAGTTCATCGCAAATTTGATAGCAGACGTCAGAAAACCCTCCATCCCGCATGTAGGCGTTGATGCCAGTTGAATCTTTAAGCGTTTTCAGGAAGGCGCCGAAAAAACCATTTTTGTTGATTCGGGCATTTTTTATGATCCAAAGCGTTGGGGCATCCGCCATCGAATAGCCAAAGAAGTAGGCAGGCAGATTATTGACCAGGAGTTTTTTGCCGTCCCGCTTGATTGAGCGGACGCCGAAGGTGTCGGCGCCGGCAAGCTTGCCGTCCACGAGCACGCGCATTTCATATAAATAGGGCGAATCCATGTGCCACGGACGGATCCCTGGCAAATCAATAATCGCTTTGAACGAGTTTTCGCCCGGCTTGAGGGAGACCTCGATTGCCTTCGATTCCCACCTTTTCTCCTTATCATCAGCGACCTGGGTGAACGTCCCACGCCACGGCGTGACGACGAGCGTCACCTTCCCCATTCGCGGAACGGATTGAGGGTTGATCAGCTTCACATCCACGCCTGCCGCATCTGGATACCGTGGCGCAATTCTCAAATTTTGTGCGCGGACATCATCCCAGAACTCAAGCCAGACCGGGCACCAGACGCCGTTGCAATTGAATCCTTCCCGGGTCACATTGCCCGAACCTTCTGAAAACTGATTGTATGTGCGCACCACGAGGCGGTTTTCGCCTTTGAGATCCACCCAGGGAGTGATATCGAACCATGCTTTGTCACAAAATCCTCCCACGCCATAATCCAGCGGGCGACCGACTTCATGTCCATTCACATAAATGACAGCCAGGTTGTTGGCTGCCTCAAGAAACAGCACAATCCGCTTCCCTCGCTGCTCGGCGGGAACGGAAAACCGGGTTGACTGGTAGGCATAACCATCGGCAAGCTCAATGGTCGTCGGACCTTGTTTTGTTATCAGATTGAAGGAAACCGTGTTGATTTTAGAAGCGTCGAAGTCGGAAAAAACAATCCCATACTTGTTGCCTTTTTTGATTCTTATCTTTTGCGGCACATAGAAGTCTTCCCACGCGGAGTCATCGAAATTCTTTGCGGTGAAGTTATTTTTCATGCCGGCGTCGTCAAAGAAATACTCACCGGGCCCAAAGTTTTTTCCCGCCGGGTTCGGCGTCAGCGTCATTTTCCACATGCCGTGCAGATACAATCGGGGAAGTTTACCGTAGAACTTGTCGAAGTCTTTCGGAGCAAGATAAGGTTGCTCCAAGCGCGAGTTCAACTCCTTGTCGCCGGGTTTGTTGAAATAGACGATATTCGCTTCTTCGGCGAACAACGGGAACGCAACTGCCATAAACGCGGTGAGCATGGTACATTGGATTAGGCGCATATAAAGCTCCTTTTTATTATTAAGTGAGTTATTTTGATTCCTCAATTGACACGTCAGATAAAGTAACCGTTGCATCCTTTATGCCCCCTAAATAAAGATGCAAAGATCGCGGCGATTCATATTTCCCATCCTTGTCATTTTTGACCATAAAGGTGCATTCGTAATCTTTATCTCCCTGTTCCACGTCGATGGTGACTTTGGCATAAAATGCATTATTTTTGCCTTGATAACTTACTGAAATTTTACCGGGTTTACCAGCATTGGCTTTGAATTTTAGCTTGTAGCTTTTATCCACGTCAATTTCAATATGTTTAAAAAGTTGAATTTGCCAGCTTGCCTGCGTTGCGCTTGCAGGTGACTTTAGCGTAACTTTGCCATCCTGGAACGTTATTGAACCTCCGGCATCCTTAACCGAATTATCTATCCAGAAACACCAGCCGGAATCTGCCGAAAAATTAGTGCCCTTAAACAAATTTTCAGCGGACACACTGACGCCAGCCGTTGCAATCAAAAACGAGACCAATAATTTTTTTGTGATACTTTTCATAATTACACTATCCTTTAAAATTTTGATTATGAGCCAATTTCAAAACTATTGGCTTTTGCATGTTAATAACTTTTCTCTTTGCGCATCAATTACATTTTCACACGCCCTATGCAATTTTTCACCGAAAAAATTGCAAAAAAAAAGAAACTTATCTACACACCTCCATGGTCGCGTTTTAAGACTTTTTTAATTTTAAAATTACCACCTATACAAATGAACTTAATTCAGTGAAAACGTTTGGCTGATTTGCAACATCCCGAGTATAACTCATAATTTTTATTAATAAATATGTAATTCCCTGAGTTACTTACGATTATATCCTCTAAACTGATAAATGTCTATGGATAAAAATCCAAATTTTGTGTATCACAATCCCAAATTGGACAATTTAAATGTATATTAGTCACAATATGATGGAATTGTTTAATAAACCAATCACTATTTAGCATAACCCTTAAATTACGACTATATATGTAGTTTTTAAGTAAATTATTTTTTATCCCAATCTTGAGAAAGATAGAATTTTTCACCGCCGGGCATGACGTACATGTGGGTTCTTCCCTGACTGAATTCAAGTTTCTTCGGCGCTGAAATATTATTATAGAGAACCATCTGCGATGATGGTGGACAGGTATAATCGCCTAAACCGGAATTTATCGAGGTATTACATTTGATGCGTTTGGCATGGTTGGTAGCATCATAATATCCGAGTGCATCGGTCCATTTGGGAAACCATCCACCCAAACGGTTGTAATTGCGTCCGCCCAGATCGCAACACCAGGGAACGTCAGTTTCACACCGGGAGACATCCGCATCAAGGCCTGCAGCGGCCAGGCATTGCAACCCGCCTTGACTGCCACCGTAGACCATAAGTGTTTTCCCATCCCATTCCGGTTGTGATTTGATGAATTGCAGCGCCCGTATCAGACGGAGAAACATTCCGTTAAAATACGCAGTTTCGGGATCTTTATTCTCAACTTCACTGAAGGCATAATCTTTGAGTGTAGTTTCTTTCAACTTCTTATAGTACTCCTCCGGCTGACCGTTAAGAATACCATGCGCATTGACAGTAAGGATCATATTTCTGGCGCCGGATTCAACCATCCACTTTGCTTTTTGTGCACCTTTAACACCATAACCATCGAATAGTACACGTGCAGGAAGTGATTTAGGCGCTGCTTTTTTAGGTTTGAAAAAATAACCGGACACCGGCATTTTTCCGGCACAGTCAATTTTTACATCAAAAACAAGAACATCATCTTTTTCACATTTGATTGGTACCATATCGGCACGAATCGGAATCGCAGCAAGTTTTGCTTTCTGTTTCGCCCAGAACGCGTCGAAGTCAACCGGTTCCTGCCACCCCTTGATTTTGCTCAATTCAACCCCTGCCCCGCCATCAAAATTTTCCATTTTCTTGTCGCCATTCTTCAACGGCGCACCTTTATCATCGCTTGCAGTAACGTTGATGTGGACAAAGCCGGGCTGGTTTAATGTGGTTGAAATTACCAGCGGATTGGTTGCGGAGGATACGGCATTGCCAGATTCGGTCTTACCGTCATCACCACGTCGTTTCCAGGTAAGTTTTTTTCCATTGACAGGTTTGCCGTCTTCAAGGAGTTGTATCGTGAATACCATCTTTTCATCCGGCAGGTAAGTCAATGGATTTTTGTCGGTTTTTCCAGTAAAAGTAAAGGTTCCGGCACAGGCGGACACCACCACAAACGTAAAAATTAACAGTGGAATAACGAACTTGACAGTTCCGGCTGAAAGCATTTAATCACCTCGGTTGTTTGAGCAATTACTGAATTTAAAAGGCAATAATCCAACCAAATAATCTAACACAAGACAATAATAATACAAATGAAAACAATTCAGCAACTGCCGATAAATAGTCGCGCTTCAACCATTCCACTGTTTATCAATTAACTCGCGCGCGATTTTAATTGCTCTGCCGGAAAAGCCACCCTGTGAATTATTTCAAGCGCATTTTGTTTGTTGGTCATTGAATAGTTTATTATTATTTTAATTTCACAAAAGAAACATCAGATAATGTAACCGTCGCAGCCACTAAGCCACCGAAGTAAAAATTCAAAGAACGTGGAGAATCATATTTTCCGGCCCTATCATTTTTGACAGTAAGGGTGCATTCGTAATCTTTTTCGCCCTGTTCCAAGTCAATGTTGGCGATGGCATAAACGGTATAGGGTTCGCTATTCATTTGATAGACAACTCCCATTTTGCCAGGCTTGCTACTCTTGGCTTTTAATTTGAGTTTGTAGCTACTGTCGACATCAATTTCCAGTTGTTTTAAAATTCTAACCTTGCTCGCCAACAGTGCCGTGGCAGGGAGATTTACAACAACCTTGCCTTCTTGAAAAGTTATTGAACCTCCGGCATCCTTAACCGAATTATGTATCCAGAAAACCCAGCCGGAATCTGGTGAAAAATTGGTATCTTTGAGCACATTTTTAACAGATGACGTGATCCGGGATTTGTGCTCCCCCCTGGCGGGTTGGGCAAACTCGCCAAACCTTGGCGAGACGAAATAGGCTACGAGCTGCTGCACAAACCGCCTCGCCTGCGGGTCGGTGTCATAACGGCTTGAAACCAGAAGCTGGTTGAACAGGCAGACACCAGCACCCACCTTCACCTCGGCGGCGGTCATCGCCATGTTGCAACCTTCCGCAGCGTAGGCTGACGTGTGGGTCCCTCCTATGGCCAGAACCGATTCCGACATGGGCATCATCACATGGTCGTAGGCGCTGCCTTTCCCGCCATTCAGGGTATCCCAATCCTTCACCCGCTCGAGGCCGGCGAACGCGGGATGCTTCGGATCGACCGGTTCGCTGATCTGAAAGCCAGACGCCTCAAGCCGCATCTGATTCAGGAATGGCACGTCACCAACTTTCTTCTGCTCCATGCAGAGCATGCGCCCACCTTTGGACAGCCATGCGTGCAGCGCCTCCGCCTGTCGAGCGGCCACCTCGTCAAGCGCACCCGGGCCGAGCACCAAATACTTGAGCTTGCCGATGCCGGAAAAGTCTTTCAGCCGATCAATCTTCAACCCCATTCCTTCCAACATCGCGACGAACGCCTCGCCTTCCGGGTTGCTGGTGCCGACATAGACGCCGATGCGCTCGGCATAGGTTACCTTGCCTGCCTCTCTGCGGCCAATATTGATGGGGTATGTATTGCCGGAGACGGTCTGCCCGCTCTTGTCGGCCAGAACGAGCATCATGGTGTATCGCCCCGCATTCAGGGCGGCCGGAAGCTTGAGCTCAAGTGCGCCGCTGTATCGCTCGCCGGCGATGATTTCGGGAATTGCTGCGGTAGACTTCCAAGCTACCGGCAGATTCTCTTCCCTGCCGAAGTTCTCGAACGCTTCGCCCACGCGCAGGGTGGCGGTGAGGGTTCCTCCGGGGAACGCACTCGTCCCGTCATTCAGGACGCGCAGCTCGTAGCGATGATTCTCGCCGGCAAAGAGATTGTGGTTGAAATGCCAGTCCAGGAGCGGCAGAATCCGCTGCTGCATGCGGCGGGTGTAGGCACACATCGTCGGCTGGGGAACAACGACTGCCGGGTCGAATAGCCCATCACGCAACCTGATCATCGTCTCCTTCGTCGTGGCGAAATGATCAATGTTCACAAAGCCATATCCACGGAAAAACTCACTGTGCCAGCGCATCAGCTCGCCCAGTTGCTGCATGTCGAACCCAAGGTAGCGGTAACGCTCTTCATTGGTGGACATGAAAGTATGCAACCCCGCATACCGCTTGCCCCAGGATGCGTAGCCAAAAATCGCCGGTCCAGAAGCAAAGTCACACAGGCTCTTTTTGTCGTAGGCGCCATTTTTCCAGATCGCCAGCGAGGCCAAATACTCGGCTTTGCGTAACGGATTCAGCTTCTCCAGCTTCGCGACTTCTTCCGGAGTTCGGGGAAAGTATAAATCGCAGTAATGGCCGCTATGAGACAGCGCCGGAGAGGCCGTCAGTGGCAGCCCGCCTTCGCCGGGATACGCATCGGCACTGGTCTTTTCAAGCAAGTGCAACTCATCGACATCAAAGCCAAGTGATTGCACCTTGGCGTTTTGTAATGGTCTATTGTGTTCCTGGACAAAATCCACACCCGGGACCGAATTGCCTGGTTCTTTGGCCCAAGATACATAGCGCTTCTTATTCCCTCTCCATTCCGTGTGATAAAAATGCACGCCATCCAAGCCGACAAGCCGATCATCCTGCTTGTATTTGCCAATGATATCAACCGCCAAGGCGGTCTCGCTGCGCTCGAGACAAAAAATCTCGCCGGGAGTTGTCCAGGAAAGGAGGGCGGGATGATTGCCATAAAGTTCAAAAAGTCGCTTGTAAAACTCGACCCACCGTGGAGCCTGCGCCGTCATGCAGGTTCCTTCCCCTTCCATGCCTTTAACACCTTTGGAAAATGCGCCAAAGCTCCACATAGCACCGCAAGGGAGGTTGAATTTGTTCTGCCCGATAATGCCAAAATGGTCGTAGCCAGCAAAACCCAGATCATAACCATTCAGAGTTTCTTCCCCCCAGCGGGCCAGCCCGAGTTCGTCGCAGATCTGGTAGAGAATCTCCGTCCAATTTCCGCTGCGGATGACGGCATTGATATTTACGTTGTCTTTATACATGGCCAGTGTATCGCCGGAGACCCCGTTCTTGTTCAGCAACAGCTCGTAGTGCCTCCATGGACCCGGGATGCAGAACCCATCGCTGAGACCGAGTCCGAAAAAATACGCCGGAATGCCGTTGACGAGAATGCGCCGCCCATCGCGCTTGATGCTGCGCACGCCGAACGTGTCAGTACCCGCGAGTTTGCCGTCCACATAGACCCGCATCTCGTAGAGGTAGGGAGATTCCATATGCCAGAGGCGAATGCCGGGAAGGCTGATGCGCGCTTTGAATTCGGTTTTTCCAGCGGCGATTTGGGTCTCGAATGTCTCCGACTCCCACCGCTTGCCGGCCTCATCAACCGCCCTGGAATAATTGCCCTTCCATGGAGTTACCACCAGCGAGACCTTGCCAGTTTGTGGCAGACTGCCAGGGTTTAGCAGAGTGCATTGCACCTCGGCCGCATCGGGGAAGACGCTCTTGATGCGCAACTTCTCCGCCCGGATATCATCCCAGAACTCGACCCATGCCGGCCGCCAGACCCCGTTGCAGTTGAACCCATACCCGTCATTCCATTCGGTTTTTGGCTTGGAGTAGAATTGGTTGTAGGTACGCACCACGAGCCGGTTGACCCCATCGGACTTGACCCACGGGGTAATATCCAGCGAAGAACTGTCCACCGATCCGCCCAGCGCATATTCTTTCGGACGTCCGGCTTCCTGGCCATTGACAAAAACAACCGGCAGACTGTTGACCGCGTCGAAATGGAGTATCACCCGCTTGCCTCGCTGCTCCGGGGAAATGACAAACCGCGTGGCAAGGTAGGAATAGCCGTCCCCCAAGGCGGTGTGCTGGCTGTAACGCTGGTTTTCCGAAACAAATTTTTCCAAAGTGATGCCAAATATGTTTTTTATCGGCATTGTCAGTTTCTGCGGGATGTAAAAGTCGCTCCAGGACGAGTCGTCGAAGTCAGCAGCGGTGAAGCCTTTCTTCATTCCAGCATCGTCGAAAAAATACTCCCCAGGTCCAAGATTGCGCCCGGCTGGATTCGGTGTCACCGTTAACTTCCACATACCGTGCAGATAGAGGCGAGGCAACTTACCGTAAAACTTGTCAAAGTGCTTCGGATCGAGATATGGCGACTCCAGCCGCTTGTTCAGCTCGTCATTGGATGGATCATTGATGAGCTTGGCGATTCCCTTGCTTCCGGTTTCCGGGTTGGCGGCTGGCGCGCCGCCATTGACGACAAGTGGCAGCACAGTCATCGCAGCAATGCAAAAATAACGCAAAAAAGTGTCGGTGATGCTTTTTAACTTGGACTGAAACTTTGTCATACTAATCTCCAGTTTTTTATAGCTCGAAAGTTTTCCTGTTTTGGGGAATCTATCTACCAGATTATAAAGCTAACAATCAGTCCGAGTAAGCTAACACAAGACAAAAACAATACAAATAAAAACAATAGAGAAAATGCTGATAATATTTTTCAGCCATTCCATTGTTTATCAATTAATTCGCGCGCGATTTTAATTGCTCTGCCTGGACGTGTACGGTCACCGTTGAGGCTGTAAATATCGCGGTAAATTATTTCCAGATGACATCCTTTGGCGAGAGTCAATGTCTCCGCGATATGAGCGGCATAGGCTTCCGGGACAAAATCGCCAACGCCAATAAAATTTGGTGACGGTTTTCTTGAATATATCACTTTTGAACCGCGCAGCGCTTCGCCCATAAATTGTTGATTGCACCATGCTGAAATTGAGACTTTGCGCAGATTATGAAGATTTTTGATACAGGATTCCCATACTTCATGCACCGGCTCGCAACAACCGTAGTAAGTCAGGCCGAATTCTTTGGCAATCTCATGGTATGCCGGATAGATGTATTTACTGAACGTTTCCGGTGACAAGCCGACCGATTCCTGACTGTTGATATTTACCCATAAATCCTTGAGTCTTACCTTGCCCGCAAAACCTGCGGCTGGCAGTTCGTCTGTAAAACCGTAACTGCCGGCGCCGGCATAATCATTGCCATTATTCAAAGTCAACAGTTCTTCGCGTTCCATCCATTTCGCATAATCCAGCAAACCATCGCGTATCATCTCAAGCAACCGCGCCACCAATTCCGGGGAATCCATCAGTTCCACAAACATATTTTCCATACCCATCAGCATGATGACGCGTTGCGTAACGCCAAAAGCCCATTCCATCGACTTATTCTTGATTTTTACCGGCATAATATCGCCGAGCAGTGATTCGATAAATTCTTTTTTCGCAAATGTAGCCGGCCGGTCAACACTGAAAGTTGACGGTTGCAGTTTTTCAATATCGCGACGCAAATCAGTAATATCGTATTCAAACTGATAACCAATGTTACGTCCTTGCCCATCATCAGCCCGGTGAAATTTTACATCAAGCCCGAAGAGGCGGAAATCAATCTGCCATGGCACCGTATATTCAGGAGAAAGTACTTTATCATCATCCACCAGTTCATGGTTGACGATTCTGGTCTGAAGTGCAGCTTCAATTTCACGCGCCAGTGGACTGGTGCATTTCAACGCAGGCAGAATATCATTAATAAAGGAATTAATTTCCATCACCAACATCGGACGGCGACCTTGCAGTGCGTTATGTTCATACCAGAGTTTACGGCGTTCCGCCATGACCGGCAGATTGGCATATTCCTGACATTTCTTCGCCAATTCACGCAAATAAATTCGTTCTTCCGGAGTAACTGAAAAATTGCTCATTGCCCTCTCCATTTTGTTGAAAATTAGTTATTAGTGATTATAGTATAAAATAATATACAGCTAGGAAATAGTCCGTTCAATGATTATAAATTGATATTAATTTAGTATTTGTGATATGCTGAAACATAATAGTGGAACCGTTTTTGAAATCAAAAATCAGTTACCGGAATTGCCAGCTTTACGGATAATTCATATCAGCACAATTTACGATGCGACTTATTACTACACCGGCAGCAAACGCCTCGAGAAGAATGAGTGTATTTTTCAATACACTCTCTCCGGTGAAGGCAGATTCAGTGACGGAAAAATATCTTCGCCAATACCGGCGGGAACTGGCTTTCTGCTGAAGCTCGACGATCCGTCCTACTCATATTATTATCCGGAGGATGCAACTGAACCTTGGCAGGTGTTATGGTGTTCGTTTATATCGGAAACATCAACAGAAATGGTTTCCGCAATCAACCGGCGCTGGGGTTATGTTTTCGAATTAAAACCATCATCAACCATAATCAACCGAATCCAGGCCTACTGCAATTCCGGATTTCAGTCCAGACTGATCAGTTCAGCGGAATCGTGTTCACTGGTCATGGAACTGCTCTCTTCACTGGTATGGAGCAAGGAGAAGACTGGTAACGCATCATCAGCCAATCTCATTTCTGAACGGGTACGCACAATTATCAATGACAAGGTCAATCAGATACTGACAGTCGAAGAAATTGCCCGGATGTTAAACATTTCGCGTGAACACCTTGGGCGCAAATTCCGTGAGGAAACCGGCAGCAGTCCGTACCAATATATTCTCAACAGCAGAATTGAACGCGCCAAACTTCAGTTGATGAGTTCAATAACTCCGGTAAAACTGTTGGCGGATGAGCTGGGCTTTTCCAGTGCAGCGCAATTTAACAATGTATTCAAACGCTTGATTGGAGTTACTCCCAACGCCTACCGCCACCTGCATTTTAAAAAGAAAGGATGAAACAAAAAGGCGGGCAAGGAAAAAGACATTTTATTGTCCACAATAAATGAATAAAGGCTGTTCCATTGGAACAGCCATACATTCACCGGATTGGGCATCTAGACAAGCACACCAACTGTATTATTTCAGATGAGCCAGTACGCCGTCAACGCTTTTCTTGGCATCGCCGAAGAGCATCCGGCAGTTTTCCTTGAAGAAAAGCGGATTCTCGACGCCGGCATAACCAGTTGCCATACTGCGTTTTAGGACGATACAGGTTTTTGCTTTCCATGCTTCAATAACGGGCATGCCATAGATCGGGCTGGAAGAATCTTCCAAAGCGCCGGGATTGACAGTATCATTGGCGCCGACGACCAGGGCGACATCGGTTTCTTCCATTTCCGGGTTGATCTCATCCATTTCCAGAACGATATCATAGGGGACATTGGCTTCAGCCAGCAGAACGTTCATGTGTCCGGGCATACGTCCGGCGACAGGATGAATAGCAAAACGGACATTAACCCCTTTTGCTCTAAGCCGGTCGGTGATTTCGCGAATCGGATGTTGGGCGCGAGCTACTGCCATACCATAACCGGGAATAATGACCACGCTGCCGGCTTCCTGCAGAATTGTCGCGACTTCTTCATTTGAAGTAGCGACGATTTCACCCTGTACCGCGGTCCCGGAGGCAGGAGCGGACGAACCTTCACTGGCGCCGAATCCGCCGAAAATGACGTTGATAATGGAACGGTTCATGGCTTTGCACATGATATAACTGAGGATTGCCCCGCTGCTGCCGACAAGCGCGCCGGTAATAATGAGCAAGTCATTGTTCAACAGAAAACCGGTAGCCGCAGCAGCCCAGCCGGAATAGCTGTTCAACATCGACACTACGACAGGCATATCAGCGCCGCCGATACTCATGACGAGGTGAACACCGAGGACAAAAGCGATTGCAGTCATAATCAGCAGTGGAATCAAGCCGCAACAGGTGGCGCCGGCGGAGAAGAAGAAATAACCGAGTACAACAATCGCCGCCGCCATAGCCAAATTAATCAGATGACGACCAGGCAGGAGGAGCGGTTTACTCCGGACAATGCCCTGAAGCTTGCCGAATGCGACAATCGAACCGGTAAAAGTGATTGCTCCGATAAAAACACCGATATAAACTTCAACACCGTGAATGACATGTTCGGCATTAGTTGGAAAATGGTTTGCGGTCATATAGCTGTCAACACCAACCAGAACCGCCGCCAGTCCGACAAAACTGTGAAAACCGGCCACAAGTTGCGGCATCGCAGTCATGACAACTCTGGCAGCGACAATCGCGCCGATAGCACCCCCGGCGAGTAATGCGACAATTAAAATAATATAGCCTTGATCGGTCACCCGGTTATCGAAAATTGTGGCGATAACTGCAATCGCCATACCGATTATACCATACCAGTTACCGCGTCTGGCGGTTTCCTGATTGCTCAAACCGCTGAGGCTGAGGATAAAAAGAACGCCTGCAATAATATAGGCTGCAGTAAGTAATCCAATCGTTTCCATGAAAATCTCCCGTGATTATTTGCGGAACATGCCAAGCATGCGGCGGGTTACCAGGAATCCGCCAAAAATGTTGATAGAGGCCAGAAATATGCCGAACGCCGAAACCCAGGTAACCCAGTTACCCAGCCCTTGCGAAACCTGCAGTATCGCACCGATGACGATAATACCGCTGATGGCATTGGTGACGCTCATCAACGGAGTATGCAATGACGGAGTAACATCCCAGATTACCATATAGCCGACAAAACATGCCAGCACAAAAACAGTGAAATGCGGCAGAAAACTGGGCGGAGCAAAAAGCCCGATTAACAGCAAAACACCCAATCCCAGCGTCATCAGAATAATTGTGCGCAGCGGATTTGACTTTGCCGCTTCTGTTTTCTTTTCAGTCACGGTTGCCGGTTCTGCGGCTTTCTGCTGTGCTGCGACCTTGGAAGGATCGACTTTAGGTTTCGGTGGCGGCCAGGTTATTTCACCCTGATGCGTAACGAGCGCACCGCGAATGACTTCATTGTCCAAATCAACATTCCAGCCCTCGCCAATCTTCATTTCTTTAAGGAAGTGTGCCATATTGGCACCGAAGAGCTTGCTGGCCTGATTCGGCAGTCTGCTCGCCAAATCGGTATAACCGATGATTTTTACGCCATTATGCAGATATACGATGCCGGGTTTAGTGAGTTCACAATTACCACCCTGCTCCGCCGCCAGGTCAACAATGACTGAACCGGGTTTCATCGCTTCAACTGTTTCAGTAGTGACAAGAATCGGGGCTTTCGCTCCCGGAACTTGCGCCGTCGTGATGATGATATCAACTTCAGCCGCCTGTTTTTTGAACAGGTCCATTTCCGCCTTGATAAATTCCGGACTCATAACTTTGGCATAACCGCCAACGCCAGTACCGTCTTCCTTGAAATCCAGCTCAAGGAATTCAGCCCCCAGGCTCTTGACCTGGTCTTTTACTTCAGGACGGGTATCAAAAGCACGGACAATCCCGCCGAGTCCTTTCGCTGCACCGATTGCCGACAGACCGGCAACACCAACCCCGATAACAAGCACTTTGGCCGGTGGCACACGCCCGGCGGCAGTAATCTGACCGGTAAAGAAACGACCGAACTCATTCGCGGCTTCTATAACTGCGCGATATCCGGCAATATTCGCCATTGAGCTCAATGCATCCATTTTCTGGGCGCGACTGATACGCGGTACCATATCCATCGCCAAAACTGTCGCTTTCTTCGCTGCCAGTTTTTCAAGCAATTCTTTATTCCGGGCAGGATAGATAAAACTGATCATGGCAGCGCCATCTTTCATCAGTTCAACCTCATTTACGCCGAGGGCTACGCTGGTTTCAGGCGGACGCACTTTCAGCACAAGATCAGCCTGTGACCATACGGCTTTAGCATCCGGAACAATTTCCGCGCCAACCGCCGCGAACGCCGCATCAGAAATATCCGCGAGTGTACCGGCTCCGGTTTCAACGATAAATTCCAGACCAAGTTTCTTCAGGTCTGCCACGGTCTCGGGAGCAACGGCAACCCGACGTTCACCTTCATGTATTTCCTTCGGTATTCCGATCTTCATACACAGCTTCCTTCGTTGTTGAGTCAAGGACAAAACCATCCTTACAATTAATGTAATTCTGCCAGTGACTCTATTATATTATGCTATTCAACAAAAATTCTTATCAATGGAAATAACTGTAGATACTTTCCGCACTTTGTTAAATCATTTAACAATCTAATAATTTAGTCTAAAAAAATTGGTATTTCAAGTTATGCTTTAAAGAAAACACAAAAAGCAATACCTTTTCCAACAAAAAAAAGATTTCGCCATGAACATAAGGTGATCAATGAGTGAAACGGGTAACGGCGGAGAATCATTATATATATACGAAACCTAAGCTTGACTCACGCCATTGCGCAACAATCATAGCATATTGATAACTGCATAACCATAAATGACCATGGCTAAAACTGCTATTCCTTAATAACTATGCTCAATTCCATGAGTTTCAAGGCACACGTTGTGTTCCTGTAAACGTGAGCGGGAAAAAATTACTCAATGCCGCGCTGTTGGAGCTTGATAGTGTCTTTATATTGCAGTACGCCAATAATACGGTGACCGGCATCCACGACTGGAATGGCTCTAAAACCGTAACGGGCAAACATTTCGACAGCATCTTTCATGGTACTCTGTTCATTTAGAGAAATGACTGCTTCGGTCATAATATCTTTCATTTTGACATTGTCGTCAGACATGAGCAACTCTTTCAAGTCAATGACGCCGGCTAGACGTTCGTGCTGGTCAACGACATAAAGATACATGATTACATCTTTATTCTTCGCCATCGTCTGAAAATTATCCTTGACTTCGCTGGCCTGTTTGTCAATATTGCAGGTAAGAATCTGTGCTGTACAATAATTGACAATACTCTGTTCCTGCTGGTCAAGAATAGCGGTTATTTTCTTTGCCAATTCAGGTTCAAGCATATTGAGCAGACGCGACCGTTCGTCTGCAGCGAGGTGAGCAAGAACATCCGCAACCTGTCCCTGAGTCATTTTTCCGAGGATGAACACGAGAGATTCCTTGTCCATGGATGAAACCATTTCGCGTTGAACATCCGGTTCAAGCTCTTCAAAGGTTTCGGCGGCGGCTTCGGTATCAAGTTCTTTGAAGAAAATCTGGCGTTGTTCATGATGCAGGTCTTCAAGAATATCCGCCATATCCGCCGGAGGTATTTCGTTAAGTTTTTCCTGAAGCGCGTTAATCTTGACATTACCTTTAAAATGAGCCATGTTGGGAGGCAGGGGTTGAACATGAGTCCAGGAAATAGTATCTTCTTTAATTTTAAAGAGGTCAATCAACCAGGACAAGCCATATTTGCGCAAGGTGCCGCACCGGCTGAAATCGACATCGGTAACATACATATTACGCAATGAGTTGACGCGAAGAATCTTGACGTCATGAACTCTGGCAACTTCCCGTTTAGACATGTTAATGACTTTCTGATTAAGCACATAGTCAATAATTAACATATCATCTCTGGCGGGTACACCTTCATAACGTTCAAGAGATTCCAGTTCTGCGACAATGCGTTTTCTGGAAATACCGGTAACGGTGGTAATGGGAATAATAAGAGTAGCTTCGCCGAACGGTTGACGAACGATGAGATGGGTGATATGCGGCAACGGCATGCCTTTTTCGACAATAATCATGTCAACGAGTTTGCCGACGATCTCGCCACCGGAAATAATTTTAGCACCGATAATTTCAGTTAAATATAAAACTGTTGAGGATGGATTTTTCTCAGCGGGCTGACTGTTCATAATTGATGCAACTCCACTAACATAACCAGCTATTCAAAACAGTAAACACAAAACTATCCTGCAATAATACTTAAAGCCCTAAGCACCACAGCCACGATTAAGTATTTGCGGTGCAACTTTTCCCGGACACGAATGTCCGGAATTTACAATAAAAAATACCCGGCAACTGCCGGGCACTTCAGCTGAAATTACTTTCTGCCGGCAGCTGTTTTTGACTTGCCTTTGATCTTAGATTTAATCAAAGCTTTGACGCGAACGAGATATGCCTTGCGGCGTTTTCTTTTAACGACTTTCTTATATTGCTGACCCATGACAAACTCCTTAAACTTTGTAAGTTGTCTTTTATTTAAATTAATGACAAGAGAATTTACTCTCTGAAACAACTTTTGCAAACTGAATATTTCTAAAATTATCAGTAATTGCAAGGTTTTAATTGAACTTTGAGGCACTATGTTATGTCTAATGCTATAAAAAATGGAGGCGTTGATGTTTAAGCTTTTTCGTGTTTTATTACTGTTGCTAATCTTTGTTCAATCCGGGATTATCGTCGCCGACGAAATTAAATCCGGGAATAATGTCATATCCTTAATCGAGCGCGGAGATGTTCTGAAAGAAGCCGGCAGGGTTAATCTGCTGACATATCCGGACGCAGATATCGTGCTGTTACGTGAGTATGAAAAATCCTGGTACAATCCGGACGGCACTGGTTATACCAACGATGAAAGCTATACCAAAATTCTCACCGAAAAAGGCAAACGCTCCTGTCAGGTGTTGTCGCTGAACTTCGTCAAGCCCTATACCACCGTATCAATTCTACTGCTGGAAATCATCAAACCCAATGGAAAAACAGTCAAGGTTGACATTGCCGCCAATTCCAAAGAAACGATTGATTCATCCCAGATGAGCGCTAATATATATAATCCTGACGATAAAGTACTCAGCGTGACAATACCGGATTTACAAATCGGTGACATTCTCCACACCGCAGTCCGCACTGATATCACCAAGGCGTATATACCGGACACCTGGAACAATTTTTATGTTCTCCAGGCCACCTGCCCCATCCTCCGTTATGACGTTGAAATCAGCGCCCCGGCGCAGCGTCCATTGATGAAAACAGTGCTTAAAGATCAAGTCAAAGGAACCGTTACCGCGACGATAACCAATGCCGGCGACCGCATTATTTATCACTGGACAGCAAAATCGGTGCCACGCATTTTTGAAGAACCCGGTATGCCGCCATTTTACACGGTGGTGCAACGATTGCTCGTCGGAACGGTGCCGCGCTGGGAGGATATCTCTAAATGGTACTGGAAGTTGTGTCAACCCAGACTGGAGAAGACGACTCCGGAAATGAAAGCAACCGTTGAAAGCCTGATTAAAGACGCGAAAACTCCGCAGGAAAAAATTAACAATATTTTCCAGTTCGTTTCGAAGAAAATCCGATATATGGGCATCACGACTGAAGATGTGGCGCCAGGGTATGAACCCCATGATGTCAGTATGACCTTCAACAACCGTTACGGGGTCTGCCGCGACAAGGCGGCGCTGCTGGTGTCGATGCTGCAACTGGCCGGATTCAATGCCTATCCGGTAATGTTTTTCAGCGGTCCCAAAAAAGATATTGAAGTGCCGAATAATTATTTCAACCATGCCATCAGTGCGGTTGAACTGAATAAAGGTGAATATGTGCTGATGGATTCTACCGATGAAACCACGGCGGATTTACTGCCGTCCTACCTGTGCGATATGAGTTATCTCGTCGCCAAACCGGAAGGCGAAACCCTGAAAACTTCAGCGTTGATGCCGGCAGATGCCAATCTCCTCGATATCAAAACAACTGGTAAACTTAATGCCGACGGCAGTCTGGATGGCAAAACCGTCATGAACTTCCACGGTATTAATGATAATGCATATCGCAGCGCATTCTCCACCTGGAAGCCGGAACAAATCAAAGACTTTTTCGCCGCCAGATTCAAAAGCGCGATTGCCGGCGCTGAAATTACCGATTTAAAAATCACCCCGGAAAAAATGTCCGATACCGACACCCGGTTGAAAGCGGAAATTTCATTCAAAGCTCCCAACTTTATAATTCGCGGCGATGGCGACACACTGGTTTCTCCGCTCTGGTTCGGCACCAGTTTTGGCGTGGTAAATTTTGCGCTGAGTTCCACCGGTCTGGAAAAACGCCAGTTCCCGATGAAATTATTTTCCACCTGCGGCGTGAAGGAATCATATTCTTTGCGCCTGCCGGATGGATTGACGCCGGAACTGATTCCATCATTCCAACCGGTCAGCAACACGTTTTTAAACTGGGAACGGAATATAAAACTTGAGGGCAACACCCTTAATGGCAGTGGTAATCTGAAATTAAAGTCCATGGAGTTGTCACCGGCAGAATATCTTGAATTGAAGAAGTTGTTGAAGGAATTGGAATATCAGGCCAGGAAGATGCCGATTTTCCATTCCATGCCCGGCGCGGCGGAATTTCAGGCATCAGTAGCGACAGCGGACTGTATTCTCTTGAAGCAGAATGTTGACATTGAACTCAAACAAACCGGAGAATGGAGGACTTCTGAATTGGTAAAGAAAAAAATACTTACCTATGCCGGCGTCAAACACAACTCCGAATTAAAAATTCATTATAATCCGGTATGGGATAATGTTACTCTCAAGGATGTTACCGTTACCGCTCCGGACGGTTCCAGCAAAAATATTACTGAAAAAGAGTTGAATGTGATGGATGCCTCCTGGACCGGTTCCGCTCCGCGTTATCCTGCGGAGAAAATTCTTGTTGCCAGCCTTCCCGGAGTTCAAGTCGGCAGCGAAATCAGTTATAACCTCATTAAAGACCACCGTAATCGTCAATTTTTCAGTATTATCGGACAGTTCCGCAATTTTGACCCGATTGGCAGCAAAAAGTTGACGTTGAGCTATGACGAAAAGTTGAATGTGAACATTTCTCCGCCTCCGGCAGGAGTGAAGTACTCGGCAGTACGCAATAACGGCAAGGTTCAGCATATATGGGAAGTGAATTCTGTTCCGGCGATAAAAGCGGAACCGTCCCTGCCCCCGGTTTGGAGTTTCTCTCCGGCGATTTTCATCACCACCGGAGAGTGGAAGTCTTATGCCAGACAGGTTGGCGCGGCAATTGAAAACTCCGCGACCAATCAAAATGCGGCAACTGAACTGGCACTGAAACTTACCGGAAATTTGAATTCAACCAAGGAAAAAATTGTGGCAATCCGCAACTATGTGGCTGAAAATATCCGCCCGGCTGGGCCTGACTTTGACGATCTGCCACTCGACAAAGTTACTCCGGCGGATAAAACTCTCAGCGACAAGTACGGAAATTCCGTTGATCGTGCGATTCTGCTCTGTGCAATGTTACGCGCCGCCGGATTTAAGGCAGAAACGGTATTAGCTGCCGGTCACGGTCAAGTGATTAATCTGCCGGATCGCACCATTCAATATCCGCAGTCTATTTTTAACAGCGTACTGGTAAGGGTCAGCAACGGCGACAACAACTCGCGCTGGGGCGAGCTTGTCGGTTCAGTGTTAAAAATATTTGACAACAGCAAAGCTGACGGATTCGCCATCTATCTGAACGACACCAACCAGTATGCAGAATTGGGTACGGTAGCGCACGATGGCAAGTACGGCCTGTTTTTATCAACCGGAGAAACCGGTCTGATTGAAACAAGTGAAGAGCTGAAATCATACAGTCGTTTTGTCCAGAAAATAAAACTGAAAGGCAATGGCGATGCGGTTATCGAATCGGCACTTCAATATTTTGGTATCGACTGCGCCGCCAGGAATCAGACTTTCACTGAATTCACTCCGGAACAACGTCGCAGGTACTATCAGAAAGTTGTTACCGATATTGCCCAGTCCGCGACTCCCGCGGGTGAACTGGTTACTGATTTCCGGGAATATCCCGGTACTGAAAGTTTCACAGTGAATGTAAAACGGTTTGCCGTTTATGACAATAATTTTCTCTATTGTCAATTACAAAATCGCGGCTATTTGAGCTTCCTGAAAAATGCCTCAACTGTCCGGGTAAACCCGTTTATGCTTGGTGGTCCGTTAAAAATATCCGCGGAGTATAATATCGCGCTGCCGCCAAAACTGGAGCATATCAGGCTGTTGCCCCCGGCATGGAACTGGACTTCCAGCAATAATGCGATAAGTATCAATGTCAAAACGAACAAAGTCAGTCCGGACAATGTTATCATCACCTCTGAAATTGATATTAAACCGTGTGTGGTCAGTCCTGAGGAATATCAGAAATTTGCTGAAATTCAGGCGAGATTGAACAATCCTGATATGAGCATCATACTGCTTTCATGCCCGCCGCCGGAACCGGTATTACCTGTTATTGCGCTGGAACCGGCAATTAGTAAATAACCCAACTTTATGGAGAATATATAGATGAAAAACATGTCGTTTATGGAAAAATTGCGCAATGCCTGGGAAAGGAACAATTCACTCGTATGTGTCGGTCTTGACCCGGACTTGAGTAAACTGCCGGAATGCCTGAAAAATTCAAAGCAGCCAATTTTTGATTTTAACAAAGCCCTGATTGACGCGACTGCCGATCTGGTCTGCTGTTACAAACCGCAATGCGCCTACTATTCCGGACAGGATGCGGAAGATGAACTTAAAATGACAATGAAATACCTGAAAGAGCAATATCCTGAGGTTCCGGTAATTCTTGACGCTAAACGCGGTGACATTGGTCCAACCGCAATGTTATACGCTAAAGAGGCTTTCGAGATTTACAACGCCGATGCGGTAACGGTCAATCCCTATATGGGGTTGGATACACTGAAACCATTTATGGACTGGAGCGATCGCGGCACGGTTATCTTATGCCGCACCTCCAACCCGAGTTCGCGGGAAATTCAGGAATTGAAATCTGATGGCAAAGCAATATATGAGCATGTTGCGGAGATGGCGCAGAACAAGTGGAACTATAATCACAATATTCTGCTGGTTATCGGAGCAACATTTCCGGAAGAATTGAAACAAGTCAGAGAAATCTGCCCGGCAATTCCCTTTCTGGTACCTGGAGTGGGAGCGCAGGGCGGCGATGTGGAACTGGTTATCCGCAACGGTAAGGACAAGGCCGGCAAGGGGTTGATTATCAATTCTTCGCGTGGCATTATCTACGCTGACAGCTCGCCGGACTTCGCCAATGCGGCACGGCGCGCGACACTGGAACTCCGCGATTTGATTAATCAATTCCGCTGATTCAACACTCTTATCATGTCTTCATCAACACCAGAACCGGGTCAGCGCAGATATACCATGCTGCAGGATATTACCGCCGGCGCCAACTACGTCTGGCGCGGGGTTAAAATATTTTACAGCACTCCGGCGTACTGGAAATATACTGTGGTTCCACTGTTTGTTCTGCTGGCTTTATATCTTAGCGGCATGTATCTGCTGTTATGGCATTTTGTTCCATGGACATATCATTTGCTGCCTTCGCCGACGGTTTGCGGGGAATCGTTGAAATTCCTGATTTATCCGTTGCGCTGGTTGATTGCTTTTTCGCTGGGTATTGGCGGTCTGCTGTTGATACTGACAACGATAAGCACTTTGTATGAAATGATAAGCGCGCCATTTTTCGAGTATCTCGTAATAAATGTCGAAAAACGAGAATACGGCATTACCACATCAGAACCGGGCTGGAGAGAAACCTGGGCATTCACCCGTCAGACTTTATTATTCTCTGCGATATCACTGCTGTACGGAATGCTGCTACTTGTATTAAGTTGGCTGTTGCCAGTGGCAGGAGCAATCTTTATGGCGCTTGTCATGGGCTACCGGTTAGGAATTTCCTGCCTTTTTTGCAGTGCATTCAACCGTCGCATTGGAGTTCGCGGACTCAGAATTGCCGCTGCCGGTGACCGCAATGCGCTGATTGGTTTCGGCGTGTTGGCATATTTATTGTTGCTCATTCCATTTTCAGCGATAGTACTGTTGCCGGGTTTCGCTGTCGGCGGAGTATGTCTGTTTAATGAACGGTTGTACCGGAAATCATCAGACGAGGACACACCTGCCCGGTAACAATCATTTTATGTCTTCAACCAATGCGGAATACATGGCGAGCAGGTTATTATAATCTGTTGATGGAGTAATTTCACAACCGCCTGATAAAATTAATTTTCCCGGCATAATGCGCTGCAGGTTTCGACAAACCTGTCGTATTGTTTCGATCGAACTGTCCTGAATTATTGAAACCGGATCAACATTACCGCAAAAAACCTGATTACTGCCAAGCGACCCGATAAAAACAGTCATATCCTTTACCAAATGGTCAATGTCGACAATGTCAGCATTGGTTTTTATCATATCCGGTATAATTGCGGTAGTATTGCCGCAAATATGCAACTTGGCGATAGCACCCAGGGAGTGGATGTGTTCAACCAGCATTTTTTCGCCGTCAAAACCAAACTCCAGATAGAGTTCCCGGCCGATTTGAGAACAGGCGGCATCACCGATACCGATACAGTTGGCTCCGGCTTTTACCTGAAGCGTGATAAAATTTTTGGCATTTTCCAGAATTATCGCCATTGCCTTTTTTACCTTTTCCGGAGCGTCAAAAAAATCCAGAAAAGCATCGCCCATGCCGCGCAAGTCGCAATATTCTGCAACACATCCTTCAACCCATCCGCAGATGATTTGTTCATCGCCGCACAATTCTCTAAACTTTGCACACTGCTCAATACGTCCCGCTGTTCTGATATCTTGAGTAAAATCCAGTATTCTTAACTTATCCAAATCATCAATGGTCGGGCATACAAGTTGACCATCAATTGGCAAATCATCTTCTAAATATTCAATATTTGCGCCATAAGCAGATAATTCGCAATAGGGGTCGCTCATAACGTTGACCCAATCAGAATGAAAATAATTGGCACATTCGATGTTTGCCCGGCAATGCTCCTCAACGTTCAAGATAAAATCACGATATTTTACCTTGCCGTATCCAGCGCAAAAACGCATTAATATCGGCATGAACGGGACATGGTCAACCGGTTTACCCGCAATAAAATTCAACATTCTGGTTTTACTGTTCATCGTTTTTATGTTCCTTAAATATTTATAAGGCTCTAAAATAAAACCTGATATTGATTCATTCAAGAGTCAAAGCCGGTAATTTAAAACATATTGAATTTTTTCCGTTTTATTATAAAAATCCCAAATTGATTCTTGCAATTAATTCATATTGGCATTATTATTATTCATAATAAATATATCAAACTTCATATTATGGAGTTATATGACAAAAGTTTTAAAAAAGACATTTGATATTATTGAGTTTATCGCGGGGCGACGCGGGCAACCGGTATTGCCGGCGGAAATCGTCAAAGCGATAAAACTCAATCAGGCAACAATTATCAGAATTTTGAAAGACATGGTAGCGCTGGGATATCTGGAACAAATATCGCGGCAAAAAGGTTATGTGCTGGGTCCGATGGCCTTCTGGCTGACGGGTGGGAAAAAATACAAAGATACATTAACCCGCAAAGCCGATTCATTTGTTCAATTCTGCGCGAAAAAATCAGGGCAATCAGTACTGCTTGCGGCAGCGGTCGGGACACGACGTTTTATTTTATGTCATCATAACGGGAATCCACGTTTAAACGTCAATGTGGATGATCCGTGGTATGAGGATATGTATATAACTGCAACCGGGCGCATGCTTCTGGCATACATGAATGAATATGAAATAGAGGCATTTATAAAAAATGGCGGACTGCCCTCAGAACTGGAATGGCCGGGGGTTGCCTCTGCCGCAGAATTGAAAAAAATGTTAAGAGTGATAAAGGACGCAGGCATCGTGGCTTTCAGAAAGGAAACTCTTTTTATTATATCTTGTCCGGTATTCAAGGGAAAAGAATTTGTGGCGGCACTTGGCATGTCGATTCCGAATGCTGAATTTGAAGTCACAGGGGCAGATTTTTATATTGAATGTCTTAAAAAGAGCGCTAAAGAACTTAGTGCGGAAATATCAACGATAACATCCATAGGTTAAAGAGATTATTATGAAAACAGTAAAGAATTTTTTTCCTGTCGGGGCGACGTATGCTCCGCTCGCTAAAGCAACTGAAGTAGATATGTCGGAATGGGAATCAGACATCAAGACGATGGCAGCTTCCGGTCTGAACACTTTCCGCCTTTTTATTGCCTGGGACCGGATTGAACAGAAAGAAGGAGTACGTGATTTTTCCAAAGCTGATCATGCATTTGAACTCGCAAACAAATATGGCATGAAAGTTATCGTCAATGCCGGCGGAACATTCTCCAATCTTCAGGCGATATATCCGCCGCGGTGGCTCTATACAAAAAAAGGATGCACTGTTTTAAAAGAAGGGGCGGATGCCCCGGAACGAGTCAATACTCCGAGAATAAAACTCTGCTACGATGATCCGGTATATCAGAAAGCGGCGATGAGCTTCATCACGGATGCCGTAAAACGTTACCGCGACAACCCTGCCCTGCTGGCATACTCTGCGTGGAATGAACCCCGGACGACATTCTGCTACTGCAAACATACTCTGGAACTTTACCGGAAATGGCTCAAAAAGAAATATAAAAGCCTCGATGCACTCGTCAAAGCATGGAGTATGGAGTTTCCATTGCATTATGATTCATGGGAGGAAGTGTTCCCGCAGAAACTGGTCGGATTTGAGCATGGCGGCTATACGCCATTTATTGATTGGAAAAAGTTTTGCTGTGACAACCGTGGCGATAAGTTCAGGATGGTGGCGGAATGCATCCGCAAAGCAGACCCTGAACATTTGATTCTCTCTCATCTTTGCGGTCCCCATGATGCAGATATTTTTGATTCAGAGGATATACCGGGGACGTCAATGTATTCCTATTTCACCCGTGGACAGGAACGTGGTGAATTAACCGGATCGGAACAACTGCAAACGTTGAGTTTCAACATGTCTAGCATGAACCTCGGCAATCGTAAAACCAGAACATTTTCGCAGGAAAGTTTCTGGGTACTGGAAACGGAAGCTGGTCCGGTGAGCTGGGTGCACAATCTGATGCCGCACTATTACAATGGTCGCCGGATGAATGCGCGCGATATGATATTCGTCGGCAACGGTTCACGCAGCATACTCCGCTGGCTCTACCGGAGTCGGATAAGCGATGCCCAGGCTGGGGAGTTCAATCTGGTCGGCTGGGACGGTTCAGAAACGGCACGTTCAATTGAATTCGGTAAACTGGGGAAATTTCTTAATCTCCACGCTAAAGAATTCACGACCAACGGCCTGTTTAAAAGCGGGGTTGCCGTGCTCGCTATAGACGAGGATCAAGAGCATCTGATGGATGCCGAGGAGATTCGCCACAAATATAAAACATCTCCGGAACTGCTGTTTACCTGTCTCCGTCACGCAGGGTACTGTCCTGAGGTGCTCAATGACCGGCTGATTCTAGAGGATAATGCTTTGGAACGCTGCAAAGCGCTGTTTATTCCATTCCGTCCTTTTGTCAGCGCAAAACTGGCGGCAACGCTGGAAAAATTTGTTAAAAACGGCGGACTGCTCGTTGTTGAGTCGCCATTTGCGATAAAAAATGAACATGCCATCCACTGGGAAGTAACTCCCGGCAGCGGTCTTAAACAACTGTTTGATGCTCAAGTTTATGACCTGGAAAAATTATCTGAACCGTACTGCGGCGATGTTAAAGGTTTTGATTTCAAAGCAGTCATGCGCACCGGCAAAACCTGTAAAATTGAGTCAAAATTTGCTGATGGCGCTCCTGCATTAATCAGCAACAATTACGGCAAAGGCAAAGCCGTCATGTTTGCTTCCATTGTCAGCATGGCTTATGATTTGGCAAGCGGTGAAAAACTCAGGAAAATCTTGAGTTCATATTTGGATGATGCAGGCTTGCCGCCAACCTTCAAGCTTGACTGTTCCGACAAATCCCGCCAGGACGAAACCGGCGTTTACATTCGCTCGCTTGGCGCGGGAAAAGCGCTGTTGACCGTGGTCAGCATGAGCGCGGAAAAGAATCGCTGCAAATTGTCGCTGGGCTCAGGTGAATTTCTTGAAGAAATCGGTTCATCGGACGAAGATACCGTAAAAAGAATAAAGGCGGAAAAGATTACTCTCGAATTTGAACCTTATGGCTGGGCAGTTTTTACCGCAGAACTTAAATAACCGTATTAGGCAGGAACAGATGATTTTCTGAAATCGAAAACTCAGGTGTAACCGTTAAAACAGGGGAAAAAACCATGACAATCTTTGAAAAAACACACAGGGTTCAGACTCACTGTAGCAGCTTCGAAAATCCCACCGCAGGCAGATTGTGTACAGGTTCTGAAAACCAGGGACACAAAGGGTTTGCCACCGACAACCGAGCCAGTCATTCGCAACACTCAACAGGAAATACCATGAAACACATCAGCAATCTCAAATTTCAACCGTCACCGGATTTTTCCAGGATGGGAAACGCCCTGACGCGAATGCAAATCTCCGCCTGTATCCCTTTTTTCAAGCCTTTTCCCAGCGGCAATGATCAGATGCCAGGATATTCCGTGCCCATCCGGCTCATGAAAGCGATTGTGAAGATTGGTTTGGTCGCAGTCCTGTTATTTTTAGCAAACCAATCGTTGCTGCATGGAGACGATATGAAAGCCGGAGATGAATACAAGGGCGTGGTTCTTCCTTCGGAAAAAGAAGCGCCGGAAGGCGAGAGTAAAGCCTCTGTTACCGTGCGTGATACGGTTGAAAAGCCGCTTTCGCCGCAACTGCTCGGGTATAACCATTATTGGACATGGATGGAGAAATCTATCCTCGACGGTACGAACGGCGAGCCGGCATTGTCGGCGAAATATCTTGCTACCATGAAAGGATATCCGTTTCACCTCGTGCGCATGTCCGGCACCTGCGGGCAGCATTTTGAATGGAAAAAGTCCATCGGTCCGATTGCGACTCGTCCGCCGCATAATTTCGATGAGCAAAACCCGAAAGATATCAAGACGGCGAGATTTGGCGTGGTCGAATGGATCAATAGCGTGCACGCCATTGATCCATCCGCACAATTTGTTTGGACATTCAACATGTGGCGCGAGTCGCCGGAGGACAATGCCGACCTGGTGCAGTTCCTGCGCGGTGATAAAACTTCAACGCCGCGAAACGGCGTCAACTGGGCAGAGAAACGGATTGCCTATGGAATTGCCGAACCGGTGGATGTAGCAATTTGGGAACTTGGCAACGAAATGGACTGGGGCGCACAAAAATACGACATCAAACGGTATGTTTCGGAATGCAAAAAAGTCATCGCCGCCGTTCGTGCGGTCGACCCGAAAATGAAAATTGCCGCGCAAACGCAGACATCACCGTGGAATCCGATGTGGAAGAAGAAAGGCATCGACTGGCGGGACTGGCATCGCACCATTCTGAAGGAACTCGGCGATCAGATAGATTATATATCGTTCCATCCTTACTATTACGGAATGCCACCTTCTATTCTCGAGACCTATATCAATGCCATTGCCGATGATATCCACCAAATAACCGGCAGTGATCGCATAAAGATTTTCAACTCTGAGCACGCAAAATGGCCGGATCTCCCGGGTAAGGGCGGGATCGGCACACCGGAATGGCGCAATTCCTGGTATCTCACCCACGCGCTTGTCGGTTGTATCGATACGGCGACGTGGATGAACCGGATGATTTGTAACAAAGAAGTCACTGCGCAAGCCTATCACTGCGTGAGCAGCGGACCGTGGGGGATCTTCAAACGGGACGCGAAGACCGGCGATCTGTATCAGACCGGCATCGCGGAAATGTTCAAAATGCTCTCGGCCGCATTTGGCGATGCGCTCTTTTCGACTGAGATCACCGGCGATTTTACCGACGTCACAAAAAGCAATCTGACGCTTACGGTTTCCGCGATGCGAACGCCGAAAGGGATGAACTTCTTCATCGTCAATCGCGCGCCGAAGCTCACGCGTCCGATCACATTCACGCTGCCGGGAAAATATCGTCTCGTCAAAACCGCGACGTTGACGGCGGAAAGCCTGCACTCGGTGAACACGTTGACCGACCATCCGATTCAGGTGAAAGAAACGGCGTGCGATGTGCCGCTGACGAGCTACACGGTTCCGCCGAAAAGCATTGTTGCGCTGTATGCGGTGAGGACGGAGTGAGAGTTTTCTCATTCGACGGCTTTTGCCGATGTGAACCATGGCTATCTGGACAGGGCGCGATTTCCGCCGAACGGATGGCATGCCTACGCGTGGCAGGATCCGGGCGGACAGCAATCCGGTCAGTTTTTATGTTTGCCAGTAGCGTCGAAAATCATCAAAAAATGATGATGGAAGTCAAAGTTGACAATGAAAAATGTAGAAAACTTTAGTACAGGAACAGATATGACCATTATAATGAAAAAACCGAAAGTCGGCTTGCTGTTTATCGGTTGTCAGCGTTTCCGTAAACTAGGCGATGGCTGTCCGGATGGAGATTATGAAACGCGGCGCGGTAAATTTGTCGCGGCGCTCATTGAACAGTTCAACGAACTGGCGGAATGTGCATTCCCTGGCATCGTTTACGAACGGGATGATGCCGACAAGGCAATTGGATTTTTCCGTGAGGAAAAAGTTGACTGTATTCTCTGTTCATTTCTCTCGTGGAGCGAAGATTCCACGTGGATATATTTTTTGCGCGAGGTTTATGATATTCCGCTAGTTTACTACCTGCCGGTGCGTGACCGGATGCCATATCAAAACACCCGCGATGAAAATGATTTTGTTGAATTCCTCGCGCAAGGCGGACTTGTCGGCAGTCTGGTCGGCTCAGGTTCAGTTGTTCGTTTAAACCGGCAAATTGAAGTTATAACTGATGATTTTGAGTCGGCTCGCGCCCGGCTGGATACTTTTTTCCGTGCCTCGCGCACCCGCAGTCAACTGCGTCGTGCCAGTTTCGGTCTGCTGGCCAATTACAACGAAATCATGTGGTCAACTTATATCAATCCTTACGATATTTTTTCGCGCATCGGACCGGAACTGCATTTTATCAGTTATGCGCAACTTAAGGATGAAATTAACAACGTTGGCGATGCCGCGGCTGAAGCATACGTGGCAGAACTTTCCAGGCTTTACACTGTTGAGCCGGATGTAGATAAAAGGTTGTTTCTGGAATCTGTCCGCGCATCGCTGGGATTAGCCGCGATACGGGATAAATTCCAGCTTGACGCACTGGTGCTCAATGATGTCAGCAAGGAAATTTTCGAAACGCTCGGATTGCGTCCCGGTTTTTACCCGCGTTCATTTCATGAACATAATGCCATACTCGTTCCGGAAGGTGACCTTGGCGCAGGAATGATGGTATATATGCTGCGACAACTTACCGGAAAACATATTAATTACGTTGAACCGTTTTATATGGAAAAATCTACAGGTACTTTTGCCGCTGGTCACGCCGGACCGCACGATTATACCGATGAACGTTTCTGCCATCTGGTAAAAATTTCACGCGATGTGCGCTTTGCCAAAAGTGCATATAAATATGCCGGGGCGCCATTCGCCTGGTATCGCATCCCGCCGGGGATGAAAACCCTGGCGCATTTTTCAGAAGCTAACGGACAGTATAAGATTGTCTGTTTCATTGCGGAATCGCTGCCTGGCAGGCATGATTTATGCAGTTACTGTCACAGTAATTTCAAACCGGTAACGCCGGTTACCGAA
Organism: uncultured Victivallaceae bacterium; assembly: GCA_964392985.1. Taxonomy (GTDB): domain Bacteria; phylum Verrucomicrobiota; class Lentisphaeria; order Victivallales; family Victivallaceae; genus CAYMSF01. The sequence continues at coordinate 4,365 of CAYMSF010000006.1, read as the reverse complement.
CTGTTTGAGCAAGTCATCAAAACCGGCACCACCCAGCATTTTGCGCTGGTTGATGGCGATATCCGCACTGAACTGGCAACACTCGCAACAATAAACAATTTCGAATTTTATCAATATTAAGTCACAACAAGAGGCAAACTAAAATGAGTTTTATGTTCAACCCGTTCCCGCACGAAGATCTCGCTCCGGTCAACCATCCGGCCTTGTCTGAAGCAACCGTCAATTCGATTGTATCCGGACCGGCTAAAGTTACCGCCGCGCTGGTCAATGAGATTAATAACCGGATTAAACAAGGTAAAGCGACACTGACTATCGGCATGGATGGTTATGTCGGCGCCGACTGGGAACGCATCGTCAACCTCGTCACCGGCGAATTAACCCGTTTAAAAATCAACGTAAATGTGTTCAATGCCGCTTCCTGCTACAAAAGCCGGCAGGAACTGGATGAAATGCTCGCTGAAAATCTGCCGCAGGATCGCAAAAAAGACCCGGTTCTGCTGTTCGGCAAACTGTTCAAAGGCGGCTATGAAACATTGTTTGATCAGGTCAAACTTGACGCAATGAAACGCCAGCTTAAAGAGAGCACCGGGGTAAATATTGTTTATGGCGCCGGTTCATGTTTTGCCGGTTTGCGGTCGCTTTATGAACTGGTCACCTTTTTTGATGTAACGCCCAAGCAGGCGGTATTGTTGATCAAGAATGGCAAATACAAAAATCTTGGCGACTGCAAAGCGCGTCCATTCAAAGAAATCATGCGACGCTGTTACTATTATGATTTTGAACTGGCATTGCATTTGCGGGCTGAACTTATCAGCGCCAGTCTGATTGATTTTTATCTTGCCAGCGACAACCCGGCGGCGATTAAACTCGTGCCGCAGGCAGCGTTCAATGAAATTTGTTCATCGTTAGTCACTTATCCCTTCCGCTGTAAACCGGTTTATCTGGAAGGGGTATGGGGCGGATATTACATTAAGAAACTGCGTAATCTACCGCAGGAGATGAAGAATGCCGCCTGGGTTTTTGACCTGATTCCGCTTGAAGTTACCTTGGTGGTTCAGGCTGGCGCACAACAGGTGGAAATACCGTTTTTCGCCTTTGTCAACCGTGAAGGCAAAGCCTTGATGGGCGAGAAATGCATGAAAGCGTTCAACGGGTATTTCCCCATCCGGTTCAACTACGATGACTCCTACCATAGCAACGGCAATATGTCCATTCAGCTTCATCCGCAAGCGGATTATTGCAAGGAAAATTTCAATGAACTCGGCAGACAGGACGAAAGTTATTATGTCGTTGCCACCGGACACGGCGCCAAAACATTTGTCGGAATGAATGACGGCGCAGACACCAATGAATTTATCGCCGCAGTAAAGAAATCCGAAATTGACTATTCGCCGGTGGATTATGAAAAATATGTCAGCAGCATCGACTCGGTGCCGGGAATGCAGTTTATGCTTCCCGCTGGAACTATTCATTCCTCCGGACGGAATCAAGTTATTCTGGAAATCGGCAGTTTGACGGTTGGGTCATATACCTTTAAGATTTATGACTATCTGCGCCCGGACCTTGATGGCATTCCGCGTCCGATTCATACCTATCATGGCGAACGGGTGATTGACCATAAACGCACCAGCTCATGGGTAAAAGAAAATATTGCAAGGAAACCGCAGTTGCTGCGCTCCGGCGACGGTTGGGCGGAATATCTGCTCGGCGAACACGATTTGCTCTACTTCAGTTTGTTCCGTTATGAATTTGAGAAACGGATTGAGGGCAATACCAACGGAGTTTTTCATGTCCTGGCTCTCGTTGATGGAGAAAAAATCGCGGTTTATCCGAAAGGTCATCCGGAACGCCGTTATGTGCAAAATTATCTGGATATTGTCGTCGTGCCAGCCAATGCCGGGGAATATGTTGTTGAAAATCTTGGTGATCAACCGGTTTGCGTTCATAAAACCTGTCTGAAGGAGAATTTTACGGAATTCATCTGATGACCATGGCAACGAAAACTGAACATTCATACATTCTGGCGATTGATGCCGGCGGAACCTATTTCAAGTCTGCTTTGATCAACGGAAATGGCGCACTTCTGCCAGGTTCATTTTATCAGTTAAGTGCTGGCGCGGGTAATGACCGGAATGAAATCATCAAAACGTATGAAAACATTATCCGTCATGCTTCGAGTTACGCACTGGCACAGAAAGTAAATCTCGCTGGAATCGGCATTTCAACGCCCGGACCGTTTGATTATCAACACGGCATCTGCCTGATGAAACACAAATTTCCCTGTTTATATGGCGTCAATATTGCCGAAACCATAAATGCAGTGATGCCGGAAATCACCGGTATTCCACTCCGTTTCCGGCATGACGCCAATTCATTTCTGGCCGGGGAGATGTGGCGCGGAGCCGCACAAGGCTTCAGCCGGACGGGCGGAGTCACGCTTGGTACCGGTATCGGCGTCGCCTGCTGCACCAATGGTGAATTTCTAAACAATGAATTGGGCAGCCCAGCTCCGGAAGTAAGCGTATGGAACAAACCATACGGTAACGGCATTGTCGAAGATTATGTTTCAAGCCGGGCGCTCGTCGAAAAATACCGGAAAAAACATCATGACTATGCGGTAACGGACGGAGCACGGGGTATCGCTGAAGCGGCGAAACAGGGCGATCATGATGCCATGAATATTTATACTGAACTAGGCGCGGACTTGGGAAATATCCTGCTGTCATGGTGCGAACGTTTCACACCAGAGGCAATTATCTTCGGTGGCCAGATTTCACAATCTTTTGAGTTATTTGCTCCACAGTTACGGCAAATCATGAATAAAATCAACAATCCACCGGTTCTAGTGGCAAGCCAATTAGGCACAGACGCCGCATTATATGGCGTGGCATCTCTCTTTCTCCCATTTTTTGAAAAAAAATTTTAATAATTTTTACACTATCATCCCATAATTTCTGAATTTTGACAATTTCTGCTTTGTCTTGAACTTACGATTATTGAATTTCCCGTACCCCCATTTTGGGTTTTCTATAAATTTGAGTTAAGTCTGAATTGGTGCAAATCCCGGCAAATAACACTGGTCTGGGGCGGAACGCATTCGTGGCCTGCCGCCTGCTGTCCCACAGCAAGCAAGAACGCTGAACATATCCAGACAACTCCAAAGTACGCCGCGCAATGCGGTAAACAATCTGGCGAAGGAATGATCCCACTTGCTTTGCCAGGCGATAAAGCGCAGCAGAATATAAGTTAACAACGCCGTCCATATCTGCCAGCGCACCGCATTTTCATTGTATCCCATGAAGTCGGCAAGCTGTAAAGTCTGTTTAATCTCCTTGAAAAAAACCTCGACCGACCAGCGAGCCTTGTAAAGATCGCAAATGGAAGAGGCCGCCCATATGAAATTATCAGTAATGAAAGTCATTCTCTTTAGTTTACCATCTATTTCAACCATGGCTTCAACCAGTCGTAATTGCACAGGATACCATTTCGATGTATTTACTCCAGTAAGCATGATTTTAACATCGCGAATAATATTGCCTCCAGGCTTGCTATGCTGTCCCACAACTTCATATTGCATATTAGACTTAGCGCGGGACACCCAGAAAATGCCGCGCAGCAGCAATTCGTAAAGATGCATGAAGTCAACATAGGCCTTGTCGAAAACCACAATTTCCCCGGCGGCGATTCCAGCGCAGACTGCTCGCGCTTCTTTGGCATCATTGCTGCTGGCCGCCTTGACCAGCGCAAAACTCGGCAGAAACGAATGCAAATCAAGTCGCAGATGCATCTTCGCCGCCGCTTTTCGGCGGCGGTGCTTCGCCCAATCCATGCAGTTGGCAACCAACTGGATGGTCGTTGAATCAACGATATTGACTATACGCTTGAATCGCCTGGGAATGGCACAGTACTTACGCCCTTGCCGCCGGAATCCGGGACTGAGCTTTTCCAAATGCTCTAAAACTTTCCAAAATAAATCCTCGGCCATATCAGCATTGCGGTTCCGGTTGGCATGGGAGAAACCATTACGGCTGGGCGGTGTTGCTTCCCTGATTGTTGTCAGTACGCCGCTGTGATTCTGCAGCGTATCGCAAATGTCATTCAAGCCAAGTGCATGTGACAATTGCCCGAACATCAAAGCTAAAACATGGCTGACTGGACTGAATGAACGTGATTGCTTGTCCACTCCGTGCTCATTCGCCAGTTTCGGAATTAAATTCCGCGGAATCAATTTGAATATTTGCGCTAACACACTCATTTTATGTTTCGACGGATTCATGGCTTGCTCCTTTTTTGTGATGAAAATATAGAGTAGCCTGGATCCGTCAACTTTTCAATTTTTTTAGCACCCTATGGGATGGCTGTGAA